>NZ_JBITFL010000002.1:0-917627 GCF_044456045.1 Nocardia sp. NPDC051052
TGGGCCGCCAACGACCCCTACCTGCACGCCGACCAACTCCACAACACCACCCTCTACATCTCCACCGGCACCGGACAACCAGGACCACTCGACACACCGGCCGCCCTGCACGGGGACCTCCTCCAGTCGACGTGGCAGCTCCTGTTCGGCGCGCCGCTCGAGGCCGTGATGAACCTGTGCACCCGGCAACTGCGAGACCGCTTCCAGCAGTTGGGGATTCCCGCGACCTTCGACTTCCATCCGGTCGGCACCCACTCCTGGGGTTACTGGGAACAGGACCTGCACAACTCCTGGCCGCTGTTCGAGGCCGCCCTCACCAAGCCCGCCCCCGGCTGAACCACAGATCGGCCTATCAGCGACGATCAGATCACTATGTGTCGACTCTTCGGGATGACAGCGGCCCCGCGACGGGTGAAGGCGACGTTCTGGCTGCTCGACGCCGCCGACAGTCTCGAACGGCAGAGCGTGACGAATCCTGACGGCACCGGGCTGGGCACCTTCACTCGCGACGGGTCGCCACGGGTGGAGAAGCAGCCGCTGGCCGCATTCGAGGATCGCCCGTTCGCCGCGGAAGCCAAGCACCGCGAATCGACGACGTTTCTCGCTCATGTGCGCCACGCGTCCACCGGCGCGCGGACCGTGCCGAACACCCACCCGTTCACGCAGTACGGGCGTATTTTCGCGCACAACGGTGTGATCGAGAACCTGCCGCGACTCGACGAACAATTGGGCTCGTACCGGGATTTGGTCTCCGGCGACACGGACTCCGAGCGCTTCTTCGCTTTGATCACCCAACAGATCGTCGCGCACGACGGCGATGTCACGGCCGGACTCACCAGCGCGGTGCGCTGGGTCGCCGACCAGTTGCCGATTTTCGCGATCAACCTGATCCTGACCACCGCCACCGAACTGTGGGCCCTGCGCTACCCGGGCGCACACGACCTGTTCGTGCTCGAACGTCCCGCGGGCCATCATCTCGAGCATGCGGGATCCGGCGGAACGGTACGGGTGCGGTCCGCCGATCTCACCGACGCCCCGACGGTGATCGTGGCCAGCGAACGGATGGACGACGACCCGCGCTGGCACAATCTCGCCCCCGGCGAACTGCTGCATGTCGATGCCGGTTTACGCACCGAGCGCACCGTAATCTTGACCCGGCCGCCGACCCATCCCCTCTCGCTGTCCGACCTCGACGCGGGCGCCGCCGCCTCGCAACAAAGTCACTAGGTCGCCTGGTAACCGGTTCGTGGACAACGCCTTTCGCCGCAGCAGTCCGACCACGGCGGCCGGTTCAGGCCTCCTGTGCGACGACGTCGAGGTAGCGCTGCAAGTAGTGCGGCCAACCGCCTTCGTTGCCGACGCCCGCCTTGACCGCTTCCCAACCGTCACCATGCCGGTCGAGGTGGCGATGTTCGAGTTCGACGCGGGTGCGATCCGGACCGTCCGCGGTGAAGCGGACCTCGACTTCGCTGGTCTTGTCGGGGTCGGTCTCGATCTCCCAGCGCCCGTTGATATCCCAGCTGAACACCACCCGGTTCGGCGGCTCGTAGGCCAGCACCCTGGCCCACTGGCAGACGCTGCCGTCCTCGCCCCGGTCGTAGATGTGTCCGCCGACTCTCGGTTCGAACACCGTCTCGGCGATCGGGACGGACAGCAGATTGTGTTCACGCGGTTTGATCGCATCGAAGCGCTCGGTGAACAGCGCGAAGGCGCGCTCCAGTGGCGCGTTGACGACGATCTGCTGCCGCACCGGTTCGGTTTGGGTGTTGGTCATGACTTCTCCTGAGTGTTGTTCGACTACTTGCTGATACGTGACGAGGGCGCGTCCCCAGAACCGATCGAGTTGGGCACGCAGCGCGCCCATCCCGTCCGGGTTCAACTGGTAGATCCGGCGTGTTCCGACGGCTCGATCCAGCACCAGCCCCGCGTCCTTGAGCACCTTCAGATGCTGCGAAACCGCGGGTCTGCTGATCGGCAACGCGCTCGCGAGTTCACCGACCGCCTGCGGCCGCTCGGCCAGGCGCTCCAGGATGGTGCGCCGCATCCGGTCCGCGAGCGCACCCCATTCGTCTCCTGCTTGGTAAGTGACTACGAACCGTAAGTGAACACTTACCGACCGGGGTTGTCAACCCGTCGTCATCGGGCATCTCGGATCAGGCAAGACGCCAAAAAATAGGTGGCGGTGCGGAAGTATGGAAGTGCGGCGGGTCTACGCCGCGATGTTTGTGAGTATGGTCCGCGATCTACTTCCGCTATGCAGGAGGACAAAGATCCATGGTGACTATTCGGAACTACCGACACTCCGCCCTTGTACTGGCTCTCCTCGGTGCGATGGGCCTGGCCATTACGTCGGCTGCCACGCCGACACTCGCCGACAATGCCATCGACATCCGCGATGTCAGTTCGGCCAATGTGGGGGTTGATTACAGCTGTGAGGCCTCGGCCGGGGTGGTCGGCATCAAAGCGATGGTGGGCGATCCCTATGCCGACCGTCCGTCGGCTACCGGTTCACAAAATGCCGTCATCTGCGACGGGACCGGCCAATCCACTGTGGTCAACCTGGACGCGCCGTTGTCGGCGGGCCAGGCGGTGCAGATTCGAGTCGCGCTGGTCGACCGCGACGACAACGTCGTTTCCGGGCAGGCCAAGGCGACACAGCTGGGTTAGCACGGGCGCGGGTGGGTTGCCGCGCAGTACGGCGCCGTAACCCACTGCGTTCCAACAGTTTTCAACTTATAACCAGCCGACCGGTACTGATTTGTCCGTCGAACGATGGATGGCAGCACCGGCGAGTCGAGCCGTAAACTTTCGACTCGTAAATCCTTCCCTACCATTCCATAAGGTTAGTCGAAATCCGCATCTCGGCGGCGCCGAGGCGAATTCGCGGTCCGGCATCAGCCGACCGCAATGCTCGAAGGAATACCTCCATGAATCTTTGTCGCATAGCCATATCTTTTGCCGCCTGTTCCGGAATTGCCGCGGCGGTCACCGTTACCGGACTCGCGCACGCTCCGGCCGCGCAGGCGGCCGTCCAGGGGATCAGCGTCGCGGACGCGTGTGTCGAGCAGGCGCCGAGCCCAGGGATTGTCAATATCCGCGCCTACGTCGACGGCAATCGCACCAAGGACGCTTCCGCATGGCGGTGCCAGGGCGAGCGCTTGAACGTGACCAACACGCAATTGGGAATTCACGACTGGGTCAACCCGTGGGGAGTCAATCTCGAGCGCTACTGCGGACGGCATTTCGCCGGAACGCACGCACATACGATCGCACCGCACGACGCCTTCTCCTGGCGTTGCGTGTAATCGACTGACGGCCGTGGCCCGCCCAGCCGGGCGGGCCACAGGGGCTTTACGTCACCGGCGCGGCGTGAGAGTCATCCAGATGTCGTCGGCGGCCCACAGCACGAAGCGCTCGATGGGCACCACCGCATGATCGGCAGTCAGCTCGAACCGGAATCGTCGCAGCAAAACCGCGAGGATGAGTTCGGCCTCGACCATGGCGAGTGACGCGCCTTCGCAGCTGCGCGGGCCCACCCCGAAGGGGATGTAGGCCAGTCGGGGACGGCCGGCGGATTCCGCCGCGGTGAACCGTTCCGGGCGGAAAACCTCTGGGCTCGGCCAGTATTCGGGGTTCAGGTGCACCGCCCAGATCGGGTAGAAGAGGGTGGTGCCCGCCGGGACTGCGTATTCGCCGATGCGAAGGTCTTCGGTGGCTTCGCGGGCGCCGTAGGGTCCCGGCGGGTACAGCCGCATCGATTCCTTCAGCACCATGGTCAGGTACGTCAGCTTCTTCAGATCCGCGTAGCCGGGAGCGGCACGGTCGCCGAGCACCCTGGTGAGTTCGTCCGCTACGCGTTCGGCTGTATCGGGGTGCTGCGCAAGTAGATACAAAGTCCAGGAGACGGCGACGCCGGTGGTGTGGTGCGCGGCCATCATCGTCATCAGCACGGTGTCCCGGATCCGCGCCGGGGACTGGCCCGCGACGGCCAGGGCGGCGATCAGGTCGCTCGCATTGTGCTGTGCGCCGTCAGCCCGGTGCGCCGCGAGCACGTCGTCCACGACAGACCGCAGATACGCCAGGGCCTGCCGCGCGCGGGCGCCGCGCTCCTCGTCGGTGCCCGGCATATCCACCTGATACAGCCGAGCCAGCTGCTCGGTGAGCACATCCTCGAACGCCGACACGACCCGATCGGCCTGTTCCGGGGCGGCCAGGCCGCTGCCGAGCGCGTACTCGCACATCATGCGCAGCGACAGCGCACTGAGGTCCTGCTGCACGGCAATTGGGCCGTGCGATGCCGCGTCGGCCCAGCGATCGGCGAGCCCGCGGGCCAATGTCACGAACTGCCCGAAATGTGCCTCGTGCGAACGGCGTCCGCCGAGCACCGACAGCAGTACCCGCCGCCACGGCGTGTGCTCGTGGGCCGGAATGGTTTGGAGGTTGCCCGACTCCTGCAGCGGCGCAAGGAATTCGAACAACTTGTCCGGCCGCTCATCGATCTTCGCGGTGGCCTCGAGCAGCACCGGGTCCGCGACCGACACCGCCGTCTCCGCGCCGGGCAGCGGAAACTGGACGACGGGGCCGTATTCGACGTGCAGTCGCAGCTGATAGTTGTGTAGCCCGCCGGCGGCGACGATGTCGGCGAGGCCGTCTCCGCCGCGACGAGGTCCGGGGATCGAGGTAGAACCGTCTGGTGTCATGACATCCCTCCGAGGCCATGCTCCACCGTCGTGGGGACGTCTCGCAACGTGTCGCGATAAGGACGGCGTAATCAGCGTTCGACTGCCTCCGCGGGCTCCGTCCGCTCAGGGAGAACTCCCGGCTCCTCGGTAAAAGGCTCGCGGACAACGACTTTCCGGTGCACGCGCAGCATCCAGCCGGGTGCCCACCAGCACAGGTCGCCGAGCAGTTTCATGGTGGCGGGGACCAGGAGTAGCCGCAGTACCGTCGCGTCGATGAACAGTGCGGTGACCATGCCGAGGGCGATGTATTGCATCATCACCAGATCGGAGAGGGCGAACACGCCGGTCACCACGATCAGGATCGCGGCCGCGGCGGTGATGATGCGACCGGTGCGGGCGACACCGGTGCGGACCGCCGCGGTGGTGGACGCGCCGGCCCGGCGCGCCTCGACGATGCGGGCGAGCAGGAACACCTCATAGTCGGTGGACAGGCCGTAGATCACCGAGACGATGAGCATCAGGATCAACGGCATGATCGGCTGGGGCGTGCACCCGAGCAGGGACGCCCCGTGCCCTTCGACGAATATCCAGGTCAGTACGCCGACGGTGGCGCCGAGTCCGAGCAAGTTCAATGCCGCCGCTTTGAGCGGCAAGATCAGCGAGCCGAAGGTGAGGAAGAGCAGCGCGGTCGTAGCGAGGAACACCACCGTGAGCATCAGCGGCAGCCGGTCGAGTAGCGCGTCGATGCTGTCGCGCTGCGCGGCGAGTTCACCGCCGACCAGCAGTGTCGTCCCGTTGGGCAGCGGCATGGATCGCAAGTAGTCGATGGCCGCGTCGGCCTGGCCCGAGCCGGTGAGCACGGTGTCGGTGGTGTAGACGAAGGGTTCGGCGGGGCCTTGGATCGGTGCGGGGAACGGCGTCGCCAGGCCGGGAGCCTGATTCGCGCGGGCCACCACCGTATCGATGTCCGAGCTGCGGTAGGTGGTCAGCACCAGCTGGATCGGGTCGATGCGACGCAGCGGGAAAATGTCGTCGAAGTGCTGCTGGGCCAATCGAGTCGGGTCGTCCGGCGGTAGGAAGCGCTCGGTGATGCCGCCGAATACCACGTTCTGTATCGGCGCGATGAGTAGCAGCAATATGGCACACACCGGGATCGCGACGGCCAGTGGCCTTTTCATCACCGCATCGGCGATACGTCCCCAAATATTATGCCGCACATCGTCGGCGGATCGGGTCTTGCGAAACCAGTCGAAGCCCAGCGCGTCCACCCGGTGGCCGAGCACCGCGAGCAGCGCGGGCAGCAGCGTGATCGAGGTCAGTGCGGCCAGCGCGACGGTAATCATCGCGCCGTAAGCGAACGACTTCAGGAAGCCTTGCGGGAACAGCAGAATGGCGCCCGCGGCGACGACCACGATGGTCGCCGAGAACACCACCGTCCGGCCGGCGGTCGTCACCGCTCGCCGCACCGCCATCGGCACCTCGTGGCCGTCGGCCAGTTCGTCGCGGAATCGGCTCACGATGAACAGCCCGTAGTCGATGGCCAACCCCAGGCCGATCATCGAAACCACCGGGGAAACAAACGAATTCACCTCGGTGACGAGGGTGATGGCCCGGATGGCTCCCCACGCGGCGAGCACGGTCAAGCCGCCGACGATCAGCGGGAGCGCCGCGGCGACAACGCCACCGAAGAGAAAGAACAGCAGTACCGCGACGACCGGGATGGCGATCAGCTCCAGCCGCCGCTGATCGCGCACCATGGTGTCGTTGAGTGCGCCCGCGACCGCCTGCCCGCCGGCGACCTGCATGTCGATGCCCGGAATGTCGATGCGGCCCGCGACTTTGCTGAAGTTACGCATCAGCTCGGTCTCGTTGCCACCCCGCACGGCGACGGACGCGAACGCGTGCCGGTGGTCCGCGGAGCCGAAAATATCCGGCAGCGTCAGCCCGGTCTCGGTGTCCCAGTAGGTCCCGTTGATCTTCGCGATCTCGTTCGGAAAGCGCCTCGGCAGGGTGTTCAGGCTGTCGACGATCGCACCGGCGAACGCCGGATCATCGATCGTTTTTCCCGGCGGCGCGGTGAACAGCAGGATCACGTCACCGCTGTGGTCGAACCCGAATACCTCGTCGCGTAATCGGGCCGCCTGTGCCGAATCCGAAGTCGGATCGTCCCACCCTCGCGAACTCAATTCGTCGCCGAGCCCGAGTCCATAGGCGCCGAGCGCGAGCATGGCGAACACGATCACACCGATCACCGCGAATCGCCGCCGGACGACGATATCTGCCCACTGCGTGAAATCGGCGAACAATCGTCGCCTCCCTTATACGTGCGTGAATTGCGCGAACGGCGCCGGGCCGGGAACTTACCAATCGATACCATGGTGTGAACGGCGGCGTTCGCCGATTCCGACAACGCACAAGTCGAGCGGCAGCCGGGCTGTGAGCTGTACCAATCCCCTTGCGGCGACCGCCGTATGACGGCTGAGTGCGATGTAAAGAACCCTGAATTAGGCTATCTCACAGTCGATCCGGCTCCGCGCTACGGCGATCTCCAAAATATCCTTGGCCGCATGCCCGCGTCGATATGATCAAGCCCGGTTTCTATTGTGTTGGGCTTTGTCATACTTATCGCCGATTCGCGCGGTGAAGGCGAACAGCCGCGTTCTGGAGGACCTACATGTCGGATATCGCTATCGTTGGTATCGGTTGTCGATATGCGGGCGGCATCGATTCGCCCGATACCTTCTGGGAATTCATCCTCGACAAGCGGGACGGCGTCGTCGAGATTCCGCCGGATCGGTGGGACTACCGCCGCTACTACGATCCGGAGCCGCGCACCCCGGGCCGCAGCTACACCAAGCACGGCGCGTTCATGACGATCGATCCGTGGGAGTTCGATCCGGACTTCTTCGGCATCTCCGCGCGCGAGGCGACCGTGCTCGATCCGCAGCAGCGCCTGCTGCTCGAGGTGACCTGGGAGGCGCTCGACGACGCGGGCATCGCGGGCCGCGCCTCCGGTGCGCCGGTCGGCGTGTACGTCGGCGGATTCGTGGTGGACCAGTCGGTGATCGGCGTGGTCGGCCCCGCGCTGTTCCACACCGACATGCATACGCCCGCCAGCGCGTCGTACACCATGCTGTCCAACCGAATCGCCTACGCGCTCAACCTGACCGGACCGGCGCTCACCGTGGACACGGCGTGCTCGTCGTCACTGGTCGCGTTCCATCTGGCCTGCCAGGCACTCGACAACGACGACTGCCGAGTCGCGGTGGCGGGCGGGGTGAACGTGATGCTGCAGCCGGAGACCTTCGTGCTGATGTGCAAGGGCAGCTTCCTGGCCGCCGATGGCCGGTGCAAATCCTTCGATGCCGCCGCCGACGGGTACGGCCGTGGCGAAGGCGCGGGCATGGTGGTGCTGAAGAAGCTCGACGACGCGGTGCGCGATGGCGATCGCATCTATGCCGTGGTCAAGGCGACGGGCGCCAATCAGGACGGGCGCACCACGGCGATCACCGTGCCGAGCGCGGAATCGCAAGAGGCACTGGCCCGCACGGTGTGCACCCGGGCCGGTTTGACACCGGACGAGATCACCTATGTGGAGGCGCACGGCACCGGGACCCTGGTCGGCGATCCGGTCGAATTGCGTGCGCTCGGACGGGCTTTCGGCGCGCCCGCCGGACGGACGCGTCCGCTCGGCGTCGGCTCGGTCAAGGCGACGATCGGCCATACCGAGGCCGCGGCCGGAATCGCGAGCGTGATCAAGGCGGCGATGGCGATTCGGCATCGCGTGATCCCGCCGCAGGGGTGGCTCGACAAGCCCAATCCCGATATCCCCCTTGATGAGCTGGGCCTGCGGATCCAGGTGGATGCCGAACCGCTGCCTCCGCACGCGGGCCCGATGACGATCGCGGTCAACGGTTTCGGCTACGGCGGCACCAACGCTCACGCGATCCTGCAGGAGTACCTCGCCCACCCGGCGGCGACCAGCGAACCGGCGCGGCACCTCGGCATCCTGCCCATCTCGGCGCGCAGCACCGGCGCCGCCCGTGCCATGGCCGGTCGCTTCGCCGACCTGATCGACGCGGGGGCCAGTCCGGACCGGCTGGCCGAGGCCGCGTGGACGCGGTTGGCCCATCATCAATTCCGCACCGGTGTCCTGCTGGGCGAAACCGACGACGTGTGCCACGAGCTGCGTCAGTTCGCGACGGGTGCGGGGCGCGACGCGGTGCGCACGGTCGCGTCCCGCTACGACGAGCCGGTCTTCGTCTTCTCCGGCATGGGGCCGCAGTGGTGGGGCATGGCCCGCGAATTGCTTTGCGCCGGTGGCGTCTTCGCCGAGACCGCGGCGACGATCGATGCCGAGTTCAGCAAGCTCGCGGAGTGGTCGATCATCGACGCGTTGCTGCGACCCGAGGCAGAGTCTCGGGTGACGAGCACCGAGGTCGCGCAGCCTGCCAACTTCCTCGTCCAGGTGGCGTTGGTGAGTGAGCTTGCCCAGCACGGGATTTCGCCTGCCGCAGTAGTTGGCCACAGTGTGGGCGAGGTCTCGGCGGCGTACGTCAGCGGGATGTTGTCGCTTCGGGAAGCGGTCCGCGTCGCCTACCACCGAGCCCGGCTGCAGGCGACCACCGCCGGATCGGGCGGCATGCTCGCCGTCGGACTACCCGTCGACCGGGCTCGCGAACTCGTCGCGGACGATCCGCGCGTCGACATCGCGGCGATCAACAGCGCCAGCTCCCTCACGTTGTCGGGCGATCCGGACCGACTGGACGAGATCGCCGAAACGCTCACCGAGGAGGGCGCTTTCGCCCGCCGACTGCGGGTAGAGGTGCCGTATCACAGTCGGCTGATGGATCCGATCCTCGACGAGCTGCGCAGCGAACTGAGCGAGTTGGCCCCGCAATCCCCGACGGTGCCGCTGTATTCGACCGTGACCGGCGAGCTCGTCACCGAGGGCGGCTGGGACGCCGAGTACTGGTGCGCGAATGTCCGTCAGCCGGTGCGCTTCTTCGACGCCGTGACCAGGGCGATCGGCGCGGGCAGCCGGGTCTTCCTGGAGATCGGCCCGCATCCGGTGTTGTCGGGCAACATTCGCGAGGCGCTGGTGGAGGCCGACGTGCACGGCACCACCGTGCCGACCCTCGACCGCAAGGAACCCGACTCCGCGAGCGTCCGGCGCACGCTCATCGGCCTCTACGGCGCGGGCGTACTCGATCCGGAACAGCTGTTCCCGGGCGGTGGCCCGGCGACCGCGCACGTGCCGCTGCCCCGCTACCCGTGGCAGCGGACACGTTTGCATTCCACCCTGCCGCTGTTCGAACAGGCCAGGCTCGGCACCCCGGATACCTACGCCATGCTCGGTGATCCGGATGTCGAGGGCAGAGCGGACTGGCTGCTGCAGGTCGGCACCGAACTGCTACCCTGGCTGGCCGATCACGTGGTCAACGGGGTCCGGATCATGCCGGGTGCCGCCTACCTGGACGCGGCGCTCAGCGCGACGGCGACCCGGCTCGGCGTCAAACGTGTGGCGCTGGAACAGATTCGCTTCGTCGCGCCGCTCATCATGGCCGCGCCGGATGTGCCACTCATGGCGTTGAGCATCGAGGAGTCCAGTGGCCGCTTCCTGATCAGATCCCGCAACGCGACCGGAACGGCGTGGACCGTGCACGCGTTCGGCCGCACCCTGACCGGCGGCTACCTGCCGTCGAAGGCGACTGTTCCCACCATCGATGTCGGTGTCGATATCGACCCGGAAATGTTCTACGCCGGGCTGGCCGCGGCAGGGCTGCGGTACGGTCCGGCCTTCCGGCGGGTGACCTCGGTGCGGGTCGGCCGGGATACCGCGGTGGCGACGGTGGACGGCACGATCGCCACGGGCTCCGGCCATCTCGCGCATCCGGCGGTGGTGGACGCGGCAATGCAGACCGCGGCAATGCTTTTCGCCGACGAACGAATCAACGAGGGTGTCATGGTGCCCGTCGGCGTCGCGGCGGTCCGGCTGCTCGCCCCGATTCCGGAACAGGCCACGGTGGTCGCGCGCCGCGATCCGAAGGCGCGGCTGCGCGCCGATGTCGAGGTGCTCGACGCCGAGCAGAACCTCGTGCTGCGGTTGACCGGGCTGCAGATCGGCGCGCTGAAACCCGGTGACGATCCACTGCATCGGATGGCCGAGTTCTACTACCGCGAGCAGCTGGAACAGCGCGACCCCATCGATCCGACCGCACTGCCGGACGCGGGGTCGGCCGCCACGGTCGTCGTGGCTCTCGGAAAAAGCAGTCGCGCCGCACAATTGGCGGACGCGATCCCGGGTGCGCGGCAGTACGTCGTCGACTCGCCTGGATCAGAACTGGAAGCGGAACTGGTCGAGCAGCTACGGCAGGCACAGACATCGGAGGCCGCCCGGCTCCATGTGTGCGTGGTGGCCGGAGCCGGTGCCGACGATCTGGCGGATCTCTGGGCACTGAAGCGGATCGCCGTCGCGGTACACGAATTCGCCAACCCGAGCACGGAGGAACAGACCCCGCAGACGGTCTTCGGTGACGGTTCCGTCCATGCCACCCTGATCACCGAGCAGGCGTTCACGCTGCCGGACAGCACATCTGCGCCGGACTCCCGGCAGTCCGCACTGGCCGGGGCCCGGCGCGTGCTGCTGAACGAGCAGACACCCTTGCGGTGGCGCCTGATCGATGTGGCAGCCGGCACCGACATCGCCGATCTGGTCACGGAATTGGCGGTGCCGGGCGCGTTCTCCTACGACAACACCGACGAGGTGCTCCTGCGCGACGGCAACCGCTGGGCGCCGGTGGTGACCAAGCCCCTCCCCGAGCGCTTGGCGGTGCACGACACCGCGGCGCCGTTGACCGACCCGGAGGCCAATTTCGAGCTCGAACTCCCCCGCACCCGTCTGCTCTCGGCGCTGGCTTGGCGCGAATGCCCGCGCCGGGAGCCCGGCCCGGGCCAGGTCGAGGTCCGCATGCAGGTGATCGGGCTGAACTACAAGGATCCGCTGAAGGTCATCGGCCTGCTCGGCGAACGAGAGCTGGCACCAACATATTTCGGCACCGTGCCGGGCATGGAGGGGGTCGGCACGGTGATGCGGGTCGGTGCGGGGATCGACGGTATCGCGGTCGGCGATCTGGTGGCGGTGGCGGCCAAGGGCATGATGCGGCGCTACGCCATCATCGATCGGCAGCTGGTGATTCCGCTGCCCGCCGACACCGATCCCGGATACTGCACCAGTGCCATCGCTTTCGCGACGGCCGAGTACGCGCTCCTCGAGCTGGCGCGGCTGGAGCCGGGCGAAACGGTGCTGATCCACGGTGCGGCAGGCGGTGTCGGCACGGCCGCCATCCAGGTCGCCAAGGCGCGCGGGGCGCGGATCATCGGCACGGCCAGTTCCGACGAGCGACGGCAACACATCCTGGCGCTCGGCGCGGACCACGCGGTGAACTCGCGTTCGCTCGACTTCGTCGACGACGTGCTCGCGCTCACCGATGGCCGCGGTGCCGAGGTCGTGCTCAGCAGCGCGCCCGGGGAGATCCTGCGCCAGAACTTCAACGCCGTCGCCGAATTCGGCCGCATCGTCGAGGTCGGCAAGGCCGACATCTACACCGGCGGGCTGCTGGAGCTGGCCAACTTCGACAAGAACGTGGCCTACTTCTCGATGGATCTGGACCGCCTGGTCGCGGTCCGCCCGGAGCGCCTGGCCAACCTGCTGCACCGAGTCTACGAACAGGTCGTGGCGGGCGTCTACCGACCGCTGCCGTACAAGATGTTCGAAACCCGGGACGTGGGAACCGCTTTCGAGGAGGTCATCCGGTCCTCCGGGCTGGCCAGAATAGCGCTGCGCATCGACGCACCGGAGCCACCGGTCCGGCCCTATCTGCCCGATATCGAGATCCACGGCGACGCAAGCTATCTCATCACCGGCGGGTTCGGCGGCTTCGGCATGGCCACCGGCCGCTGGCTGGTCCTGCGCGGCGCGCGCCGACTGGTACTGCTCGGCCGCGGCGGTGCGACCACCGAGGCGGCGAGGCGCCAGCTCGAGGCGTGGCGCACAGTCGGTGTCGAGGTGATCGAGGAGTTGGTCGACGTGACCGACATCGACGCCGTCGCCGCGGTGGTCAGCAGAGCGCACACCGCCGAACACCCACTGCGCGGCGTGTTCCACGCGGCGGGCTCGGTGTCCGACAACCGCGTCGAGCTCATGGCGCACGAGCAGCTGGCGAAGGTCTATCGGCCGAAGGTGCACGGCGCGCGGGCATTACACCGCGCGGTGACCGAGGCGGGCATCCGGCTGGACATGTTCGTGCTGTACTCCTCCGGCGGCTCGATGTACGGCATCTATGGCCAATACAACTACTGCGCGGCCAATGTCGCGGTCGAGGCGCTGGCCGAGGAGTGGGCCAGGGCGGGCGAGCGGGCGCTGTGCATCGGCTGGGGTCATCTCTCCGGCGCGACCGGCGGCATGGCCGCCGACGCGACGGCCACCAAATACCTCGACCTGGTCGGCTTCGGGCCGATCGACATGGCCGACGCCACCGCCTATTTGGAGCAGACGCTGCGCTTGGCCGACACCAGGGCCGCGATCATCCCCACCGACTGGGCCAAACTCGCAGGCACCTTTCCGCAGCTGGCGCGCACCGGCCGGACGATCGAGCTGGCCAAGGCCGCCGCGAAGGACACCTCCGAGCTGGCCCAGCTGCGCGCCGAACTGGTCGAACTGGACGACGGCAAGCGCGGGCCGTTCATCGCCCGCAAGATGGCCGCGGAACTGGCGGTCGTGATGGGTGTGCCGGTCGATTCGATCGATATGACGGTGCCGGTGCCCGAACTCGGACTGGATTCGCTGATGGCCGTGGAACTCGGGGCTCGGGTCACCAAGTCCCTCGGCATCGACCTGATGTCATTACAGATGGGCCGATCGTTCAGCCTGGAGCAGGCCGGTCCCAAGGTCGCCGAACTAGTACTCGCCGCCGAACCCGGTCGGCCGCAGCCCATTTCGGAGCCGGTGGCGGCGCTGTGATCGACCAGGGGCTGATCGATGAATGGCACCCGGCGCCGGGGCGGATGGTGACCTGGGTCGCCACTGCGGAATCGGTGGCGCGAGCCGCCGAGGCACCCACCCATCCCGCGCCGCCGTCGCATCAACAGGAGGAGTATCTACGGCTGGCAGATCGGCACGCGGCGGCCGACTTCCGCTACTCTGGCCTCTGCTTGGTCACCGTCGAGATACCGATCGGCGACCTCGATCGGGACGCGATGACCCGCAGCATCAACGCATTCCTGGTGCGGCACGACACGTTCCGGACCTGGTTCGCCATCGACGGCGGCGCGATCCGGCGGCACCTGGTGGACGCGGAGGTGGTCGATTTCGCGCCGATCGACTACGGCGAGCTCGACGACGCGGAAGCCATCCGGGCGCACGTGCAGAAGACGACTCCCGGTCCGTTCCAATGGGATTGCTTCTCCTTCGGCGCGATCGAACACGGCGACTCGACCACGGTCTACCTCGCGGTGGACCATCTGCACACCGACGGGCTCGGGCAATACCTGTCCTGCTCGGACCTGGCGTACCTGTACGCGCGCGAGGCCTGGCAAGTCCCCGACACGCTGACACCGGCCGCCAGCTACCTCGAATACTGCACCGCGGAACGCGAACACTCCGCCCGGTTCACCCTCGGATCGCCGGGTGTCCGGAAATGGCTGGAGTTGATCCGTGGCAACGACGGCGAATTGCCTTGCTTTCCTTTAGATCTCGGGAAACGCCGGGATGGCTACAACCGCAGCGCGCATCTGAGCATCACACTGCTCAGCGAGGCCGACGCGCGCCGATTCGAACGGGTCTGCCGCGCCAACGACGCCGAGTTCGTCGGCGGCATTTTCGCCGCCGCCGCGCTGGCCGAGGCCGAACTCACCGGCGGCGACTACTACTTCGGCATGACACCGATCAGCACCCGCACCACCGCGGCCGAACGCGCCTCGGTGGGCTGGTATGTCGCCCTCGTCCCGGTGGCCTTCCCGATCGCGGACGCGTCCTTCGCCCGCGCCGTGACCGTCGCTCAGCGGGCCTACGAGAACGGTATCCGCCTCGCGCCCACCTCCTTTCATCGCGTGCTCGAACTGTTGCCCGCCGACACCGACATCAAAGTCCGCCCCGGCTGGGCGACACCGATGATTTCCTACGTGGACGCCCGCGACTTCGACGGCCACGAGTTCTTCGACCTGGTACACGGCGGCATCTACGCCAACCGCGCCGCCTCCGAGGAGGCCCTCGTCTGGATCAACCGCATGCCCTCGGAAACGACCCTCAGCGTCATCTTCCCCGACACCCCGATAGCGCACGAATCCGTGCGCCGCTACATCCACGCGATACAGGCGGTGTTCCGGGCGGTCGCGGCAGACCGCGGCTAGGCGACCAACTCCATCAGCCCGCGCGGGGCGGCGGCGGGCTCGATCGGGAAACTGAAGCGCACCAGTCGATGTGGCGGGTCTGTCTCGAAGTGAGCGATGGCGGACGGAATGAAACCGCCGATCATCTTGTCCAGCATCGTGTTCACATGCGCGAAGCCGGGGCGCAGGTGTACCGGCCAAGTGGTGAGGAGTCCGGCGGGGACCTCTATGGTCGCCTGCTTGTGTACCCGGGCCGTCACCGGCCAATGCACCGAAAAGGCCAGCCACAGGTCCAGGGACGTCGCGGCGCCCTCGATGAAGTCCAGCCCGCGCAGCAATGTCAGACCGCCGATGAGTGGCATGACGTTCGACGGGAAAGGCGCTACGCCGCTGCCGAATTGGAGGTGGGTGGTGTCGAGGAAATGCGCTTCCTCGCGCGACACCACCACGTTCTGCGATCGGGTTTCGGCCCGGTAGTCCGCGGCCCGTAACCACCCGCCGGTCCGGCTGAATCGCTGCTCGATTGCGATCGTCGTATTCCCCTCGCTCGCACGAAGTTCCACCGTCGAGTGGTAGTCGTGTGCCGCGCGGCCTACCACGCTGGTCACCTCGAACGCCTGCGGCTGATCGGCGACACCCACGGTGTACACGGATTTCTCGCCATCGGGGATCACGGGATCGCGGAACGCACTGCGCACATTTCCTCCAGCTGACCGGATTCCTGGTTCGGGTTCGACGCTAGCGGTCACGTGGTGCGGTCAACGCGTCTTCGGCGTGGAACTGGATACCTCACAGCTATCGGGCCGGTCGCCTTGGCACAGTTGCCTATGCCGAATTCCGCACGCCACCCATCCGTGCGATCAATGCCGAACGCAGGTACCACAATCCATTGGCTCTGGCCGGATCGAAGCCGGTGAGCTCACCGATCCGGCGCAGCCGGTAGTCGACCGTATTCGGATGCACGCCAAGGTGTTCGGCCGAGCGCAGCCTGCTCAGGTCGGTGTCGATGTAGATCCGCAGGGTCTCGCACAGCTCGGGGTGCGCGTCCAGCGGCGTGAGATGGTTGCCGAGTAGCTCACGAGCGATCCCGGGGCGGCTCAGCTGGTGTACCAGCGCGAGTTCGGCGAACCGGTGCACACCGGGCTCGAGTCCCATCCGTTGTGCGGTATCGAGGAGTTCGTGGGCCTGCCGGGCCGCACCCGGCACCTCGTCCGGCCGTGCGGTGACCACCGTGGCCGTGATCGGTACGCGCGCCGCGTCCGCCAACGCCCGCACCAGCCCGTCGAGTTCGGCATCGGTCCGCGCGGTGCTCGGCACGAGCACCGTGCCCCCGTCGACGGAGAGCAGCGACAGCGCCTCGCCGCCGAGCTGCGTCGCGAGCGCGGATTGCAGGCGGCGCAGTTTGCGCCGGGCGACGACCTGCCGATCGAGCCCGGGGCGGCGTTCGTCGGGATGCTCGGGCAGCGCGATGGCAAGGACGAAATACTCTGCGGCGAACAGCAATTCCCGCGCGGCGGGCTGACCGCCGAGCAAGGCCGAGGTCAAGTTGTGTGTCGCGGTCTGATGTTCGGCGACGTCGGCCTTGTACTCCCGGACGTAAGCCTTGCTTACCGCGGCGGTGACCAGCTTGGACAGCTCGACCACCCGGCCGATGCCCGTGACGACGCCGAGCGTGTCCGCGGGCCGGGGATGTGCCATCAGGTCGAGGCCGACCTTGAACCCCTCGTTGACAGCGTGCAGCACCGTATCGATCGGGATTCCGGCACCGGCGCAGCCTGCCGCGGCGGCCTCGAGGCCCGCGGTGGCCGCATCGACCGGCTCGCCGTTCAACCGCTGGATCAGCCAGTCGAGGCAGATGCGCACCACGATGCGCACCTCGCCGTGCAGCGCGCCCCCGGACAACGGCCTGGCCGCCGCGACGTGGTCGATGGCGGTGCGCGCCAGCGCGTCGATCTCGCGCGCCGACAAGGCGATCTGTCGCCCGAGTACACCGAGCTCGGGTCGGTCGAGACTTTCGATCGTCACCGGTGGCCTCCTTATCTCCGTACACCGCAGCGACTGCGGCGTCGGCGGCAAGTAGCTGAGCCGCGGCCACGCCGAGAACATCGCTGTTACCGGTTTATTGCTCTTGGCAATAACGGTAAACCGAGTGGGAGCTCACCTTCTACTCCTCTTTGCCCGACCGATGGCGGCCGCGCTCGCGGCCGGTTACCAGGCAAATCAGCGGATCAGCGGCAGGGTCAAGTTGTGGCCCGCGCGGTAGTACATAGCGAGGTGCTCACTTTTTGACGGCCGCGAGTTCGGCGTCGACCCAGGCCGCCATCATCCGCGCCGTCATCCGGATGGACTCCGCGCGCTCCTTGCTGTCCACCTCCAGCGCCGAAGCACGGAGCACCGCCGCGAAACCGGTATTGATCAGCACGAACGTCATCACGTCGTACTCGTGATCGTCGCCGGGACCGAGCAATTGGATCACCAGCACCTTCACCAGCAGCCGCAGCCGCGGTTCGAACTCGGGGATACCGCTGTTGTAGAACTGCACCCCGGCGACCAGCGCACGCACCAGCAGCGCGTTTTCCACCAGTTCGTCGGCGATGACCTCCAGGATCCCGGTGATCACATCCTCACTCGGCTTCTCCCCGAGGCCGAATACCCGCTGGGAGAACCGGCGCTCGACGTTCTCGAGCAAGCGCCGGAGCAGTTCTTCGACCATGACCGAGCGGTCGGTGAAATATCGGTAGACGGTGCCGATGCTCACCCCGGCCGCCGTCGCGATCCGGTTCGTCGAGGTGTCGGCGATGCCGCGTTCACCGAACAGTTTCGCGGCGGTGTCCAGGATGTGTTCGCGGGTCGCCTTGGCCCGTTCCTGGGTCGGACGACGGCGCTCCCCCGCGGCTTTCGGCGGCATCGGCTACTCCTGCCTGCTCGTGCTCGAAAATGAGCTTTGCTCAGTTTAGTCCGGGTGTCGAGTATGCAAGAGTGGATGCCACCGCGTCATGCGGGCACGTTGGCCAATGGAGGTGCGACAGTGGGCGATCGAGTACCGAGGGGTCGCCTCGCGCGCGGCAGCAAGATCGGCCGCCTGGCCGCGGGGCAGGCGGTGCGCGGGGTCGGCACCCGGCTGTCGATGATCGGGCGCACCGAGCAGGCCAGGCAGCGACTGTCCGAACGGTCGACTTTGCAAGCGGCACAACAACTTGTCACCGTGCTCGGCGGACTCAAGGGCGCGGCGATGAAGCTGGGCCAGATGCTGTCGGTGCTCGACGTCGACCTGCTGCCCGAGGCACACCGGGAGATGTTCCGGGTCAAGCTCGCCGAGCTGCGCGATCAGGCGCCGGTCGTGGCGTTCCCGGCCATGCGAGCGGTGCTGGAGGACGACCTCGGGCCGATGGCACGCGTCTTCGCCGACTTCGACGAGACCGCGATCGCCGCGGCCTCGATCGGTCAGGTCTATCGGGCCAGGCTGCACGACGGGCGTGCGGTCGCGGTCAAGGTGAAGTACCCGGGCGTGGACGACGCCGTCGAAGCGGATATGCGGAACCTGGCGATGTTCAGCAGGCTGTGGAAGTCCATGCTGCCGAGCGCGGCCGACGCGGATGTGCTCGACGAGATCGCGCGCAATATCGGCAGCGAACTCGACTACGTGCGCGAAGCGCGCACCCAGCATCGGGTCGCCGCGCGCTATCGCGGTCATCCGTTCGTCACGGTGCCGGACAGCGTCGAAGAGCTGTGCGGGCCACACGTTCTGGTGACCGAGTTCCTCGAAGGTCAACCGTATCAACAGATCCGGGGGTTGCCGAGCGCGGATCGCAATCGGATCGGCGAGCTGATCTATCGCTTCTACATCAGTTCCCTGTTCACCGACTTCGAATTCTGCGGTGACCCGCACCCCGGCAACATCATCCTCGCCGGCGACGGCAGGCTCGGTTTCGTGGATTTCGGGCTTTACCACAGCATGGACCCGGTGCATGTCGAACTCGAGCGGGCCTGCCTGCAAGCCGCGAGCGAGTACCGCGCCGACGATCTGTACGAGATGTGGGTCCGGCACGAGATCATGGATCCCGATTCCGGCGTCGACGCGGCGGAATGCCTGGAATACGTCTGGGCCGCCGCGGGCTGGCACCTCGGCGACGAAGAGATCACCATCACCCCCGAATTGGCCACCGGCGCACTGATTCTCGCCATCGACCCGCGCACCGCCGAATTCCGTGGCATGCGCAAGCAGCGACTGCCCGCCGAGCACGTGTTCTCCCGCCGGGCCGACCTGTTCACCTTCGCCGCACTCGGCCAGCTGGACACCACCAACAACTGGCACCGGATCGCCAGGGAGTGGCTCTACCGTGAACCCCCGGCCACCGAGGTCGGGCAGGTGGTCGCGCGCTGGCGCGCCGGTGCTTGAGCCGTAATCCGTTGCGCCTCAGTCACCGAGCGCGGTACGGAACAGCGGCCAAGAGTTGTGCAGGTCCTGCTGCCAGTATCCCCAGGAATGGGTGCCGGCGATCCGTGGGCTGAAGGTCGCGGGAATGTTCAACTCCCGCAGCCGTTCTCGTAACTGCGCGGTGCAGGCCGCGGTGATGGCGTCCAACGCTCCCCCGACGGTCAGCTGATCGAGGAGTTTCAGCGGATTCGCGTTGATGCCGGGACCGTCCAGGGTGTCGAGCGGCCCGGCCTGCCCGGTGCCGGTGGAGACGTAGATGGTGGTGCCGCGCAACCGGTCGGCGTGCAGATAGGGGTCGTTGGCGGCCCAGGCCGGGTCGGTGGGCGGGCCCCACAGGTTCAGCGGATTGCCGCGCCGGCCGAGCACCATGGCGTCGACCATCGCCTGCCCGGCCGGGTCGCTGGTGCGCACGCAGCCGCTGTAGGAGCCGATCGCGCGATACCGCCGCGGTGCGGCGAGGGCTAGGCGGAACACCGCGGAGCTCGCCATCGACGGTCCCGCAATGGCATTCACGCCGGTGCCGCGAAAGGCAGCGTCGATGATCGCGGGGAGTTCGGCGGTGAGAAAGGTGGACCACCGTTGCCTGCCGAGCACCGGATCGTCGGCTCGCCAGTCGGCGAAGAGGGTGCCGCCACCACCTACCGGCATGACCACGGTGACCTGCTGATCGGCGAAGAAGCGCGCGGCGTCGGTCTTGGTGAACCAGTTGTCACCGGTGCGCCAGTCACCGGTGTCGGTACCGCCGTTGATCCCGTTGAGTAGGTACAGGGTCGGTGCTGGTCGCGAATCATCCGCCGCCGGCAGCACTTCGACCGATATCGTCCGCCCCATGGCCGCCGAGTACACCGCCAGATCGAGGACCCGTCCTGGTCCTTGCTCCGTGCTGACCAGCCGCGAACCATCCGGCGACGCAAGCGTTGCGGCGTCCGGGTCGGCGAAGGCGACCCCGCCGGAGCACACCAGTACCGCCGCACCGATCACCGCGGCCACCCGGGCACTCGTCCGTCTATCCCCGACGCTCACCCACACCTCCGAGCACGACCAGGGGTTTCGGCCGACCGTATGCCGCGAAGATCACAAAAGCTCGGCTCCGTGGCGAATTGGTCAGACTCACATCCAGGTCAGCCCGTCATTGGACAGCACACAATGTCGAGGTAAATGGTCAGCATCTCCGCCATCGCGCCCCATACTGGGGTCGATAGCAGGTTGCCGGTCCGCTGACGCATCGGCCACACGGGTGACCCGCGGATCAAGGGGCACCCGCCGGCCCCGAGCTGTTCGAACCGGCCGACGAGAAGTGCGTGAGTTGGTTACCGATGTCATCGATGTGAGTGCGGACTTCCCGGTCGCCCGTAAAGCGCTGTGGGATCTGCTCCTCGAACCGCAGACCTATCCGCGGTTGTTCGCCGGAATCGGCGGCTGCGAGCTCGTGGAGGCCGGGCCGGACAGCCGCATCGCGCATGTGCGCATCGGCACCGCCGAGTCCGGCATTCGCACCCACCAGCTTCGGCTCACCGTGCAGCGCTGGTACGAGAGCGTGGAGTTACAGTGCCCGGGGACCGGCAGTTTCGTGTTGGTGCGGCTGCGGGGTGACGAGGAGCGCACGAAGGTCGTGGTCACCGTGTTCGCGCCCGGCCGGTTGCATCCGGCGATCGCCGAGCAGTCCAACTCGGCCGTGGTGTCGTGGGTGAACCGAGGACTGCGGCGGGCGGTCGACGTTATCCGTGGCGCGCGAACCTCGACGGTGGTCAATGCCGAGAATTCGCCGCTGCGTCGGCAGGTCAGCGTGGCCAAACAGATGGTCACCGTCGGTGTCGGGCGGACCGCGAGCGTCGCGACCGGCGTCAAACAGGCTCGCTCCCTTGCTAAATGGGGATTCAGCCTGGCCGGCGGCTATGCGGCGGCGGCCGCGTACGCACCGGATCGGATCGCCGTCGTCGACGACTGCGGCACCCGGACCTTCGCCGAGATGCACGCTCGGACAAGCGCGCTGGCGGGCGCGCTGGCCGGGCTCGATCTCGGCTTCGGCGACACGGTGGGATTACTCTCCCGCAATCACGCAGGGATGGTCGAATGCATGGTCGCCGCAGGGAAACTCGGCGTCGATGTGGCACTGTTGAACGTGGGGCTGTCCGGACGGCAGATCGAGGACATCGTGCAGCGGCACCGGCTTGCCGCGCTGTTCGTCGACGGCGACCTCGAGCAGCTGGTCCACTACCTGCACGCCGATCTGCCGCGCTTCACCACCGACGGCCGCCCGCCGGTGCCGCACCGGCTCACCATCGATGATCTGATCGCGCAGGGCGAGCGCCACTTTCGGCGCCCGAACCGACCGGGCAGGCTGATCGTGTTGACCTCCGGCACCAGCGGCACACCGAAGGGCGCGCGCCGGCCGCAACCCAAGGGCTTCGGGACCATCGCGGCCCTGCTCTCCCGGATTCCGCTGCCGATGGAGCAAGCGATGCTCATCCCGGCCCCGCTGTTCCACACCTGGGGGCTGGCCGGTCTGCAGATCAGCACGCCGCTGCGCGCGACCGTGGTGCTGCCTGAGCGTTTCGACGCCGAGGAGTGCCTGCGGCTCGTCGCCGAGCATCGGGTGGCCAGCATGATCGTCGTGCCGACGATGGTGAACCGCATCCTCGATCTGCCCACCGCGGTGCGGGCTCGCTACGACACGTCGAGCCTGCGCGCGGTGGTCAGCTGCGGTGCGCCGCTGGCGGGGGCGACGGTGCTGCGTTTCCTGGATACCTATGGCGACATCCTTTACAACGTCTACGGTTCCACCGAGGTCTCCTGGGCCACCATCGCCACGCCCGACGATCTGCGGACCGCGCCGACCACCGCGGGCAGGCCGCCGCTCGGCACCAGAATCGCCGTGCTGGGCCCGGACCAGCGCCCGGTGCCGGTCGGCGTCACCGGGCACATTTTCGTCGGCAACCACATGCTGTTCGACGGGTATGTGAGCTCGGCACCGCCCGCGGAGTCCGACGGGATGCTCGACACCGGCGACCTCGGCTATCTCGACGTCGCGGGGCGGCTGTTCATCGCGGGACGGGACGACGAGATGATCATTTCCGGGGGTGAGAACGTCTTTCCGCGGCCGGTGGAGGAGGCGCTCGCGCACCTGCCGCAGGTCAGCGAGGTCGCCGTGGTCGGTGTGCCGGATCAGGAATTCGGCCAGCGGCTTGCCGCGTTCGTGGTGAAACGCGAAGGGGCGGGCCTGGATTCGGACATGATCCGGTCTTACATCCGTCATCGGTTGAGTCGCTTCTCGGTGCCGCGCGACGTCACCTTCCTGCCTTCGCTGCCGCGTGGGGAAACCGGCAAGATCATCAAGCAGCTGCTCATCGGACCGACCGCGGGCGAAACGATGCCGTCCGCGCTCGGTGGTGCGCATTTGATCACCTGAGCTGCTTCGCCGGGTCGGGCAGTGCGAGAGTCGGGACCGCCATGGCGATGGCGCAGATCGCGATGGCGAGGAACATGACGATGCTGCCGCCCAGGGTGTGCGCGCGGAAGAACACCACGCTCAACAGGGCCAGGCCGACCGCATTGCCGATCTGCTCGATGGTGGGCAATTGGCCCGAGGCCTCGGCCATCTGCCGCTCCCGCAGGCCCGCCAGCATCAGCGGTTGCAGTTGCACGCCGAACAGGCCGACCCCGAGGCCGGCGAAAAACACCGGCCCAAGGGCGAGTGCGAGATTCACCTGCCCGTTCGTCAGGTGCAGATACACCGCACCCACCGCCACCAATCCCCCATACAGTGCGATGCCGAACGCGAGTACCTTTACCCCCCAACGCTTTACCAGGAACAACGAGGCGATCGCGCCCGCACCCGCGCCGAGTGCGAACGGTGTCATAGCCACGCCGGTGCGCAGCGGAGAGAAATGCAGCTCGTCCTGCAGCGTGATCGATACGGTGAAGACGAATGCGGTGAATAGGCCGAAGAAGCTCGCCACCAGTCCGGCGCCCAGGGCGAATCCACGATTGGCGAACAGGTCCAGGCGCACCAGCGGGCTGCCACCGCGCCGGCCCAGCCTGCGCTCGTAACCGATGAACACCGCCCCCACCGCGAGCGCCGCGGCGATCACCCCGAAAGGCGCTGGCCGCCAGCCGTTCTGCTGGATGTCCGCGAGCGCGGCGAGCAGCGCGAACAAGCTCACGGTGGACAGCGCTACGCCGCCGAGATCAAGGCCGTCGCGTTGGGGCGGCTTGCCGAGGCGCAGGTATCGGACACCGAGGACGAACGCGAGGATGCCGACCGGCAGGTTCATCAGGAACACCGAATGCCAACCGAGACCGGCGATATCGGCCGTGACCAGTCCCCCGCCGACGATCGGGCCCAGCATGCCCGCGAAGCCCGCGGTCGCTCCGTACAGCGCGAACATCAGCTGATGGCGACTCGGCGGGAAACTCGCGATGAGGATGGCGATGGTCTGCGCGGCCATTCCCGCGCCTGCGGCTCCCTGAAAGATCCGGGCGATCACCAGTTCCGTTGCACTGGTCGATATTCCGCACCACACCGACATCGCGGTGAACGCGACCACCGAGACCAGGAACACGACGCGGCGGCCGAAGATCGCGCCGATTCTCGCCGCGGTGAGCAGCGTGCACGCGAACGCCAGCGAGTAACCGGACACCACCAGCAGCTGCTGCGATGGCGAAGCCGCCAGGTCCGCAGTGAGATTCGGCAATGCGGTGTTCACGATGGTCACATCGATCATCTGCATGAATACCGCGATGAGACATCCGGTGAACGCGAGCCACGCACCGAACCCGCCCTGCATCGATGCACCGGGCAGGCGGGTACCGATCTCCGTCATCTGGACTCTCCCAACTCATGTACCCGGTCAACCACATTCACCGATTCAGGGCCTCGCTGAAGATCGGCCAGGAGTTGTGCAGGTCCTGCTGCCAATACCCCCACGAATGGGTGCCGGTGTCGCGCAGGTCGACTGTCGCGGGAATGTTCAAGTCCCGTAACCGATCCCGCAGCTGCCGGGTGCAGACGCTCGCGATGGCCTCCAGCGGTGCGCCGAACAGCAGCTGATAGGCCAGCTGCGGTAGATCGCCGTGGACCCCGTCGACGGTGTCGAACGGTCCGGGCCGACCATTGCCGCTGGCAACGTATATCGCGGTGCCGCGCAGCTTTTCGGCGTGCAGATAGGGATCGTTGGCGGCCCACGCCGGGTCGCTCGGCGGGCCCCACATGTTCACCGGGTTGCCCTGCTGACTGACGACCACGGCGTTGACGACCGCCTGGCCGCGCGCGTCACTGGTGCGCACGCAGCCGCTGTACGAACCGATCGCGCGGTACACCCCGGGCGCGGACAACGCCAGTTGGAAGACCGCGGTTCCCGCCATCGAGATCCCCGCGATCGCATTGGCGCCGGTCGTTTTCAGCGTGGCGTCGATGATCGGGGGCAATTCGCGGGTGAGGAAGGTTGCCCAGCGTTGCTTGCCGAGGGCGGGATCGTCGGCGTGCCAATCGGTGAAGTAGCTGCCCTCACCGCCGAACGGGATGACGATGTTGACCTGCTTGTCGGCGAAGAACTCGGCGACATCGGTGGCGTCGGCCCAGTTGCGGTCGACGCCGCCGTCCGCGCCGTTGAGTAGATACAACGTGGGCGCGGGTTTCGAATCATTTAGTGCGCGAATCACTTTCACCACCACGGGTCTGCCCATCAGCGCGGAATAGACGGTCATGTCGATACCCGCCCTGCCTTCGGCGAAGGTGAGCACGTGTGAGCCGTCCGGGGCGGGTGCCGGCTCCGCTCGCGCGGTGCCCGTCAGCATCGTGCCGACCACAACCGCGATCGTGAATCGCGCGGCCGTCGCCACACCACGGGTAATGCGATCGCCCACGCGGCACCTCCGGCCCCTTCGTGACTCCTGCGATGTGGGCAGACGCTAACCCTCGGCCAGCACCCCGAACCACCCATCCGGCATTCCTTGGGACAGCTGACCGCTCGAACGTGTCGCGCCTGGTGCGTGTCACAACGTGGACGGGCTGCGCTGCGTCGGCGATAGAATTCGGGCTCGAACGAACCGAAAGGGCGACCCGTGGCAACGAATGAACCACAGCCGAATTCGTCTACGGACGACGCTTGGCGGGACAACGGGGTGCGCGTCATCAAGTCGGACCAGCTCGACTCGAACACCGCCCAGACGCCAGGGATGAGCCGCGCGGCCGCGATCAACGCGGCGCGCGTCGGCGCGCAGAAGATCTGGGCGGGAACCGTCACGATCCACCCGAACGCCAAAACCGGCGCGCACCATCACGGCGAGCTGGAAAGCGTGATCTACGTCCTGCGCGGCCGCGCGCGCATGCGCTGGGGCGAGCGACTCGAGTTCGTCGCCGAGGCGGAACCGGGCGATTTCATCTTCGTACCGCCCTACGTCCCGCACCAGGAAATCAACGCCAGCACCGACGAACCCCTCGAATGCGTGCTGGTACGCAGCGACAGCGAAGCCGTCGTCGTCAACCTCGATATCGAACCGGTGGAGAAACCCGACACCGTGCACTGGATCGACCCGATCCATCGGGCGCCAGAAACTCCCTGATCACCAGGACACGGGTTCACTCCGCGAGCAAACCCCTCCGCGCCGTCGACATGGCCGACCGCTTCCGCAAAGGCATGCTCACCCTTGCCGCAGCAACCAGCCGCGCGGACCGCGCCTGGCTGGCGGCCACGATCGCCGACCTCGAGCAGGAGCAGTAAGCGGCGCTGGGGTGGCGCGCTCGAGCACAGAGCGAGATCGACGGCGACGGAGGCGGCAAAACGGGTGGTGGGGGCTGGGATTCAGCCACCACCACCCGTTTGCGGGGATCAGTTGGTTGGGGTGTTCGGGGACTGTTTGTAGGGGGCGCCGGCGGCTTGGGCGGCGGCGGTGAAGGACTTCTTCATTTGGGGCCAGAGGGTGCTGTCTACGCAGGAGTAGCGGGGCATGAAGCCGCCGCAGGTGCCGCTGTTCGGGCCGATTTCGATGGTGAAGCTGGCCAGGCCGAGGGCGCCGTGGGCCTGGTCGTCGGTGGTGCCCCAGGTGGAGTAGCCGACGGTTTCCTCATCGGTGCCGACGGTGAATCCCCTCGGTACGACGTTGGTGATCAAGGTGCGCAACTGTTCCCGGTTCTTCGGTGTCGCGGCGGTCGGAATGATGCCGTAATTGCCGTAGGAATGCAGGTCGATCACTACGCCTTTCGCGGTATCGGGGACATCGGTGCTGCCCGCGGGGCGCTGGTTGGTGAACAGGCTCGAGTACAGCTTCTGGATGTTCTGGGTTTCCGGCTCGGAGGCGGCGCGCGGCCCCTGGAAGGTCTGCGAGCACTGGTTTCTGGAGTCGCCGCCCCAGCGGACGGTGAAGTTGCGGTTCAGGTCGATGCCGGGACCGTTGCCGGAGCCGTCGACGACGGAGCAGGACGAGGGGGTTCCGCTGTTGTCGACGTTCTTGCGCTGCATCTTGGGGCGGTTCCCGCCGCTGGCCACCACGTCGACGCCGTCGGGGTTGGTCACCGGGACGACCCAGACCTCGGTGGTGTCCAGGATCGAGGTCGCGGTGGCGTCGGTGCCGTAACCGTTGGCGAGGTAATCGATCCATTTCCAGGCTATTTCGCCGGTGGCCAGTTCGCGGGCGTGGATCTGCGCGGTCAACAGGAAGCGCGGCTTGGTCGAGGTGGGCGACAGCGCGCAGCCGCTCGGCGCGAGTGTTGTTTTCGCCGCGACCTTCTCCTGATCGGTCGCCTTCTTCGCGATTCCGGTCAGGCAGATGGCGTCCATGGTGTGGCCGCCGCTGCCCCTTCCGGCGAGCCAGGTCTTGCCGATATCGTGCGCCTGGGCGATGCCGGGATACTTGGTCGCGACGTCCTTGGCATGGGTGAGCATGTCCGCCGAGGTGTGGTAGCCGCCGTAGTACGTCGGGCCGAGGGATCGCTGCTCCGAGGGTAACGACTTGTAGACCGGTTCCCCCTTCTGCAGATTCAGTCCCTTATCCCGCAGTGCCTGGGCACCCGACTCGTCGACCGCGATTGTCACCTTGCCGGGACCGGCGGGCACCATTTCGATCCCGGCGCCGGCGATGATGTCGCGCTGCGCCTGCGACGGCACCGGAACGTCCCAGTAGTAGGGCGTGTCATCGGCGGCGTTCGCCATCATCGGACAGAAAACAAGCGTCGAAAAACCGCCGACAGCCACTGCGGAAATGGTTGCAAGAATATTGCGGAAACTGCTCATGGGCTTACCTGTCTCTCGCGCCACTTTCAGAGACCGCATTTGACGGCGTGGCGCCGTTGTTCGCGGATGAATTTCCGATGGTCGGAGATTAAGCCGCCGTGTCGGCTCAGTGAAACCCCAGTCGGCGAGTGGGGAAAAGGTGAGCCGGTCGGAAAGGGCGTTCGGCGCGTGCGCGGGCACGCCGCGGCCCTCCGCGGGCGATCACGAACCCACCGCGCTCGGGTCGAGCCGCGCGGTGACGTCGTCACGGAGCCGCGTCGATCGCCTGTCCGAGCACCCCAACGACGGGGTGCGCCACCAGCACTCACCTGGACGATGACCCGCTCCGCAAAGACAACTAACAAATATTGCAAACCAGACTTAAAAGTTCTGGAATTGCGCCGGATTAACGCCTGCCTGAAGGTTTGTTTTCAACAGTTAAGGCCGGACTTACACATTGTGCCGATTAACCGTTTCCGACGTACAGTCGACCCTGCCGAACCGCAAGCGCGAACCTCGCGCTTCATGAAAATCGACTGATAGCCCGCCGGCATCAGCCGCTATTCAGGCTCGGCATAAATCTCATCTATAGTCCCCACGGAGGTCTCCGCGCAATGCCGCCCGCTGCCAACAGTCGCAACTATCGCGGAAAACATCGAATCCAGAAGTCGCCAGCAAATGGCTCTCCCCGACTATTCGCCGCACTGGTCGCCGGCTCCCTGCTCGGGCCCGCCGCGCTCACCCTGACGTCCACCGCCACCGCGGCGGCACAGGCACCGAGCTTCGGCTTCCGCGCGAAGATCCAGGGCTACGACTCGGACGGCCGGGCGATCATTCATTACAACAATACGGTCAAAGACGCGGGCATCGAGAACGCGGTCAAACACCTGAACTCGACACCTGGCCTGAATGTCGTCTTCAAACCCGGAACGGGCAATGGCGCAATCAAAATCACCAACGAACAGTTCCCGGGTGATGTCGCGGGCATGGGTGGGTGGGACAACGGCCCGTTCGTCAAACTCGATCCCAAGACGCGCGGGTACGACAAGGACGACCGCACCGAGGTCGCCGGACACGAACTCCTGCACTCGATCGGCCTCGATCACAACGACAGCGGCTGCAGCATCATGGCCAGCTCGGTCAACCGGTGCAACGGCGGCCCGACTCCGCTGAGCAAAAATGAGGTCGGGCAGCTCAACGGCATGTACAAGAAAGGAAAGCCGGGTAATTCGGCCGACCCGAGCAAGCCGACGAAGCCGGGCGGCCAGACCAAACCGTCCGATAGCACCACGCAGCAGGGCGATCCGAAAGATCGCCCCGGGCAACCGAATAAACCGCAGGGTCAGCCGGACCAGGACTCCGGGGATGATCAGCAAAGCCAGCCCGGCGACGGCACCGACTCGTCCGGCGACGGCGAGGGCGATACCACCGACGGCACCGACATGTCCGGTGGCGACGACGACGGCGGCGATAGCAGCGACCCGTCCGGCGATGGCAACGGATTCGACTGGCCCGGCGACAGCGGCGGCGACGACTCTTCCGGCGACGGCGACATGTCCGGCGGCGACAGCAGTGACGGCGGCGACGGATTCGACTGGCTCGGCGACAACGGCGGCGATAGCGCCTCCGACTCCGGCGATCTGTTCGGCGGCGACAACGGTGACCTGTTCGGCGGCGACGACGGCGGCAACGGATTCGACTGGCCCGGCGACAGCGGCGGCAATAGCGCCTCCGACACCGGCGACCTCTTCGGCGGCGACAACGGCGACCTGTTCGGCGGCGGCGGCGACCTATTCGGCGGCGACAGCGGCGGCGACGGATTCGATTGGTTCGGCAAGGGCGGGGGCGACCAGTTCGGCGGCGGAGACCTGTTCGGCGGTGGCGGCGGATTCGGCGACCTCGCCGATATCGGCGGCGGCTTCAACACCGGCGGCCTCTTCTAACCCGGAATTCCAACCAGGAACGCCGAACTCCCTTGCAATACAAGAGAGTTCGGCGTTTTAGCATCTTCGACTAGGTCGCGTCCGTCAGGTGGGCCAGCGTCGTGATCATGCGATCGGCGATACCCGGCGGCCACCGGAAGGCGACCGTCGACGCGCGCTGGTGAGCAAGCCCGTGCAGCCCGAGCCACAGCGCCACGGCATCGACGGACAGATCGGTGCTGGTGGACTCGCCCGCACGGACGCACTCTTGCATGATCTCCGTGAGCATGCCCATGGTCGCGTCGCCGAGGGTGGCGACATCGGCCTCGGTCAGCGTGGTCTCGCCCAGCGCAGGCATCCAGAGCCCGCCGAACATGGTGCGATAGCGCTCGGGATGGAGTTCGGCGAAGTCCAGATACGCGCGGCAGAAGACGAACAGCCTGTCACGCGGCTCGTCGCCCGCCCCGGCCAATGCGGCACTCAAATGCTCCTCGAGCTCGGCGAATGCCCGCTGCACGACGGCAAGCATGATGGTCGGCTGGTCCGGGAAGTGCCGGTAGATCGAGGGCGCGGCGATGCCGACGCGGCGCGCGACGGACCGCAGGGTGACGGCCTTTTCGTCGCCGGTCTCGTCGAGCAGCTCGACGGCCGCGGCCACGATGTCGTCGCGCAGCCGGGCGCCTTCTCCTCGACGGTTGCGCACGCGAGCAGGAGACGAGGTGATGTTGTCTGCCATACCGTCAACTTACACCTGAAAACTTATCGGTGTAACCCCTTGAATCTTCGAAGCTAACGTGCGTATGGTTACAGGTGTAATCATCCACTGAGCGCGGAGAACGTCATGAACACCACCACTGTCACCACCGAAGTCGTGCTACCGGGCAAGGTCGAAGCGAACGGCCTGCTGATCCGCACCCGCGACCTCGCCGCGCCCAGCACGGGCCAGGCCGCCCTGCGGATGGACGCGACCGGCGTCTCCTTCGCCGAGCAGCAGATGCGCCGCGGCAAGTACTACGACCAGCCGCCCTTCCCGTTCGTCCCCGGCTACGACGTGGTCGGCACGGTGACCGCCGTCGGCCCCGGGGTGGATCCCGCGATGATCGGACGCCGGTACGCCGCGGTCGTCAAGGTCGGCGGCTGGGCCAGCCACCTGCTGATCGACGCCGCCGACCTGGTGCCCATCCCGGACAGCGTCAGCGCGGCCGCCGCGGAAACGGTGGTGGTCAACGGAATCACCGCATGGCAGATGCTGCACCGGATGGCCAAGGTGCCAAGCGGCGCCACGATCGCGGTGTTCGGCGCCAACGGCGGCGTCGGTTCCACCCTCGTGCAGCTGGCCAGGCACGCGGGCATCACGGTGATCGGCACGGCCTCGCCCCGCCATCACGAGTTGGTCCGCGAGCTCGGCGCGATCCCGGTCGACTACCGCGACCCGGACATGTATCAGCGCATCCGGGAGCTCGCCCCCGGCGGTGTCGACGCGGTGTTCGACCATGTCGGCGGCGCCGGCTTGGCGCAGTCCTGGGCGCTGCTGCGCAAGGGCGGGACGCTGGTCTCCTACGGCACCGCGGCGACGAAGGACGAGGACGGCAATTCCCAACTGCCGGTGCTGAAGTCGTTCGCGCGGTTGGCGCTGTGGAACTACCTGCCCAATGGCAAGAGCGCCCACTTCTACAACTTCTGGGCGGGCAAGCGCAGGCTGAACACCTTCCGGGGCCGTCTGCACGACGACCTGATCCAGGTGCTGCGGCTGCTGGCCGACGGCGTGCTCGCGCCGCAGATCGCCGCGCAGTTCCCGCTGGCCGATGCCGCGCAGGCGCTCGCGCTCGCCGAGTCCCGCACGGTGGCAGGCAAGGTCGTCATCACCGCGTAGCCGACCGGCACCGCCGCATCGTCAGTTCAGTTCTGTTCGCACCCCGAGGAATTCAGCCATGGCCACCATCGCCCTCTCCGCCCCGCCCCACTCCACCCGCCGCGCAGGCGACGTCGACAACCGCGCCACCTACCTCAGCTTCGCGCTCGCGTACGTGTTCGGACACGGCGCCGCCGCCCTGTCCAAAGGCCCCGATCCGCTGGTCAGCCTGCCCGGCTGGTTGCCGATGACGCTGCTCGGTATCGGCCTCGCGGTCGGCACCGTCTACGCGACGGTGGCCGCGCTGCGCGCGCAACGCGGCGCCGAAAGCTCGGACATCCTGTCCGGCAAGTTGCTCGGCATCTCCTGGGCCAGCGCCTTCGCCGCCCTCTTCCTCGCCATCACCGGAATCACCTCGCTGCTGGACAGATCCGACCTGCAGACCGTGCTCTGGCCCACCGGCGCCGGCCTCATCGTCGGCCTGCTCTACCTCGGCGAAGGCGCCGCGCGCCGCAACGTCCTGCACTACTGCCTCGGCACCTGGCTCGCCCTGGTCTCCACCGGCGCGCTGCTGCTCGGCAACCCCGGCCTCTTCTGGGTGCTCACCCTCGGTGGCGGTGGCGGCTATGCCGTCGCCACCGTCCTCGAGCGCCGCCGCCTCGCGACCCACCACTGAAAACCGTTCCACCACTGAAGGAGAAATCGATGATCTATCACGGCAACCGGATAAAGCTCCGCGCGGGCGTCACCGAGCAACAGGCCGAGGCAGCCTTGGTGAGCATGCACGAACAGGGCAGCATCCCCGAGGTGAAGTCGTTCATCGTCGGCCGCGAGTACGGCACCGGTTTCGACTGGGGCGCCACCTTCGTCCTCGAGGACCTCGACGCCTACTGGGCCTACCTGAGTCACCCCGCGCACACCGCGTCGGTACGACTCGGACTCCCCCTCGCCGAGAACTTCGAGTCCTACGATCTCACCGACGACCTCGACCCCGACTTCGAGTCGAAGGTCGCGCGGTTGCAGCAGCGCCACATCGACTCCGTCCCCGAGCTCGCGGAACTGCTGGCCGCCCTGTCGTCGCACACCGGAACCAGCGCCCTCCCGCACCCCGAATAGCCCACACCGACCCTTGTCCGGAGCCCGAAGTACCACGGGTTCCGGACATTTCGGTGTCACCGGCAGCGGCCGCTCTCGGGTGGCTTGTACCACAGCGGACCCCACGCATGGCGGTGCAAGCCGGACGCAAGCCCGGTGCAATGACCGGCCAGCAACCTCGTCAGCATGACCCCTTCAGTAACGATCATCGGCGCCGGACTCGGCGGACTCACCCTGGCTCGCGTTCTGCACGTGCACGGCATTCCTGCCGCGGTCTACGAGGCGGAACCGTCCCCGACGGCGCGTGCGCAGGGCGGGATGCTCGACATCCACGACTACAACGGACAACTCGCCGTCGAGGCGGCCGACCTGATGGACGAGTTCCGTGACCTCATCCTGGACGGCCGCCAGGCGATCCGGGTGCTCGACCCCGACGGCACCGTGCTGCTCGACAAGGCCGACGACGGCACCGGCGGACGCCCCGAGGTGCTGCGCGCCGAGCTGCGACAGCTACTGCTCGCCGCCCTCCCGGCCGGCACCGTCCGGTGGGGCTACAAGGCCACCGGTGTTCGCGCCCTCGACGACGGCCGCTACGAGGTGAGCTTCGCCGACGGCAGCACCGTCGTGACGAACCTGCTGGTCGGCGCCGACGGCGCGTGGTCGCGGGTCCGGCCGCTGCTGTCCACCGCCACACCCGAATACGCCGGCCAGTCGTTTGTCGAGACCTACCTGTACGACGCCGACACCCGCCACCCGGTCGCCGCGAGAACGGTCGGCGGCGGGTCGCTGATGACGCCGACCAAAGGCGCGCAGATCCACGCGCACCGGGAAAAGGGCGACACCCTGCACACCTATGTGGTGCTGCCCAAGCCGGTGGCGTGGTTCGAGGCCATCGATTTCACCGATGCCGCCGCGACCAAGGCGCGAGTCGCCGAGGTATTCGACGGCTGGGCTCCGGAACTCACCATGCTGATCACCGACGCCGACACCGCGCCGGTCTGGCGGCCACACTACGCGCTGCCGATCGGACAGCAATGGGACCGGGTGCCCGGGGTGACCTTGGTCGGCGACGCCGCCCACCTCACGGTGCCGAACGGGGAAGGCGCCAACCTGGCCATGCTCGACGGCGCCGAACTCGGCAAAGCCCTTGCCGCGCACCCCGATGACGTCGAGACGGCGATCACCGAATACGAGCTGGCCATGTTCGCGCGCAGCACCGAGATGGCCGTCGAAGCGGCCGAGTTCTTCGAAAACCTCGTCCTCGACGACGACCCGGCGCAAACCCTGCTCGCCACGCTCACCGCACCGGAGTAGATCGAACTACTAATTTACCCACCGGCTCGTCCCGGTCGAGCTGCCCGCCAACGGGATTGGCGCCCGGCGTCGCGGCCGCGGTCGTCGCTGACCGCAACGTCATACACGTATCGCGGCCCGCGGTGGGTCCGTTCGTGCGCGGACAGCGTGACCGTCCGCGGCTCGGTCGAGACCGGAAACGACCGCACCCGTTCGATTTTCGAGGGCAGCAGCGTCGCGTCGGGGACGCATACCTGGATGGTGCATGCAGGCGTCGCGCACCGCCAAGTCGGCCGGGACGAGCGGATTCGGCGGCAGCGGGGAGAACCAGCGCGCACCGCCGATCCGCAGCTGGGGCCGATATCTTCGGTCCGGATCCTGGCGCAGCTGTCCCTCGATCTCGCCGCGTCCGCAACGCACCGGGAGTACTATTCGCGCCATGCCAACCCCCTGGATCTTCCGGATCGTCATCCCGGTCGACGATATCGAGGCGGCGACCAAGTTCTACTCGGCAATTCTGAAAACTCCCGGCGAGCGGGTGTGGGTGAACCGGCATTACTTCCGGTGCGGCGAGGTCATCCTCGCCTGCGTCGAGCCCGGCCCGGAGTCTGGCGATTTTCATATCGACGACGACCCGCGCGTCATCTATCTCGGGGTGGACGACTTGGAAGAGACGATGGAGCTGGTTCGTCGCGCCGAACCAGCACACATCGACGCGTCCATCGAGGCACAGGCCTGGGGCGAGCGTTCGTTCTACGCCCAGGATCCGTTCGGTACCCGGCTCTGCTTTGTCCATGGCTCCACCATCTACGCGGGTGGCGATTTCGAGGAGTAGCGGCAAAAGGCAATTTCCGAGAAGTCGATGGCAATTTCCGAGAAGTCGGCAGGTCCTCGGCGCCGACTTACCCGCAGGAGCCGGGGTAAGGCTGCGGCGACGGGCAGAACGAGCCGGTGCCGGACGAACCGCTTGCCACCGGGCCGCCGACAGCGGGCTGAGAAGCGACCGGATCCGGCCCGGATACATACGGCTCCAACGGGATAGCGGCGGCCGATCCGGCACCGAGCCCGCAAGCCATCATCCCGGCGGCGCAGGCGGCGACAGTAAACATTCTAAACGACAAGGCATTTCCTTTCAGCGGCATCGAATACTGCTCTCCCACAATGGAAGACCGGGTTTGCCGATCGACCCGGCGCATTAATATTCGACGAGGTGGGCCGGGCAGAAAAGCCCTCACTTACTCTGCCCGAATATTATGGGCAAAGTTTCGGTGATTCAGCGGCCACCCTGGACCCGGGACTGCACGATCTGCAGCACCTGGATCAGGCTGCCCGCAAAGTCCTGAAGATCCCGCAGGTCCAGCAATCCGCCGTGCTGCGGGTCGGTCAGCGCGCTGAGGTCGAGAGCGGACGCGGTGAAGAAAATGGCATAGCCGCTACCGCGGAAGGTCGCGTCGAACTTGGGCCGGAAGATCCGGAACCGATCGAGCAGGATGCCGAGGTTGTCACCGGTCGCGGACAGCGCGTCCATCAACTTGTGGGTGTTGTCGAGCAAGCTGCCCAGTTGCTGGCCGGAGGTGTCGGCGTAGTCACCGAGCGCGGCGCTGGTGGTGGACACCTTGGTCAGCAGATCGGCGATGGCCCGGTTGTTTTCGGCGATGGTGCCGATCATCCGCGGCAGCGTGTCGGCCATCTGGCCGAGCTCGCCGCGCCGGGCCTCGATGGTGTTGGCCAGCGTGCTGAACTCGTTGAGCACGCCGTCGACCTTCGCGCTGTTGTCGTTCAAACTGCCTACTACGCCGGTCATTTCGGTGATCAAATGCGCGAGCGCACCGTCGCGACCACCGACGATGGCGTCCAGCTCCGAGGTCAGCTTGCTCAGACTGGCGACACCACCGCCGTTGAACAACAGGGAAACCGAGATCAGCAGCTGCTCGACCGTCGCGCCCGCCGACGTCTTGTCCAAACCCAGGGTGTCGCCGTCACGCAGCATGCTCGCGCCGGGTTCGGCCTGCGGTTTGGTCACCGCGACGAAGAGGTCACCGAGTGGCGTCGCCTGCCGCAATTGGGCCGTGCTGCCCGCGGGCAACTCGACGTCCTTGCTGATGGTCAGGTCGACGATCGCCTGAAAATTCTTGGTCTCGATGTTGGAGACCACGCCGACATCGGACCCGCCGATCTTCACCTTCGCCTGGTCCGGCAGGTTCACCACATTCTCGAAAATGGCGTGCACCGTGTAGGTTTCGCCGGAAACGCCGGGCTTGGGCAGTGGCAGTCGCTCGATGGTGAGACCGCACCCGGAGGTCATCGCGGCCACCATCGCGACAGCTACCACCGCCCGTCGCACCTTGCTGCCCGAGGCATTGATGATTCGCCGCGCCTCGATTTCGAGGTGTGCGTGCACGTCGACTCCCCCCGCCGTGGCCCGGACACTACCGGCGAGCCGAGAGCCGATAGGACGAAATCGACGGCCCCCACCCAGTTATCCGGCCGATCCCCTGATAGCTGTTCTAAGCAAACAGCATTCAGCGGCGTTGACGCCATGGGCGAGCGTGAGAAATCATCTGTGCACTATGTCGACCCGTGCGCGATCGACAGCGGTCGCTACCGGCGGCCGGGGTCGTACTCGTACGCGTTCGGCGGCAGGCTGGGCCGAGTCGGGGCCTGGGTGATCCGCACATCTGTCGCGATCCCGACCTGGCCGAGCGTGAGCGGCATCATGCAGTCCCGCGCAGGGCGGGAGACGCCATCGGCGTATCCCGTGACCGACTTGAAGTAGGGCCCGAATACCGGGCTGCCGCCTGCCAGATTCAGCCCGAAGCAATCCACTTCGAGGATGTAGGTGCCGTCGCCGCCGCAGTGTGCCGACGCGCTGGTGGGTCCTCGATCCAGGGCGCAGTCGCGCGGTTCGGCGGCCGCCGAACCGGACGCGACCGACACCATCGCGGCGGCACCAGCCACCAGGACCGTGGTACCGATAATGCTTCTGGTCATGCTCATAGTCAGGTTCTCCGCATCTGGTCGAACGTACGAATGGGCCGATCACCGCAATGCGACACCCCAGAGGTGACCACGCAAGACTTCCGCACATCTCCGGATCTGGGGAGACGTCAGAATTCGGGGGCGTGTCGCTTCTCGACCTTGCTGAACAGCCCGGAAACGAGTACCGTTCGGTATCGGATGCTGATCGGTATCCGATACCGATGTCCAGGAGGCCCGGTGCCCAAGTCGCCGACGAAGCGTCGGCCGTTGACGGTCGCGGCCTTGCTGGACGCCGCGCAGGAAGTGTTCGCGGAGAAGGGGTTCGGGGCTTCTTCCGTTCCTGATATCTGCGCACGCGCTGGGCTGACCAAGGGGGCGTTCTACTCGAACTTTCCCGATAAGGAGACGCTGTTCCTCGCGTTGTTCGATCGGCACAACGCGGCCACGCTCGAACGGCTGCGGGCAGTGTTGGCGGAGTCGGCGGGACAGTTGGTCGATTCGGATCCGCCTCGGCTGCCGGAACCGCATGGCGAGCAGCGGCGATGGTTCTTGATCTCGATGGAATTCACGTTGCACGCGATTCGGCATCCCCAGGTGGCTGCCGCGCTCGCCCAACACGAGACACGCAGTCGCGCGGCACTCGCCGACCTGCTGGCTGACGCGTTGGCGGCCATCGATCGGGTGCCCACGATCGAGGTCAGCGACCTGGTGCGGTTGGTGGTGGCGGCCTGCGAGGGTGGCGACGCACAGACACTGACCGAAATCGCGGCGACCGGATCGGCGCGCGAGAGCGTGCGCGCTCGCCTGGTTCCGCTGCTACTCCGGGAATATACGCGTCCCGGCACCAGGTCCGACCCCGTTTCCACTGGCTCCCAAGGAGATTCGTTGTGACCGCGGGCAACGCCGAACCGTTCGATCCGCTCGATCACCTCGACCGGCTGCTGGCCGACGTCGGTTTGTCGCACGCCGCGGCGGGCGGCCTGGTGAGTTTCGCGGGCAGCGATCCGATCGTCGCGTCTCGCCACCGGCTTGGCGCCTGCATCGGCATCCCGGTGATGGCCGGAGCCGTCGGCGCGGCGGCACTGTGGCGGCATCGCACCGGGCAGGCGCAGGATCTGCACCTGGATCTGCGTCAAGCCGTGCACGGCATCACGCCGAACGCGTTCTGGAACCCGACCCTGGCCGGTGAGATGGCACCCCACCCGCTGGTGGCCGACAACCCGTTCCTGCTCGATTCCTACCGCACCCGCGACGGACGGACGGTCATGGCATCGGGCGTCTACCCACACTTGGCCGCCCGCTGGTGCCGATTCCTGGACGTGCCACCGGATCCCGGCAAAGTCGCCGCGGCCATCGGGCAGTGGAACGCCTTCGAGCTCGAGGAAGCCGCGAACGTCGCCGGGCTCCCGTTGTGTGTGGCACGCACGCCGCGGGAATGGCTCGCCCACCCGCAAGGCGCGTTGCTGGCCGATCAGCCGGTGATCGGCTTGACCAGGATCGGCGGCGGCCCGCCGCGCCGATTCGACCCGTCAGATCGACCGCTGGGTGGGGTGCGAGTGCTGTCGTTCACCCATGCCATCGCCGGCCCGGTCGTCGGCAGGACGCTCGCTGAGCAAGGCGCGGACGTCTTGTGCGCGACCCGCCCCAACGACTACGAGCACGACTTCATCTACGACGAAGCCAACATCGGCTCGCGCAGCGCATACCTCGACATGAGCACCGAACGGGGCAGGGGGCGCGCGGCGGCGTTGCTCGCCGACGCCGACATCGTGGTCAACAACCATCGCGGCGGCACACTCGACAAGCTCGGCTTAGACCCACACGAGCTCGCCGAAAAATACCCGGGCATCATCCTCGTGTCGGTGACCTGCTACGGATCGACCGGCCCATGGGCCGACCGCGGCGGATTCGACATGAACGGTTCCGCCGCTTCAGGTTTGATGGCCCTGGAAGGCACACCCGGGCGGCCGAAGTTGCCGCCCACCGGCATGATCAACGACTTCATCACCGGCTATCTGGGTGCCGCCGGGGCCACCGCCGCGCTGCTGCGCCGTGCCACCGAGGGTGGTAGCTGGCACGTCACGGTCAACCTCACCCGCACCGCCATGTGGTACCAGACACTGGGCCTCGTCGACCCCGGCGACGCCAACAGCGATGAGCAGCACCAACTTCGAGAGCCGACCGCATACGACGCCGCCACCCCACTCGGCGCACTACACACCCTCGCCCCACCGGTCACCTTCAGCAAGACCCCACCGCGATGGACCGACCCCATCCTGGTCCCCCGAGGATCCAGCGACCCGCGCTGGACCTGACGCCGACCACGTGACCACTAGGCCGTCACGAAATCGACGAGGGCGCGGGCGATCTGGTCAGGCGCGTTCTCGGTGGGGATGTGCGCCGCCCGCGGGATGCGGCGCAAAGCGGTATGCGGGATCTCGGTGGCGAATTTCTCGGCGTATTCCACCTTCTCGAAGGGGTCGTCCTCGCCCCAGATCAACAACTTGGGCACGGTGGAAACGCGCAGTGCGGGAACAAGATCGAGGGTGTATCGGCTGTCGGCCGCCCGCACCATCGCGAGCCAGGAACGGCGAACTCTCGGGTCGGTCCACGGATCCAGATAGTCCGCGATTCGCTGCTCGGTGGCGGCCTCGGCCAAATCCCTTGTCACAGCCTGTCGTCGGGCGGCGAGTAGGTCGTCAGGGGTGGTGTCCGGGTGCTGGAACAGGGCTACGTGTGGCGCAGGCCAGGAGTCGTAGGCGACGGAGTTGACCAAGACCAGTCGCGACATTTCCAGGCGATCGTGCGCGAGGAGGTGCTGGGCGACGGCACCGCCGATGTCATGACCCGCCACGACGACCGGGCTGGAGATGTCCAGTGCCGAAAGGAATCGCACGACCCATGCCGCGAGGGCCGGGACGGTAGCCGTTTTCGGCGTGAGCTCGCCTCCCGAGTGGCCGAGCCCGGGAAAGTCGACCGCGACGGGTCGCAGTCCCGCCGTCGCGAGCTGGCCGAGCACGGGAAGCCACACGCGGCTCCAATATGTTCCGTGCAGCAGTAGAACTAACGGCCCGTCCTCCCGCACGGTCAGGTAGCTCGCCGTTTCACCGTCGACCTGAACCGCCGTCCGCAGCACACCAGTGGTTTCACTCGGTACAGGCTCCAGACCTCCCACGCTCGTCCGATTCAGCCGAGTGGCGGGCGTATCCCAGCTGGATGGGGGCTTCGCGCACGGTCCGGCGCGGCTACCGTCGAAGGCGGTGATCGTCTGACCCACCAGCCGCCGGACCGACGGGTTCGTCGGGCTCTCCCGGTCCCGCCGCGCTGGTCGATCGCCCGGTCTGCCGGTCTCGCTCCGCACCGCCAGGGGCCTTCACCCCTGCTCCCTGGTTTGCGAGACCGGCAGGCCATTCCCGTGATCAGTTGCGGGGCAATTGGATTCGTACCGTCCAGCCGCCGTCCGGTAGTGCCTGCGCGGTCACGGTTCCGCCCAGCAGCTGTGCGCGTTGCCGGAGGCCGCGGAGGCCGGATCCCGCACTGGGCAGCACTATTGGCGGTTGCGCCGAGGCGACGTTGGTAATCGACACTGCCACAGTGCGATCCGTGCATGCGGAGGCGATCGTCACGGCCGCGCCCGGCGCGTGCTTGCGGACATTGGTCAGCGCCTCCTGCACCGTCCGGTAGACCGCGCGCTCACCGGCCGGTGTCAGGTTCGCGGGCAGCGGGCCGACCAGTTCGACGGGTAAAGCGCTGGCCGACAGCAAGGCAGGCAGATGCTCGATGGTCGGTTGCGGACTGATCTCGGGAGTCGCCGCCGGGGCGCGCAGGACCTTCACCATGTGCCGCAGTTCATCGAGGGTATTGACACTGAGTTTGCGAATGACCGCCGCGGCCTCGCGGGCGTCCTGGTCGGCACTCACCATCTGTAAAGCCCCGGCCTGCACGGCGATCAGGCTCACCTGATGCGAAACCACGTCGTGCATTTCGCTGGCGAGTTCCGCGCGTTCGCGCTCGCGCGCGGCGGCGACCTGTAGTTCGCGTTCGTGGGCGTAGACGCGGTCGATCTCGGACATCTGCCCCGCCAGCCGCTGCCTGGTGGCCACCAGCCATCCCAAGGCCGCAGGCCCCGCCCCGGCCAGAATGGCGAAAATTATTTGGTGGAGCAAGAATTCGAGGTCGTCCAACCCGAAATCGTCATCGGGGGAAGTGAACAGGCAGGACAACCCGAGCACGATCGCGAACGCCACGACGACCCACCGCTTCGCCGAACTACGAGCCACCGAGTACAGCGCGGCCATCGGCGCCAACAGTGCCCCGATCACCATCACCGCGGGCAAGGTGAGCAGGAAGGTGACGATCGGTGCGTGCCTGCGGGCGAGCAATACCGCGCCGGTGACCACCGCGACGCCGATCTCCCACGGCGCGAACGGCAGATCGCGGCTGAACCACACATCGAACGCGCCGATCGCGGCGACCAGCAGGTCGACAGCGAGAGCCCGTCGAAAGTCGCGGTCGCTCACGGCAGATCGGCGGTGAGGATGCCGGCGCGCTCCGCGATCAAGGCGGCCTGCACGCGGGTGCCGATACGCAATTTGGTGAAGATGCTGCTGACCGAGTCTTTTACCGTTCCCATGCTCAGGTGCAGGCGCACGCCGATGTCCGCGTTGGACAGGCCCTCGGCGATGAGAACGACGATATCCCGTTCTCGATCCGTGAGTAGCCGCACCAGCTCGGGCGCCTCGGTGTCGACCGTGTCCAGATAGCCCTCGACCACCGCCTTCGTCACCTTGGGTGACAGCACCACCGCGCCGCCCGCGAGGGCCCGCACGATGGCGCTGAGGTGCTGCGGCTCGGTGTCCTTGAGAATGAAACCGGAAGCGCCCCTGCGCAAGGCGTCGGCTATGTACTCGTCGGCGGCAAACGTCGTCAGCATCGCCACGGTCGGCGGCTGCGGTGCTTCCAGCAACTTCGACAGAATCTGCAGGCCGTCGACATTCGGCATCCGAATATCGAGCAGCACGACTTCGGGATCCGCCGCGCGGATCGCCGCCAAGGCGCCCATGCCGTCGCTGGTGACGACGACTTCGATGTCCTCGGCGGCGCCGAGGATCAGTGTGAAACCCGATCGCACGAGCGCCTCATCGTCCACTATGGCCACGCGAATCATGAGCACACTTTCATCAAGGTTGCGCCGCGCGGGTAGCGGGGACCAGCGATACCGGCCGCCCGGCGCGGAAGGTCCAGCCGGTCGGCGGGGATCGTCATCCGATCGACTGGTGCACACCTGAGCGTGGCGGCTCGGTCGGCGCCGCACGCCACTGCTCGATCCTTGCTTCCCATGCCTCCAGCCTCGCGGTCGCACGGATCCGTCGCATCGGTAGTTTTCGCCTATTCGGTATCGGCGATCAGGGAACGATCGGGAGGTTGCCCGTCTGTCGCAGCACGTTGGTGCCGCAATGTATCTCGCCACCCGCCACGTGCAGGGTTTCCCACTCGTCCACGTAGTGCACCGAAACTCCGGCAGACCGATACGCCTCGGTCACCGCGGCCTCGAAGACGTCACGCCCATCGACCATCGGGCCCCACTGCCGCGGTGCGATGTAGTTCGACGCGTTGATCAGGACGCCGTTGATCGCCCCGGGGTAGAAGCTGACCAGCGCGTCCGGTTCGTCGTCTATGCCGGCGGACAGCTCGTAGAGGCCCGGGATGCGCACGAACTCTTCGGGTTTCGTCCCGGTCTCCTGGAACATCCGCTCGACGTTCTCGTCGATCTTCCGTGCCGCGAGTTCGTTGTCGGCGATGAAGTTCTGGTCTGCCAGGACGGCGTCGATGGTCCGGTCGGGTGCGTCGGGTCGGGAAAACGCGCGTTCGCTGCCATGACCGGATCGTTGTTGCTCGCGCAGGATCTCCAGACCTCGCCGGGGATCGGTCACGGCAGGCCGCCACCCGCGCCCGGCGGGTGTCGGGAGAAACTGGATGAATTCATCGACGTGGCCGACCACCAGCCAGGTGGTGTCCAGGATCAGCGGCGGCTGAACCCGTTGAGCGGCAAAGAATTTCTGTAGTTCGACGCTCGACACGGTGGCGTCGTTCCGATTGCCGGTGCCGATGACTACCCGGCCTGCCGGAAACTCCTTACCGTTATGGGTATACGGCGGTATCGTCTCGACATTTCCGAACGAATCCACGTGACGATCACCGGCCCCGCCGAGTTGAATCGCTCCCATACCGGGGCCTCTGAGATCGAAAACGGCTCGGCCGCCTTCGCGTTCGGGTTGCGGTGAACGGATCGCGATGCGCAGCGAGACATTTCGGCCGCCAGGGCCCGGCATCGATACATAGCCGAACTCTACGAAGTCCTGTGCCCAGGTGTCGGTGGTGTTCACCGTGATCAGCGGAGCGGTCAATCCGCTGGCCTGGGCGGCCGAGGTCAGGTCGCCGACGAAGCGCTCATACTCCGGGTCGCCGCCGCTCTCGGGAACCACCAACGCCTCCGCGCTCTGGTTGTGGCTGTGCAGCAGAACGGGAGCCACTCGGAGGGCGATATCGTCGGACACCGTTCGATCGCCGTCGTGGACGGTGAAGCGGACGGTCACGGAGCCATCCCAGATAGCCTTGTCGCGCACGACATCTCGCGAGTCGATGCCCAGTGTGGCACCGTTGCGGAGCTCGGTTTCGGTCAGCGACGCCTCGGGCCGCAGCCGTACCCACACATCTTGACGTTTGACGAATATCCGGATCTTGTCGGCACCCGGCCCCACCGGCTGCACTCGGCCGGTCGCTCCGTCGCCGACCCGCCCGGCCGGCATGGTCAGCAGTGGTGCCAGGTATTCGGGTGCGCGCGCCACGTCGTCGGCGGCATCGTGGCAGGCCGCGAGCTCGGCGTCGGACACCTGGCTTCGACTCGACGGGCAGCGCCGCGCCACATCCCCGATATTCGGTAGCACAATCGCGCCGTATCGGGCTGTCCAGCTACCTTTTTCGATGCCTGATCCGACATCATTTCCGTCGACGACACCATCCCGATTACTATCGGCACGAATATCCGCGACGATTCCGTCCTCGGCCTGTGCCGAACAACCGGCCAGGACCAAAGAAGCAATACCGACGAACAACCAAATCTTACGATATGGATTCACGGTGTCGACGCTACGCACGACCGAGGCACGCCACGACCTCCACAAGTCCGGTGTGCGGGGGCCGACCAGCTTCTCAATAGCAGCCGATCGGCTATTACCGCCGTAGCCGACCAGTCGCCGCGTCGGCCGGCCATCAGGCGGAAATATTCATCCGAGAGGCCGGTTCCCTTGGTGGGAAAGACATTCTATGTTCGAGGGGGAATCGGGCTAGGGGTCATCGATAGCGGGGAGTGTCCTTATGAATCGTTCCAAAATCGTCGTCATCACCGGTGCCAGCGATGGGATAGGCGCGGCGGCGGCCCGCAGGCTGCACCGCAAAGGACACCGCGTCGTCATCGTCGGCCGCTCCCCGCAAAAGACCGGGGCGGTCGCCCGGGAGATCGGCGCGGACCACTACCACGCCGACTTCGCCCGCCTCGACGATGTTCGCAAGCTCGCGGCCGAATTGAACACCGGTTACCCGCGCATCGACGTACTCGCCAACAATGCCGGCGGTGTCTTCGGTGATCCCGCCAAGACGGTCGACGGGTTCGAAAAGACCTTCCAGGTCAATCATTTAGCGCCGTTCCTGCTCACCCGGCTGCTGATCGACAAGCTGACCACCTCCAGGGCATCGGTGATCCAGACCTCGAGCATGGGCGCCCGCCTGGCCGGCCAACTGGACCTCGGCGACCTCGACCACGACCGCAATTTCGGTCCGATGCGGACCTACAACGCGTCCAAACTCGAAAACATCCTGTTCACCAGGGAATTGCACGCGCGATACCACGCGCAGGGCATCGCCGCGGCCGCGTTCCATCCCGGCAACGTCGCGACCAGCTTCGCCGCACATTCCGCCAGCCCAGTGCATAAATTCCTCACCACCAACCGCGTCACCCGTGCCATGCTGAGCACCCCGGAGAAAGGGGCCGACCAACTGGTCTGGCTCGCAGAGGGGCAACCCGGCGTCGACTGGCAATCCGGCAACTATTACGAGGCGCGCAGGCCCGCCAGACGCATGAACCGACAGGCCCAAGACACCGACCTGGCCCGTAAACTATGGGACCGAACCGAACAGCTGCTGAAAAAGGAGCCGTCATGAATTGGCAAACCTAGCCGCCCATCCCGGAGAGCCCGGGCACCGGCGGCAGGTTCCCAAGGAACGAAATGTCCCGTACCGACAAGACCAAACCACTGTGGGTCCGCTGCGCCGAACACCACCCCCGCCCCCTCCATGACCACCGTCACGCCCCCTGCGATCTCCCCGCCCACCTCACCCGCGACACCCCGAACTCCCACTGCCAGTGGGGATTCCCCCATTTCGGCACCACCTGCTGCTCCGGCCCCAACGGCCGCGCCGCCAAAAGGGAACGCGGAGACCTGAAAAAGGCCTGCAATCGCCGAGGCCGCTACGCCGCCCGCCGCTTCACCTGTGCACCGAACCCCGACTGATGCCCACTGACCTCGCGGATCACCGAGCGGACGCCGTTCGTGTTCGGGCGGGCGACAGAGCGCACCTCCCGCCCGTCATCGCGTTCGCTCGCGCGGGCTGAACTCGCCGCCCCCGAGCGGTGATCATTGCTGGTCGTGGCGAAGCTGGGGTTACGCGAGGACACTGAAGGGGTAGCCGAACTCGTCCCCCAGGAGCAGTGTGATGGCAGCCGATAGACCGTTTGGGATCGATCCGGAAGACTTCGAACGCGCGTTGCGGGATGCGGGGATCGATTTGCGTGACCTCATCGGGAAGGCCAGCGGGTACATCGACCGCACCGGCGCGAATACGCTGGCGTCGCTGCTCGGTCAGTTCGTTCAGCAGCCGGAGCGCACGCGTCCGCCGAAACCTGAGGCCGAGACCACCGGCGAGACCGGCAGCGGGGTGTGGGTCATCTACAGCATCGACGACGCGGGCGAGGCCAGGATCGAGCAGGTCTTCCCGAGCGAGCTGGAGGCCCTGCGCGCGCATCGCGACAATACCGACGAACGGCGCCGCGTCCGCTTCCTGCCCTATGGTGTCCCCGCCACCGCATTGGATACGCCCTGACGGCCGACTGCGCGGGCACGTTTCGCAATCCGTTGAATTCGGGGCCCGATCCGTTCCTGACCTACTACGCGGGGAACTATTACCTTTCCACCAGTCAGAATGACAGCTTGCGGATCTGGCAAGCGTCGTCGCTGGCCGATTTGGCTGCCGCGCAACCGAATACGGTGTGGGTCGATCAGGACCCCACGCGCAATCAGGATATGTGGGCGCCGTCTTTCCACCTGATCGACGGACAGTGGTACTTCTATTACACCGCCGGCGACGGTAGCAACGACGGGCATCGGCTTTATGTTTTGCAGTCGGTGGACTCGGATCCGCTGGGCCCGTACACCTTCGCGGGCCAGCTCGGCGCGCCGGACGCGTGGGCGATCGATCCGGAACTACTGCGGCTCGCCGATCAGTACTACCTGCTCTGGAGCGGTCCGAACAACCTGCTGTATATCGCGCCGATGAGTGACCCGGTCACGGTATCGGGACGCGCGGTGTTCCTGCCGTCGGCCGGCGGATGTACCGAGGTCCGCGAGGCGCCCGCGATAATCCAGCGCGACGGCACCACCTACCTGGTCTACTCCACCTGCGACACCGGCAAACCGGACTATCAGCTGTGGATGCATTCGCTCCCGCCGGGCGCGGACCCCCTGGTGCCTGCCAACTGGTACCAGCACCCGGCCGCGGTGTTCACCCGCAACGACCCGGCCAACGTCTTCGGGCCGGGTTCCAACGGGTTCTTCCAGAGTCCGGATGGCAGCGAGGACTGGCTCGTCTATCACGCCAAAGACACCAGCGTGTACACCTACGACGGGCGGACGACGCGGGCGCAGAAGTTCACCTGGAATGCCGACGGCACACCGGCTTTCGGTCAGCCGCTAGCGCTGGACACCGATATCGCGCTACCGTCCGGCGATCCCCAGGCGTTGGGCGCCATCGACTCGGATCGGGTGTGAACCGCGCCGGTCCGCTGGCCGACACGACCTATGTCGCCTGGTTCGGCACGGACGGGGAGAACAAACTCAATTTCGCCGACCTCGGGTCCATGCCGACCATCTACCGGGGCGGCAGCGGATAGCTACCCGTTGCCGTAAATGCGTTCCGGGACAACGAGAACGACCGCACGCCGATCGGCGGCCATCACCCGGTCGTACTCGTCCCAGTCGTCGTGCGTGCCACCGGCCGCGGTGAACACCTCTCGCAGCAACACCCGCAGCCGTTCGCCGTCGATGCCGGGCACCTGGTCGTCGGGACCCACGATCCACACCGAGCCCTCGACGGCCGCCCATGCCCACCCAGCGCGCGCGACCACCGTCATGCGGCCCCGAACCCGCAGGTTGTCCAACTTCCGCGTCCCACCACGAATCACCATGCCCACCACGTCCTCGCCCGTCTCCGGGTGCGCCAGCACACCCGCGTTGACGAGCGAGGACTGCACGGTGCCGTCGGCCCGGGAGGTCGAGACAACACAGAGCCCATGATCACCGGCACACAGCCGAGCAAAGTCCGCGATATCACTCACAGCCGAATGCTACCGATGCGCAAGTCGAATCCGCCGGTCATTCGGTCATGCCGGTGTTGCGGCCGGGACGGTCAGGACATCGGAAAGCCGGTGTAGTGCAGCGGGAATCGCCCAGTAGTAGACCCAGGTGCCGCGGCGCTCGCAGTCGATCAGACCGGCTTCGCGGAGCACTTTGAGGTGATGCGAGATGGTGGGCTGGGACAGCTCGAATTGCGGGGTCAGTTCGCAGACGCAGATCTGCTCGCCGGAGCGGGAGACGATCAACGACAGCAACCGCAGCCGGACGGGATCGGCCAACGCCTTGAACGCGCCCGCCAACTGCACGGCCGCCTCGACACCGAGCGGTGCGGCCAGGGTGGTGTCGCAGCAGTCGGTCGAGGCGAGTAGCGGCAGATCCTGTTTAGGCACACATCTATATTGACAGACTTCGATTCAATGGCGCAAGCTGTATCGACATTCATCGATACAAGCAGGTCGTATCCGTGGATGCCCGATATTCCAGCCAGTCAGGGACGTGATGTCATGACAGACCAGCAGCAGATCGAACTCCGCGAAACCGTCCGCACCCGATACGCGCAGGCAGCGCGGACGGTGACCGCGGGCGGGGTCGCCGAGGATTGTTGCGGGACCGACCCCATTGCCGTGGATCAAACCTTCGGCGCCAGCCTGTACGGAGCCGAGGACCGCGACCAACTCCCGATCCAAGCCGCCGCGGCATCATTGGGCTGCGGCAACCCGACCGCGGTCGCCGAACTGCGTGCGGGCGAACGGGTGCTGGACCTCGGCTCCGGCGGCGGGATCGACGTGCTGCTGTCCGCGCGCCGCGTCGGACCCACCGGCAAGGCGTACGGCCTCGATATGACCGAGGAAATGCTGGCGCTGGCATTGGCGAACAGCGCCGAGGCCGGCGTGCGTAACGTCGAGTTCCTCAAAGGAAACATCGAGGCGATCCCGTTGCCCGCCAACACTATCGACGTCGTGATCTCCAACTGTGTGATCAACCTGTCGGTCGACAAACCGGCCGTCTTCGCGGAAATGGCCCGAGTCCTCACCCCTGGCGGTCGCATCGGCATCGCCGATGTCGTCGCCGAGGACGACCTGACCCCGGATCAGCGCGCAGAACGCGGCGACTACGTCGGCTGCATCGCCGGTGCGTTGTCGTTCACCGAATACCGAGACCACCTCAGCGCCGCCGGATTCACCGACATCGACATCAGTTCCACTCACCCCGTCGCGGAAGGGATGCACTCCGCGATCATCAAGGCCACCAAGCCCGTTCCCGACTCGACCGGGTCCGCAGAACCAGCGGGTGCGTGCTGCGCACCGGGATGCTGCCCGCCCGAGTCGTCCACCGCCGGAACCACTTCGGACAGCCATTGATTCAGCAGCACTCCCCCGGCGTCAGGGCGCACACCACGACCCGGTCTGCTTGCGCCGCGGTGTTGACCGTCCGAGCTCAGTCGCGTCGTCTGTCCGTGCGCCGGTAGACCTCGGCGGCGATCCGCACGAACGAGCGGACCAGCGGAGCCAGGTGCAGGGCCGGCCACGCGAGCACCAAGGTGCTCGGTGGCCGGTCCAGCACGGGAACGGTGACCAGCCCGGCGGGTATCACCTGATCCAGTGGGGCGAGGGCGGACATGCCGTTCCACAGCACTGCCTGCAGGCACTCCTGAATGGTGCGCATCGGGGTGCCGGAGTCGGCGGCGGCCGGTGCGCCGGTCCAGTACGCGCGCCATGCCTGATCGGTATCGGGCGGCAGTTGCACCCATCGCCGGTCGGGCAGGTCGGCCAGGCGCACCGAGGGATGTCCGGCGAGCGGGTCGTCGGCGCGGACGACGATGCCGATCGGTTCCGCGTGCAGGGCGTGACTGCGTAAGCCGTTGTCCTCGAACGGCAATCGGGTCAGCGCGACATCGACCAGCCCGGCCCGCAAGCCCGCGCTGGGATCGCCGAGGTCGGCCTCGTGGATGCGCACCGACACGGTCGGGTGAAGTTCCCGGAACGCCGAGGCGATCCGTCCGCCCACGAGCTCCGCGGTGTCGGCCAAGGATCCGACGGTCAGGGTGGCGCGACCCGCGGTGGCGCGCACGCGTGCCGCCATGCGCTCGGCCTGCTGCAACAGCGGCCGAGCGTCCGCGTAGAGGAGATGGCCCGCTTCGGTCAGCTCAACCCCGGTCGCGGTGCGGGCGAACAGGGCAACGCCGAGGTCTGCCTCTAGGTGGTGCATGGCCCGGCTCAGTGGTGGCTGGGTCATCTGGAGCCGGGCTGCGGCCCTGCCGATGTGTCGTTCCTCGGCGACGGCGACGAAGTACCGGAGGCCACGCAAGTCCACGGCCTCACCATACCGATCCGGTATCGAGCGGACCACAACGGTGTTGGCCGCGCGCTCGCGTCGTGACGAGGATCGAAAGGGCAAGCCAGCCAAGGTAAGGAGCAGCACATGAAGGATCTGGACCTGACTATCGGGGGCTTCCGATACGACACGACCGCGGCCCTGTTCGACGGATCGGTCACGGTGCGGGGCGCCCGCAGCACCTCGATGTCGACCGCGGCGACCCTGCCCGAGATATTCCAGCGGGTGGTGGACGACGAGGTGGACGTGTCGGAATTCGGCCTGACGTTCCTGCTGCGGGCACTCGACCAGGGTGTGCCGCTGGTGGCCATTCCGGCCTTTCCCGTGCGGGTGTTCCGGCACTCGGCGGTCTTCGTCAATGTCGGCAGCGGTATCACCGGGCCCGCCGACCTCGTCGGCAAGACGATCGGCGAATTCGGTGTCTACGGCCAAGATCCCGGCGTGTGGATCAAGGGCATTCTCGCCGACGAGTACGGTTTTCGGCCCGAACGCAACCGCTGGGTGATCGGCGGGCTGGAGCATCCCGCGCCGCCGTTCACCTTCACCAGCCACCCGCACCCCGACGACCTCGACATCACCGCGACACCGGTGGGCAAGACACTGTCGGGCATGCTCGATTCCGGCGAGATCGACGCGCTGTTCACCGCCAATGTGCCGCAACCGTTCCTGGACGGCTCACCGCACATCGTCCGGCTGTTTCCCGACTACGAGCCGATCGAACGCGACTACTACCGGCGGACGGGGAACTTCCCGATCATGCACACGGTCGTGGCGCGACGGGAACTGCTCGAGCGGCACCCGGGCCTGGCGCGCGCCGTCTACACCGCCTTCCTCGACGCGAAACAGGCTGGCGCCGAGCACTACCGACGGTTCCGTCGGCTCTACCAAGCGCCGCTGATGGTGCCGTGGATCAACGCGCTGCTCGAAGAGAACGACCGACTGTTCGACGCGGACTGGTGGCCCTACGGCGTGTCCGCGAACTGGAAGACCCTCGACACCTTCCTGGGCTATCACTACGAGCAGGGGTTGTCGGCGCGCCGCTGGACGGTCGAGGAGATCATCGTCCCAGACCTGCTGGATACCTGAGCGTCCGGCCGAAACTGCTTACGGCCGCCCGCGGGGCCCTGATCAGGCCCGTAGCTCGTCCGCGAGATCCGGAGGGGTGCGCGGACACGGCCAATGCCTCGCCGGAATCGCAGCCGGTCACGAGTGCGCGTTATCGTCGATCTCGCAGTGGAAGGAGGACCGATGATGTCCATCGAGGTACTACCCGTGGCGGCGGCGGACGATGCCGCGCTCGTGGCGGAGCTGACGGAACTGATCAACCGCGTATACACGGTGGCCGAGGAGGGCATCTGGCGCGACAGTTACTGTCGCACAACCACTTCCGAGCTGGCGGCGTTGATCACAGCGGGCGAGATCGTCGCGGCTCGCGATATCGAGGGCCGGATCGCCGGGGCCGTGCGAGTGCAGCAACTCGACGGTGGCGTAGGCGAATTCGGCATGCTGGCGTGCGCACCCGAACGGCGAGGTAGCGGACTCGGCCGGGCGCTGGTGGATTACGCCGAACACCGGTGCGCCGCACAGGGTGCCGAGACCGTTCAGCTGGAACTGCTCGTTCCACGCGGGTGGGCGCACCCAGTCAAAGAGTTTCTGCGCACCTGGTACCTACGCCTCGGCTACGTGCTCGAGCGCAAAGGCGAACTGGAGCAGGACTATCCGCACCTGGTGCCACTCCTCGCCACCCCGTGCGACTTCCTCATCTTCCACAAGCCGCTCCGCTGAATCCCTCCGCTGCGGCCGCGGTGAGCCGCACGAACATCCAGGTGCACAACTCATTTCGAGGCGGGCGCGCGCTGACGCACGCCCCCGCCGACCGAAACCCGTTACGGCAGTACGACGCACGCGGGGCCGACGTTGATGCCGGTACCGACCGTGATGGGATCATCGTGGGAGTAGGCGTCGTAATCGTCGTCCGACCGGTACTCGACCACCCAGATGTTGTGCTGCCCCTTCTGCGAGGGGATCCACGTGCTGCGTGCCACGCCCGCGGCATCCGCGGTCACGACGGCCGGCCGGAAGACCCCGTGGGATACCTGCGCGTTGACCTCGTCGAGGAAGACCACCTCCTGGCCCGGATCCGTCTTCGCGGCGACCGCGTACGAGCAGCTGGTGCCCGTGGGCCCCGCCGAGCTACCGAAGCTCTGCCCGGTGTCGACCCCCAGGCTCGTGACGGTGGCCCCGGCCTGCGGCGCGGCGAACGCGACGACCGCGGCCAGTGCACCGAGCGCCGCGACAGTGGCGACCGGTCTGTTCGAATAATGCACGATAAACCCCTTCTGCAACAACGAATTTCCCCGAATTCGAGGGAACTCAGCGAACTGTTGCACAGCAATTTCACACCCTCAATACCCCTGTTTCATGGGCCTGCCGGATCACCGCGAAATGCACACCAGCGCTGCTCGAAATCTCCACAAATTCGCCACAAAAATACCGCCGCCACCCGCTATCGTCGACCCGGTGTTCGTTTCCGGTGAAACCCCTTGTTGTGCAAGCCCATAAAACGAGGATTTCACCAACCGTTGTGGCGAATCCACACTGCGTCAATTGCGGGAGCGGTGGATGTACTCGTCGCGCTGTCGATCATGTGATAGAGGTGGTGCTGGGCAGCGGTGGCGCAGGCATGGTTGGGCAGGATGCGCAGGCGAGTGCCGATGGGGAGGTCCGGGAGGTCGCCGGGGCTGCCTGGGCGGCGGGACAAGATGCCGTGTTCCTGGCTGGCCCCGGTCATGAGCAGGTCCGGGATCTGTTGGCCCGCAAGGTCGGTGACGAGACCATAGCCCTGGTCGATAGGCTGGCGCTGGGTGCCGCGGTCGCGCGAGGTGGCCATCCAGCCGCCGTCGGTGATGATCCAGTCTTTGCCGGGTTGATGGCCGATCACGGTGACGACCACCGACAGCGCGAGATCCTCGGGGGTGCAGACGCCGATGCCCGCCATGACGAGGTCGAAGAAGACGTAATTTCCGGCTCGGACCTCCGTTATCCCGGCGAGGCCGGTGGCGCCGTGCGCGGTGGGAGTCGATCCGACGCTGACAATCGGACAGGAAAGTCCGGCGGCGCGGAGAGCGCCCGCCGCGGCGACCGTGGCATCGCGTTCGTTGTCGGCGGATTTCGCCAAAGCGTCAGGCGTATAAGCGAAGTAGGACTCGCCCGCGTGACCGAGTACTCCGGCGAGATTGCCGACGAGGATCCGGCCGATCTCGACCAAGGCGGGGTCGGTGGGCAAGACACCGCCACGGTGACCGTCGCAGTCGATCTCGATCAAGGTCGGAATCCGAATACCGTGTTCGTCGGCGAACTCCGTGACGGCCCGCGCTTGGGCCGGACTGTCGAGCAGGGCGGTGAGGGCGACGCCGCGGCGAATGAGTGCGGCGACGCGCGGCAGTTTGTGCGGGTCGATACCCACGGCATAAAGGATGTCGTCGTAACCCCCATCGGCGAAATACTCGGCCTCGCTCAGGGTAGAAACGGTGATCGGCCCTGGTCCGGCGCCATGCACGCGCCGGGCCACGTCGATGGACTTGCTGGTTTTCACATGGAGGCGCAGCGGTACGCCGAGTGTGTCCAGGTGTTTATGCAGCCGTTGGATATTGCGGTCGAGTCGGTGGGTGTCGACGACGGCGAAGGGCGTGTCGGGAGTATTCAGAGTGATCACAAGAATTCCTGCGTGTTGTGCCTGCGCAGCAATGCGGCGGCGAGGGTGAGGTCTTGCAGAGCGAATCCGGAGCTGTCGAACACCGTGATGTCGTCGGGTAAACACCGGCCCTCGGCGGCACCGGTGAGCACGGCGCCCAGCGGGGTGGGCACGGCCGGGCCCGCGTGCTGGAACTCGCCGATGGCGCGGGACTGATCCGGCAGATCGCAGAACAAACGCGCACGGTCGTACAGCTCCGGCGGCAGTTCCTGCTTGCCGGGGCCGTCTGCACCCATCGCGGAAATGTGGGTGCCCGGTGCGACCCAGGCGGCCTCGAACAGCGGACCGCGGGCGGTGGTCGCGGTGACGACGATGTCGGCGGCGGCGACCGCAGTGCGTGTCTCGGCAGGTTCGGCGGGTAAACCCGTGTAGGCGTTGACATCTCGGGCGAAGTCGCGGGCGGCGTCGGCGCGGCGGCCGACCACGAAGACCTGCTCGATCGGTCGCACCCTGGTGACGGCACGCACCTCATACAGCGCCTGGTTGCCCGTGCCGATGACGGTCAAGGTACGTGCGTCGCGTCGAGCCAGCGTGTCGACGGCGAGCGCGTCCGCGGCAGCGGTGCGATAAGCGTTGGCGGTCCCCGCCTCGACCACGGCGGCAAGGCGGCCGGTCGCGGGGTCGAGCAGCACGATGGTCGAGTTGTGGCGCGGTGCCCCGACCTTGTCGTTGTCAGGCCAGAAGCTACCGACTTTGACGCCGACCAGCTCGCCCGCCGCGCCGGATTTCAGAGTGAACCGGTTGGCCGAAATCTGCCCGATCACCACGGGAAACGCCGTCCCCGTCGCGCTGGCCAGGAACGCCTCGCGCGCAGCCAGCAAGGCGAGTTCCTCGTCGATCAAGGACGCCGACTCGGACTCGGTGATCAACACCGGAGCGGCGGCGGGTGGGCGGTTTGCCCGAAAGACGGTGTCGGTCATGGCTGTTCGCTGTCCTTCTTCACGGTGGCCAGGTCGTTGTAGAGGCCGGTGCGGGAGATACCGAGGCGCTTGGCCACCCGCGCGGGCGCACCGCGCAGCGCGAACACGCCCGCGTCGTTCAGCGAACGGACGAGTTCCAGCCGTTGGTGGCGCCCCAGCGCCGAGGCGGGCACCGCGTTGGTCCGTTCGGCTCGCTCGATCAGCGACTCCAGCACTTGGTCGAGCTCACCGGAGAAATCCGTTGTCGGCACGGGCGTTTCGGCGACCACGGACAACCCGAGCAGATCCGACAGGACGCCCGTCGCCCGGTTGATCGCCGAGACGTCGATGTTGATGCACAAGGCGCCGATCAGCGTCCCGTCGACGTCGTGCAGCGGCAGCGTGGTGCATTTCAGCAGCCGCCCGTCCTGCGCGCGGGTGAGGTAGCCGACGTCGTTGCGCGCTTCCGCGCCCGCGGCCAGCACCCGCAACCCGATCTCGCTCATGGCATCGCCGACCTCGCGGCCGGTGACCGAACCGGCGACCGCGGCCACCGACCGTTCCGGGTCGCGATAGTCGTGCAGCACCACCTCGCAACTGCGCCCGAAGGTGGCGGCGATGCCATCGACCAAGGGCCGCAGCGCGCCGAACACCGCGTCCGCGGTGCTCATTTCGCACCCGCCACGACGATGCTCAGCCGTGCCGCCACCAGCAAGAGCGCCACAATCATCTCGATGACTCCTTAACAAAGTGTCCAGTTCTGAACAAAGTGTCACACACTAGGTACGACAAAGCCACCCGGCCGTTCGGCAAGGCAGGTGAGCAGCAACAGAACCGACCCGAGGGCAGCCACTCCCTTATTTCGCGCGGCTGCCCATGGTCACACTTACCGCGAACCCTTCGTCAAGTCAGCCTCCGCGGCGGCGAGCACCTTCCCGAAGATGTAGGCCACCCCCGGCTTCACCAGAACACGGCTCAGCGTCGCCGCGAATGGCAGCCGCACCTCCGCGCTCGTCGTCCACACCACCCGCGTCCCCCCGGGCACCTCGGTGAACGTCAGCTTCCCGCCTTCGTGACGAGACGGTGGAAAGCTGCGTTCGACCAGGTAGCCGAACTCACGCGGCGGGTCATAGGAGGTGATTCGCTCCCGAAACCAGCCCACCACCCAGAGCAGCCGACGCACCGCGTTGCGGCCGTAAGGCGCGCCTTCCCCCGGCACGGCAAGTTGTTGACGCAAGACGACCCACGTCGCACGTGGATAGTTGCTCGCGTCGGCCAGCCACTCGAAGACGTCCTCGGCCGGCGCCGCGATGATGCGTTCGACGGTGATGGTTTCCATGGCGACCCTCTCCCCAGTAGGTCCCCCGATACTACGCTCCGTAGTACTTCTGCCACAATCACCTTCGCCCACAACCGAACCCCCCGCCGGATGAGCAGCACGGCCGCCGCCCGGGTTCCGGCCCGGCACGCGTCAGCGAATCCCCATCGATCTGGGCGCGCACTCGACTCGAGGCTGCGGCGGGCGGGACACAGGTACCACGAGAAGCCCTAGACCTGCCAGGGCGAGGAGCAACGCCAACGGTTGCATGCCGATCAGTAGAGCGAGCGCCGCCAGGAACAGCGCTCGGCGGCCGAAGATCCGCAGTAGCCGCGTGAAATCGGCAGCGGGTTCATCGATGGCACCGGCTTTCCCGATCGGCAGCAGTTCATCAGAGTTCGTGGCAGGACGCGTCATCACCGCACCTCCCTCTCAGTGTTCACGGGGCCGCTGCATTCGAAATCAGCACGCCAGAAACAAGAGTCGCTGAACGGGCGACCTCCGCACAATGCGCAATCCGTGCACACAGCCTTAGGCACCAACATAGGCTGACGAGGTGCACTACGACCTGGTCGACCTGCGACTGTTTCTCGCCATCGTCACAGAGGGATCCATCACGGCGGGCGCGCGGCGGATGCATCTGAGCTTGCCTTCGGCCAGTGCCAGGGTGCGCGCGTTGGAGCATCAGGCGGGCCTGCCCCTGCTGATCCGCGGTCGGCGGGGCGTGCGCGCGACCCCGGCAGGCACCACCTTGGCTCGGCACGCGCGAGAAGTGTTGCGGCACACGGCCCGATTGGACAGCGCGCTCGCCGGATACACCCGTTCGCCCGAGGCCTCGCTGACCCTGCTCGGCGGCGGTGGTGCGATGCACCGGATCATCCCGCAAGCCTTGATCACCTTCCTACGCGCAGAGCCCGGCATCGATGTCGTTGTCGCCGAGCGCCGTACGCCCGAGATGGTGCGAATCCTCACCGACGGCGCCGCCGACCTCGGCGTCGTGATCGACAACGAGGCAGGCGACTGCGGCCTGGAGGTCGAGCCGCTATGCGACGGTTCGCTCGTGGTGATCGGCCAGGCGGGCGGGATCCTCACCGGGCGAACCACATTGACCTATCGGGAGGTCGCCGAACACCCGCTGGCCGGCCTGGACACCGGTTCCTCACTACAGCAGTGGATCGAGCAGAACGCCGGTGTGCACGGCGGCCCGCTCCCCCGCTATCGCACCCGCGTCGCGAACCTGACCACCGTGATCACCCTCGTATCCGCGGGCGTCGGCCTGGCCATCGTGCCGCGCAACGCGGTGGTCGCCGACCGATCCGTCGAGGTATGCGAGCTTTCCGACGCATGGTCGCGCCGCCATCACCTGCTGGCCTGGGGTGCCAAGGCGAGAACCTCGTCGACCGCGCTCGCCGCCCTCGCCGACCACATCCGCCGCGCCGCCGCCCACGCTCACTGAGCTGCCGAGAATCGAGTACCCGCCTACGCTGTTTCCGGCTCTTCGTACTACCTACGGTCGTGAAGGAGAACTCGGCTTGCCGAGGCGTGATCGCACGCTTCTCGATATCGCAAGGCCAGATAGGTGGATCGAAATGTCCGACGAATACGCACCGGGAAAGGTGGTCGTAGAGCTCAGCGCGGATGCGAATGCTCTTGTCTCAGAGTTCATCACCGACACCGTCGAGGGGGGCGCCTATATCGGTTTCGGGATCGAAACCGTCGACAACGTCCTGGCCTCGTTGCCCGTGGAATCGATCACCCGGCTCTATGCCGAGGTGGAGCCCTACGAGGTGGATCCCGACCTGCTGAGCAGCATGCTGGCCACCTATGTGATCCGGCTGTCCGAGGACACCGACATCGACGCCACCATCGACACGCTCATCGAGCTGGACGAGATCTCCTACGCCGAGCCCGCCGGCCTCTGCGACCTCGCGGCCATTCCCAACGACCCGAGCTACGGTGACCAGTGGGGCTTGGACATGATCAACGCACCACTTGCCTGGGATCGCCAAAAGGGTTCTGACACAGTAAAAATCACGATCGTCGACTCCGGTTGCGACAGCAATCACCCGGATCTCGCACCGCGACTCGGCACGTCGACGCGAGGCAAGGGCTGGGACTTCTGCGAGAACCCCGCCGTCGGCCCCGGCCAGCAGCGGGTCGGCGACTTCACCTCGCCGGACGGCGACCCCCAGGACGAGATCGGGCACGGCACAGCCATGGCGGGCATCATCGGCGCCGCCACCGATAACGGCATCGGCATCGCCGGGGTGACGTGGGGCTGCCGGCTTTTCGCGGCCAGGGCCGTCTGCCGAACCACCACCCCCGCCGGCGGCGTCGGCAGCGGTTGCAATACCGACGAGCTGGCGAAGGCGATCCAATGGGCAGGCGAGTACTCGCAGGTGGCCAATGTCAGCCTGGTCAGCCTGATCGGCGACACGAAGCACCTCAGGGACGCGGTCAACTATGCGCTGCAAGCGAATACGACCGTGGTCGCCGGCATGGGCAACGACAACTCCAATATCCTGCGCTATCCCGCCGCCTACGACGGCGTCATCGCCGTCGGCGCGGTCAACAAACTCCGATACCAGTGGATCGCTGGTCCGGGTAGCGGGTCGAACACCGGAAATCATATGAGTGTCAGCGCGCCAGGCTCGAAGATCAAGACCCTCGACCTGTATTCCACCTGGGGCTCGCCACAGTACGCGGAAGTCACCGGCACTTCCCCGGCCGCCGCCTTCGTGTCCGGCATCGCGGGCCTGCTCTACTCCTGCAATATCAACATCACGCCGCGTCAGGTCAAGCAGATCATCGAGCAAACGGCTAGTCACACCGTCGCCGACCCCGGCTGGAGCTGGCCGAACGCCGTATACGGCAACGGCATCGTCGACGCCAAAGCCGCGGTCGACCGGGCCATCGACGGCCCACTGCCCTGAGCAGGTGGACGAGTAGCCGGCTACGCGTGTGCCGGCCGCGACTCGGGCCTAGCGTCCGGGAAACAACCCAGTTCAATCAAGGAATCGCTATGACAATCAACGCCACTTACACCCTGACCGGAACCGATCTGCACCTGACCTACGCTGCCGAATCCGGCAGCCTGGACATCACGCTCGGCGACTCGTTTTCGCCGTTCAACGCCACCCACCAGCTGCAAAGCACACCGGCCGACCATGAGCCGGGCACCGGCATCGTGCTCACCGGCACCATCGAGCACCGCAGCGTCGGGCGCGGCGGGCCGATCGTGCGGACCGCACGGCTCACCGTTTTCCTACCGGATGCTCCCGAACCCGGCTCCGCGGCAGTGGAATTGGCCGCGACCGGCGCCGTGGTGACCAGCAACCCGGAGGCGGGCGGTGACGCGGCCCCGCAGTATCAGGCGGCGGGACTGACCGGCACCGTGACCGTTCCCGCGGCGGCGCCCGCCGGACGGTTCTGACCGCGGCCATGACGGCGGATCGACAGTCGTCGATCTCGGCGCTGTTTCGGGAAGCGATACTGCGCGAAGGCTTTCCGTGCGTCGGCGCGAGGTCCTCGGTTCGCCGTGAGCTCTGCCGGATCCGGGTCTACGACGAACTGGGCGCGGCGGACAGCGCTCGCGCGGGCTGCGGCGACCTGGCCGATTTCGCCCGCGATCTGCCCGAGGCCGGGTTCGCCGCGTTCGTCGCGGCGTTCACCGGTCCGCCGGTGACCTCCGAGGCGCATTTCGAAGACCTACTGTGGCGGCATCTGCAGCACCTGCACGACTTCGATATCCGTTCTTTCCCTTGGGATTCGGAAACCAGCCCCGATCCGATGGATCCGTGGTTCTCGTTCAGTATCGGCGGGCATGCCTACTATGTGGTCGGCTTGCATCCGCTCGCTTCCCGGATGGCCCGCCAATTCTTTTGGCCCACTCTTGTTTTCAATCCGCACACACAATTCACGCGGCTGCGCGAGCAGGGCCTGCTCGATTCGTTCAAACGCCGCATCCGGTCCCGTGACATCGCTGTACAAGGCTCGGTGAACCCCATGTTGCTCGATGCCGCGTCGGGATCCCAGGCCAGGCAGTATTCCGGTCGCGCGGTGGCCCCGGATTGGCAATGCCCGTTTCGCCCGAAAAGCGAGTAGTCGCTACTCGCGATAGTCCACCCGATCAGGATCACGCTGATTCGACAATCTCGCACCGGACATCGGGGCCGTGCGGAACCACTCGCAATACCACGGCAGGAATTTCGACATGGCAGACTTCGTCTCCGGAGTCGGACCGCTCTTCGGTCCGGACTTCGTCGTTGTGACGGTGAACGACGAGACCGGGAAAAGATACGATGTGCAGGTCTACCCCGACGCACACAATCCCGAATTACGACAGGCCGGACAGCCGACCCAATACTACTTCCAGCCTTCCCGAGTTTACTTGGCGCGCAAGCACGATACGCCCGACGAGTACGACTTCCAGATGACGTTGTTCAAGGGTCTGCTCGACGAGGAATCGAGTGTCACCCCGGAGGAACTGCGCGATGCGGTGACCGAGATCGGCGGCGGATTCTGCACGTTCTCCACCACATTCGCGATTCCGGACAGCGTGATCGAGGGCGTGCTGCAGAAGCTGAAGCAGCACGAGCACGGTATGCCCGGCCCGCGCCTCGCGCAGTACTTCAACTTTCAGGCCAACGACCCCGCCCCCGTTCTCGGTATCGTCCCGATCACCGACAGCGCCGTGGTGTGCGCGGTGCCCGACCCCGCCGCGGTCGGCCATCTGCTGAATATGACGGCCCAGTACAGCGGTAAGGGCAGCATCGAACAGCACGGCATCTCCACCTTCCTGATCAGCTGCAATCTGGTCGCGGCGGGTGCGATCGCCAGCGCGCTCAAAGCAGGTACCTCACCGCCGTTCACCGTCGCCAACACCTTGCAGGAAGCGTTCTACATCAACGGCGTAACGGTCGTGGTGAATATCGACGTGGACAAGGTGTACGACTCGTTCTCCGCCGCGGTGTCCTCGGGTTCATTTTTCGGGATCACCGACCTCGAGGCGGAATACGCCTACAGTTCCTGTGTCACCTCGGGCGGAGTCACGACCCATATCACCCAGAACGGCGCGATTCTCGACGAGCAGACCAAGAAATGGGTCACCGAGAACGTCGACATGATGAAGAAGACCGCGATGGATCTGGTCAAGCAGGAGATCTTCGACTGGGATCCGAGCAAGACCGACAGCAAGGCGGCGGCGAATCGCGGCTGGTTCAGCCAGGTCTTCGGCGGCACCTCGGTGTCGCTGAAGTCGACGCACGAGCGACGAGCCATCCATTTCAACCAGACGCTCATCCTGGACGAGACCATCGCGGTGAGCCAGACCGTCAGCGGCGATCTGAACGATCTGCTGCCCGCGGTGCGCGCCGACCTCAACAAGTACCTGTTCATCATCGATATCGGTGAGTTCTTCAAGAAGATTCAGGTGGCCGCCGCCTGCCAGGTCGATTTCAACGCGCCATCCGAGTTGCGTGATCCGCTGCGGGCCGTGCAGCTCGAGGTCGGCTACCCCGACTACTCTCGCCCGGTCGAAGACGGTCAACCCAATCTCCGGATGCTCGGCCAGGGCCAGCACTATATTCCGGGCCAGCTCGCGCCGAGCGGGCCGGTGCGGCCGGCGATCTGGACCGACGCCAACGAGGCCGACTACGTCAACGTTTCCTTTCTGCGCCTGGACAATCCGGTGCCGGGCTGGCCGACGGACCAGGTCAAGCTGCGTCGCAAGCTGGTTTTCGACGGTCGCGACCCCCGGGTGAGTCTCTCGTCCGCGATGGCACCGCACGATCCCGCGATCGCGGAGATCGAGGAGCTGACCACCAGCCACAGCCAGATTCTCACGGCCGCCGCCGTCGGCTATATCTTCGTGCGTTTCTACCTGCATCCGGCGAAACTGCCGCCGAACATCACAGTGTCGATCACGCCGACGATCGGCGCGGATACCTACCCGCCGATCTCGGTGCACCAGGGGAATCAGACCGACGCGCTGTGGGAGGTGTTCACCGACAAGTACGACGCCGAGAGCGAATTCAGCTACACCATGAAGGTGGTCGTCGACGGTGTGGACTTCCTCGACGAGACCATCATCTACTCCACCGCGACACCGGTGAAAGTTCCACTGCCGCTGGGTCGCATCAAGTATGTGCCGCTGTTGGACGCGCCGCTGCCCGCGGCACCACCCGACAAGGTCGCCACCATCAGGGACTACGTCAACAGGGCTGTCGCCAGCGCCTGATCGCTTGCGACACAACGGAACTACGGAGCAAACAATGCCCGACGCCATAATCGAGCCTGTCGGAGGCGGTCTGGGTGAGGGTGACCGTGACCTTTTGATAGACAATGCCTTCGACGATTTCGTCGCGAGCGGGGCGACGCCATGGCTGCTGGCCCGGATCGGTCCCGGCATCTACGACAACAGCATTTACCCGATGCCGTACCCGCAGGACGGTTGGGATATCCCGTGTTTGCGCTACGAGAGCGCCACTCCCGGCCTGCTGGACAGCGTCTCGGGTCCTAGTTGGTACCTGCCCGGGTTCGCGCTGGTCGCCGACGATCCGGCGTTCAGCTTCGCCGCGGTCCAGTCCGGTGTCGATCCGCACGGTGATCCGTTCAACCGCGCACGACTGACGTTCTCGGTGAGCATGCGGATGCCGGACAACATCGCCGCGCTCTACCGCGAATCCCCGGACCTGCCCCCGCGACTGGTCGCCGATCTGGAGGTGCGGCAGTTCACCCTGTCGCTACCGGTGACCGACTCCGACGGGAACCCGCAGATGCTCACCGCGACGAGCGGCGCGAGCTACACCGATGCCGGAACCATCAGCGCGACTTTCGATCTCATCGGCGATGCGGTCGAGGCCGCCTATGTGCACCTGACCCGGAGTGGCAACGCGGTATTGGGGATCGCTGTCAGCTACAGCGTCTACAAGATGGTCCTGGTCACCGCCCCCGACGTGGGCTTCCCGATACACAGGCCGATCTTCCACGGCTACCAGTTCCACGTCTTCGGCGACGGTGAACACGGCGAGTACGAACCCGCTGAGCCGGTCCTGGGATCGTACCGATTCATGCCGGTGACCGCGCGCGTCCAACGCTCGACCGCGCTGCGGCTGACGTTCGCGACGGATACCTACCGGAGCCGGTTCACGATCACCGCCGACGGCACCACCCGGCCCATCATCGACAGCGCCGATCTCAGCGAATTCGCGGGCGTCCGTTCGGAATACCGCGAGCTGACCACGCTCGGCAATGTGTCCGACCGCTACCCGACGCTGCGCAGACTCTACTTCGGTCAGGTCAGCGGGACGGTGGTCGCGGTGCCCGCGGCCTACGGCATTGTCCGGGGCGCCAAAGGCCTTGCCGCGGTCTGCGATTCCATCGTCGACGACTCTCCCGGCAGCCTCACCGGCTGCCGCTTCCACTTCACCTTCCTGCTCGCGCCGCTGGCCGATCCGATCGATCTCGCGCAGTTGGCCGCCGACCTGCCCGGTATTCCCGAGGCTGCCGGCCGGCGGCTGCGGCTCACCCTGCCAGTCGGGCTCGATCCACACCATCCCGGCACTCTGGACGGCTTCCCCGCCGCGACAGCGGTTTTCGCCGATGGTGTGGCGGCGCATACGGTGCAGGCCGGTGTCGACATCACCGATGACCGGTCCACTCCGGCCACCACCACGGTCAACCTGTTCCTCCAGCAGCTCGCCACCAGGGGGCCCGCGCCGTTGTTTGCCGCGCTCGCGCTCCGGCTCGACGATGCGTTCCCCGGGCTGGTGCGGACACAGGCCACGTTCAATCTGCACCAAACGGCGGACTCCGATGACCTGACCGCCGCGATTGTCTCGTCGGTAGTCCAGGTCGCCAACCGCGGGCCGCTCGACCTCGTGCTGCACCGATTGGGCCTGCTCGGTCCGGCCCAGCCGACCGTCATCGGGTTGGCCGACCGGGCGCTGCCCGCCGGACAATCGAGCGCGCTGCCCGGTGATGCCTCGCACGCGACCGGCGCGGTCGTGTCACGGACGCTCGATATCCCAGTGCCACTGCCGAAGTCGGGCCTGCGCAACTACGTCACCTTCAATACGACCGTCATCCAGCAGGTGCAGCATCCGCTCACCATCAATGCGGCGGGACTGAACTTCGACGCCACCGGCATCACCCGCATGGACGTCCAGATCTCGGTCGACGACGATCCCCGGATCGCGATACCCGCACTCAGCTTGAGCCCGGCGCATCCGATCGATTTCGTCCATGTCTTGATCCCGCTCGGCTCCGCCGTCACCGGCCTGGACTGCACCGTCGTGTTCACCCTCAGCACCACCGCCGGGACGCGCGCGGTGCGCCGCGGCCACGATTTCGTCGACGAACCGATCTTCGTCGTCACCGGCAACACGCTCGTTTGACCAAGGACGCCGCCATGCCAGCACCCGCCGGGCCCCTCTTCGGACCGGATGCCCTCGTACTCCCCTCCGGTGCGCCTACTTTCGATATCCGCGTCTTTCCCGACGCGCGCAATGCCGAACTCGCGGCCGCCGAGCAACCGACCCGGTACTACTTCCAGCCCGGCACGGTCCTCCTCGCCCATCGCGACGGCGCACCCGAGCTCGACTTCTCGATGAACGCACTCGCCAAGCGACCTCGCCCCGGCTCCCCCGCGGTCGAATACCTCGGCGGCACCTGCACCTTCGCTACCACGCTCGCCCTGCCCGTGTCCGTGCCGACCGACGTCCTCGACACGATCATGCGCCACCACCACCCCGACCCACCCGCGCGCATCGCGCATCTGTTCAACTACCGGCCCACCGCGCCGACCCCGCAACTGGTGCCGGTACCGATCACTCGCAATACCGTGTCGTGCGCGGCCGCGCACACCCGCGACATAGCACTCACCGCCCAATACAGTGCGGAGGGAAGTATCGAAATCCACGGCCACAACACGTTTCTCGTCTCGTGCGACGCGGCGGCGACCGAGGAGATCGTGCAGAGCATGCGTAACGCGACGCCGCCGCCGCTCGCGGTGACCAACACCCTCACCGAGCAATTCGACACCGGCGCAGCATCATTGACCATCGATTTGCAGATAGATCTCGACCGCCTGTACGCCGCATGCGTGGCGGACAGCAGCGTCACGGCGGCGGCCGTGTACCGGGCCGGACAGGCCGCTGACGCAATACGGCACCAGATCACCGACGCCGTCGGCCATCCCATCGATGCCACCCTGCGCGAATGGCTGGACCGCAGCGACGCCCTTCCGGCAACAGTTTTCGACATGGTCGCCGGCGAACTGTTCGACAGCGGACCGAACGGACCGGCCCTGAAGACCGACCGTGCCCCCTCGGGATCCGTGCTGCGACAGTCATCCACACTGTGCGGACAGATTTCGGCGCAGCACACCGTCACAGCCGAATTCGACGATCTGTGCGCCGCGGTGAAGCACGATATCGATCGCTACCTGACCGTTCTCGACATCGGGATTTAATTCGGCATCCTCGCCGACGGCACCGAAACCGAGTTGCGCGGCCCGGCGCCGGTGGGGTTGGCTGGCAGTCCCATGGCGCACATAGATATCGCGGATCTCGACTACTTTCTCCCCGATGGGCGACAGTTGCTCGACGGGGTCGGCTTCCGGATCGGCGAGGGCGTCAAGGCCGCGCTGATCGGGCCGAACGGCACCGGGAAGACGACGTTGCTCGGGCTCATCGCCGGCGATCTCACTCCCGACGGTGGCGCGGTGACCCGGTCCGGGAATCTCGGCGTCATGCGGCAGTTCGTCGGCCAGGTCGACGACGAGTCCACCGTACGTGACCTGCTCGTCGCGATCGCGCCACACCCGATCCGGGCCGCCGCGACAGCGCTCGACGCCGCCGAGAACACGTTGATCGAACGGGACGAGCAGTCGACCCAGCTCGCCTATGCGCACGCGCTCACGGACTGGGTCGATGTCGGCGGATACGAGACCGAGACGTTCTGGGACCGGGTGACCATCGCCGCCCTCGGCGTCCCGTTCGATCGGGCCAAGTGGCGGGCCGTGCGCACCCTCAGCGGCGGCGAGCAGAAACGTGTTGTGCTGGAGGCGTTGTTCGCGGGACCGGACGAGTTGCTGCTGCTCGACGAGCCGGACAATTACCTGGATGTGCCCGGCAAGCAGTGGCTGGAACGGACGATCGCCGAATCGGATAAGTCGGTGCTGTTCGTCAGCCACGACCGCGAGCTGATCGCGAATGCCGCCACCAGGATCGTCACCCTCGAACCCGGCGTCAGCGGCGCGACCGCGTGGATTCACGGCGGCGGCTTCGCCGGGTATCAGCAGGCGCGCGAGGACCGCAATTCCCGCCTGGCCGAACTGCGCAGGCGCTGGGACGAGGACCATGCCAAGTTGCGTGCGCTTGTCCTGCGGCTGCGGGAGAAGGCCAAGTTCAACGACGGTGTCGCGGCCCGCTATCACGCCGCGCAGACCAGGTTGGCCAAGTTCGAGGACGCGGGGCCGCCCGAGTCGGTTCCGTTGCGGCAGAACGTTTCCGTGCGGTTGCGTGGCGGCCGGACCGGACGGCGATCGCTGGTGTGCACCCAACTCGAGCTCACCGGATTGATGCGGCCGTTCGACGCCGAGATCTGGTACGGCGATCGCGTTGCGGTGTTGGGCGCCAACGGATCCGGCAAGTCCCACTTCCTGCGGTTGCTTGCGGCAGGCGGCTCCGATCCCGAGAGAGAGCACCGGCCCGTCCAGGACATCGATCTGGTGCCCGTGCCGCATACCGGCACCGCCGCGCTCGGCGCCCGGGTCCGTCCCGGCTATTTCGCGCAGACCCATTCCCGGCCTGATCTGTCCGGCCGAACGCTGGTGGAGATCCTGCATCTCGGCAACGAACACCGGGACGGGATGGGTCGGGAGGCCGCGAGCCGGGTGCTGGACCGCTACGGGCTGGCCCGCGCCGCCGAACAGCGCTACGACGACCTTTCCGGTGGGCAGCAGGCCAGGCTGCAGATCCTGCTGCTCGAACTGTCCGGGGTCACCATGCTGCTGCTCGATGAGCCGACCGACAACCTGGACCTGCACTCGGCCGACGCACTCGAGCAGGGCATCGCCGAGTTCGCGGGCACGGTCATCGCCGTCACCCACGACCGCTGGTTCGCCCGCGAGTTCGACCGCTTCCTGGTATTCGGTTCCGACGGGGCAGTCTACGAACGCGCCACACCGGTCTGGGACGAGACGCGGGTGCACCGATCGCGCTGAATCACGCGGTAACGCGTTGTGCCAGTGACGAACTCATGCGACGTTCGGCGTATCACCCGAGGTCAGCGCGTCGCGTATGTTGTCGAAGACCTCGAGCACCGCGTCGAGCCCGGTGACCTCGATCGGACGTCGAACCTGTGCCGAGGCGACCACCCGGAATCCACCCTTCGCGGACGCCTCTGCCGCCAACAGCAGCACGCTGAGCCCCGCGGATCCGAAGAACCGCACGCTGGACAGGTCGACCACGAGCAGCGCGGGTTTGTTGCCGAGCGCGTCCTCGATCCCCGACCGCAGCTGTGGCGCCGACGCCGCGTCGACCTCGCCATCGACGGTCAGCACCGCGGCCGAGCCGACCTGGTCCAGGTGGACATGCAACGCGCGAGACTCGGCGCTCATCGTCTTACCGCCGTAGCGGTCTTACTGCCTGTTGCGTGGAGTTCTGCAGGCCAAGCATCCATCGGCATCACCATCTCCGTTGTCAGATCAGATAACCTATGCCATCTGGAACAGATTTGTTCTAGCATTCTAGACATGTGAGCGCAAGTGCCTAGAATAGAAAACCTGCTGTGCCCCACAGATGAGGAGAGCGATGCCACCGGAGACCCAGCACGGATCACATCTACCCGACCCAGGCCAAGCGGTCTACGGGATCTCGGTGGCCGCCGACCTAGCCGGGATCGGCGTGCAAACGCTGCGACTCTACGAACGCCACGGCTTGCTCACCCCCGCGCGCAGCGACGGAGGCACCCGCCGATACAGCGGCGACGACATCGCCCGCCTGCGACGCATCGCCACCCTGGCCGCCACCGGCGTCAACCTCGCGGGCATCGCCCGCATCCTCGACCTCGAAGACGCCAACGCCACCCTGCACACCGACAACGACCGGCTGCGCGGCGACAACACCGCTTTACGCGAGACGCGCAGCGAGACAGCCGGATAACGAACACATCTGCGGCGTCCCGAGGTTCAGGGTTTGCGCAGAATTCCGCCGTATTCGTAGACGTTGCTGCGACGTTCGGTGGCCCCGACGTATCTGAGCAGCGGCTCGGGCACCGCTTCCAGCGGCGGCTGGGCCGGGTCGGGACGCCAGTCGACGAGATTGACCAGACCGGGGTCGACCGGTTCGAGGCCGTCGAACAGCGCGTCCACCTGCGCGGGCGTCCGGCTCTGCCACGGTATTCCGGAGCCGTCGATCTTCGAGGCGAACGACGCCCCCAGCGCGGCGTCGTCGCTGACGACCTGAGAGAAGACGAGGTGGCTGCCCGGCACCGCGACGGTATCGATGATGTGCCGCAACACCTGCCGCGCGCCCCGACCGACCTTGTCGACGTCTTTGAGGTGATGGCCGACCGACAGGTACAGCACGGCGACCGGCTGAGTGAAGTCGATCAGGCCCTCGACATCGGGATCGGCGAGAATCAGTTCCGGCAGGCGCATGTCGGCGGTGACGACAGTGGTGCTCGCTTTGGCGTCGGCCAGCAGTGCGCGGCCGTGCGCCAGCACGATGGGGTCGGCATCGACATAAACAACCCGCGCGTCCGGGTTGAATCGCTGGGCGACCTGATGGACGTTGTTGTCGGTCGGCAGCCCGCATCCCATGTCGAGAAACTGGCTGATGCCCGCTTCTTGCACCAGATATCGGACTGCGCGATAAAGGAATTGGCGATTCTGCCGGGCGATGTCGACGCACTCCGGAAATCGGCCCAACATATAGAGCAGGATGTCCTGGTCGGCCGGATAGATATCCTTCCCACCGAGCATCCACCCATACACCCGCGCCGAAGACGGCCGGCTGAACGAAACCGCCGGACCGCTCCTGTTTCCCGAGCCCATCAGACGTCCTCTCACCGTGCGCCATGCAGCTGAACGGCGGCTCTACCGTGGTGGCCTATGCCACATCGAGCACGACAACCGGATTCGAGTCATCAGCCGCTGCACGCGTTCAACGAATATATCCGCACGCCGCCGATTTGGACGCAGAGTGCGAACTTTGGGACGAATTGCGATAAACCGACGGGCGGGTGCCGGTGTGCCGTAAGAATGCGGTCGAGAGGGCGCCCGCGCTGGCGAAACCGCAGCGGCTCGCGACCTGGCCGACAGTCAGGCCGGTACGGCGCAGCAACTGTTTCGCCTCCTCGATCCGCAGGCGGGTGAGGTGCTGATAGGGCGTCTCTCCGGTCTCCTTTTTGAACACCCGGACGAGGTGGTAGACGCTCAGGTGCACCTCGGCGGCGATGTCGGCCAGGGTGATCGGATCGGCGAGCCGCTCGCGCATCATCGCGGCGGCCGATTGAACGCGCGCGTCCTCCTGTGGGGGCGTGCGATCGGCCACCCGACTCATCTGCGGGGTGAGGACAGAGAGATAGACCAGCCCGCCGATGAGTTCCGCCGCGAGTTCGGCCAGCTCGGTTGCGATTATCCAGCCCGCGCTGTGCCCGGCCGCTCGGGCGAGCGGACCGGGCGTGAGCGTGCTCAGCTGTTCAGTCATGAGGTATACCGAACCAGTGGCCGAGCGCTGATGCCAAGCCGTCGATGCTGTGGTCGGCGCCGGCGGCCCAGCACACGTAGCCGTCGGGTCGGATGAGCATCGGCTCGGTCTGGGCACCCTGGCCCGTGCGATCCACCCGATCCGACCACGGGTCGGCGATCTCGGCGAGGGTCCCGGACGGGTCGAGCAGAATGCCACGGCCGGAACGCAACAACTCGTGCAGCCGGGCCGAGCCGAGCTTCAGGTCCGGTGCGGGCAGGCCGACGAGCGTCTGGTCATCGGCGCCGGGCATCGGGTAGCGGATGCCCATCCCGGACAGCATGTCGTCGAGGTGGTACTGGACCTCGCGCAGTTGCGCCAGGGACGCGAACAACTCCTTGGCGGCGGCCACGTCCGGGTCGCGGGTGCCTTCCCGGTCCATCAGCAGGCTTTGCGCCTGGACGTTGCGCAACACGGCGGCCGCGACCGGATGCCGTTCGGTGTGGTAGGTGTCCAGCAGGCGGTCGAGGTCCGAATCACGCACCGCGGCACCGAGTTTCCAGCCGAGATTGAGCGCGTCCTGGATCCCGGTGTTCATCCCTTGCGCGCCGATCGGCAGATGGACGTGCGCGGCGTCGCCGGCCAAGAACACGCGCCCGTGCCGATATCGGGCGGCCTGCCGGGCCGCGTTGCTGATGCGGCGGGCGTAGCGCAGTTCGAGCAGCCGCACCTGCGCGCCGAATACGCTGCGCAGGCCGTCCCGGATCTCGGCCTCGGTGACCGGGACATCCCTGGCCAGGGACCGGTTGGGCCCGCTGAGGGCAAGACGGTGCAGCGGCCTGCCCTGCGGGTCGGTGCCCAGCGGAAACACCTGCGCCGAGTGGCCGTCCTCGCTCCACATCTGGGTCAGCATGGGAACGTCGCCGTCCAGCCGCACGTCCGCGGCGACCGCGGTCACAGTGCCTGCGCGGCCGGGGAATTCGGCGCGTAGCAGCGACCGCACCGTGCTGCGCCCACCGTCGGCGGCCACGACGTATCGGGCATTGATGGTGAGGTCACCGGCGAAGGTCGCCCTCGCCCCGTTGTCGTCCTGAACGAGGTCGATCAGTTCGTGACCGCGCCGGACGTGGATGCCGTGCGCGGCCAGGTGCGCTTCGAGCACACCCTCGATCACCACCTGCGGGATGGACCGCCACGGCAGCTGTCGCCTGCCCGTCGTGAGCGAGAGCGGGATACCGGCGAAGTGCGCGGTGCTGATCTGGTGATTTCCGGTGGCCAGCAACGGTTCCAGCAGACCTCGCTGATCGAAAGCCTCCTGGGTCCGCGACTGCACGCCGCCCGCCTTGGACAACCGGCTGCGCTCGGCGAGCTTGTCGACCAGCACGACCGGCACTCCCGCGATGCGCACTTCGTTGGCCAGCGTCATGCCGGTCGGCCCGGCGCCGACGACGAGAACTTCGGTATCCATTGGATCTCCCTCTGTGGCAATGCGTTTCGGTCTCTCCGACCGGACACGGGTAACGATGCGCCGGTCTGGACGGCCGAGCCAGCAACCGGCCGCATTGTGCGGACATCTGACCGTGGCTACCGTCTGTGTGGTGGAATCCGACATCGACGAGCTGGACCGACGCCTCGTGCACGCGTTGCATATCGACGGCAGAGCCGCTTTCAGCGCTATCGCCGAGGTGCTTTGCGTGTCGGATCGCACCATCGCCCGCCGCTACGCCCGGTTGCGATCGATGGGAGCGGTCCGGGTGATCGCCGCGGTGGACCCGGCGGCGCTGGGTGCGACGATGTGGTTTCTGCGGGTCCGCTGTGCACCGGGCGGGGCCGTCCCGATCGCCGAGGCGCTGGCCCGGCGACCGGATACCACCTGGGTGAGTCTGTACTCCGGCGGCACCGAAATCACCTGCGCGGTCCGCACCGAGAACGAGGCCGACAGCGAGACGCTGCTACTCGCCAAACTCCCGCACACCTCGCGGGTGGAGGGGGTGACCGCGCACGCGGTGCTGCACGCCTTCTATGGCGGCTCGGACAACCTGATCGACAAGCTCGGGGTGTTGAGCGAGGCGGACGTCGAGCGGCTGCGCCCGGCTGCGGTGGCGTATCGACCGGGACCGGTGCGGCTCGACGACGGCGACCGGAAACTGCTCGCCACCCTGGCCGACGACGGGCGGGCCAAAGTCGAGCGGTTGGCCGCGGTGACCGGCTGGTCAGCGACGACGGTACGGCGGCGGATGGCCGAGCTGCGCGAACGTGGAGTCCTGTACCCGGACATCGATGTCGATTGGCGGCTGTTCGGACTCGGCGTCCGCACGCTGCTGTGGCTCTCGGTCGCGCCCGCGCAGCTGGCGGAGGTGGGCGCGGCCATGGCGCGACATCCCGAAATCGCTTTCGCCGCAGCCACAACCGGGCCGACGAACCTGTACGCCACCGCGATCTGTGCCGATCAGCGGGAGCTGTATCGCTATCTGACCACGCGGGTCGCGTCGCTGCCCGGCATTCACCATATGGAGACCGCGCCGGTGGTCCGGACCGTCAAACAGGCCGCGAACCAGGCTTAGCCGCCGTCGGATCCACTGTTCGTCGCCCGATTCGCCGGAATTCTCCTGGGTACTCACCCCGTTGATCACTGAGGTACGGCTTGACCGAAAACCGCACGCACTGAACGGAGCATCCACGATGGACGTTTTCATCATCGGCATCACCGGCGGCATCGGTGGTCTGCTCGCTGGGAAACTGCACCAGCGCGCAGACACCGTCCGCGGGCTCGTGCGCCGAGATGAGCAACGGGCCGAGCTCGCGACGCGCGGCGTGGACGCACACGTCGGCGATCTCGCGAGCATGACCGAGGAAGAGCTGGCGGCCGCCTTCGGCACCGCCGACGTGATCGTCGTCAGCGCCGGATCCAATGGCGGCACAAAGGAAGTCACGAAGGCTATCGACGGCGACGGCGTGACGAAGGCGATCAACGCGGCCCGCCGCGCCGGTGTCGAGCGCTTCGCCCTGGTGTCGGTGCTCCCCGAATCATGGCGGGAGCGGGACAACGGCGAGGAGGTCGAGTACTACTTCACCGTCAAGAAGGCGGCCGACATCGCGCTCAGCCGCAGCGAGCTGAACTGGCTGATCCTGCGTCCCGCACTGCTTCTCGACGGCGAAGGAACAGGCGCCGTCTCCCTCGGCCCCGCGGAGTTCCACGGCGAGATCACTCGCGATGACGTCGCCGCCACCCTCGCCGAACTACTCCACGAACCCCGCATCGGCCGGCAGATCCTCGAACTCAACACTGGCACAACGCCGATCGACAAAGCGGTCCGCACGAATGTCCGCTGACGGTGTCGGCTAGTGGGCGATCACCCGATCCAATATTCGTTCCGCGATCCCGGCGATAGTCAGTGAGGGGTTGGCGGCCGCGCAGTTTCCCGGGATCAGTGAACCGTCGACGACATACATATTCGGGTAGCCGATTACGCGGCCATCGAGGTCGGCAGCGAGACCGATCGGGACGCCGCCGAGCGGGTGGGCGGTGAAGGACATGCCCGGGGCGAAGGGAAATCCGCGTGCCGGTGTGTTCGCCCATCCACCCGCCCGTTCGTGTACGCGGAGCGCGGCCGACAGCGAATCCTGCCAACCGGCCGGCGCGAACGACAGCCGCGGCTCGGTGCCATCAACCGTCCAAGAAGTGCGATTCTCCCAGTCCGCGGTGGTCGACAATTGGGCAAGAATCGGCGGCTCGCCGGGTGGCCCGGGCAGGCTCACGGCTTCGACACGGATCGGCGGATAGTCGGGTTCGTCGTCGACAACGGACGAGCTGACGATCGCGCTTGCCTGCGGGCCAGGGATATCCAGGGTGTCGGCGAATCGCCAGGTCATCTGATCGCCGTTGTCGCCGACATTTGTGCCGACGTGCTCGTTGAGGTCGGGCAGGCCGCCGCAGGCCCGCGATCGCAGGAGGAGCCGAGTGGTCCCGATAGCTCCGGCCGCGAGGAACAGTTGGTCGCAGGTGTAGGTTTCGGTGCCGCCTGCTTCGTTCATCACCTCGACATCGATGACGAATTTGCCGTTTTCGTAGGCGATATTCCGGACGTCGCGCAACGGCGACAGTCCCCAGTTGGGGAATTCCGCCGCCCAGCGGAGATAGCTTCGAGTGACGGATTTCTTGGCGGTATCCCGGTTCCAGGCCATCGCCGAGTCGACGGCGGCCGATGCTTTACCCGTGCGGTCGAATACCTTTCGCACGATGTCCCAGTCGAAAGTGGACAGCACCGGCGCGGTCGCCATCCCGGCGCGAGCCAGCTGGGCGCCAGACGACCGCAGGTGCGCGAAAGGTGCGCGGGCGAGGAGGTCGTCCGGGACCTGTGTCGCAGCCAATCGCGCGATGACACGCGGCCAATACACCGATTCCAGCTCGTCGTAGCTCAGTGCCGCCGGAAATATCTTCTCGAAATACCGGCGAACCGGCGCCACGGTGGCGCCCGCGTACACAATGGACCCGCCGCCGACACACGCCGCGGTCGCGACACCGACCGTGCCCGCGATATACGGCTGCACCAAGCCCGGTGTCCGGGTCACCGTCGGCTCCCAAAGCCATTGGGGGTCGCGATAATCCAGCGCGGAGTCGAACACAATCGCGTCGTCGGTTTGACTCCAGCCACGACCACGCTCGAGGGTGCGGACGTCGACTCCCGCCGCGGCCAACCGGTATGCGGCGATCGCCCCGCCGAACCCGCTGCCGATCACGATCGCCTGATGGTGCGTCCGGGTCTCCGCCCGCGCCCGCGCCGGGAGCAACAGCGGCGCATTCCACGCCGCGGCGGCCAGCGCCGCTCCGCGCACCAGCACCGTGCGACGGTTCACTGACGATCGGTGCATCGGGCGTTAATTCATGCCCGGCTTGTCGAAGCCGAGATTGTTGAAGGTGATGTATCCGCCAGGGAATATGCCACTGGGTAGCATTGCGCGCAGCTCATCACTACCTTCTGTTTTGACCGTGATGAGGGCGAGTTTCACCGTCGCCGATGTGCCACCGAGACGTAAACTGCGCATTTTCTTCGTGCCACACTCGGGAGAGGGTTGTTCAAAGGACAGTTGCTCGGGCATCTGCACATATCCGAGGAAATTGGGCAGGCTCATCGGAACGTCGAAAAGCAATGGGCGCGACGACACCGTGACCGACCAACCCGGGCCAGTGGCGGTGAGAGTTTCACCGATGCGCGGGGTGCCCGTGAAGTCGGCGAGCGATTTGGGAAAGCCCCAATTGTTCCGCCCGTTCTTCGCGGTCTCCGGGCTGTCCACCACCATGAACGGTGAATGCGCGAACATGCCCGGATTCTGCGCGCGGGCGTAGGTCAGCAGGCCGGAAATCTCGTTGTACGGACCGACCGGAGTCTGCGAATACCTGGTGGCGAAGCCATAACTCGCCAGCGGCAGGGCGCCCCCGGAGATCTCCTTCGGCAGCAGCGCGGGACCGCCGATTCTGGGTGCCATTGCCCAGATGAGCAGGCCGTCGGTCGAGGTCAGATCCCATGGCGAGGGAACGTCCGGACCCTTGCGGATCTTCTCTCGCATCTGATCGGTCAGCCTGGCCTCCGGGATGGTCGAGTTTATCGACTCCCAGGCGTTCGTATCACAATGATTCGGCGCGGCGACCGCGGCCGGACTCGTCATGATAAATCCGGCGACCAGCACCGCGGCCAGAATGCTGCCTGCCCCGCGATTTCGCTGCGACAGACCCCGACTACCGCTCGGCCGCATAATCGAATAAAGGGTCACCGAATCTCCTTTCCTTGGCAAACGAACCGTATCAGCCCCAATACAGACGTGCCGGACAGAAGTCCGATTCTGGAAACAGCCATTAGTTTTACTTAAGTCCAGTTAAATATAAGCCGAGAATCAGCCCGCGGGCAGGCCGACCTGGTCACGCTCGAGCGCACCACGCAGTTGCGAAAGGGCCTGCGCGACAACAGGCAACGAAGACCGAGTGAGCGTGGCACCGAGCAATTGGGTCAACTGCTCGTCGAAGGTTTCCTCCGCCGCCTCGACCAGGCGCACACCGTCATCGGTCAATGCCAACAGCGACGACCGGCGGTCCGACGGATTCGGTTGCCGCACAATCCATCCCTGCTTCTCCAGCCGATCGACCCCCTTGCTCATCGCGCCGACGCCCGCGGCGAACTCGGTCGCGAGGTCCGCCACCCGAGCCCCCGGATGAGCGCGCAGGAAGCGCAGCGACTCGAACTGCGAGGTGACGATCCCGTGCCGCTCTCGAAGACGATCGTTCAGCGCGTTGTAGAGCCGCGTCTCACACCGGACCAGATCGGCGAACAAGCCGGGCAGGTCGACAGCATCGCCCATCGATGTATATTCCATGGCATATACTGTACTGGAAGATACTGTCAGGGAAGGTGCATATGAGCATGCAACAACGCGCGACGATCGACGCGCTGCTACGGCAGCCGCGACCCGCGGGGAACGGCTCGGTCGCGGAGATCCGCGCGGGATTCCGAGCGCTGATGGCCCAGATGAACGTGCCGACCGAGATACGCACCCGGACCACGACGCTCGGCGACCGGCCTGCCGTACTGGTAGAACCGGTGGACGCCGCCCGCGCCGGCACGATCCTGTATTTCCACGGCGGCGGTTTCGTCTTCGGTTCACCCGAGACGGCCATGCCGCTCACCGCGAACCTGGTGACCCGCACCGGATTTCGCGCCTATTCCGTCGACTACCGGCTCGCGCCCGAATACCCGTTCCCGGCCGCGATCAACGACGCACTCAGCGCTTACCGAGCACTACTCGACCGTGGCGAACACCCCTCGACCATCGCGTTCGCGGGCGACTCCGCGGGCGGCGGCCTGACCGTCACCACCTGCCTCACCGCCCGCGACGCCGGCCTGCCCATGCCCGCCGCGATCGTGGCGTTCTCCCCCGGCCTGGATATGACCCGCACGGGCGAAAGCATGGACACCAAAGCGGGCATCGACCCGCTGTTCACCCGCGCGAGCCTGGAGCACACCGGTGCCATGTACCTCGACGGACAGGACCCGCACCAGCCGCTGCTCAGCCCGGCGACCCTCGCCGACCTGAACGGCTTCCCGCCGATGCTGCTGCAGGCGGGCGCCAACGACCTGATCCTCGACGACGCCACCCGCTTGGCTACCCGCGCGCGAGCAGCAGGGGTGGACGTCATCCTGGACATCGCCGCCGATCTGCCCCACGTGTACCAATCCTTCACCGGCGTCCTCGACGAAGCCGACGAGGCGCTGGACCGCGCGGCGCATTTCCTCGGCCAGCGCGTCCGTAGTGGAGACCTCGGACGCTGACCAGGCGTTGGCGCGGCGGATCAGGCGTGTCCGCCCAACCCCGGCTTGTGCAGCTGCGGCTGGGTGCCGAAGGTGGGCCGGGCGGTGGTGTCCACCGGTTCCGCCACTACCGCGTCCCGCTTGTCCGTCCGAATAGCCCTGGCATCGACCTCGCGTCGCGCGAAGGCGATATCGCGGGCGGTACGCACCGACAGTCGGCCGAGCGAGGTCGCGGCGAAGAACAGGATCAGCGCGCCGAGACCGTAGAAGAAGGTCAGTTGCAGGAGAGCGCGTTTCAGGTCGGAGCCCGCGACCGGCTCGCCGGCGGCGCCGATGTTCAGCAGATCCGCCAGGAACGGTCCGATGATGAACCACAGGCCCGCCGCCGCTGCCAGCCAACCACCGAAGCCGGCCACCAGGCGGTTGCGGCTGGTCAACATCAGCCACCCGCCGACGACCGCGACGGCGCCGGGCAGCACCTCGAGCCAGCCGCGCGCCGAGGTCCACACCCACGAGTCATCCGGCGTGAACGCGAAGTGGAAGTACGGCCCAACGAACGGGATCAATGCGCCCCAGATCCCCAGCAGGAACACCGCGAGCCCGCCGAGGGCTCCCCGACTGCGCGGAATTCTGAGCGCCGGGCCGCGGTCCGCGGAAACGTTGTCATCGACGGTCATCAGAGCCTCCATTTGTCGAAGTAGCTGCTCCTACCGCCTACCCTCGCCGCACAAACTTATGCACGAGCTGCATAAATGGGTCGATATGGGCCGCAGTGCCTCGACCTGCCAACCGGATCAGCGCGGCTGCCATTCGATGCGGCCGCCCTGGAAGTCCTGGGCGCGGCCGCCGTTGTAGTCGTATTCGTCGCTGATCGGGTAGCCGTAGCGGCCGTTCTCCCAGTTCTGACTCGCCCAGGTCTCTCTGATCGCCCCCGACACCACGCGCGCCCCGGTATCGGCCGACCAGTAGATCGAACCACCCTGGAAATGCTGTCCGGCCCCGTTGTTCTTGGCGTGGAACTCGTCGACGGCCGGGAAGCCGAGTGGTCCGTCCTCCCAGGAGAGGGTGGCCCACTTGTCGCGGATCGCGCCCCAGGTGTTGTGTGCGCCGGTCGCGGCCGACCAGTGGATCGTGCCGCCCTCGAACTGGTTGAAACGACCCGGCTTTCGGGTCGGCATCTCCCTGCTGGTCGGGTAGCGCAGCGCGCCGTTCTCCCAGCCGAGTTCGCCCCATTTGGCGCGGATCGCACCGCCGATCTCATTGGCGTGACCGTCGGATACCAGTGGGTGCCAATAGATCGAGCTGTTCTTCTCGAACTCTTGCCAGCGACCGCCGCGGGCGGCATCGGTCTCCGCGTTCAGCGCGTTGCCGAAGAAGGCGACCCCACCGGCCTCGTCGTATTCGACCCGGATCGCGCCGTAGATCGGATACGGCTGCGCGGACGCCTGGGTGGGAGTCAAGGTGAGCGTGCTGAGCACCGCGAGAACAGTGGCGGCTCGGACTGCCCGGGCGGCTCGACGCCGGCCGTGCTTCGAAAATCGCGGATCGGGTGACATTGCCCCTCCTTGCGCCCCCGTGGATTGCCTCCATTTTACTTGTGCCCGAGCACTTTCGACAGTGCCGCGGCGACGCCACGACGGCCGCGTCGAATAAAAGCCGCCGTGTCGATCACCCCGCGAAATATCGGCAACCCTACGATTCAACTACGCGGAGCAGAGAGTGGGCATGCATGGAGATCGAGGAAGGTCGCACGAGCACACCCGCACTCGTGGCGGTGGCACTGTGGGGACTGATCGTCGCCGTACTGGCCGCGCCGGTCGCGGCGGCCTTGATCGGGATCGTCTACCGGTTTCCGATCCCGTTCGGTGACGACGCACGCGGCGTCGACGAGGTCGGCAATGCGGCCATGGCCTCGGTGTTCTACCTGATCAAAGGCGAAGGATTCGTCCTGGCCGCACTCGGTGCCGTCGTCGGCTACCTCCTCGCGCGAGCCCTCGCACCGAGCCTGATTCGCGCACTGATACTTACCGTCCTGTCCGCTTTCGGCCTGGCCGTGCTCGGCGCCATCAGCCTGGCCTCGATGTAAGAAGCCCGGTATACCGCACCGAATTCAGTGCGCTGGAAACGTCCAGCACACCGAATGATCAGGATGCGCCGGTCAGTTCGTACGTCGCGAGGATGCCTTTGTGGTCGCTACACCACCGAGGCGGTGTGGCCGCGAAATTGTCCTCGGTGGTTTCCTGCTGACGAGTGCCGCGCACGATGGATCCGCGGGGACCGACGATGCCGACCGCGGACAGCGTCAGCCCCTGGGCGAAGATGTAGTCGACGCGGTCGCGTTCGTCGGCCTCCGGAGCCCAGGCGAGTTCGGCGACATCCACTTCGACGTTGTCCGAGGGCCAAGTGAGTCCGGGGTGGGTGGCCGGATCGGGGTACATCGTTCGGTAGGCATCGAGGAATCCGGCTTGGTGCAGGCGCCGAGTGGACTCCCACGGCACCGTGACACCGTGGTGGTCGAACATATTCGAGGTGGCGGAGGTCCAATCCAGCACGGACGGCTCGTTCAGATCGCCACCCATGATGACCGAAGATCCCTGGGCGATCTCGGTTTTCGCGTCGGCGAGGAAGGCGCTGATCACCTCGGGGCGCCCCGACGCCGCGTTGACGCGCTGGATCGCGGCGGGGTCCGTCACCGGGCCGCCCGGCAACTTCTCGAAGTTGTCCTCGGCGAACTCACCCGGCGCGGGGACGCCGGGCCCGTAGCCGCGGGGCAGGTTCGAGGCGTACCAGCGGAACTCCAGATGCGCGGAGTAGGCGGTAACCAGCTCGCCGTCAATGTTCAACCGCGCCTTGACCATCCACTGCAGATCCGCATGGTCCTCGATCGAAAACACCGTCAGAATTCCCGTGTCGTGCGAGGCGACGGAGTTGAATTCGTGACCCCGCCTGGCCAATTCGGTCGCGACGGCGGCAGTCGCGGTGGTCGCTTCCGACAGCAGCACGATCGCAGCCCGGGTCGAGACTATGAGATCGGCGATCAGCTGCGTCCCGTCCGAGACCTTGCTGCCGCTGTGCCACGTGTTCAACGCGAGCACCCGGATCCCCCGCGCCGCGGCGGGGACCTCTGGCGAACCCAACTCGTCATCGTTTCGCGTCATCACCCCATCATGGCCTCATAAGAACTTTCCAGGGTTCGCGGCCACCGCCCGTCGCAGTGTGGGTCGATCGGCCCGGTAGGCGGCCACCACCGAAGCCAGTTCGGGTGGGCTCGCGCCGTGCATGATCACCGAGTGACAGCCGAGGTCGTACTCGCGCGAGATCTTCCGCACGCACTGCTCCGGCGTACCGTACGCGGCCGAGGCGAGCCATTCGTCGGGGATCATGGCGTCGAACTGCTCGAGCACGTCGACGGAGGCGGACGCATCGATGGGTCCGGCCGCCGCGGCATCGAGGAACAGCTGGGTGCCGCGGATCCGCTCCCAGACCTGCGGGTCCCATCCGTTGGCGGCGATGAGGATGTCGGCGTACGCCTGCAGGTAGGTCACCAGGCGGCCGGTCCGCCTGCGCAGCTGATCCTCTGCGGAGAGCGCGTCGCTCGCGGTGGCCAGGCACGACCAGATTCGCACGCTGTCCGGGTCCTTGCCTGCCCGTTCGGCACCACGGCGCACCGCCGCAACGGATTTCGCGGTGGCCTCGTCGGAGAAGAAAGTGTGCAGCACCACGAAGTCGCCGATCTCACCGGCGAGCTCGAGGGTCTTCGGGCCGACGGCGACGAAGCCGATCGGCGGCGCATCATCGAGGCCATTCTGGTGATACAGCACGGGCCACGAACCGGCGGGTCCGTCGTGACCGACGATGGTCTCGCCGGCCCAGAGGCGGCGCAGGATGCCGACGAAGTCGCGGAGCTGGGCCTCGGTGACCGCGGGCAGGCCGATCGCCTTCCAGTTCGCCGCCATGCCGCGGCCGAATGCCATGGCGTATCGGCCCTCGGTGAGCGCCTGCATCGTCGACCCCATCGTCGCGGTGACCATCGGGTGGCGGGTGTGGTGGTTGGTGGCGGCCGCCGCGATCCCCAGTGCGGTCGTGCACACGGCGAGGCCACCGGACAGTACGGCGGAGTCCTTGACGGTCATGCGTTCACCGATCATGCACGAGCCGAGGCCGATCTCCTCCGCGGTGCGCGCCTCCGGGAGCAGGACACGAGCATCGGCGGGGTGGCGGGTGATGCAGTAGTAAGCCAGTTCGTTCAGTTGTTCGATCACGAGAGTTGTTTTCCCCAAGCACTTTTCGATTCGATGGACGGGTACTAGGCGCCGATCTCGGCGAGGAGTTCTTCGACGAGCGACTTGTGGTGGAAGAGCACCTCGATGTCATCGGGACGTGCCATCTCACCGAAGTGGACCTGACGGCCACCGGCGCGCATGAAGACGACGCAGTAGTTGAGGGCGGCGTACAGCGTGTACCAGGTGAGATCGCCGATCTGCACACCGGCGCACTCGGCGTAGGTCGCCTTCACGTCCGCCATGCGCAAGAAGTCCGGCATGCCGGGGCGGCCGAAGGTGTTGGCGATCGTCTGGAAGACGCGGTGCGCGAACACAAGCCAGGCCACGTCGAGTTCACGGGGGCCGATCGTCGCCAGTTCCCAATCGAGTACCGCGACCGGGATGAAGTCCCGATACATGCAGTTCCCGATGCGCGCGTCGCCCCACGACAGGACGGTCTCGCCGGCCGACGTCTCGGGCAGGTTCGCGGTGAGCCACACCAGGATTCGCTCCACCAGCGGCGACGGACCGCTGTCCCGGGCCGCGAATTCGTACCATGCCCTGGCCCGGTTCAGTGTTCGCTCGAGCGGGCTCGAACCCGGCTGCCGCGGCTCGAGGAAGGCGAACGTGGTCGGCGCGTCCGGGATGGCGTGCAGTGCGGCGAGTGCCTCGATAGTGCTGTGCTGCAACCGGTTTTGCTCCTCGGGGCTGGCGTCGAAGAGCCAGTTGTCACCGAAGGTGTAGGGCATGACATCGGGCGGGACCAAGCCGTCGACGCGGTCCATCAGGAGGAAGGGCGTGCCGAGCACCTCCCCGGTCGGCTCGATGAACCGGGCCCGTGGGACGGGGACGCTGCTCGATTCCGCGACGATGCGCATGGCGTCGAACTGATCCGGCAGGTTGTAGTCCGCCAGGATGGGGAAATCGCCTGGGGCGGGCACCATCCGGGCGATCAAGTCGGCGACCTGAGGCGCTCCCGCTTCGGTCCAGGTCGCGCTCAGCACCAGGGTCTCCGCCGACATGCCGTTGCTGTCGATGCCGGCCCGCAGGGCGACGCTCGGTTCCGCGTCCACCGGCAGTTGCGTGGCCAGCCATGCGGTGAGGCGCGGGATCAACGTGCTGGTATCGCGGCTGCTGCGCTGCAGCCGCATGCCGTTTTCAGCCCGGGGTTGAGACATGGTCACTCCTGACACGATGGCGAAAGCTGCGGGTAACCATCGACCCACCGCGCCGCAATTGTCAACGAGGGTTCTCAATGAATGGGAGTTACGGCAGATAGGCCGTGATCGCGTCGACCAAACCCAGGCGCGCGCTGGCGATCTCGGCGGCGGGAGTGAGGCGGCGCTCGCTGTTGATGCCGCGGATCGCGGGCGGAATCAGGCAGCGAATCCGGTGCACCTTGTCCGGATCGAGCGGCAGATCGGCCAGGGAGTACTCGAAGGCCCGGAGCCAGGCGTCCTCGTACCCGGCCATGGCCGCAGTGGTTTGCGGGAAGACCGAAAGACGTTCCGCCTGATCGTTCGGCAGTCCGGCGCGGAGTGTCTCGACCGCACGGCCCTCCGGCGTGCCGAGGATGGTCCAGATGGCGTCGATCATTTCACGCACCCGCTCGCGGATCGAACCGCTGAACTCGGGCCATCTCTCGGGACTGTTCGCGCCGCTGCGATCGGTCAACTCGGCCAGGACCGCCGCCCACAGGCCGTCGATGTCGCCGAACTGATGCTTCAAGGTGCCCCAGCTGACCCCGGCCGCGCGGGCCACCCGATTCGCCGACAGTGGCTCGCCGGATCCCTCCGCGAGACAGGTGATGGCGATGTCGAGCAGTCGCTGCCGGGTCTGCAGGCCCCGTCGATTGAGGCGAGTTCCGGCCGCGGATTGCGTCGTCGGGCCCACTGCGGCCATCAGTACTTCCCTGCCGATACTTGTCGCATCTCTCGACCGTAGCGGCTTCCGATCCGGGTACCTCGCGAGGCTGCGGCCGGGGTCGAGTACGTGGATCGCCGCCGTGCGCACCATGATTCGTTCGTTGACACATTGAACACTTCGACATACTTTGTTCAACATGACTACCGTCATGACATTCGGGGCCGCACGTCCTGTCGGAATCGTTGCCGCGCAGGGTAATTCCTGGCTGCCCAGCGGTTCGCCGGACACTCGCGGTGGTCGGCGATGACGCGCACCACCGCGCTCGAGGTCGTCGACGGTATCGACCTGCACGGCAAAACGTGCGTGATCACCGGCGCGTCGTCCGGATTGGGCCGAGAATCGGCGCTGGCGCTGGCCGCCGCGGGTGCCCGTGTCGTGCTCGCGGCCCGCGATGCCAAAGCCCTGGCCGCGACACAGCAGTGGATCGGCGCGGAGGTGCCCGGCGCGCGGACCACCGCCGTCGTGCTCGATCTGGCGTCGCTGGCCGATGTCCGGCTGGCCGCGGCCGCGATCGCCGACATCGCGCCGCGGATCCACGTGCTGATGAACAACGCCGGGGTGATGTTCACCCCGTTCAGCAAGACCGCCGACGACTTCGAGATCCAGTTCGGCACAAACCATCTCGGCCACTTCGAACTCACCCGCCTGCTCATCCCCCAGCTTTCCGCCGCAGCCGGTGCGCGAGTCGTGATTCTGTCGTCCGATGGGCACTACATGAGTGACGTCGATCTGAGCGACATCCATTGGCACGAGCGCGAATACGACAAGTTCCACGCCTACGGTGCCTCGAAGACCGCCAATATTCTGCACATGGTCGAGCTCGATCGGCGGCTACGCGACCGCGGCGTGCGGACGTACGCGGTGCATCCCGGCATGGTCGCGACGTCGCTCGGTCGGCATATGACCCCCGAGGACATCACCACGCTGCGCGGTTACCTGCCGCGGCGGGCCAAGCGCATCGACCAACCCGCGGGCCCGAAGGTCGCGACTCCCGATCAGGGGGCTGCGACCCAGGTGTGGGCGGCGGTTAGTCCTGAGCTCGCCGATGTGGGTTCGGTGTATCTCTCGAACTGCGGAATCCGCAGGGACACTGCGCCTTACGCCGTCGATGAGGAGCATGCGGCAGCGTTGTGGGGAGTCTCCGAGAAGCTCTGCGGCGGGGAAAGCTGACCTGTGCTTCGCCGATGTGCGGAGGGGATACATCGGCGCGGTACCCATTACCGCGCGAGGCCAGCGACGATGTGCTCCGCGACGAATCGACGGACCGCGCGGGGGTTGTCCAGATTCACCCGCATGGGCGGCACCAGTTCGAAGCTGAGCAGCATCCGCACGATCCACTCGCCGGCACCGGCCGCGGCCACGCCCTCGCGGACCTCGCCGCGCTGTTCGGCCGCGCGCACCAGTGGTTCCCACAGCTCGAGCGATCGCGTCATCAGGGCATCACCGCTATTACGCAGCAGCAACAGCAGTACCGATTCGTTGATCGAGGCAGCGGCGATCGCATCGGAGCGCTGCCGGTGCGCACAGATCAGCACCGCGGCGGCAGCCACCTGATCGGCGAGCATCTCGTGCCGGCTGACCTCGGTGGCCAGCGCTTCGATGAACACCGACGCCGCGTAGTCCAACGCCGCTTTGATCGCGGCATCCCGGTTACCCAGTGCGTTGTACACGGTGCCGCGGGACACACCGGCCGCCTCGGCAACCGCGGTAAGGCTGAACTGTCTCGGCCCCAACCGCTGCAGCGTCGCCGTAGTAGCGCGCATCAGCGCAGGTGACACCACTCGCCCCGATTGGTCTACCGCCTCACGCATTTCACCAACTCTAGGGGGTGTCCTCGTCCCACTCACCCGGGCCATAGACCAACCGTTGCAGGCCTCGCGGGAAATGCAGGATGGCTCGATTCCTTTGTGCGGTGACTCCGGTCTACATGGTGAAGAGGCGGCCAGCGGAAGGCGGCCTCGATTGTCTGAGCCGAGAAGAGAGTTGATTGCCTTGAGTCTCCCCGTCACAATGCGTGCCCTGCGGCAGATGTCCCTGGATGGTCCGCAGGACATGCGGTTGATTACCGATGCGCCGGTGCCGACGCCCGGCACGGACGAGATCCTGATCCGGGTTGCCGCTGCTGGTGTGAACTTTCGTGATATTTCGCTGAGTCGCGGTTTATCGTCGGGCGGTCCGCAGGCTCCGTATCTGGCTGGGTTCGAGGCGGCCGGTGAGATCGTCGCGGTGGGCGCGGCGGTGACCGGGTTGGCGGTCGGCGCCCGCGTAATCGGTGTCGGCTACGGCGCTTTCGCCGAGTACATGGTGTTGTCTGCGGTCGCGGCGGTGCCAGTGCCTGACGGTTGGACGGCGGAGCAGGCGCTGGGCCTGGTCGTCAACTGGCCGACCGCGCTGGCCGCGCTCAGGCCACTCGGGCAGATAGCCGCCGGGGAGACCGTGCTGATCCATGCGGCGGCGGGCGGGACGGGCCAAGCCGCCGTGCAGATGGCCAAGCACTACGGCGCGACGGTCATCGCTACTGCCTCGCCGGATAAGCATGAGACCGTGCGGTCCCTGGGGGCCGATCATGTTGTGGACTCTCGCAGTGCCGATCTCGCCGCCGAGGTGCTGCGGCTGACCGCCGGTGCTGGTGCCGATGTGGTGCTGGAGTCGGTGGGCGGGGCCACCTTCGGTGCGAGCTTGGCGGCGGCCAAGCGGGTCAGCGGTCGGGTCGTCGTCTTCGGCCTGGCGGGTGGCGAGGCCTCGATTACCAACTGGGAGTTGGTGTATGAGCACCAAGTCCATCTCATCGGCCTCAACATCGGGGTGCTGATTCAGGCGGCACCGCGGATCTTCGGCGAGCTCATGGGCGAGCTGTTCGCGCTCATCGCCGCCGGTGTGCTCTCGCCCGGGCAGCCGACCACCTACGAATTGGCCGACGGCGCAAAGGCACTCGCGGAACTGGAGAGCAGGGCGACCGTCGGCAAACTTGCCCTGCTGCCGTGAGTGTGCGGGCCGGGACGTCGGTGACCCTCTCGCGGGCGACCAACCCCGCGATCAGTCCGCGAGCCAGTCCGGGAAGCCGAAAGTGGTGGTGACCAACGCCGAATGATGGAACGCGATCACCCGGGACACGCCGGTGACGGTGGGCTCCAGCACCACCGCGCCGTACGCCCCGAGCTTGCCGTCCGCGCCCCGGCGATAGACGACCGCGGCGGGATGACCGTTGGCGGTGGTCGCGAGCATTCGCCAGTCACCGGGCGCGCCGAGCACGTACTCGTCGAGCATGCGAATGCACGTCGTCCGGCCGGACTGCCAGTCGCGGAACGGTGTCGCCTCCAACGTGGCGTCCGTGCGCAGCACCTGTTCCAGCAGGCCGGCATCGGACCGTTCGAACGCCGCGATGTACCCGTCCAACAGCGCACGCGCCCGATCGTCGGTCGGTTCGAGCAGTTCCGCGGCCTTCGGTTCGAGTTCGTCCAGCCGGGCGCGGGCCCGCTGCAGGCCGCTTTTGACCGCCGCGGTGGTGGTGCCGAGGATCGCCGCGGTTTCGGCCGCGGTGAATGCCAGCACCTCGCGCAGGATGAGGATCGCGCGCTGCCGGGCGGGCAGGTGCTGCAGGCTAGCGATGAGCGCCAGCCGCAGCGACTCGCGGGCGACCACCACCGCCGCCGGATCGTCGTCGGCCGGGGCGATCAGCGCGTCCGGCAACGGTTCCAGCCACGAAACACCGCCCTGCGCAACAAGACTCGGCGGCCGATCGGGGCCGTCGTACGGCCCCGCCAACCCCGAGGGCAGCACCCGAATCCGCCGCGGCCGCAACGCTGTCAGACAGACGTTGGTGGCGATCCGGTAGAGCCAGGACCGAATCGACGCCCGGCCCTCGAAGCCGGAGTAGGACCGCCACGCTCGCAGGTATGTCTCCTGCACCAGATCCTCGGCGTCGTGCGCCGAGCCCACCATCCGATAGCAGTGCGCGAACAACTCTCGCCGGAACCGCTCGGTCTCCGCGACGAACCCCTCATGGCTCGGTGCCGACGGCTTGTTCGCCATGCGCTCGCTCCTTGTCAGGATCGGTCCCGCTGATCGGAACCGTCGCCCATTACGACCGTTACACCGCGCGGAAGGAATCGAACCCCAGGTCAAGGTAATCGCTGCGGCGATCCGAACGGCTGCGTTCGGACGCGGTCAGCGCTCGCACCGAGCTACGACGCGCTAGGTGAAACGAACGTTCTTGTTTAAACTGCGACCATGCCGCGGATCAGCGAGGAGCTACGGGCGCAGCGGCGCCGCCACGTGCTGACCAGTGCATGGACTTGTTTCGCGCACAACGGTTTTCACGCGACCTCGATGGACCAGATCGTCGCGGCGACCGGACTGTCCACCAGCGCCGTCTACCGGTATTTCGCCAGCAAAGACGAGCTGATCGACGCCACCGCGGACGAGGCACTCGCCCTCATCAGCGGCCTGTTCGCCGAGTTGCTAGCCGCCGAGCCGACACCGACTCCCGACCAGACCGTCACCGCGCTGGTCGCCGTCCTGCACCGGCGGGGCGCGCAGGAAGACTACGACCTGTCCCAGCTCGCCATGCAGGCTTGGACCGAAGCCCTGCGCCGCCCGCACCTACGCGACCTGGTCCGCAACTATTACCGTGCGACCCAGGCGAATTTCGCCGAACTCGCCCAGCGGTGGCGGGCCGACGGCCATATCGCCGCCACCGCCGACACCGACGCGGTCGCCACCCTGTTGACCACCTTGCTGCCCGGACTCATCGTGGTCGAACATCTAGGCGACGGCACCTCCGCGGCCCAAATCATCGCAGGCATCAACGGGCTGACCGGCACCCGCTGAGCCCAATCCGGCTGCGCGACTACGGCTCCGGCTGCCGCGCGCAGTATGCGGCGGCCAGTCGGCCAAGCCGACGGCACGCTCCGCTGCCGGCCGGGCGAACCGGCGAACAGTAGTCCGATCACGAAAAGCTAACGCAAACGATCGTTGTCGTTTAATCTGGCATCGCGGATCGTTGAACCAGCAAGTTCGGCTGTGGCGGCATGACGTGCGGAAGGACAGGGGGACTTCAGTGGCTGATTTCGCGGAGCGCTTGAACAAACTGTTCGCCACCGTGCATCCACCTGGACGGCCCCCGCACACGAATGCCGAGGTCGCCGAGGCGCTGACGACTGCCGGTCATCCGCTCTCCAAACCCTATCTGTCTCAACTGCGCTCGGGGCGCCGCAGCAGACCCTCCGCCGAGACCGCCGCCGCGCTGGCCAAGTTCTTCAAGGTGAAACCCGACTACTTCACCGATGACGCCTACGCCGCCAAGATCGACCACGACCTGGCCCTGCTGTCCCAGGTCCAGGGCTACAAACTGCGCCGCCTGTCCAGCCGCGCCTTCGACCTGTCCGAAGAGTCACAAAACCTGCTCACCGCCATGGCCGAGAAGCTCCGCGCCAGCGAGGGTCTCCCCCAGGTCCCACCCGACCCCGCGGACTGACCTGCCGTCGCGCGACGGGCGCCGGATACTCCTGCGAGACAGCACTTCTGGGACACGTGCATGGTTCAGCCGATCAGACGGCAAGATCAGCCGGTTGGGGGCTGGGCCGAAATCTGCGCGGCCGATAGCGTTCGGTTTTCGTTTCGGTGTTCTAGGAGGTTTGGTGCTCACGATTCAGGAGATTTCGGATCGGTTGGAGATTCAGGATTTGCTGGTGGCGTACGCGACGGCGATCGACAGCCTGGATTTCGACGCCCTGGACGAGGTGTTCGTCGAGGATGCCGCAATCGACTTGAGCGCGTTCGGCGGCATCGCGGGCAAGCTCGGCGAAATGAAGGAGTGGCTCGCCCAGAGTCTGCCGCAGTTCCCCGCGTTCCAGCATCTGATGGCCAACTCGGACATCCGCATCGACGGTGACCGGGCAACGGGCCGGATCATGTGCCTGAACTCGATTGCGATGCCGGCCCAGAACGGCGAGCCACCGATCGCGCAGCTCGGCATGTGGTACCTCGACGAGTACATCCGGACAGCGCAGGGCTGGCGGATCTCCCGCCGCGGCCAGCAGCGCAGCTGGACCCAGGGACTCGGCGCCGCGCCCGCACAGTGACCACGCGCCGCGTTCTCAGTTCGACGGCGCGTACCTGAGGGGGTGAGTTCGGGTCATCGAGCCGCTCGAGGTCATCACTCATGACCACCACCGGCCGGTGACCAGCCCGCAACCACCTGATAAGACAGCAGCTTGAACCCGCCCTCTGGGGCAGTCCCGCGCGGCTTGATCAAGGTCGTCACCGTGGCCACCGCGTTGCCGTGACTGTCGTTGGTACGGAACAACACCTGCCACGCGTCGATGTTGAACGGCGTCACCGACAGCAGCGCGGGCGTGATCTGGCGAGCCTTGATGATGCCGCCCGGCTCGGTCGACGCGATCACATGCGCGGGCGCCTTGTAGAACGGATCCAACCGCGGCGGCAGCACCAGCACCGGCAGCGGCTGGATCGCGACGCCATTGTCCGGCGGCTAGAAATGGCCGCTTCCTAGACCTGAGCGCAAAAAGGTCCGTTCACCGGGGCTCTTCGCGCATCAGGCGGGCGAAAGCGCGCAGGCCTGCGAGGATCTCCTGCTGATCGGTGATGCCGTCGAGGGCGGCATCGAAGCGCGCCGCGATCGCGGTGACGCGTTGATCGACCGTGCCGACCCGCTCGACCACCTCGGCGTGGTCGCGGGCGACGACGTCGCGCGTGCCGCGCTGTTCCTCACGGACGCGCTGATCGAGGCGCCGCACGTCATCGCGTAGCTCATCGATCTGACGGGCGTCGGAGTCGGCCTGCGCGAGAGCGGTCGATCGACTGGCGTCGAGCCGCTCGGTCAGGAATCGCACCTGTTCGCGCAGGGTGCGCACGTCGTCCGGCGGATAGGCCGCCTCCTCGGAGATGGCCGCGATACGCGCCCGCAGGTACGCGAAATACGCTGCCGCAGGCCGAATCAGCACGGTCGCGACGAAGAATCCGGCTACGTAATAGCCGATCTGGTAGCCGGTGAACAAGGCGACCGCCGCGGCGATGATCGCCGACACCACATGCGTCCCGATTGCCACCAGCAGCAGCCGCTCGGCCAAGGTGCCGACTTCCCGGGCCCGCCCCTCCGGCACCGCGATCTCGCGCTCGCGCGCCGTCTCGAACCGGTGCGCCACCTGCCGCGCACCGAAATACAGATTCCACGGCACGGTCAACACCGCCACGAACCAGAAGAACGCAACAAATCCCAGCCCGGCACCGATCACCGTCGACGCCGCCAGATCGGCCCACATCGCCAGTGCGGCAACCACGATCACCAGTGCCGTCGCAGCCCAGAACAATCCCCAATATTTCTGCACCGATCCAGCGTCGGTGACCCACCGCGATGGCGACACCGTAGGACTACTCGAGCTCGCCCGGCTGTATCGATCTTCTCGCGTGCCGTCGCGCAGTGCGGTCGGCGCAGCTTGGAGGCGACATCGCTGGTAGCGATAGGTCGGCAACCAGTCGACCTATCGCCACCAGCAAGTCACGGTTCTACGTGTTGTCAGCGGTGGCAAAAGAAATCACAGTTCCGGAAATTCGGCATCCCCGCACGAATTTCCGATCACTCCAATTTCAGTTAAGCGAAATCTCAACGACGCGCGCGCCCAGCGGAGAGATTCGAGCTCTGCCCATTGGACGTACCGAAGTCCTGTGTCCAAAAAGGAGTGCCATTTCGACCTGTGGCAAATCCGACGCCGATATCACGAAGGCCGCAATTGAGAATGTTGGCACGGTGGCCAGCGCTGCGCATCCACGCCCCGACCACGGCGGAGGCCCTCGATTGCCCCGATGCGATATTTTCGGCCCAGCTGCTTGCGCGGTAGCCCGCCGCCTTGATCCGATCACCCGGGCTGCCCTTGGCCGAGTCGTGCGCCAGGACGCCGCGGGCGGCCATGTCTTCGGTATGCGCCTGCGCGGCCCGGGTTAGGTGACTTTCGGCTGCCAGGGCGGGGCATCCGGCCTTCGCGCGTTCCGCGTTGGTGAGACCGACCACCTCGGCGGCGACGGACTGGGCCTGGGGTGCCGCCGGGGCCGCGGGAGCCGAGGCGATTAGGCAGGCGGAAAAAGTTGATATGACGAGACAAGTAAGTGAGGAGCGGATCAGAGCGGGAGAAAGACGCATAATTCAGACTCCACGGTTCGTATTACGTTTAAATAACGGTAACATCTCGTTCGGTGCCCCGGCAAGATCCCAGCAGCATCTTGGTTAGCCTCTAGCGGCCCGGTGGCAATCGTGCCGGATTCGACTTCATAACGTAGCGGGGATGACGAACCGTCCGATACGATGCGTGGCATCCAAAATGGCCGCGCCTCAGGACACCGGACGCGTTCGATCTTCGCCTCACCCCATGCTCTGCCATGGGCGGACGTGCGCAAATATCGCAGCGCCACGTCCGTCGCCCCCGGTGACACCGACGTGCGGGCACAACTGAATCGGTCGATTCGTTACTAAGGACAACAACTGATGGGCAAACACAACGCAAGGCGAAACCCTCTCGGTTCGATGCGGTTGGCCATGCTCTCGATGACCGCACTGATCGCCACCGGAATCGCCACCGAGCACGGGCCCTCGCCCGCGAATCAAGCCGCGATCCTGACGGCCACCATGACCGAACTACCGCCGCAAGCGCCGGTCGCCGATCCCGCGGGCACGGCAACCGACACGCAACAGCCGGTCAGCCGAGCGGGGTGGCCGATACGACCATCCATCGACGCGGACACACTCGATCAGCCGTCCAGCGACAAGGTGGGTCCGACCGGACTCGGCCTGCCGCTCACGCCGTTCGAGCCGAAGACGCCGGTGCCCGGCCGGACGAACACGCCACGACCGCACCATCAGAGCGAGCCGGCAGGCGCCCGTCCCGGTGCCCAAATCGCCCTTCCGCCAGTCGATCTCACCGCACTCCTGACCAACATCAGCACGGCCCTCAATGCGGGCGCGGCATTCGCCCGAAGCCTGGAGACCGGCAGCGCCGCCCGCAACACCGAAACGAGCAAACCCGCCGCGACGAGCAGCACCGAAGACGACACTGCCGCCGCGACGAGTCCCGCGAGCACACCTGCCAAAAATACCCAAATAACCCCTCCGGCAACGGATCTCACTACAGTGCTGACCACCATCAGCAACGCACTCGAAGTAGGCGCGGCATTGGCACAGGGATTGGAGTCCGACAGTTCGGTCCTCAGCCCCGGCAGTTCGGTCCTCAGCCCCGGCAGCGCGGCCCTCGGCTCGGGCAGCGCAGGCCTCGATGGCGGTAGCTCGATCGCCGGAACCGGGAGCGCGGCACTCGGCCCCCTCGCCGCAGTGCTCGCTCCCCTGAGCGCCGCGGCCTTGGCCTCCGCTTGACGCCCACGCATCGCGGGTCACCTCGCCCGCCACCCGCCTGACGCCGCCACCATCGAACCCGACACCACGGCCGGACTGGAGCAGGTCACCGAGCAACCCGAGCAAGGTGCGCTCAACCTGCCCCGGTCCGGCCGGCAGATCGGCCCGATCCGGCCCGTCCAATACCGGCGAATGGCCGAATATCCCGGTGCGACACCTATATAGGACGAAAGAGCGAGGCCTCATCGAAAACCGCCAACCAGTCCGCGCCGACCGCCCGATAGCCGAATTGGGCACTCAACGCCTCGATCACCGCGGGCATATGCGCCGCGCCGTAGACGATCCCCACCACCTCGCGACGGTCCTGACGCTCCTGATGGATCTCCGCCAACGCCGACACCAGAGCCTTATCCCGGTCCCGAAGGAGGGTTTTGTTCATGAACCGAAGCCGCACCTCGGAGTTGTCGTACACCTCGAATCGCGTGCGCAACAACCAGTTACGACCACCCAAAGCCATCACCACCACATAGAACGGGGTGAGCAACAGTAGGTCGAGCAGCGACAGCACCGCCGTCCGTCTTCTGCGATTGTGACGCGAGAGCGCGTCCGGCCACACGATCGGTACACCGAGCGCCGCGTGGTCGATGTCCTGATGCACCAGGTCTCGTGCCGCACGTTGAAAGGTCAGTCGCATCGCGAGGACGATGGCGAGGCCGGTCGAGCTGGGGGTGTCGGTACCTTCGGAGACGACCAGGTCGCATGCACGCAGGCGGTCGGCCACCTCCAGGTAGTACCGGCGCTGACCGATGTGCACCATCGGAAAGAGCCGAAAGGTCAACGGGTTTCCGCGTACTCGGAGATCGATGACCGACGACCGCAGCCCGAAGACGCTGAACTCGGTGATCTGCACGGCCCACCTCCCCGATGGCCGGTCGCAGGAGTCACGTACTCGCTCCCGGTATAGCTACAGAATACGGTTGTACTGCCTGCGTAACACCGCCGCGCGTGCCCTCAATTCCTCCGGCACCCGACCGAATATGCCTGCCACCGGGCGCGGTGGCAGGACGAGACTCACCGCTCGACCGGGCCGTCGCGGAGTACGCCCCGTACCTGGTCCAGCGAGACTGTTTCCGGTGCGAACTCCACCAGCCACCAGGTGGCGCCCGCCTTGACATAGGGCACCGGGTCGGTGCCGGACGCGCCGGTGGCGGCGATGTCGTACGGAGCCATCTGCCCCTGGCGCAGACCGGTAATGGTGGTGACGATTTCCGCGAGCTGATCCGGGTGATCGAGATTGACCGGAACGAAGCCGTCATGGCGCGCGGCACGGCGCACCGGCTTGATATTGCCGGGAAACCCCGCGACCCACACCGGCACGCCAGGACGCTGAATCGGCTTGGGCAGGAAGGTGATTCCGTCGACGGTGTAGTGCTCACCGTGGTGATGCACCGGCTCACCGGACCACGCGGCGGTCAGAATCTCCAGCGACTCGTCGAGCATCTGCCCGCGCCGCCGATCGTCGAGTTCCTCACCGGTCGCACGCAACTCGCCGGCGAAACGATCGCTGCCGAGACCGACACCGAGCGTGAGCCGGCCGCCGCCGAGCCGGTCCAGCGTCGCGGTTTCCTTGGCCACCTTGGCAGGTCGGCGCCGGGGCAGCGGTGTGACCATGGGCCCGAATCGGAGGCGTTCGGTGGCGGTGGCGATCGCGGCGAGGGTGATCCACGGGTCGGCCGCCTGCCTGACCGGCGCCCGCCAGCGCAGGTGGTCCCAGACGAAAACGCCGTGCCAGCCTGCCTCTTCGGCTTCGGCGGCCAGGCGTGCGACCAGCACGGGGTCAGCGAGCTCGTCGAAGATCGGCAACCAGAGCGCCGACTGCAGCCGGGTCATGATCGACCGTCCGCGGTGTGCTGGAGCAGCGCCGGGACGAACACGTCCCACAGCGGCTTCGGCAGGTCGTGCCCGGCGCCCTCCAGGATCAACAGCGTCGCGCCGGGAATCGCGGCACGCACCGAATGTCCGTGCGGGAGTGGCAAAAGCGGGTCATGGTCGCCGTGCACAACCAGTGTCGGCGCCTTGACGGCGGCGAAGTCGCGGGACGCTCCGTCGAAGCTCACCGCGTAGTGGTTGCCGAGGGTGGCCGCGATGTCACGTGCGCGGGCCACGTCCCGCTCGACCAGCGTGCGCGTGGCGGCCTCGTCGAAATAGGGCGAGCCGCCCGAACACGCCTTTACCGACGCGACAATGTATTCCACCACCGCGCCGGAGTCGGCGAGGTCCGGTTCGGCGGGGATACTGCTGGCGAGCTCGCTGGATGACGACGGCAGTCCCTCCGCACCCGTGGAGGTGGAGACGAATGTCAGTGATGCCACCCGGTCTGGGTGGTCCACCCCGAGGAGAAGCCCGATGCCACCGGCCATGGACCGGCAAACAATATGTGCGCGTTCGGCATTCAAGGCATCCAGGATGCCGAGCGCGTCCCCGGCCAAGTCGGTCAACGCATAGCCCGGCTGCCCGGGCGGGTAGCTGGTGGATCTGCCGGTGTCCCGGTTGTCGTAGCGGATCACGTACCGGTCGCCGCGCGCGATCTGTTCACACAGCTCTGTTTCCCACCACAGCATCGAGGCAGTGGCGCCATCGATGAACAGGATCGCCGGGTTCGCGGGATTGCCGAAGGTCTCGACGCAAAGCTCGACATCGTTGAGGTGGACGAGCTTCTCGCCGTTGGAAAGGTTCATGAATGCCACGCTAGGCCAACGACTTCATCGTAAAAAGCGATAATTTGCGATCAACTCAATCGCGATCAACGATGTCAATCGCCCGCAGACAAGATCGCCGAGCGACCCGAACGAGTGCGCTCGACGACCTTGCTCGCGATGGCCTACTGAGCGAGCCGGGCCAAGGCGTGGAGATGCTCGGCGAGGAGCCGACTCTCTTCGGACGGCTGCGCCGTCGTGTCGATGGTGAGCTGGCCGGCGTAGGTCGTAATGACATGGGGCACAATGGATGCGATGGGGCTGCTCGGCACAATGGGGTAGAAGTCTTCGATGACGAGGTCGGCGGGAGCCGACAAGGGCGGGATGACTCCCCAGTTCGTCGACATCACGACCGTCGACAGCAGCGCTTCGAGGGTGGCGGCATCCGGCTGGCCGACGGTGGCGGCATCCGGTTGGTCGAGGGTCGGCATGAACGCGGAACTTCCGGCGAAGATCGCACCGGTGGCGATTTCTTCTCGAAGTCGGCCGGTGATCGCACGGGCCAGTGCGAGGAGGTCGTCTCCGGCACGCGGATCGGCCACGAAATGAGCCATGCTCAGCACATTGGTTCCCTCCGGGTACCCGACGCGCGGAGTGAGTCTAGCGCGCAGGTCGACGACGTACGTGTAGTTGAGGGTCTCGATGTCGACGCCGCGGCTTTGTGCAATGCCGGCCAGCAACGCGGCGGAGACCAGCCCATTGATCGTGGTCCCCGCGCCACGTCCGGTAGCGCGGAGTGCGGCGGTCTCGTTGGCGGACAAGCGAATACGACTACCCTCGGACGAGCCCGGAGAGGTTTTGACGTCGGCCAAGGCGCCGAACATCTCGTCGCCTGGCAGCGCGAGCGAACCCATGCCGATGCCACGCTCATCGAGTAGGTACTCGAGTGAATGCGGGTAGTCGTGGCGCTGCGGCGCGATCCGCACGTCGCCGACGCAGGCGGTGTAGAGGCTCCACAGCTCGGCGAGCAGGTACAGCGAGTGGTGACCATCCGCGATGGCGTGATGGGTCAGCAAAGTGACCGTGGCCGTGTCATCGCTCCCGCGCACCGTATGAATTGCCGCAGCATGATCATCCAGGTCTGGCAGTCCGAACAAGGGGTCGTCGATGCAACCGGCCACCTCATCGATCATCGCGGGGAGTTCCGGCGCGGCCTCGATAGACGGCTGGCTCGTGTCGTCGAGCACCAGCCGGGCGGACAGGATCGGGTAAACCTGGCGCAGAATGGCGAACGCCTGCACCAGCGCGGCCGAGTCGAGCGTGCCGCGAACCCGCGTGGCATACCCCACGTAGAGCCCGAACCGGAAATGCAGCACCTCGCTCGGCGCGAGCGGGCGAACCAACAGTTGTGACGCGGTCATGACTTGACTCCTTCGACTTCACCGGGATAGAGAAGCCTGAGACCGGCCCGTAACAGCGCTGGTAAGGGGAGGTCGGCTACCCCCAGGCTAAGCACAAATGGCAGACTCTGCCATAGTGGCAATGTCCGCCATGATGGTAATTTCTGCCACTTTGTTAGGCTGGAGTGATGCAGCACACAGACGCCTCCGAGCAGCGCCGCGGGCCGGATCTGCGGGCACGCCGACGACGGCAGACCAAGCTGGAGATCCATCTGGCCGCGGTGACGCTGGCCGCCGAGCGCGGCGCGGACCAGGTCACCGTCGACGACATCGCCGCGGGTGCCGGCGTCTCGGCGCGCACGTTCTTCCGATACTTCGCCACCAGGGACAGTGCGCTCGTCTACGACCGGTGGGGATTCAGCAACGCCCTCGAGGAGGTGTTCGCGCGAATGGATCCGCACAAGGTGCGCATGCGCGATGTAGAGCAGGCTTTCGGCAGCGTGCTGGCAACACTCGACGAGGACCCGAACGTCGGCACGTCCGTGCGCATGTACGAGACCATCACGTCATCGCCGCAGCTGATGGCGGTGGCAACCGCCGCGACAAACGCACAGACCGACGGATTGCTCGCGACGATTCCCGCCACGGAACGCTCACGGATACGGCTCCTGCTCGCCGTCGCCAGCGCGGTCCTGTTCACCACCTTCACCGAGTGGATCGAATCCGGTTCGCCCACCGGCGTTTCCAACGCTCCGTCGGCACTCTCCTGTTATCGGCGCCTCTGCGCCGAGCTCAAGACGCTCTGAGCGGACGGGCCCGCCGCAGAGTGTCTGCGACGGCCCCCCGATCACTCAGCCATGCACCGGGAAATTGGCACGGATGACACCGTGCGGATCCCGGTCCTGCTTGATACTCCGTAGCCGCGCAAGGGTTTCCGAGTCGAAGGCCGCGGCGGCCGACTCGCCGGGTGCGAGGAAGGTGTAGGGCTTGGCTCCGGTGATGTGCGGGCCGAGCGCGTCGAGGATCTCGCCGAATCGGGCCCGGACCGCATTGCCCGGGTCCGGCAGGCCGAGCAGGTAGAGCGCGTACGGTTCGCTGACCGAGCCGCGGGCGCCATCGCCGGGTCGGTCCTCGGCGAGGGCACCACCGAGACCGCGGAGCTGGATGTTCAGCAGCGGTGCGGTCGGCGCGTCGATGACCGTCTTCACCACCGCGTCACCGAGATCGGTGAGCAGCTCGCCACGCGAGAGCGACGGGCTCGGGTCGGTGGGCTCGGCGGTGATCTTGCCGATCTCCGCCGGGGTCAGCGCGCCTCTGGTATCGGCGAGGACACCGTCGATGGTGTCGAGCCGACGGGTCAGCTCGCGGCCTTCGCTCGGATCACCGAGGTAGGCGAAGTCGAGGGCGACGGTCGGCGCGAGGCCGGGAATCTGGTAGCGCTGCAACCAAACCGACAGCTCGGCGGGAGCATCGGCGGTGAGTTCGGTGAACAGGTCGAACGCCTCGCGAGTGCGTTCGGCGGACCACATCACCCGACCGCCGTACAGCTGCGGCAGCGGGAACAGGTCGAACTCGATGTCGGTGACGATCGCGAAATCGCCGCCGCCACCCCGCAGCGCCCAGAACAGCTCCGGATCGGTATCGGCGGTGACCCGGGCCCGCTGTCCGGCGGCGTCGACGATCTCGAAGGCGCGGACCGCGTTGGCGGCCCAGCCGTACTTGCGGGCGAACCAGCCGACGCCGCCGCCGAGGGTGTAGCCGGTCACGCCGACCACCGGATTGCTACCGGCTAGTCCAGTCAACCCATGCACGGCCGCCGCGGTCTGCACCGCGCCCCACTGCACACCGGTGCCGACCCGCGCCACCCGTCGCTCGGCATCGATCTCGAGGCGGTTCAGTGCGCCGGTACGAACCAGAATCGCGTTGTCGATATCGCCCGTCGCGCCATGCCCGGTCGGCTGCGTTACGACCTGACGGCCCGCTCGGCCCGCATACTGCAACACATCCGCGACGTCCTGCGCATCAGCGACCTCGACGACCGCCGCGACCGTTTGCGCCACAGCAACATTCCACGGCCGCGCCGCCTGCTCGAACCCGGCGTCGCCCGGCAGCAGCACGCTCGCGCGGATCGCGCTGCGTAGTTCCTCGATACCCATGTGCTTCTGTCCTCACTCAATGTTGCCCAAGTCGTTGCTGCATGTATGACGAAAGGCAGCAAGCAAGTGTGACATCGGGTCGGAAAGAGGCGGTCGCGATGATGCCCTCGGCCATGATCTGTACGGGCGGGCGTCCTCGATCAATTCCGGGTTGCCGAGCGGACGAGATTGCCCGCCGAATCCGTGCCTCCGTGGGCTGACCGCGCCGATCACGTCCACTCGGTGAGACGGACAATAAGCCCGTTCGGATCCCTCATCTGAAAGTACCGCTCGCCCGACGTCCCGCCCCATTTCGAGAATTCGAGTGGCGTCGCGATCTCGATGCCCGCTTGTTGTATTCGCGCATATTCGGTCTCGACGTCGTCGACGACCAGCACGATGATCATCCCTTTCCTCAGCGCACCCGCCACCGATTCCGGTCGGAAGTCCGGCAGACCGACGCGCAGAAACGCTATGTGCAAACCTGATTCGGCCGAGAAGACGACGGCAAGGCCATCATCGGAAATCGCGTCCGTGAAACCGAGATGGTGCACCAAGAAATCCGCCGAAGCGTCCGGATCAGGGACGTTGACCATTATCGCGCCGCCGAGGACGTTCAACCTATCGCCTTCCCTTCGGGTCAGCCCCCGCCTCTACCCATCGGCCGAAGCCCGTTCTAGCCTGTCGAGGTTGGAGCTGAAACTTTCCGGGCCGATGGGCCGTACATGCCGTTTCGAACGCAGTCTGTTTCTCGTTATACAGCATGCACCCGAAATTCAATGGACCAGCAGGGCCTTCAATTGGTCGTGTGGCAGGGCAGGCGAGTAGTGGCCGTCCCGGCCGGTCATCGAGGTATTGACGATAAGAGCATTCAACACGGCCTCTTCGACCGCTTCGACGACCGCGGCATACATCGAATCCATCCGGTTCCACGGCACGCGGGCGGCGGTCACCAGGTCGGCGGCGGTCGGCTCGCCGATCGGGAAACCGGTGTCGGAGGGCCGATCTGCCGCGGTGCTGAAGGTCAGGAACAGGTCGCCGGAGAAGAGGCTGCCGGTGGTGCCGGTGCGGGCCAGTCCGAAGGGGACGCGGCGGGCCATGGCGGTGCATTGCAACGGGTCCAGCGGGGCGTCGGTCGCGACGACGACGATGACCGAACCGGCGCCGCCGGGCGCGGCAGGCGTGCGGTCGGGTGCGGTGCCCCAGTCGGTGGATTCCATCGGGTTGCCCACCTCGAGCTGAGCGCCGACGCGCTGTCCGCGGATCGTCAGTTCGTGCCGGGAGCCGAAATTCGCCTGTAGGAACACTCCGACGGTGTAGGTGCGCGACCCGAACTCGACCAGTCGTGACGCGGTGCCGCTGCCACCCTTGAAGGCGTAGCAGTTCATCCCGGTGCCGCCACCGGCCGAGCCCTCGGCGAGAGGTCCGCTACCGGCCGAATCCAGTGCGGCGACAACGAGTTCCGGCGTGACATGGCCGCCGTTGATGTCGTTGAGGTACCCGTCCCAGGTTTCGGCACAGACCGGGAGCAGCCACTCCCTGGCGAGCACCGGATCGGTCTTGTTGATCCACTGGATGGCGCCGGTATGGCAGGCGCCGATGGCATGGGTGTTGGAGATCGTGACGGGCATCGACAGCTGACCGACCTCGTCGATCCATGCGGTGCCGGTCATTTCGCCGTTTCCGTTGAGCGAATAACGCCCCGCGGCGCACGGCCGCCCGACCCCGGATCGCCCGCGCGGCAGAATCGCCGTCACGCCGGTGCGCACCGGACCCGCGCCCACCCGCAACGGGCCATCCCCTGCGATCAGCGTCTGATATCCCACCTCGATGCCGGCCACATCGGTGATGGCGTTCCAAGGACCAGGCGTGCCGCCGGGCGCGATGCCGAGGGCTCGTGCCCGCGGACGTCCATCAGGGGAAAACGATCGGTGCTCCGGCATCGGGCTCATCCTTCGGGTGTCGTGATGTCGAGGCAGTGCGTGGCGGTCCGCGCATAGGCGCAGATCAATTCGGCGGCACGGGCTTTCGTGATCGACCGGTTCCGGCTGACGATGTGCAGGCCGTAGGCATCCTCCAGCGCAACGAGATTCGCGGCGACATCCAGGATCGGCGCGTCGACGGTGAAGTGTCCCTGGGCGATTCCCACTTCCAGTGCGCTCATATACACCGCGACCTGTTGCTCGAACAGCGCGGTGATCAGGTCACCGTGCTCGGCGCCGACGCTGCGATAGGCGGCCAGCCGATACAGCGCGACGACCAGTTCGTCGGCCGCCGAGGCGGGCAGTCCCGCCCAGATCAACGCGCCGATCTTCGCGCGGGCGTCGGTGATCGTGGCGACCATGGCCAGCCGGCCGCCGAAGAACCGGTCGCTGGCCTCGCGATGGACCTCGCGCATCAGGTTGTCGAGATCGTCGAAGTAGTAGTGCACCGTCGCGGGCGACACCCCCGCGAACTCGGCGACCTCACGGATCTTGAGCTTGCCGACGCCACGGTCGGACACCGCGCTCAGCGCCGCGTCGAGTATCACCCGGCGGGCCCGCTCCTGATCCTTCCGGCGTGCCATCCGCCCCTCCTGTTGCCTCATGTTGATGATGAATTAATCGACCGTAACGTGGAAAACCGAACCTTCACAGCAACTTTAGGCCATTCTTTGACTGTACATCAAAGAAAGGACCGGCCATGGCGACCCAGACCACCGGCCAGACTGCCGACGACGACCATCAACAACCCCGCTACCGCCAACAGCTCTCGCGAGCGCTCGGCATGGGGGAAAACATCCTCATCACGCTGTCGTCGGTGACGCCGGCCTCGAGCGTGTTCATCATCATTCCGTCGATTCTGTTGGCGGCGGGCGGCGCGTCGGTGCTCACGCTGGCCATCGCGGCGGTGGCATCGGTATTCATCGGACTCTGCTACGCCGAGCTCTCGGCGACCTTCCCGATCACCGGCGGCGAATACACCTGGGCCGCACGACTACTCGGCCGCCCGATCGGGTTCGCCCTCTTCGCACTGACGCTGGTGAACGGCGTGCTGATCATCTCGGTCATCGCCCTCGGCACCGGCGACTATCTCGGCGTGGCAATACCCCAGCTCGGCGGCAAATGGGTCGGCATCGCCGTCATCGTGGTGACGACCGGCATCGCGGTGCTCAACATCAAGGCCAACGCCTGGGTCACCGGGGTTTTCCTGTGTATCGAGATCGCGGCGATCGCGGTCTTGGTGTTCCTCGGATTCGCCAATGTCCAACGCGGACCGTCGGAATGGTTCCACGCGATCACGATGTCCGACAGCGGCTCGACCTCGGTCGGCGCCGGCGCGCTGGCCGCCCTCATCCCGGTGGCACTGTTCGGCTACAACGGCTACGGCGCCGCGGTCTACTACGCCGAGGAAACCAAGAACGCGACGCGCACCATCGGCCGCGTGATCATGGTCTGCCTGGCCGCCACCGTCGCCATCGAGATCCTGCCGCTGGCCGCCGTCGTCCTCGGCGCACCGTCGATGACCGACCTACTGACCAGCCCGGCACCGATGAACTACTTCCTGACCGCGCGCGGCGGATCCGCGGTGAACACCCTGGTCAGCGTCGGCATCGCGATCGCCATCGTCAACGCGGTGATCGCGATCATCCTGCAGATATCCCGGCTGCTGTTCGCCTCGGCCCGCGATCGCAGCTGGCCCGACCCGATCGATCGCGCGCTGGCCGGTGTGCACCCGCGCTGGCACACACCGGTGGTCGCCACCCTCGTGGTCGGCGCGCTGGCCGCCGTCGCGGCGACAGTATTGCCCCTGTCCTGGTTGATCACCGCGACCGGCGCGGGACTGGTCATGGTGTATCTGTTCGTCGCGCTGGCCGCGTTCCGGGTGCGGAGCCGTCCCTCCTCGGGCGGCTACCGAATGCCGCTGTGGCCGCTGCCGCCGATCATCGTCGTCGCCGCCATGGGCTACGCGGGGTACAGCGTTGTCGACGCCTCCTGGCAGCAGATGGTGGTCGCGATCGCCGCGATGCTCGTCGGCAGCGCCTACTACTTGATCTACCTCCGTCCACGCCCGGACCGCTGGAAGCTGCCCGATCCCATTCAGGAGTCGTGAGGCGAAGCCGAGACCGGTTGCGCGCGTTGCGCGCACCGGTACTCGTGCGGGCTGAGCCCGTAGGCGGCGCGGAAGGTCCGGCTGAAGTGCGCGGGATCGGGGAACCCCCAGCGCGCGGCAATGGCGGCGATGGACCGGTCGCGGCGCAGCGGGTCGCGCAGGTCGCGGCGGCAACGTTCCAGGCGTCGCTCCCGAATCCAGCCCGCGACGGTGATCGACTGCTCGTGAAAGAGCTTGTGCAAGTACCGAGTTGAGATGTAGTGCACGGTGGCGATGCGCTGCGGCGAAAGATCGCCGTCGCCGAGGTGTCCTTCGATGTACGACATAACCTGTGCGGTCAGCGGACGCCGCACCGCGGTCCGGGTCGAGGCGGGCAGGTCCAGACGTCCGGCCAGCACGGTGACGAGCAGATCAACGATGTTGTCGGCCAAGCGCGTTTCGGCCGGACCGGCCACCTCGTCGAGATGGCAGGCCAGTTCGCGCAACAGCATCGACAACAGCGCGCCCGCACCGTGATCGCCGGGCACCCGGCGCGCGGTGACAGCCGCGATCCGATCCTCGGGTAAGCACAGCAGCCGTCGCGGCAGCATCAGCACCAGCTGCCGGTAGGGTCCGTCGAACGCCATGGAGTAGGGGCGACTAGTGTCGTAGATCGCGAAATCTCCCTCAGCCAAACGAGTTTCGCGATCATCCTGGGTAAGCAGACAATGCCCGTGCAACTGCACGCCCAGCTTGTAACACTCCGGATCCGAACGCGCGATCAACGCGGGCGTCCGGTGCACCAGGTGCGGCGTAGCCCCCACCTCGGTCACCTGCAACGCCCCCAGTGCAACGCTACGCAACCGGCCGTCAAAGGGTTCGCCACCAACACGTTCCACCTGCAGCGGCACAAAGGTATGCGAGACCGCATCACGAAAGCTGTCGAACCGGTCCACCCGCGAGACCCGCGGCGGAATCGCCACCGCCATGTGCCCTCCTCGATGATGTGGCACCGTCAGTCAACGATCATATACGATTTCGTACCTGAGATTCTATAAACCCGCCCCCGGCAGACGAACCCGAACCCGCGAGCCGGTACCTACCAAAATCCGCACTCAGTCTCGGGATCCGCACTGAGAATCTGGCCTGAGAATCTGATCCTAAAGCCAGTGCGGGTCCCGAGAGAGAGTGCGGATTCTGCTGTCGCCGTGGCTGACTGCGCGCGTGGCGCGGTCAGGTGGTACCGGTGTTCATGGCGTGCAGCATCGTGTGGGGATCGAGGCACTCCCCTGCTAGGGTCGCGCACAACCGGCCTCGGTACATCACCAGCACCCGGTCGCAGAGTGCCGCGAGCTCCTCGAGGTCGGTCGAACACAACAGCACCACCGTGTTCGCGGCCGCGGCGCGCAACAGGGCGTGGATCTCGGCCTTGCCGCCGACATCCACGCCTCGGGTGGGGTCATCGAGGAGCAGCACGGTCGGCTCGGCGGCGAGCCATTTGGCGAGTACGACTTTCTGCTGGTTGCCGCCCGACAGGAGTCCGCAGGGTAGGTCTACGTCGGCGGTGCGGATGCGTAACCGAGACACCAGTTCGCGTGCGCGGGTTCGCAATCGGCCGGGTGTCAGTAGCGCACCGTCGCGAGCCAGTGCCACCGACCGGATTTGGGCCATGTTCTCCCACACCGGCTTGTCGAGCATCAGCCCGATGCGCCGGCGATCACCGGATACCAGTGCGACTCCGGCGGCGATCGCCGCTCGGAGACCGGATGGGCCGGATCGGCCGTCCGGCAGAATGATTCGGCCAGCGCTGGGTGAGCATAGACCGGCAATGACTTCGAGGATCGCGCTGTGTCCTGAGCCGACCAGTCCGGCGACGCCGACGATTTCCCCTGGCTCGGCGGTGAATTGGAGCCCGTGTAATCGGCCGGGCACCTCGATGTCCTGTACTCGCAGCCCGCCGGCGAGCCGATCGGATGGCCGCGCCACCGCGACGTCGGCTGTGGTGGTGGACCGCTCGCCGAGCATGGCGGTCACCACTCGATCCATGTCCAGCTCGGCGCGCGGCATCGCCGAGAGGACCGTGCGCCCGTCGCGCAGTACGGTGATCTCGTCACACAGCGCCATGGCCTCCTCCAGGATGTGCGAGACGAACACCACCGCGACGCGCCGTTCCCGCAGTACCCGAACGATATTCAGCAAGCGGCGGGTGCCGATCTCGTCCAGTGCCGAGGTCGGCTCGTCCAGGATCAGTACCCGCGGCTCGGTGATCAGTGCCTTGGCGATCTCCACCAGCTGACGTTGCGCCAGCGACAAGGTGCCGAGCTCACGGCGCACGTCGACGTCGAGACCCAATCGGGCCAGCACCGGCTCGGCGCGCGCGACCATGGCGGCCCGGTGCCGGAACGGCCCGCGGGTGGGTTCGCGCATCGGATACAGGTTGGCCAGCACATCGAGGTCGGGGAACAGGTTCAATTCCTGCGACACCACCGCCACACCATGCCGGGCGGCGTGGGCGGTCGAGCTGAACGACACCGGGTGACCGCCGAGCCGCAGGCTGCCGCGATCGGGGGCCACCGCGCCGGACACCACCTTGATCAAAGTGGACTTGCCGGCGCCGTTCTCGCCGAGCAGCGCGTGCACCGAGCCCTCGCGTACGGTCAGTTCGGCGTCGCGCAGGGCGGTCACGCCGCCGTAGGCTTTGCCGACGCCGCTGACCTCGAGCATTGGCGCACCGGTCATTTCGCGTCTGCCAATGGCCGCAGGTAACTCCCGGGGTCGGCGAGTTGCCGGGTGGCCGCGGCGGCGAACCACTGACGTCTGCTCTGGTCGTTCTGCTGGCGGGCGACGATGTCAGCGATATTGGCGGCGTTGATGATCAACCCGCCGGGGTTCCACCAGCCCTGGGTCAACGGTTTGCCGGTGCGGGCGTGCTCGGCGAGCAACCGAATCGCGATGTAGCCCTTGAGCCAATGCTCCGGCGAGGCGAGCGCGGCGACGTAACCGTCCTTTACCCCGAGCAACGCCTGCGCGTCGGGATCGCAGGACCCGACCAGCATCCGGCGGCCGGTGTTCTTCTGAATCAGGGCCAGCGACACCGCATCTGATGCGCCCGCACCGAGGTAGGCGACCGCGTCCGGATGCGCCTTCACCGTGTTGTTCCATTTGTTGTAGTTGTCGGTGGGTTCGGAGCCGGTGTCGAACGGCCCGATCACGGTCAATTGCGGACGTTGCTCTTGCAGAACGGCTTTCATGCCGTCCAAGCGCTGACTCAGCAGAGCCAGCCCGGGGATGTCGTTGCCGAGCACTACCTCTCCGGCGGTGCCGACCGGAATCTGTTTGATGATTTCGGTGGCGAGGCCGCGACCGAGTTCGGTGTTGTCGTTGCCGACATACAGTTCCACTTTCGCGCCCGCAGGCGGCACGGTGTCGACGGTGGCGAGCGGAACCCCGGCGGCGGCGGCCTGCTGGAGCGGGCGCACGAACAGATCCGGGGTCAGCGTCTCCATCGCGACCCCGTCACGCGCGGTGCGCACCGCGGCCTGGAACTGCGAAACCTCTTGCGGGCCATTGATCGACGGCGGCGCGGTTTCGTTCAGATCCACATCCCCGGCGTCGGCGGCACCGGCCGCGGCACCTAACGCCATCTCCTGGAAGGGATTCTGCGACGTGGTGGCGTAGACGAACGCCAGACGCAGCGTGCCGCTCTTCGGGCCACCACTACTGCCGGTGCCACCGCTGCCGCACGCGACCAGTACCAGCGCACAGCACGCGACCGCGCCACGCATCCACTTGTTCTGTCGATTCATCACGATGTCCTTCGAAAGATGTTCGCTAGAGCCCGAATTCGGAGCGTTTAGCGCGGCGGCGGCTACGGAGCAGACTGTCGATGGCCACCGCGATCAGTACGACGACACCACTCGCGAACGCGCTCCAGTTCACCGGAATGTCGAAATACACCAGCCCGCTGGACACCACGCTCAGCAGCACCGCGCCCGCGACCGCACCGACGACCGTCGCGCTGCCACCGCGCAGCGGCGTGCCGCCGATCACCGCGGCCGCGATGGCCTGCAACTCGAACCCGGTGCCGACATTGGGATCACCCGAGGTGAAGAACGCCAGCCCGAGCACCCCGGCCAGCCCGCACAGCGCACCGACACCCATCAGCACCAGCAGCCGCGTCCGGCCCGTCGAGATGCCCGAGAACCGGGCCGCTTCCGGGTTGGACCCGATGGATCGGACCCGATAGCCGAACGGTGTCAGGCGAAGCACGACGGTGAGCACCGCGGTGACCACGAGCAACACCCACACGCTCACCGGCAGTCCGAGCCGATCACCGCCGGTCACCGTGAAAAACGAACTCTCCAAAGGTAATCCGTTGACCTGCTGACCGTTGCTCCACGCCGCCGCAAGACCGCGATAGACCTGCATGGTCGCCAACGTCGCGACAATCGCCGGTATCGCGATCACCTGCACGACCAGCGCGTTGACCAGTCCGAGCAAGGCGCCGAACACGATCGCCGCACCCGCCGCCAGCCACGGGTTGAGCCCCGATCGCATCAGCACCGCCGCGGTGATCAGCGACAACGCGAACCCGGCCCCCACAGACAGGTCGATCTCCCGCATGGCCAGCAGAAACGCCATCCCGGCGGCGAGCAGCGCAACGTACACCGAACTCTGCAGGACGTCCCGAATCTGCCCGGCGCTCACGAAGTCTGGATGCAGCACCCCGATCAGCACCACCAGGGCAACCGTCGCCAGCAGGACACTGTTGGACTCGGCGTGCAACATCCGCCGCGCCAAAGGTGCCAAACCGGCGGGGGCGGTAGCGGGCCGGGCTGCCGGTTCACGCTGTTCGGTGTCATTGGCCGTCACGATCGCGTTCCTGTCGTCGAATGTGCGAACCAGCTTCCGGCACCGCGGCCCCAGATCCCTTGTCCCTGCGTGCACAGTCCTTGTCCGCCAGAACACCCGGCTGAGGCAGCGCTCGAATTCGCCGGTTCGCGCCGGATACCGTCGGCGCCACCACAGCGATGCGGAGATCCGGCATGGATATGACGAAACGATTGGCGGGCCAGGTCGCCCTGATCACCGGCGGCGGCACCGGTATCGGCGCGGCCGCCGCCCGGCGACTGGTCGCGGAGGGTGCGGCGGTGGTGCTGAGTGGCCGGCGGCGTGCACCGTTGGACGCGGTGGCCGCCGAGCTGGGCGACGCGGCCCTCGTCGCGGCGGGCGACGCCGCGAACACCGCCGATGTCGAGCGGATGGTGGCCGCCGCGATCGATCGCTACGACCGACTCGACATGGTGGTCGCCAACGCGGGCGGACACGGGCTCGGCACGGTAGGCGACACCGCCGACGATGACTGGCAGCTCGCCATGCAGACCAACGTGACCACCGCGTTCGTGACCGTGCGCACCGCGTTACCGCACCTGCGTGAGCGGGGTGGCTCGGTCGTCGTGGTGTCGTCGCTGGCCGGGTTGTTCGCCGGGCCGGCGGTGGCCGGTTACGTCACCGCCAAGCACGCGTTGATCGGACTGACCAAGTCACTGGCCCGCGACTACGGCCGCGACGGCATCCGAGTGAACGCGCTGTGCCCGGGCTGGGTGCGTACCGCCATGGCCGACGAGCAGATGGATGTCCTTGCCGCCCAACGCGGTATCGATCGCGACGCCGCCTACCGGTTGGTCACCCGCGACACGCCGTTGGGCAGGCCGGTGGAGCCGGCGGAGATCGCCACCATCATCGCCTTCCTGCTGTCCGCGGATTCCGCGGCGATGACGGGATCCGTGGTGACCGCCGATGCCGGCGCTTCCGCGGTCGACCTGCCCACGATCGCGTTCGCGCCCAACGATTGAGGAGACACCGATGGCCGAAGACCCCACCGCAGTACAGGATTGGGCCTCCCCCGCCGATTGGAAGGAGATGGACGACTTCGCCGCCGGCATCGACGGCAACCGGATACCGCCCACCGATCGGCTGAAAGACCAACGGTGGCTGCTGCGCCGGTCCGACGAGGTGGTGGCCGAATTGCGGTTCCAGTCCGCCGAGCAGGTGCACTGGACGCGCGGCGCGAGTTCCGGCACCGACTGGTATCAGGCGATCGAGGTCTCCCCCGACGTATTCTTTCTCGACCAGACCTTCGCCGACCGGCCGCGCGTCAGCGAGGTCACGGTGCTGCACCTGCCGACGGCGCGCACCGTGACGATCGAATCGACGATCGCCGAGCAACCGACCCCCGGTGTCCCCCAGGTGTCGCAGCGGTTCTTCGCCGGCGTCATCGACACCGGTCGCGCCCCGAGCGGCGAAATCCCCGGACCCACCCGCGACCTCATCGGCTGGCGCGCCCTCTACCGATACAGCCCGAATCATCTCTACGAGCACCTCTACCTGAGCTCCGAACGCTACTGCTGGCAATGCCTGGTCGGTGAGCAGCGCGGCCACGGCGACGTGGACCTGACCACCACCTGGAAACTCGCGGACGACTTCTACGTCTTCACCTTCCGCGAGTTCCTGATCCCGGTCGCCGCGACCTGGCTCTACGACCTCGGCGCATTGCGTTCCACCGGAAAGTTTTTCGGCATCGGCAAGGGCGGCGCGGTGCGCAACGCACCGGGCGGCGCCCACATCACCAGCCTCGGCCGCGTGCAGTATCCCCAAGACGGACAACCGATTTGAAGGAGACCAACGCCATGAACCGCGACCTCGAGGTGATCACGGCCCACTACGCGGCGTCCGACCGCGGCGATCTGCCCGGCATGCTCGCCCCGCTGGCCGCGGACGTGGCCTGGACCGAGATGGCCGGGTTCCCCTACGCGGGCACCTACATCGGTCCGGACGCGGTGCGCGACAACGTCTTCGCCCGCATCGCCGCCGAATGGGACGGCTACACCGCCGCGGTCGATGAGATCGCAGGCAGCGGGGCGGGCATCGTCATCGGTATCGGCAGCTATTCGGGCACCTTTCGAGCGACCGGCCACTGGATGACGGCCCGGTTCGTGCACGTGTGGCGGTTGTCGAACGGAACCGTCGTTCGCTTCGAACAATTCACCGATACCGCCGCGGTCCAGGCGGCCATGCGGCCCTAATGCCGGACGCGGACAACGAGTTTGCCGGTGGCACGGTTGTGCTCCATGTCGTCGTGGGCCTGCGGCACCTGCGCCAAACCGTCATAAACGCGATCCAGGGGAAAGACCAGCTCACCGCGCGCGACGGCGTCGAGGATCTCTTGGAAGGCTTCCTGCGGCAGGTCGGTGGCGTCGCCGAAATAACCCGCCAGACGCACACCCCTGGGCAGGTACTCGTTGGGTGCGAAGTCGCGCACTGTCCACTGATTGGACAGGCTGCCACTGAAGCAGGCCGTGCCGTGCACGCGCACCGCGCGCAAGGTGTCGGGCAGGGTCGGCGTGCCGACGAGATCGAGGGCGGCGTCGACGCCGTCGGGGTACAGCGCACGCACCGCGGGCGCGACCTCGCCGGTGTCGAGCAACGGATGGTCGATGCCGTGCTCCTTCAGCGAGGCGAGACGAGCGGCCTGCCGGGTGGTGGACAGCACCGTGGCGCCGCGCCAGTTGGCCAGCGCGGCGGCGGCCAGGCCCACCGAGGAGGTGCCGCCGCGGATCAGCACGGACTGTCCGGGCCGCAGGTCCAGGCCGACGGTGAGCGAGCCGTAGGCGGTCTGCACCATCTCCGGCAGTGCGCCGAGCACCTCCCACGGCAGATCGGTGTCGACGGGGATCACCTGGGACAGCGGCACCGAGGTGTATTCGGCATAGCCGCCGTCGAACGTGCGCCCCATGTCCCCCATCATGGTGACGACCTTCTGCCCCACGCTGAGGCCGCTGTCGGCCGGAGCCGCGTCGACAGTACCGGCCGCCTCGATACCCGGCACCCGGGGAAAACTCACGCCGACACTCACACCAAGCCGAAGCTTCAGCTCCGAGCGGTTGAGGCCGAACGCCTCGACGCGGATGCGCACCCAACCGTCGCGCTCGGGCGGCAGCGGCAGCGTGGTCAGCCGCAAATTCTCGATGGGGCCGGGGCCGGAGAGCTGGACGGCGCGCATAGTGGTCGGCGAGGGCGTCATGGTCTTCTTCCCGGAGAGCAGTGTCTGTCAGCGGTGGTCAACCTATGGCCGCCACTGCTTCATTCCCGCGTTGAGGATTCGGTATTCGCGGGGCGGCACGCCGTAGGTCAGTTTGAACAACCGGCTGAAGTGGGCCGCGTCGACGAATCCCCGCCGCGCCGCCACCGCGGCGACGGTGAGCCGATACAACCCGGGATCGGTCAGATCGGCGCGACAGCATTCCAGCCGTCGCTGCCTGATCCATCCGCACACCGTCGCGCCCTCGGCGCGAAACAGCTTGTGCAGGTAGCCGAGCGACAGATGTGCGGCCGCGGCCGCCATCGCCGGGGAGAGTTCCGGATCGTCTAGATGGTCCTCGAGGAATGTCTTGACCCGAGGCAGTACACCGTGGTCAATCGCCGCTCGATCCGCGCCCACGTGCGCGGTCAGCACGGTCGTCACCAGATCGACGAGGGTGTCGGCCAACCGTAACAACTCGACGGTGCCGAATTCGCCTGTCCTGGTAATCATTTCCGCCAGCATTACAGAAAGCAACGCCGCCGCGGGATGCCGCCGCGACAGCCTGGTGGCGGTGATCGCGCCGACTCCGGCCACCGGCAGTCGCAGCACCCGGCGCGGCAACACGATCACCCACAACCGGCAGGCAGTCTCGAACAGCACCGAGTAGGGCTGCGACAGGTCCAGCACCGCAACATCATTCGGCCCGAGCGGCACCTGACGCTCGGCCTGGCTCAACAGGCAGTGCCCCTGAACCGGCACCAGCACTTTGTAATAGGCCTCGGCGCCATTCCGCACCGTACCGGCGCCACGGTGCGGGACCACGAACATCTCCGCGAACACCAACTCCCCCGCAGCATGCCCACGGACGCGACCACGAAAGGTCGCCGGGTCGTCGACGACCATGTCCAGCGGGGCGCGCGTATGGTCACCGGATACGCCGTCGATGCGGGTCAGGATCGTCATCGCCCTATCGTGCGCGGCAGGCACCCGCACGACCTGCGGAATCGACAGGCCGTGCGGTACCGGACAACCCGCTGTGCCCTGCGGAACAAGCGGATTCTCGCTAACGCGGCACCATCAGGTCTGCGGCTCGTTCGGCAATGACCATGGTGGGCGCGTTGGTATTGCCGGTCGTGATCGTCGGCATCACCGAGGCATCGGCCACCCGAAGCCCGGTAACCGCACGCACCCGCAGCGCGGGGTCCACCACCGCCGCCGGCCCGGTGCCGAGCGCGCACGTCCCGCTCACATGGTGGTAGCTGATCACGGTGTGCCGGATGTAGTCCCGCAGATCTGTACCGGACCGCACCCCAGGCCCGGGATACTGCTCGACCGCGCCCCAGTCCCGCAGCGCGGGTGCGGCACCGATTCGTCTGCACAGCGTGACCGCATCCGCCAGCCGGTACAGATCCGCGGGTGCGGCAAGGACTTTCGGGTCGATCAGGGTCGGGCCATCGGCACCGGCCAGGGTGAGCCGTCCGACGCTGTCGGGGCGGATCAGTCCCGCCATGAGGGAGAATCCGTTGCCGGGTCCCGACATCCACGGCTCGTACAGCGGGACGCTGAAATGCAGTGGCTGCACGTCGGGCACGGCCAGCCCGGGCTCGCTCCGCCAGAACAGTTGCGTCTGCGCGTGCGGCAGCCCGGGTGTGTGCACGATGTCGCGCTCCGCGCTGAAGATCACCGGCACCAGCCAGTGGTCGCGCAGGTTCCGGCCGACGCCGGGCAGGTCGGCGATCGGCTCGATCCCCACGGCCCGTAGCTCCTCGGCCGGCCCGATGCCCGAGCGAAGCAGCAATGCGGCCGAATCGATCGCGCCTGCGGTCAGCACCACCTCGGCCTGCGCCGACGCCCGGAACGCGCGGCCGTCGATGCTACCGGCCACGCCGACGACCCGGCCCTGCCGCACCAGGACCTGATGCACGCGTGCGCCGGTCCGCACGCTCAACCGCGAATTACCCAGCGCCGGTTTCAGATAGGCATCGGCGGTGGTCCTGCGCAACCCGTCCCGGAGGGTGAAGTGGGCCCGTCCCGCACCGTCCTGCACCCCGCTGTTGTAGTCGGGATTGGCAGGCACCCCGGCCTGCTCGGCCGCCGCCAGAATGGCCTCCTGGATCGGATCGATCGCGTAATCACTGAGCACATCGAGCATTCCGGCGGTGCCTTTGACTCCCGAGTCGTCGCGGTCGTAGCGCTCGATCCGCCGGAACAGCGGTTCGATCTCCCGCCATGACCAGCCGGGATCGCCGCACTCGGCCCAGGAGTCGTAGTCCGCCGGATTGCCCCGCACGTAAATGGTCGCGTTGAGCGCGTGCGAACCACCGAGCACCCGCCCGCGCGGCAGGTGCAGGCGACGACCGACGGCGTGTGGCTGGGCGACGCTGAAATAGTCGTAATCCACTGCCGTATGCCATAGTTCGTGCATCCGTAGCGGATCGCGAATGGCCGGATGGGTATCGGCCTGGCCCGCTTCGAGGACCAGCACGGTGGCCTCGGTGCGGTCGAGCAGCCGCCGGGCCAGCACCGAACCGGCGGTGCCCGCGCCGACGACGATGTAGTCGGCGTGCAAGTCGTAGTGCGTCATCTGATGGATCGTCGCCGCCTGACCGCCCAGGCGCAGGCACGGCCGCGACAGTGTGCGCGTGAAGTCAACGGATGGACACCGGGGGCGCCATGCGGTGCGGCACAACGGCCGCAGAATCATGGGCATGGAAGGCACTGTGCCGCAACGCTCCCCCTCGACCGGGCCGGACGGTACCGGATCCAAACACGAGGCCGCGTACGAGCTCATCCGGTCCCGCATCGTCGCGGGTGAGTACGGACCGGGGTACCGTCTCGTACTCGAGCAGCTCGCCCGGGAATTCGGCGTCAGCGCGGTGCCGGTACGCGAGGCCGTGCGCCGGTTGGAGGCTGAAGGGTACGTCGAATTCATCCGGAATGTCGGTGCCCGCGTGGCACATCTGGAAACCGGCGAGTATCAGCAGGCCATGCAGACCTTGGCGGTGCTGGAGGGGTATGCGACCGCCGCCGCGGCCCCTCGGATGCGCAAGACCGACATCACCCGCGCGCGAGCCCTCAACCAGCAGATGTCGCAGGCACTGACCGCCTTCGATCCGGCCGCCTTCACCGAGCTCAACCACCGCTTCCACGACGTGATCCTGTTGCGCTGCCCGAACTCCCACATCCGAACGCTGGCCGGAGTCGAGTGGGCCCGGCTCGACCTCGTGCGCCGGACCTCGTTCGCGTTCGTGCCCGGCCGCGCGCACGGATCCATCGCCGAACACGAGCACCTCATCGACCTCATCGAGACCGGCGCCGACGTGCGCGAGATCGAATTCGCCGCCAGGGACCACAAACTCGGCACGCTGCGCGCTATCGCCGAACGCGCCCGTCGCGCGAAGCCCTGACCTCACCTCGGGTGCGCGGACAGCGCGAAACCGGGATCCCAGAGCTCATTCCGGGCTCCGGTGAGCAGATCGGCGGCGATCTCGCCGAAGACCGGCGCGAACTTGAAGCCGCGCCCAGAGAAGGCGGTGAGCAGCAGCATTCCGGTGTCCTCGTCCAGATCGACGAGGGGCAGATCACCCGGCGCAAAGAGGTCGTGATGCATCGAATAGCGGACCGGCTCCGGGTTGAGATCGGGGATGAAGTCCGTTGCCCACCTGCTGATTCGGCGCAGGTCGGCGCGGCTGAAAGCCGGAATGTCGTCGGGCGAGGGGATCGCGCCCCACAGCGGCTCCGTCGCCACCTTCACGCTGTAGGTGTCGTGGCTTGGCGTCCCGTACGCGTGCACTCCGTCCTCGTCGCGGATGAACACCGGAAAGCGGTCCGAGGTGAACCACTCGGGGTGGTGCGGCATGAACCAGGTGAGCGACAGCGGCAGGATCTGCAGAAATCCTTTGAGGTCGGGCCGGAGCCGGAGGGTCCACGATCCGGTGGCCACCACCACCTTGGCGCAGGTGACCCGGATGTCGGGCGTCACGATCTCCAGTCGGCCGCCGCGTTCGTCGAAGTCGGTGACCTCGGCGTTCGAAATGACCCGCGCGCCATGGGATCTGGCCGCCTCGACGGCCGCCAGCACGCTCGCCTCGGGATACAGGCTGCCCGCGCGCTGATCGAACACGGCGACGGTGTCGTCCTCGACGCGGTGCTGCGGATAACGCGCACGCAGGGCCGCCGCATCGAGCACCTCGTGGGGTAGCTCGAACTCCTCGGCCGACGCGATGGACTTGGCGATGCCACCCGAGCCCGCCGCACCGATCTGCAAGGCGCCACACTCGTCGTAGAGGCGCCTGCCGGTCTCCCGTTCCAACTCCAGCCACAACTCGCGCGCCCGTCGCAACCGTGGCACGTACCGAGGCCCCTCGTGCACGGCGGACCGGAACAGGCGGGAGTCGCCCGCGTACGAGCCGCGGGCGTGGGCGATGCCGAACTGTTCGATACCGATTGCGTCGAGTCCGCGTTTTGCCAACTGCCACAACGCCATCGAACCGGCGCTGCCCAAGCCGATGACGACTACATCCGCATCCATTGTTCGAGCCCTTTCCGCCGTCATGCCAGTGCGGGCGATTGCCACAGGTTCAAGGTGGTGCCGATCCCCCGCCGTACCGCGTTTCGATACACCACGGTCCCCCAGGCGACATCCTCGACGGGCATGCCGCCGACCGAGAAGAGCACGATCTCGTCATCGGTCCGGCGACCCGTCTGGGCACCGGCGGCGATAGCGCCGAGATCGACCAGGTCTTCCTTGCACATCACGCCGTTGTGGATCATGTCCATGAACTTGCACCCGATGATCGGGATCGAGCGGTGCGTCGGATAACCGGTTTCCTCGGCCCAGGCTTCGTAGAGGCGGACATTGTCGACGACCTTGCGGACATCCGGCGCCTGCATGGATGCGTCGATATCGCACATGGCAGGCATGCTCAGAAACGCGCCCGGCCGCACCCAATCACCCACGACCATCGGATAATTCGCCGGATCACCGACCACACCCGTGGTGCAGAACGTGACGATATCGCTGTCGCGCACCGCGGCCTCCATCGTGTCAACAACGACCGCTTCGAGCTGGGGATACTCCTCGGCAACCCACTTGATGAAACTGTCGATGCTGCCCTGGCCGCGGCCCTTGATCTTGACGGTGTCGATCTCCGGACATGCCGCGACGAAGGCCGCGAGCGAGGTCCGTGCCATCACACCGGGCCCGACGATGCCGACCACGCGCGAGTCCGGGCGAGCCAACAGCCGAGCACCGACTCCTGGTACCGCCCCGGTTCGGTAGGCGGACAACAGGTTCGCCGACATGAGCGCGAGCGGCGCACCGGTGTCGGTATCGCTGAGCAGGAACATCAGGATCGACCGCGGTAGTCCCTTGTCGCGGTTGGCGATATTCGATCCGTACCACTTCATCCCGCTGGTACCGAAGCGTCCGCCGAGGTAGGCGGGCATCGCCATGAACCGGCGTTCCGCGGTATTCGCGGGCATATTCGGGAACGGCGAGTCATCCGGAAAGGTGATCATCGCCCCGTGCGAGTCGCTGTTCGGGCCCGCCATGCGGTAGTCACCGTGATGCAGGAGCACGAAGGTTTCCTGCATGGCGTCCACGCAGGCGGGCATATCGGTGACCCCGGCCGCGATCATGTCGGGTTCGGACAGGTAGAGAAAGTCGATCGAGGGCGTATCCATGCTTCTTCCTTGCTGATACCGAATTCGAGGGGCGGACAGTGCCTTCGGCGGTCACGGTTCCTCGCCGTGCACCGGCCGTCCGGCGAACCAGGTCGCTACCGACTTGGCGTCGACCAGTTCGGTCGGATCGATCGCGAACGGATCTCGGTCCAAGACAGTGAAGTCGGCGGACTTACCCGGCGCGAGCGACCCCGCGACAGCGCCGAGGCCGCTCGCCCGCGCGACGCCGATGGTGTACGCGCGCAACGCCTCGGTCACCGTCAGCGCCTGCTCGGGCCCCAGGGTCCCGGCGAACACCCCCGTGGGGTCGGCCCGAGTCACCAAGCCCTGGATACCGATCCACGGATTCGGGCTCGGCGTCACCGGCCAGTCCGATCCACCTGCCAGCAGCACTCCCGAATCCAGGAGAGTTCTGTTGGGACACATCCGAATCGCTCGATCGCGCGGCAGGCAGTGGCAGTGCGCCTCGAAGATGACGCCCGGAAACCACAGCGGCGGCGACAGATCCGCGACAACGTTCAACTCGGCGACCCGGGGCAGATCCGCCGCCGCGATGTACTCGCCGTGCGCGAGCTGCACGATCGTGCCCGAGTAACCGGCGTCTCGAACCTCGGCCACCGCGTCGAGCAGCATCCGGACCGCACCGTCGCCGGTGCAATGCACCTTGGCACCCAGCCCCCGCCTGGCCACCTCGAGCAGCCAGCCCGTGAGTTCGGTGGCGGTCATCGCGCTCTCCCCGACCCACGTGTCCCCGTGCTCGGTGTCGGGCAGGTATGGCTCGAGGAACAAGGCGGTGCGTGAGGTGGGGACGCCGTCCAGGAAAATCTTGACGAAGTCAGGCCGGTGATGAGTCGTCCGAAACTGTCCGGCCGCGTCCAGCAGTTCGGCACCGACCGGCTCGGTGCCGAAGATTCTGTCGTTGATCTGCGCCGACGTCACGACCCAGGCATTCAGTTCGCCCCGCCGGTCGAGTTCGGCGAGCGCGCGCAGCATCGGCAACGACGCCGCGGCATCCTGAAAGTGCGTGATGCCGAAGCCGTGCAGCATCTCGATGGCTCTGCGACACCCAGCGGCATCGAGCGCGGTGCTGTCGCCCAGCGACGACGCGTACGCCCGCTCCACCGGAATGAGCGCCGATTCGATGAGCAGACCGACCGGCTCGCCGGTCACCCGGTCACGCACGATCTCGCCGCCCACGGGATCCGGACCACCGATACCCGCGAGTTCCATGGCGCGCGAGCTGACCCACCGGTTGTGGCAGCTGTCGTCGCGCAGCAACACCGGCCGTCCACCGGCGGCATGGTCGAGCAGGCGCAGCACGTCACGGCTCGAAATAGTCTGCGTGAGAGTGCTTCCCCACCCGCCGCCGACGATCCACGCGTCCTCCGCAAGGCCCGTCGCCCACTCCGCGACGGACGCGAGCACCGCGTCGAGCGAGGCGGTCGCGTCCAACGCCAACTCGAAGAGGTCGGCGCGGCCCGCCACCAGATGGTGCGTGTGAACATCACCCAGACCAGGCATTATGAACGCCCCGCCGTGATCAACCACGGTCTCGTGCCCGGTCACCTCGCTGGGATCCAGCGCGACAACGACGCCATCCCGGACCAGAAACGACGAGGCATGCGGTACCGACTCCTCGGCCGTCCACACCGCCGCGTTGGTGTGCAATGTGTCAGACATACTGACGTCCCATCTCCGCATACCGCTGCGGCGATCGTGCGCGAAGTAGCAGTGCGGCAACAACTCCGGCGGCGGCAGCGACCAGAAGCAGGCTCGGCAGCAGCCAGACGAGGACGCCACCGGCACTGATGAGCAGATCGAAGTTCCCGATCGCGTAGCCGAGGATGGCGACCAGGGCAGCGCCGGCCACCATCGGCGCGATGAGCGTTCGAACGAGGTTCTGATCCAGGTCACGATGCCGGTGAAAGAACGTGACGACGGCGAACGAGCACGCGGCCATCAGCGCGATGACCCCCAGCGTGCCGAGGTTGGTCAGCCAGGTGAAGAGCGCGCGCACGGGATCCTGCCCGGTCACCGCGAACACCCCGACCACCACCGACGCCAGCACCGACTGCGCGACCGAGCCGACGTGCGGGCTCCGGTGCACGACGTGCGTCCGGCCCGCGCGGCCGGGCAGCAGGCCCTCCCGCCCGAGTGCGTAGGTGTAGCGGGCCACCGCGTTGTGGAACGCGAGGACGGCCGCGAAGACGCTGGTACAGCACAGCAGCGCGATCGGCAGCGATCCGCTGGTCAGCGCGCTCGGCGTCAGCGGGGTGGCGCTCAGCGAGGTGGTCCCGAAATCGCCGCCCCGCACCGCGATCACCACGGCGAGCACGAGAACAACGAGAAACTCGGCGGCCACCAGGACCGAGAGCATCTTGACCGACAGATCGATGTGGCGGTAGCCGAGCACCGCGACGAGGGCGATACCGATCAAAACGTACACCCACCAGTCGACGGTGATGCCGAACTCGTCGGCAAAGAACCCACCGGTCGCCGCGCCGAAGAGGCCCCACAGCCCGATCTGCATGGCGTTGTAGCTCAACAGCGCGAGATATGCTGCGGCGCCGCCCAATTGCTGGCGCAGGCCACGAGCGACGTAAGAGTAGAACGCGCCGGTGCTGGTGTGATGACGGGCCATCGCGGTATAGCCGACGGAGAACAGGAGCAGGGTACCGACGGTCACGAGGTAGGCGCCCGGCACGCCTGGCCCGTTGCCGAGCAACATGGCAACTGGTGCGCCACCCGCCATGGCGGTCAGCGGTGCGGCCGCGGAGATGACGGAGAATGTCACGCCGAACACGCCGAGCGAACCTCGGCGCAACTGATGATCGTGGGCTACCGGTTCGTTCGTGGTCACGCCTTGTCCTTCGCGAGTTCCGCGGTGTGCGGTGAGAGCAGGATCTTGTCGAAGAACTCGGCTAGTTCGGCGGTCGCGGTGAGCGGAAGGACCGCTGCCACATACTGATCGGGTCGTACGACGACCACGGCCCCGCGACGGTCGATGCCGCGTTCGGCGAAAATGTCTATCAGGGGGTCGGTTGCGTACACCTTTTCGTAGTCGACGAGGCGGAACGGCCCGACTGTCGGCAGGAAAGTCGTTGGCACAGTGGCGAGATCGACACCGGTGTGGCCTTGTCGGTAGATCACTTTCACGTCGAAGACGCTGTCGACGTCGTCGTCCTTCGGCGTATACGCGACCAGCGGCGATTCGGGCGACGTGCCGAGCCACTCCGCCCACCGGTCGAGCACCGCGACATCCGCCCCGATCGCGGTCGGATCGGCGGCGAAAGCGTATATCCGCCAACGCCCGTCGGCCCGGTGGTGATGCCCGAGGTGGACCGGATTGGCGTCGGCGACCCGGACCACGGGCGCTGATTTGAAGCGCTTCCCGATCGGAAAGCCACTCGCGAGACTCTGCTGGGTAGGCGCACCGATGATCATCGACGGCTGGTACCTGGTCATGAACCCGGCCGGGAACTCCGCGGTCTTGACGTAGAAGTCCTCGAGATCCGAGGGCGAGTCGAACTCTTCCGGCCGCTTGGCCATCATGCTCGACCATTCCTTGTCGAAATCGATGAGATGCTGCGCGATAACTTGTCGCTCAGCCGAATACGTCGCCAGTAAGGACTCCGGGCTGCGACCGGCCAGCACGTGGCCGAGTTTCCAGCCGAGGTTGAATCCGTCCTGCATCGAGACATTCATGCCCTGCCCGGCCTTCGCGCTGTGCGTGTGGCACGCGTCGCCGGCGATGAACACCCGCGGTGTCCGGCTGCCCGCCGCCTCGACCGGTACGTCGTCGAAACGGTCGGTGACGCGGTGGCCGACTTCGTAGACGCTGTGCCAGGCGACATTACGAACGTCGAGGGTGTACGGATGCAGGATCTCGTTGGCCTGCTCGATGATCGCTTCGATGCCGGTGTCGCGCACCTTGCCGTTGTCGTCCTCGGCCACCTCGCCCAGATCGACATACATGCGGAACAGGTAACCGCCCTCCCGCGGAATGTGCAGAATGCTTCCGCCGGAACCGGACTGGATGGCGCACTTGGTGCGAATATCGGGGAAGTCCGTGACGGCCAGCGCGTCCATCACGCCCCATGCGTGGAAGGCTTTGTCACCCCGTGGAATACAGCCGATGGCGTCGCGTACGCGACTGTGCGCCCCGTCCGCGCCGACCACATACCTCGCACGCACCGTGCGCGACTGCCCTGCTCGTTCGCCGGCAGTGTGCACCAAGGTCACGGTCACCGGATAGTCGCCGTCGACGATCTCGAGGTCGCGGAACTCGAGTCCGTAGTCGGGCCGCATGCGGGTGGGGGCGTTGGCCATCACCTCGGCGAAGTAGTCGAGGACCCGAGCCTGGTTGACCAGGAGATGCGGGAACTCGCTGATTCCGGTCGGGTCATCCTTGGTCCGTGCCGCCCGGACAATTTTCGACGGGTCGTTGGGATCCGGCTTCCAGAACGCCATTTCGGTGATCTGGTATGCCTCGGCGATGATCCGTTCCGCGAACCCGAACGCCTGGAATGTCTCGACACTGCGTGCCTGGATGCCGTCGGCCTGTCCGATGGCCAGACGGCCGCGGCGGCGTTCGACGATGCGGGTGACGACGGTGGGGAACTGTGCCAGTTGGGCGGCGGTGATCATGCCCGCGGGGCCGGTGCCGACGATGAGAACGTCGACCTCGTCGGGGAGTTCGTCCGGTCGATCGATGCCGGCACCGGCGGGCGGTTGGACGCGCGGGTCCGTGGACACATAACCGTGGTGATGGAACTGCACTGTTCAGACCCTCGTCATTCCTCTGATCGGGCTTATCGCCTGTGCCGCTTCGTGATCGGGACCGAGCGGGATGCCGCGCCGGTCGCGCAGGGCCAGGGTTGCCACGAGGCTGACCAGGACGACTCCGCCGAGATAGCCCACGACCGATGCGGTTGTCCCACTGGCGCGGACGAGCGTCGCGGCGATGGTCGGGGCGAACGCACCGCCGAGAATCGCCCCGAGCGCGTACGAGACCGCGACGCCCGAGAATCGGACGGAGGCAGGGAAGAGTTCGGCGTAGAGCGCGGCTTGTGGGCCATAGGTGAACCCGAGGCCGACGGTCAGCAGCGCGAGTCCACACCACAACAGCACCGGATTCCCGGTGTTCACCAGTGGAAAGAGCGGGATCAACGCGGCGAGCAGGAGTACCCAGCCGATGAGATAGGTGGTGCGCCTGCCGATCCGGTCGCTGACCGCGCCGGCGATCCAGGTGAAGAGCAACCAGGTGACCGCGGAACCGGCGACCGCCCACAGCACCGGGCCGCGGTCGAGGCCGACCGGCCCGTTGGCATCGGTGGCGTAGTTCTGGATATAGCCACCGGTGGTCAGATAGCCAACGGCATTGTTGCCCGCGAAGACGAGCGCCGCGACCAGGACGAGCAGGCCGTGCCTGCGGAACAGCTCGAGGATCGGGGTCGTGGCCTGTTCACTCCGTTCGGCGATCTGCTGAAAGACCGGACTCTCCTCGACGCGCCTGCGGATGTAGTAGCCGATGAGGATGAGCACGATCGACAGCAAAAACGGGACGCGCCAACCCCATTCGAGAAAAGCGTCGCCGGGTGCGATCAGCGTCATCGAGGCCAGCACACCTGAGGCTGCCAGCAAACCGAGTGGCACACCCAGCTGTGGCGCCGCACCGAATGTCCCCCGTTTGCCGGGTGGTGCGTGTTCGACCGCCATCAGCACAGCGCCGCCCCATTCACCGCCTGCCGAGATCCCTTGCAGCACACGCAGCAGGATCAGCAGGATCGGCGCGGCGATGCCGACGGCGGAGTAGGTGGGGAGCAGGCCGATCAGCGTCGTCGCGGCACCCATGCCGATCAGCGTCACCATCAGGATGACTCGTCGTCCGTACCTGTCGCCGAAATGGCCTGCGAGGAACGCGCCCAGTGGGCGGAACAGGAAACTGATGCCCACCGTAAGGAAGGACAGGATGGTGGCGATCCCCTCCCCTGACGGCTGGAAGAAGAGCTTGCCGAAGACCAGTCCGGCGGCGCCCGCGTAGACGAAGAAGTCGTACCACTCGACGGTCGTCCCGACCACGGTGGCGAAAACGACACGGCGGCGGTCGGTTTCGCTGACGATCGGCGGCCCAGACCAGGGTGGCGCGCTCATCTGGGACTCCTTCGGGTTGATGCTCGTCGTCGGATGTGCCGGTACGAGATGCCGGAGGTCACGACGGCTTCTAAATGCGATCTGCGTCACTTGCGATGCGCGTGACTAATAATATACGATTTGAGATACGATGCAATAGCGGTTGAGGAGGTTCATGAAGATCGACAACGACGCTGGTGATCGTCGGTTTGCCGCCTTGCCGACCCGGCCGGGCAAGATCATCGCGGTCCATCTCAGCTACGCCTCCCGGGCGGCTCAGCGGGGCCGTCGGCCCGCGCACCCGTCCTACTTTTTGAAGCCGAGCAGTTCGGTCGCGGCCACCAGTGGCGTCATCGAACGGCCCGACGGCACAGAGCTTTTAGCGTTCGAAGGGGAGATCGCGCTGATCGTCGGGAGTCCCGCCCGCCGGGTGCCGATCGAATCCGCGTGGCAGCACGTCGTCGCGGTCACCGCGGGCAACGACTTCGGCCTATACGACCTGAGGGCTAATGACAAGGGATCCAACGCTCGCTCCAAAGGCGGCGACGGTTTCACGCCGTTGGGGCCCAACCTAATCGATGCGCGGGCCGTCGACCCCGCGGCGCTGCGAGTGCGCACCTGGGTCAACGGGGTTGTCGCCCAGGAAGATTCCTCGTCGGAGATGATCTTCTCTCTCCCCCAAATAATTTCGGACCTCTCGCAGCACTTCACGCTCGAACCGGGCGATGTGATCCTCACCGGAACTCCGGCTGGGTCGTCGGTAGTCGTGCCGGGCGACGTGGTCGAAGTAGAAGTCGACGCACCGCAGGCGGCAGGAGCACCCAGCTCCGGGCGGCTGGTCACCACGGTCGCTCGAGGCACGCACGAGTTCGACGCCACCCTCGGCTCGCTCCCGTCGGTCGATGACACGCAGCGGGCTGAAGCGTGGGGATCCCGTTCCGCCGCAGGCCTTCCCGCGGCGACGAAGTCCGGGCTCTCCGATGAGCTGCGCGACAAGCTCAGCCGGATACCGGTCGCGGCGTTGTCGCAGCAATTGCGCAAGCGCGGCCTCGACAACGTGTCCATCGGCGGCGTGCGGCCGGTGCGTCCCGGAATCAAGCTCATCGGCACCGCCAGGACACTGCGATTCGTGCCGAATCGGGAAGACCTGTTCAGCGCGCACGGCGGCGGCTACAACGCGCAGAAGCGGGTGTTCGACACCGTGGCACCGGGCGAGGTCATCGTCATCGAGGCACGCGGCGAGACCGAATCGGGCACGTTGGGCGACATTCTGGCTCTCCGGGCACAGGTGCGCGGGGCCGCGGGTGTGGTGACCGACGGCGGCATTCGTGACTACGACGCGGTTGCCGAGATCGGTATCGCCGTCTTCACCGCCGGTCCGCATCCGGCGGTACTCGGCCGCAGGCACGTGCCGTGGGACGCCGACCTCACCATTTCCTGCGGTGGCGCCACCGTCCAGCCCGGCGACATCATCGTCGGCGACGGCGATGGTGTGCTTGTCCTACCCCCGAGCATCGCCGAAGAAGTAGTCGACGATGCTCTCGAGCAGGAGGTCCAAGACGGTTGGATCGCCGAGCAGGTCGCCGCCGGTCACCCGGTGGACGGGCTGTTTCCCCCCGATGCGGAATGGAAGGCGAGGTACCGAAAGTGGCGCAAGAATCAGTGAATTCCATTGGAACGCAGAGCAAGTCGCAGATCGCCTATCACTGGATCAAGGAGCGGATCGCACGTCAGGAGTACACACCGGGGTACCGGCTGGTGCTCAGCACCATCGCCAAAGATCTCGACATGAGCGTGGTTCCGGTGCGTGAAGCCATCCGGCAGCTCGAGGCCGAGGGCCTGGTCACCTTCGAACGCAATGTCGGCGCGCAGGTTTCGATGGTGGACGATTCGCAGTATCGCCACAGCATGCAGGCGCTCAGCGTGCTCGAGGGCGCTGCGACGGCCCTCGCCGCGGGCCGGCTGACCGAGGACGACCTGCGCCGGGCGCGGGCGGTCAACGATCGAATGATCGAGTCCCTGGACGATTTCGACCCGAGCGCGTTCACCGCGCTCAACCACGAGTTCCATTCGATCCTGTTCACCAAGTGTGCGAATCCGCGCATCGTCGCACTGGTCGACGCGGAGTGGGCTCGTCTGGGGCACCTGCGTTCGTCGACGTTCTCCTTCGTGCCGGGGCGGGCGCACGAATCCGTGCGCGAACACGAGAACATCGTGCGCCTCATCGAGATCGGTGCACCGCTCGGCGAGATCGAGAAGGTCGCGCGCAGGCATCGCGCGGCCACCCTCGACGCCTACCTGGTCCACGAGCACCCCGACGAAACCTTCGGCCTGCCGGCCGTCTGACATCTGGAGTCGCATATGACGAACGCGGTGCGCACACCCGCCACCCCGCACAAGCCCTCGGACCTGCCGACGCGTATTCAGCACTACATCGACGGCGCGTTCGTCGACTCGGTCGACGGCGCCACCTTCGACGTTCTCGACCCCGTCACCAACGAGGTCTACGTGCAGGCCGCAGCGGGCAAGAAGGCGGACATCGACCTCGCGGTGGCCGCCGCGACCAAGGCGTTCACCGCGGGACCGTGGCCGCACCTGCGCGCCCGCGAGCGGTCTCGCATCCTGCACCGGATCGCGGACATCGTCGAATCCCGGGACGCGCGGCTGGCCGAACTCGAATCGTTCGACTCGGGGTTGCCCATCACTCAGGCGCTCGGCCAGGCGCGACGCGCCGCCGAGAACTTCCGGTTCTTCGCCGATCTCGTCGTCGCCCAGGTGGATGACGCATACAAGGTTCCGGGACAGCAGCTCAATTACGTCAACCGCAAGCCGATCGGCGTCGCCGGGTTGATCACCCCGTGGAACACCCCGTTCATGCTGGAGTCCTGGAAGCTGGCGCCCGCGCTGGCCACCGGAAACACCGTGGTGCTCAAGCCCGCCGAGTTCACGCCGCTGTCGGCGTCGCTGTGGGCCGGGATCTTCGAGGAAGCAGGACTGCCGCACGGTGTGTTCAACCTCGTCAACGGGCTCGGCGCGGAAGCCGGGGACGCGCTGGTGAAACATCCTGGCGTGCCGCTGATCTCGTTCACCGGCGAGAGCAGCACCGGCCGGCTCATCTTCGGGAACGCCGCCGCGGCGCTGAAGGGCTTGTCGATGGAGCTCGGCGGCAAGAGCCCCGCCGTCGTCTTCGCCGACGCCGACCTCGACGCCGCCATCGACGCGACCATCTTCGGGGTGTTCTCCCTCAACGGCGAGCGCTGCACGGCCGGTAGCCGGATCCTCGTCGAACGTTCGATCTACGACGAGTTCGTCGAACGCTATGCCGCACAGGCGAAGCGGGTTGTCGTCGGTTACCCGCACGACCCGGACACCGAGGTGGGTGCCCTGGTACATCCGGAGCACTACGACAAGGTGATGAGCTATGTCGAGATCGGAAAGTCCGAGGGCCGCCTGGTCGCAGGCGGTGGTCGCCCCGCAGGCTTCGAGACCGGAAACTTCGTGGCGCCCACGGTTTTCGCCGATGTGCGGCCGGAAGCCCGGATCTTTCAGGAGGAGATCTTCGGTCCGGTCGTCGCGATCACGCCGTTCGATACCGACGAGGAGGCCCTCGCCCTCGCCAACGGTGTCCGGTATGGCCTGGCTGCCTACGTCTGGACCACCGATCTGCGGCGCGCGCACACCTTCGCGCAGGCGATCGAGGCGGGCATGGTGTGGCTCAACTCCAACAATGTCCGTGACCTGCGGACCCCGTTCGGCGGCGTGAAAGCCTCCGGGCTCGGCCACGAGGGCGGCTACCGCTCCATCGACTTCTACACCGATCAGCAGGCCGTGCACATCACCCTCGGCACCGCGCACAACCCGACCTTCGGCAAGCAGGAACCATCGTGACCGTCTCCCCCGAACCCGTTGTCACTGTTACGGATCCGATCCACGCGACGAACCCCATCCGCACGCCGAAGGCCACTCCGCCGGATGTACTCCGGTGCGCGTACATGGAACTCGTCGTCACGGACCTGGCACGCGCCCGCCACTTCTACGTCGACATCCTCGGCCTCGTGGTGACCGAGGAAGACGAGAACGCGGTCTATCTACGGTCATTCGAGGAGTTCATCCACCACAATCTCGTGCTCCGGCAGGGCCCGATCGCCGCCGTAGCGGCGTTCGCCTACCGGGTGCGCGGCCCCGCCGAACTCGACCGGGCCGTCGAGTTCTTCACCGAGCTCGGCTGCCGCGTCGAGCGGCGCGCGACGGGCTTCACCAAGGGCATCGGGGACTCGGTGCGGATCGAGGACCCGCTCGGATTTCCGTACGAATTCTTCTACGACGTCGAACATGTCGAGCGTCTCGCCTGGCACTACGAGCTGTACACCCCGGGGGCGCTGGTCCGGCTCGATCACTTCAACCAGGTCACCCCCGACGTGCCGCGCGCGGTGAAGTACATGGAGGACTTGGGATTCCGGGTCACCGAGGACATCCAGGACGCCCACGGCACGGTGTACGCGGCGTGGCTGCGGCGCAAGTCCACGGTGCACGACACCGCGATGACCGGCGGCGACGGCCCGCGAATGCACCACGTGGCCTTCGCGACTCACGAGAAGCACAACATCATCGCCATCTGCGACAAGCTCGGCGCGCTGCGGATGTCCGACCTCATCGAACGCGGCCCAGGCCGCCACGGTGTCTCCAACGCCTTCTACCTGTACCTGCGCGATCCCGACGGGCACCGCGTCGAGATCTACACCCAGGACTACTACACCGGCGATCCCGACAACCCGGTGGTCACCTGGGATGTGCACGACAATCAGCGCCGCGACTGGTGGGGCAACGCGGTGGTGCCGAGCTGGTACACCGACGCCTCGCCGGTACTGGACCTGGACGGTAACCCGCAGCCGCTGAGCATGCGGACCGACGAGTCGGAGATGGCCGTGACGATCGGCGCCGACGGGTTCTCCTTCACCCGCAAGTCCGAACCCGGCCGGGCACCCGACGAGTACAAGCTCGGCGCGCAACTCTGAGAGGAGAACCGATGCTGCCCCCCGAGGCCATCGCGGCCATCGCCGACGAGTTGGCCGCCGCCGAGCGGGACCGTCGCACCATTCCGCTGCTGACGACTCGCTATCCCGAGATGACCGTGGCGGATTCGTATGCGGTACAGAACGAATGGCGGCGCCGCGGTATCGCGAGCGGACGCAAACCCGTCGGCCGGAAGATCGGGCTCACCAGCAAGGTGATGCAGGCGGCCACCGGCATCACCGAGCCGGACTACGGGGCCATCTTCGCCGACATGGTCTTCGAGAACGGGTCGGTCATCGAGCACGACCGCTTCGCCAACGTGCGGACCGAGGTCGAACTCGCCTTCGTGCTCGCCGCGCCGGTCGACGGTCCCGGCGCCACGATCTTCGATGTGCTGCGGGCCACCGAGTACGTGGTCCCGGCGTTGGAGATCCTGAGCTCGCGGATCGAGCTGCCCGGCCGGACCATCGTCGACACCATCAGCGACAACGCGGCGATGGGCGGTCTGGTCTATGGGGGAAACCCGGTGCGGCCCAACGACATCGATCTCCGCTGGGTTTCCGCGTTGCTGTACCGCAACGAGACGATCGAGGAATCGGGGGTCGCCGCCGCGGTACTCAACCATCCCGCGACCGGGGTCGCGTGGCTGGCGAACAAACTCGGCGAGCACGGCGACCGGCTCGACGCGGGCGAGATCGTGCTCGCCGGTTCGTTCACCCGCCCGCTGTGGGTCGAGAAGGGCGACACGATCCTCGCCGACTACGGGCCGATGGGAACGATCTCATGCCGCTTCGCCTGAACCGGACCCTGCGCGACGCGCTGGCCGACGCCGACCGACCGCTGTACGGCGGGTGGATCACCACCGGATCGCCGGTGGTCGCGGAGATCATGGCCGGGTCCGGACTCGACTGGGTGCTGATCGATATGGAGCACGCGCCGAACGGACTGGAATCCGTGCTGGCGCAACTCTATGCGGTGTCCGGCTATGCCGTGACGCCGGTCGTGCGGGTACCCGTCGGCGACACCGTCGTCATCAAGCAGGTCCTGGATCTGGGTGCCCAGAACATCCTGGTGCCGATGATCTGCACCGTCGGACAAGCGCGCGATGTCGCTGCGGCAGTGCGGTATCCGCCGCTCGGGCGGCGCGGAGTGGGCAGCGCATTGGCGCGATCGGCCCGCTGGAATCGGATCGACGACTACCTTCCCCATGCCGCCGACCATGTCTCGGTGTTCGTACAGGTAGAGAGCCCCGAGGGCGTCGCCAACGCCCGCGCTATCGCCGAAACGCCCGGCATCGACGGGGTTTTCGTCGGACCGAGCGACCTCGCGGCCGCCATGGGGTTGCTCGGCCAGCAAACTCATCCGGACGTCACGGCGCAGGTGCGAGAAGCGTTCGCAGGCGTCACTGCCGCCGGAAAACCGGTGGGCGTCAACGCTTTCGATCCGGAGCAAGCAGCGGTCTACGCACACCACGGGGCGGCGTTCCTGCTCGTCGGTGCGGACGCCGCCCTGCTCGCCCGTGGATCCGAAGCCCTCGTCCACCGCTTCATCGGCACGCAGCACGACGAAACACCGTACGGCAGCTACTGATCGCCCACACAGAAGGACCGGCAATGACGTCAATGGCAGTCAGCTACGACACCCTCCTCGCGACCATCACCGACCCCGACGGCCGGGCGATCCCGGACCCCGCGACCGGAGAGGTGGTCGGACGGGTCCGTTTCCAGCCCGTCGAGGAACTCGACGCGGCGATCGCCCGCGCCCGCGCCGCGCAACCCGCCTGGGCCGCACGCGGTGACGAGGAACGGGTCGAGTTCCTGCTGCGCGCGGCAGACGCCGTCGAGGCCGCGACCGAGCCGCTCGCCGAACTCCTGTCCCGAGAGCAGGGCAAGCCGCTCAACGGCCCCAATGCCCGTTTCGAGGTGGGCGCCTGCGTTGCGTGGTTACGGGCCACCGCGGCGACGACATTGCCGGGCGAGACGCTGATCGACGACGACACCGCCCACGCGGAACTGCGCTACCGGCCACTCGGCGTGGTCGGCGCCATCGGACCGTGGAACTGGCCGATGATGATCACCATCTGGCAGATCGCCCCCGCGCTGCGGATGGGCAACACCACCGTGGTCAAGCCCTCCGAGTACACACCGCTGAGTGTGCTCGCACTTGTCGAAGTGCTCAACAGCGTGCTGCCCCAAGACATCCTGCAAGCTATCGCCGGTGCGGGCGAGCTGGGTGCCCGCCTGGCCGGCCACCCCGATATCGACAAGCTGATGTTCACCGGATCCACCCGAACCGGGCAGGCGGTCATCAAGGGCTCGGCCGACACCGTGAAACGACTGACCCTCGAACTCGGCGGCAACGACGCGGGCATCGTCCTTCCCGACGTCGATCCGAAGACGATCGCCGAGGACCTGTTCTGGGGTGCGTTCATCAACACCGGCCAGACCTGTGCGGCCATGAAACGCCTCTACGTCCACACCGACGTCTACGACGCCGTCTGCGCGGCTCTCGTCGAGGTGGCCGCGAACACGCCGATGGGCCGCGGGCTGCACGAGTCCAATGTCCTTGGGCCACTGCAGAACCGCCAGCAGTTCGACATCGTCTCCCGCTTGGTCGAGGCGGCCCGTGCGTCGGGGGCCACTCTCCTCACCGGTGGTGATCCCGATCTCACCGCCCCCGGCAATTTCTATCCGCTCACCTTGGTCGCCGATATCGGCAACGACAACCCCCTCGTTGCGGAGGAACAGTTCGGCCCGGCCCTCCCGATCATCCGCTACCACGACGTCGAGGAGGCGGTCGCGATGGCCAACGCCCTCGACGTCGGCCTCGGCGCATCGGTCTGGAGCGCCGACAAAGCCACCGCCCGCGCGGTGGCCGTCCGCATCGAGGCGGGCACGGTTTGGATCAATTCACACGGCGGCGTCCATCCGATGATCCCGTTCGGCGGCGTCAAGCAATCGGGCTACGGACTCGAATTCGGCGTCGAAGGCCTCAAATCCGTGGCCGCGCCCCAGGTCATCAACGGCTGACATGCCACGAGTCGGATAGCGGTGGATTAGCCAACGAGACCGGCGGCGAAGTACCCTTTCTACGGTGTCCAACCCCCGCCCAGCACGGACGCTTCCGGCCGATGCGCGCGGCAAGCCGTCGGACCGGTCCGAGTCCATCGCCTATCGCGCTGACCTGGACGGACTCCGTGGGCTGGCGATCGCGTTGGTCGTGGTATTCCACGTGTGGTTCGGCCGGGTGTCCGGTGGCGTGGACGTTTTCCTCGTCCTGTCCGGCTTCTTCTTCACCGGATTGCTGGTGCGCCGCGCCGAGTCGACCGGATCGGTGGGCGTAGTTCCGACGCTGCGCCGCACGGCACGCAGACTGTTTCCGGCCATGGTGGTCGTGCTGGCCGCGATCGTGGCCGCGACGGTGATCCTGCGTCCCTATACCCAATGGTCGGATGTCGCCGCCCAGACATTGGCTTCGCTGTTCTACTACCAGAACTGGCAACTCGCGCTGACCTGGTCGGACTACCTGGCCGCGGACCCGTCGGTGAGCCCCTTGCAGCACCTGTGGTCGATGTCAGTACAGGGCCAGTTCTATCTCGTCGCGATCGCCGTGGTCGCCATTACCGCCTGGGCGTGCCGGCGCAGCGGCCGAACAACACAGCTGCGGCCCGTGCTCGGCGCGCTGATAGTGGTGGCGGCCGTCATGTCATTCGGTATCGCCACAAACGGAACGGCTACCCATCAGGGCTGGAACTACTACGACAGCTTTGCCAGAGCATGGGAGCTGCTCGTCGGCGCGGGCCTGGCCATCGCGTCTCCCTATCTGCGACTGCCGCACAAGCTTCGGGTTGCCTTGGCGGGGCTCGGTCTCGCCGGAGTCGTGCTGTGCGGGTGGTTGATCCTCGACGGAGCCAACCGATTCCCCGGCCCTTACGCCTTGCTTCCGGTCGGTGCCGCGGCGGCGCTGATCGTCTCGGGCAATAACCTCGCCGCCGATCAGCGGCCGCTGTTCAATCGGCTCTTGTCGACCCGAAGGGTGCGCTGGCTCGGCGACATCGCCTATCCCCTGTACCTGTGGCATTGGCCGATCCTCATCTTCTACCTCGCCGAACGCGGCCACCCCAGTGCTGGGCTGCTCGATGGTCTCGCCATCATCGCCGTCTCGGTGGTGCTGGCCTGGGTTACCCATCGAGTGGTCGAAGAGCCGTTGCGGATGCGCTCGCAGCGCGGTGACATCGCGGACGGTTCGGTACCGGGTAAGCGCTTCGCCACCGTGGCCGTGGCGGTGGCGGCCGTCCCGATGCTCGCCGCGACCACCTTGTGGCAGACCGCAGTGGGTGTCAGCCCGCCGCAGCCGGTCGGCGCGTTGAATCCGGTGCTGTATCCCGGGGCGGAAGCCCTGATATCCGGCGTGCCGACCCCGCACGCGCGCATGCGCCCCACGGTTTTCGAAGCGCCCGCCGACGCGCCGCCGCCCACCGGCGACGGATGCATCGCCGATTGGGACAACGCCGAGCTCATCACCTGCACCTACGGCGACCCGAACGCCGCGCGCACCCTCGCCGTGGTCGGCAGCTCGCACGCCGAGCACTGGATCCCGGCGCTGCAGGTGCTGGCGCAGCGACATCCCTTCCGCATCCAGGTCTATCTGAAGATGGGCTGTCCACTCACCCTGGCCGAGGACGCGACGTACAAGGGCGAGTTGATCCCCGATTGCCGCGAGTGGTCGCAGCAGGTGATCGAGCGGCTCGGCACCGACCGACCGGATTGGGTGTTCACCACCGGCACCCGGCCGCGCGACGACACCGGCGACGAAACACCACCCGAATACCTCGACGTCTGGTCGGCACTCGGCGACCGCGGCCTCAAGGTCATCGCGATCCGAGATACCCCGTGGCTACGCGGCAATGGGGTTCGCTACAAGGCCATCGACTGCTTGGCGAAGGGCGGCGATCGCGTCAGCTGCGGGATGAAACGTACCGACGCGCTCGACCCGATCAACCCGGAGCTGGCACCGACCTGGTCCTTCCCCAACGTATATCCGATCGACCTCACCGACGCGGTCTGCGATGATGCGGTGTGCCCGGTCGCCAATGGCAATATTCTCGTCTACCACGACGAACATCATCTGACGGCAAGTTACTCGCGCTCACTGGCCGACGAGCTGGGCCGTCAACTGCAGCCCTTGCTCGGCTGGTGGTAGGCCCCGGATCGTTGCTGTGAAATTTCAAGGCGCCCTTCGTCGAACCCAGATGCTCGCTGTGGCAACGGCACTCGCGATCGTCGCCGTCGTCGTCGGAAACACCACGGCCGAACGGGCTTTCACCGCCGCGATCACCGTCGATGCCGCACCGGCCGTGCCGGGCATTCCGCTGCGAATCAACTACGGCACGTCCCCCGACACCTTCGGCGACCTCTATCTCCCCACCACCGGAGCCGGGCCGTACCCCGTGGTCGTGCTGATCCACGGCGGTGGATGGTCCCAGAATCGCACGCTCGACCACTTCGGGCCGCTGGCATCATCGCTGGCCCAAGCGGGCGTCGCCGTGTGGAATATCGAGTACCGACGAGTCAACGGCGCCGGTGGCTGGCCGGTCACGCTCACCGACGTCGACGACGCCGTGCGGGCTCTCGCCACCGTCGTGAGCCTGCGATCCGGCAACCAACTCGATCTGCAACGGGTGCATCTCGTGGGGCACTCGGCGGGTGGGCAGCTCGCGGCGTGGGTGGCCGGGCGGCAGACCTGGCCCGCCGATGCGAAGCGAACGGTGACCGCGGTGCGCATCCGGAGTGTCACGCTGATGGCCGGGGTGCTGGATCTGGTGTTCGCGGTGAACAACGGACGAGATGGGTTCGTGCGCAACCTACTCGGCGGACGGCCTGCCGACGTCCCCGACCGCTATCAGATGGCGTCTCCGATCGCCCACCTGCCCACCGGGATCCGGATCAGCGCCCTGCACGGCAGCAGGGACCATGTCGTCTCCCCCGAGCAAAGCCGCCGCTACATAGCCGCGGCTCAACGGGCAGGTGAGGCTGCGGATTTGCAGATCCTCGACGGCGTCGGGCACGGCGAGTTCTCCGACGCGACCTCACCAGCATGGGACGCGGCCCGCACAACCATCCTCGACCACGTCGCCGCCCTCCGATAAACCGAGAGATAGCCGACCTGGGCTACGATCGGCGACGTCACAAACTTGGTAGATGTTTTTGCCTGGCTATATAGAGGTGATCTATGGGCGCGGAGTTCGATCTCAACCTGATCCGGACCTTCGTCCTGCTCTACGAGACCAGGAGCGTGACGGCGACGGCCGACGTCCTCGCGGTCACCCAGCCCACCGTCAGCTACGGATTGGGCAAGCTGCGCAGGCGGTTCGGCGACGACCTCTTCGTGCGCGGCCCAGGTGGCCTGAACCCCAGTTCCGAAGCCGAACGGCTGTACCCCGCCCTGCGCACCGCTATCGAGCAACTCGACGTAACCATCGGCGCGGCAACCCAATTCGACCCAGCCGGGCCGGTCAGCTTCTCGATCGGGCTGACCGACCTCGGCGAGGTCAACTCGCTGCCGCTGGTGATCGCGGAACTCTGCGCCCGCGCGCCCACCGCGACGCTGCAGGTGCACGCCTTCGACATCGACACCGCCGAGGATCAGCTCACCCGCGGCCGGGTCGACGCGATCGTGGCCAGCCCGGTGCTGGATTCGGTGCGGCTCAGCCGAGTTCCGCTGTTCACCGAGGGCTACTCCGGCATGGTCGCGACCGACCACCCTCGGCTGCGCGGCGCGTTCGTCACCGACGCCGAACTCCGCGCTGAACAGCACATCGTCGTCGAGGGCACCACCGGCCACCCCGCACCGCGGCACGCCTTACGCACCCACGGGCTGGAAGCGAAAATCGCGGTCCGCGTCACCCGCTTCGCCACCCTGCCCTACGTCGTGCAGCACACCCAGCACGTCGCCATCGTGCCGAATCGCATCGCGCACGCCATGGCCGAGACGCATCGGGTCCGCACCTTCGCGCTGCCATGGACCATCGAGCCCGCCGAGATCGCCGTCTACACTCGCCGCACCCCTGGCCGCAGCGCCGCGCAGACATGGTTTCTCGACGTCATTCGCACCGCATTGCAGGACTTGCCGTAATCGGCGCGCTACCGGTAGTAGACCTCGAGTTCCGCGATCGACGTGAAATATGAACTGCCGCCTGGCTTTCCGACAATGCGCAGCCCATCGCCGGATAAGGTGGCGAAGTTGAAGGTGTAGGTCTTGAACGCTCCGGCGGCGGAGGTATACGGATACCGGGGCTCGACTTTCGCGTTCTGCGCATCGACCCACCGGAAATTCTGCCGCACCTGCACACGCAACCCGGCCGCGAACCAGCCTCCGTCATCGAACATTTCGCCGGTCGTGTAGACGACCTGGTTCATCAGATACGGCTTCGCCCAGGTGAAGCCCCAGTAGTCCAGATCCTTGTTCTCCTGGTCGAAGCTGTTCTCGCTCTTGGTGAAATCGCCGTCGTTGTAGTACTCGGTGTGGCCGTAGTGCGCGGACTTCTCGATGGGCGTGACCGAAGCCCCGCTGTAGGCGAGGTTGTCCGTCGGGTCCGGCTGTTTCGCCGGCGACTGCGCGCCGAACGGTTGCAGCGCCAGTTTCCGCAGGTTGAAGCTGTACGCGGTGTCGCCGCCCGCACTACCCACCCACCAGTTCGACTGCACCCACATCGACGTGCCGTCCGGCGAGATGAACTTGGACGGAATCGTGGTGGCATAGCCGCCGTTCTTCGGACCCGGACAGCCGGACCCGCGACCGAACCACGGATAGCCGCCGAAATCCTTGGTAAGAAACAGTTTCCATGGCCCCCACGGCGTGGGCGCCTCATAGAACTCGAACGTGTACTCCGTCCACGACGTGTACAGGTACCGCTTCAGCGCTTTGACGTAGACCACGCCGCCCTGCGAGATCACCGAAAGGTTGTGCGGGCATTCACGATAGTTGCGCAGCGTCGCGTATTGCCGCCGGGTGTCGCGCAGCACCGTCCGCCGTTCCTCCAGGTGTTTACTCCAGCGCGGCTGCTCACCGTCGAGTCCGGCGAAGAACTCCCAGCGGTTCCGGTGCTCGACAGCGTCTTTCGGTGCCCGGGCCAGGTACAGGTCGAACGGGTCGGCCACCGTCGCGGTGAAGGATCCGCGCCAATTGCCGTCCAGGCCATAGGCATAGACGTAGCGCGCGACATCCGCCCCCAACGCCGCCGCGGTATCGCCAGAGTCCCGGCCGAAGTCGAGGAAGAAGACGGTGGTGAAGACTCCCCCGGTGAACATCGGCTGCTGCGTCTTGTGCCAGGTCCGCCCGTGATCGTCCGACCACGAAACACTGGCATTGGGCGCATCATTGAACGCGATGTCCCCTGGACCGGCCCGCAAGTCCTGAATCGCGAGATAGAGCCGCCCGTCCACGCAGACGATCCCGGTCGGCTTCCGGTTGTACCGCTCGGGATCGCCCCACACCGCCCCGACCTCGTCGGAGACGGCCAGCACCTCGCCGGTGAACCCGCTTTTCGGATCCCCGCTGATCCGATTCACCGCGATGTCGTGCCGCGGCCCGTCCCCGAACCCGCTGCCGTCCCCGTTGACCGAATACAGGTTGTCGTCATCGGCCCAGCAGGTCACCCACAGGTCCCCGTCGCTCTCGCTGTCGACCTCGAGCGCGTTACCCACCGACGTGGTGGCGAAGAACGTACTCAACTCGGACGCGGGAGTATCAGGCGCGCGGGGTGTTTCAGCGTTTCCGTGCTCGGGCTCCGCCGCGGGCGACCGCGACCCGGCCGACCCGGCTCCCCCGAGCCCGACGGCCAGCACACCCGCGGCCCCAGATACCCCGAACATGAACCGCCGCCGACCCAAACCACTCATCGACTCCCCGAACCCATAACGCTGTTCACGCACACCATCTTTCGAGCAACACCAGTTCCGGCCCCGACAGTAGCCGTTACCGCCGCCTCAGGAGATCTTGCGGCGGTACGTCATCATGGCGAAGAAGTACGCGACGACCAGAATGGCAACGCACCAGCCGAGGGCGATCCAGATGTCGGTGCCGACCGGTTGCCCGGTGAACAGGTCGCGGATGGCGTTCACGATGTAGGTCACCGGCTGGTTTTCGGCAAAGGCGCGCACCGGGGCAGGCATCGGATCGGTGGGCACGAAGGCCGAGCTGATGAACGGCAGGAAGATCAGCGGATAGGAGAAGGCGCTCGCGCCATCGATGGTCTTCGCCGAAAGACCGGGGATCACCGCGATCCAGGTCAACGCGAGGGTGAACAGAATCAGGATGCCCGCGATCGCGAGCCACGCCAGCACGCCCGCGCCCGAGCGGAAGCCCATCAGCAGGGCGACGAGCACGACGACCACGATCGAGATCAGATTGGCGACCAGCGACGTGAGCACGTGCGCCCACAGCACCGACGAGCGAGCGATCGGCATGGACTGGAATCGCTCGAAGATGCCGCTTTTCATATCCAGGAACAGCCGGAATGCGGTGTAGGAGATGCCCGAGGCGATGGTGATGACCAGAATGCCGGGCAGCAGGTAGTTCACGTAGGACCGCGATCCCGTGTTGATCGCGCCGCCGAGCACATAGACGAACAGCAGCATGAAAGCGATCGGCATGATCGTCGTGGTGATGATGGTGTCCATGCTGCGCGCGATATGGCGCAGCGATCGGCCGAGCAAGGTGGCGGTGTCGCCGAAAAAGTGCGTGGTCATTGTCATTCCTTACTTGTCGACTCGTCCGCACCGACGAGGGCGAGGAAGACGTCCTCGAGGGTCGGTTGCTTCTCGACGTATTCGACCTTCGCGGGCGGTAGCAGTTTCTTGAGCTCGGCGAGGGTGCCGTTCACGATGATTCGGCCCTGGTGCAGGATCGCGATCCGGTCGGCGAGTTGTTCTGCCTCGTCCAGATACTGCGTCGTGAGCAGCACCGTGGTGCCGTGCCCGGCGAGTTCCTTCACCGCACGCCACACCTCGAGGCGCGCCTGCGGATCGAGTCCGGTGGTCGGTTCGTCCAGGAAGATGATCGGCGGATTCCCGATGAGGCTCATGGCGATATCGAGGCGACGGCGCATGCCGCCCGAATACGTCGATACCTTCCGGGTGGCCGCGTCGGTCAGCGAGAACCGGGCGAGCAGGTCGTCCGCGATCGCGCGCGGGTTGTCCAGGTGCCGCAACTTGGCGACGAGCACGAGATTCTCACGGCCGCTGAGGATTTCATCGACGGCGGCGAATTGCCCGGTGAGGCTGAAGGATTCGCGCACGTCCGCCGGTTGCTTCGCGACGTCGAACCCGTTGACGATCGCCGTCCCCGCGTCGGCCTTCAGCAGTGTGCACAGAATGCGTATGACGGTGGTCTTGCCCGCCCCGTTCGAGCCGAGCAAGGCGAAAATGCTCCCCCGCTCCACCTCGAAGTCCACGCCACGCAGCACGTGCAGGTCTTTGTACGACTTCTCCAATCCCTGCACCTGGATCGGAGACGGTTGCCGTGCCGTCATCGAACGGCCCTCCCTTTGGATCTGGATGCATAAGTAGATGTATACGTAGAGACTATAGGTATAGATATACGTACACGCAAGAGGAACCGCGTGGCTACCAGCGGGTGTGCGGCAAACTCACCGAGCCGATGCCCAGTCGCGTCGCGGATCTACCGCTCGCTGGCCGCGCGGTCGATGTCGGCGATCAGCCCGTCGATGTTCGCGGCGATCCGCGAATCATGGTGATACCTCGGCACCTGCCGCGGCGGAGGATTTTCAGCAGGTCGCCAGTGAACAGACCTGGGCCGCGCACGCCAGAATGGGGCAGCCGTAGATTTCTTTCCCCCTTCTATTTTATACACGATCCCAGGTCCTCATGACGCTCCGATTTATGGTCCATAATCGCTCCCGAAATACGGAAGCACCAGGTGAGGAGTAGCGGGATGGCTTATGTGCTCGGCTTCGGGGAGATCGACCGGACGCAGGTCGCGATCGTCGGCGGCAAGGGTGCGAACCTCGGTGAGCTGTCGCGCGTCGATGGCGTCGAGGTGCCGGCGGGTTTCTGTGTGACGACCGATGCCTTCGCCCGGATCGTGGCGGGCGTGTCGTCGATCGAGGGTCGGCTCGACGAGCTGTCGCGCCTCGAGCCGGACGATCGGGCGGCGATCCGCGTGTTGAGCGCGCAGATCCGCAGCGCGGTCGAAGAATTCGTTATTCCCGAAGAGGTCGCGGCCGAGATCATCGGCGCGCACGCTCAGCTCGGCGTGGCGGGCGCCTACGCGGTGCGATCCAGTGCGACCGCCGAGGATCTGCCGACCGCGTCCTTCGCGGGCCAGCAGGACACCTATTTGAACGTCGTGGGATCCGCGGCGATCCTCGAGCACGTCCGCCGCTGCTGGGGCTCGCTGTTCACCGAGCGGGCCGTCACCTATCGGCAGCGAAACGGATTCGGCCACAAGGCCGTTCAGATGGCGGTGGTCGTGCAGCGGATGGTGTTCCCGCGCGCCTCCGGTATCCTGGTCACCGCCGACCCCCTCACCTCCGACCGGACGGTGGTGTCCATCGACGCGGGCTTCGGCCTCGGCGAGGCCCTCGTTTCCGGCCTCGTGAACGCCGACGTCTACCAGGTTCGCGACGGCAGCATCACCAGCAGGACGATCGCCACCAAGAAACTCGCCGTCGAGCCGATCCCGGCAGGCGGAACAGAGGTGCGGGAGATCGCCCAGGAGCGGCGCAACGAGCCAGTGCTCGCCGATGCCGAGGTGCTCCGGCTCGCCGAGCTCGGCCGCCACATCGAAGCGCATTTCGGCAGCCCGCAGGACATCGAATGGTGCCTCGACGGCGATCAGCCGCACATCGTGCAGAGCAGGCCGATCACCACGCTGTTCCCGATTCCCGTTGCGGCCGACGAGGAAAACCACGTCTACGTGTCGGTCGGCCATCAGCAGATGATGACCGACGCGATGAAGCCACTCGGCATCTCGATGTGGCAGCTCACCAGCCGCGCGCCCATGCGCGACGCGGGCGGCCGCTTGTTCGTCGATGTCACCAAGGCGCTGTCGTCGCCGAAAACCAGCGCCGGCCTGGTCGAGGCGCTAGGCAAGTCCGATCCCCTGATCGGGGACGCGCTGCGGGCCGTGCTCGACCGCGGCTTCGTTCGTCAAGTGCCGGAAGCGGATTCGGTCGGCGCACCGCCCGCCGCGCCCGAGCCGATCGAGACCGATCCCGCTATCGTCACCGAGCTGATCGCGGCGAGCGAGGCCTCCTTCGCCGCCTTGGCACGCGATATCCGGACCAAGTCCGGATCGGACCTGCTCGACTTCATCCAGGCCGACATCGAGGAGTTGCGGCGAGTCCTGTTCACGCCGAAGGGTTTACAGGTGATCAACGCCGGCATGGACGCCTCTTTCTGGCTCAACGATCGACTGTGCGAATGGCTGGGCGAAAAGAACGCCGCCGATGCGCTCACCCAGTCCGTCCCCGGGAACGTGACCTCGGAGATGGGCCTGGCACTGCTGGATGTCGCCGATGCGATCCGCCCCTACCCGGCGGTCGTGGGTTACCTGCAGCAGGTCGAGCAGACGGCGGACGACGACTTCCTGGATGACCTGGCCGAATACCCCGGCGGCCGCGAGGCACGGGCCGCGCTCGCGGACTTCCTCGACAAGTACGGCATGCGCTGCGCGGGCGAAATCGACATCACCAGACCACGCTGGAGCGACCGCCCCACCACGCTGGTGCCGACAATCCTCGGCAATATCAAGAACTTCGGGCCCGGCGCGGGCAAGCAGCGCTTCGAGGACGGCCTGCGCACCGCCGAACAGACGAAAGCGCAACTCCTGCAACGCTTGCGCGCTCTGCCGGACGGTGCGCGCAAGGCCGAGGAGACCGCGCGGATGATCGACCGCGTCCGCACCTTCTCCGGCTATCGGGAGTATCCGAAGTACCGCATGGTCAGCCGCTACTTCGTCTACAAGCAGGCGCTGCTGCGTGAGGCCGAAGCTCTGGTGGTGGCCGGCGTCCTTCGCGAGCCCGAAGACATCTTCTACCTGAGGTTCGATGAGCTGAGCGAGGTGGTCCGAACGCGCAGTGCGCGTGCGGAACTCATCGACGAACGCACGGACGCGTTCCGCACGTATCAGGCACTCACCGCGCCGCGGGTGCTCACCTCCGACGGCGAGGCGCTCACCGGCGCGTATCGACGCGAGGACCTGCCTGCGAGCGCGTTGCCCGGCATGGCGGTGTCGGGCGGGACGATCGAGGGGCGGGCCCGCGTCGTGTCCGACATCGCGCTGGCCGATCTCGAGGCGGGCGACATCCTGGTCACCGCCTACACCGATCCGAGCTGGACCCCGCTGTTCGTCGCGATCACCGGTTTGGTGACCGAAGTCGGCGGCCTGATGACGCACGGCGCGGTGATCGCCCGCGAGTACGGCCTGCCCGCCGTCGTCGGCGTGGAGCATGCCACTGAGCTGATCCGGGATGGGCAGCGCATTCGGGTGCACGGCACGGACGGCTACGTCGAGCTCCTGCCGGAGTGAAAGATCATGACAGCTCGGCGAATTCGTCGGCGTCGAAGCCGAGCCGGATGTCGTGGTCGACCTGGCTGCCGGTGATGGTCACCTGGCCGGTCACCAGCGGATAGCCGCGAGCGACGACGGTGTACTCCCCCTCCGGCAAATCGGTCACCAGGTAGCGTCCGTTCTCGTCGGTGCGGGCGGTGCCGACCGCCGCACCGGACCAGTCGAGCACGGTGACCAGGGCGTCGTGCACCGCGTGGCCGTCGGCGCGCACGGTGCCCCACAGCATTGCCATCGGCGCCAGCTCGATGTCGAAACGGAACCGGCCGCTGTCCGGCACGGTCAATGTCGTTGCGGCCGGCCGCATCCGGGCGGCCACCGTCACCAGCGTGTAGGTTCCCGCCAGCACACCCTTGCAGGCGTAAACGCCGTCCGCCGCCGTCACCGCGGCACCGACCACCTCGCCACGCAGGTCGGTCACGGTGACGGTGGCACCGGCCACCGGCTCGCGGGCGGCGGAGCGCACCACACCCGACAACTCGCCGGAGCCTTGCAGCGTGACGTCGACATGCTGCGCGCCGGCCGCGGCGGTGACGTTCACCGCTTCCGGTTGATGCCCGTTCGCCGAGACGATCAGGACATAGTTTCCCGGCGCGGGCGGCTCGATGGTGTAGGCGCCGTCGCCGCCGCCGGTCGCACGCGAAACCTGATGTCCGCGTTGGTCGATCAGTGTCAACACCGCGTCCAGCACCGGGCGCCCGTCGTCACGGCGAATCCAGCCACCGATCGTCCGGGTACCAGTCAAGGCGACGACCTGTCCGGTCGATTCTCCTGAAATAGGTTGCACCCCAATATTATTCGCGTCTGAGTGATCATCCGCGAACATCGGCTCCGGCTCGGAGAGTACGGGTTCGAGCTCAGACTGCCGAAGCCGTCGCAACTTCGAGCCTTCGACATCGATGTCCGGCAGGATGCGGTCGAGCCATTTCGGCATCCACCACGCCCCCTTACCCATGATCGCCAGCAGCGCCGGGACCAGCACCATGCGCACCACGAAGGCGTCGATGGCGACACCGCAGGCCAGCGCGAAGCCCATGGACTTGGCGGTGGCGTCGGATTCCAGCAGGAACGAGCCGAACACCGAGATCATGATGATCGCCGCCGAGGTGACCACCCTGGCACCGTGGTGGTAGCCGGAGATAATCGCGTCCTTCGGCGACTTGCCGTGCACGTATTCCTCGCGCATGCGGGTCACCAGGAACACCTGATAGTCCATCGCGAGACCGAATACCAAGCCGATCAACATGATCGGCAGGAAGCTGATGATCGGATGCGGGTCGGCGATGAGGCCGAAGGTGCCTTCCTGAAAGATCAGCACGGTGGCGCCGAAGGTGGCCGCCATCGAGAGCAGGAAGCCGAGCGCGGCGGTGAACGGGACCAGGATGGACCGGAACACCAAGATCAACAGCACGAAGGCCGCACCGGCCACGATCGCGAGGTATGGGACGATCTTGCCGAGCAGGACGTGGTCCATATCGGCGTAGATGGCGGTGGTGCCGGTGATGCCGTACTCGATGCCGAACCGCTGGGTCAGTTCGCCTTCGGCGGCGCGGGCGTCGCGCACCAGGTCCTTGGTGGCCTGATTGTTCGGTCCCGATCGCGGGACACCGTTGAGCATCGCGCCGAGCCCGTTCGCACTGAGCTGCGGCTTGGTGACGTAATCCATCTCCGGGAACGCGGCCAGCCGATCGCGCAGCGCGGTGACCGCGGCGGCGCGCTCGCCTTCCGGCACGTTCGCGAGGTCGGCGGCCACCGTCAGGACGCCGTTGCTGCCCTCACCGAAGCCCGCCGTCCGGATGTCGTAGGCCTGCCGTACCGTCGAGTCGGTCGGAAAGCTGTCCTGCCCAGGCAGACCCAACTGCAGGTTGAGCGCCGGAGTAGCCAGAACGCCCAGTGCGGCAACGGCGAGCACCAACGCGAACCATGGCCGCTTACCGATCAGACGACCCATCCGCATGCCGTTGGTGACGGAGGTGTCGTCCTCCGGGTCGTGCCGGGCGACCAGCGGCAGTTTCGGCTTGAACAGGAAGCGACCGAACGCGCCGAGCAGGGCAGGCATCAGCGTGATCGCGGTGAGTACCGCGAAGAAGGCCGCGACCGCGCCACCCAGGCCCATGAAGGTCAGGAAGTTCACCCCGACGATGCTCAGCGCGCTCAGGGCGACGATGACGGTGAGCCCGGCGAACACCACGGCGGATCCGGCGGTGCCGACCGAAATGCCCGCGGCCTCTTCGGGACTCGCCGCGACATGGAGTTCGTGCTTGTAGCGGGAGACGATGAACAGCGCGTAGTCGATGGACAGCGCGATGCCGATCATCGACGCCAGGAACGTCGTGAAGCTCGGTATCTCGATGATCGAGGTGCTCAGCGAAATCATCATCATCGCGGCACCGAGGCCGACGATGGCGGTGATGATCGGCACGAAAGCCGCCACGATGGCGCCGAAGGCGACCACCATGACGACCAATGCCACGCTCATGCCGATCATCTCGGCATGACCGCTCGGCTGCTCCTGCTTCTGCTCGATGGCCCCGCCGAGCTCGACGGTCAGTCCCTGCGCACGCGCGGGGGTGGCCACGTCGTAGGCGGCGCGGCGCTGCTCGTCGGTGATGTCCATCGACGAGGCGATATCGAACGGCACCGAGAGCACCGCGACGGTGGCCGAGGCGTCCTTGCTCAGCACATTGAGCGGCGCGCCGGCGCACACGGCCGGGTCGGTGGCGGCCAGGCAGCCCATCGCCTTGGTCACCTCGACCGGGTTCTTCAGTGTGGCAGCGGCCTTTTCGGTGATGAGCTTGCGCTTGCCGTCCTCGACCGATAGCGCCTTCAGGTCGGCGATCAGCGCGTCGATGGCGGCGCTGTTGCTCTTGTCGGTCAGCTTCGTGCCTTCGGGCGCCTTGATCACATAGGCACCGCTGACGGCATCGATACTGAACTGACCGGACATGCCGGGGAACTGCCGGTCCAGGATTTCGGTGGCGCGCTCCGACGGCAGCGACGGCATGCTGAACTCGGTGCTCATCGGTTTACTCAGCAAACTGCCTGCGGTGCCGAGCATTCCGAGGAAGACGAGCCACAGCGGCAGCACGATCCACTTGCGGCGGAAGGCGAATTTGCCCCACCGATACAGGTATACGGACACGAATAGGTTCTCCTGGAGGTAACCGGATAGTGCTGGTTCAGGGCCCGTATACAGCACCTTCGCGGCCCGCTACGCATGCGAACAGCTCCACCGGACGTCCTCTATCTACCTACCGCACGATAGGGCTGAGAGATCGATAGCAGGCCGTAAACGGAGGAGCAACCTCTAGTTGCGGGAGCATACCCGGAGCATCAATCGATAGCGGGCCTGACCCCATCGGTGGCAGCATAAGATCGCCGAGGGACACGGCTGGTGCAAATCAACATCAAGGCCCGGGACGACTCGGCGCTCGGCCAGTTCTGGGCGGACGCGCCCGGCTGGGGCGTTTCCAGCGAGGGGCCAGGCGTGACCAACGTTGAGCCCGTTGGCCTTACGTGGCCGGACCCCGCCGCGCTCTACATCGACGTCGTCACCGTCCCGGACCCCGAAACCGTGCGGTACCGGGTACACGTCGACCTCGCCACCACCTCGGCGGCCCACCAAGCGGAGTTGGTCACGCACCTCCAGGATCTCGGCGCGACCCCGCCGACGTCGGTCAGGGCGACGTCCCATGGACGGTCCTCGCCGACCCCGAGGGCAACGACTTCTGCGTCCTCGGCCCTGGGCGCGACTGAGCGCGACCTGTGACGAATGCCGCGCGAACGCACCGACAGATCACCGCTCGTCGTCGTCTAGTTCTCGGCAGTTGTTGTCATGCAGCACCTTTCGTGGCAACTGTATACCGATCGACGCCCCTTTCCACCTACCACGACAACTGCCGGACGATGGCGAGGGACTGTGGGTTCAACGGTGGTCCCGGCCCGACACGCTGAACGATGCTCAGCGCCGCTCCCGCGAAGGTCGGCCTGGTCAACCCGCCAACAAGTGCTCGCCGATGTAGCCACCGGGTTGGGTGCCGGGTGGGATGGCGAATACGGCGCTGGATTCGTGGCGGATGAATGGTGTCAGGGCGTCGAGCTCGGCGAGTCTGCGTTGGGCGGGGACGAAGGCGGTGTGCGGGTTGGCTTGGAAGGCTTGAAAGAATAGGCCGACGTCCTGCTGACCGGTGGGGTCGTAGCCGTCGTCGTAGGAGTAGCCGCGGCGGAGCATGCGGACTCCGCCGGTGAGGTCGGGGTGGGTGAGGCGGATGTGGGCGTTGGCGGGGATCAGGGCGTTGCCGGTGTTGTCGCGCCGAGTGAAGTCGGGTGGGGTGTGTTCGGTGCCGCCGGATAGGGGTGCGCCGGTGTCTTTGGTGCGTCCGATGATTCGTTCCTGGGTGTGAATGGATTGTTGTTCCCATCGGTCGAGCAGCATGCGGATGCGTCGGCAGACCAGGTAGGTGCCGCCGCACATCCAAGCCGGATCGCTTGCCCAGACGGCTTGTTCGAAGGCGCCGTCACCTGGGATCGGGTTGTCGGTGCCGTCGATCTGGCCCATCAGGTTGCGTGGTGTGGCATCGGGTTGGTCGGCCGCGGCGGCGGTGCGCAAGAACCCGCGCTGGGACCAGCGCGGCCGGGCTCCGAAAGTGCTTGCGGCCGTTGCGGTCATGGCGTGGGTGGCGGCGAAGGCGATGACCGGGTCTTCCGCGCAGACTTGCAGGCCCAGATCGCCTGCGCCGTGGGCGGGGTCGAGTGCGTCGCCGGGAAAGGCGGGTAACGGTTCGAGCGCCTGCGGGATATCGGTGTCGAGTCCGGCCTTGGCGAGGGCGGAGGCGCCGAGGCCGATGGTGATGACCAATCCGGCTGGGCCGAGGCCCGCCGCGAGATGGTGGTTGTCGGCGGAGTTTCCGGTCATCAGTGTGGTAGCGGTATCGCTCCAGGCACGTAACAGGCTGCGCAGTCCGTCGTGCGTGGCGACGGGGGTGTCGACAGGCAAGTCGAAGGCGGTGAACAGCAGGTGGGCCGGCGCACGGTCAGCGATGCCGGGCTGGTGCGCCCCGGCGAAGCCGCGCGCGGCCAGGGCGGCAGAGTGCTGTCGATCGATAGCACTCGGGGTGTGCGTCAGGGTCGCGGCCACTGCTCCGGCGGCGACGCCGAAGCCGAGTAAGCCTGCGCCGCCGAGTATTTGACGTCGGCCAACCCGGCTGGTCTGGTCGGCGGACTTTTCCGGTGCGGCACCGGTGTCGGGTTGATCAGGTCGCTGGTTCATGTGACGATCACAGCTCCGCGCATGCCGTTGTGGATATCGCAGTGGTATCGGTAGCTGCCGGGAGAGTTGAACCGCACCGTGTAGCTTTGCCCGGTATGCAGGAAGTAGGAGCCGAAGCTGTCGTCGTCGGCGGTCACGGTCTGCAGATGGTCGGGGTCGTGCTGCACCCAGGTCACCACGGTTCCGGCCGGGACGGTCACGGTCGCGGGATCGAAAACCCCGCCATTGCTGAGGGCGGCATCGATGCTGATCGTTACCGGCGCGGGGGTGCGGGCGCAACTGATGCCACCCGCACCGACAAGCGCGACGATGAGCACGGCCATCGAGTGGGTCAGCCGCTGCATGCCTGCGGCCAACTATGGGTAGCGCACGGGTCGGTGTCACGGATGACTGGATAGCCTGCTGTCTGCCAGCCGCCGATACCCTCCTGCAGCACCCGCATGTCGCCGTCGGTGAACCCGTGCTCTTTGAGGACTACCGATTCGTTGGCGGCCTCCTGCCAGGGGCAGTTGCAGTACAACACCAGCACGACGGTGCCCCGATACTGCTGCAACGTTTGCCAACCCGTCGTCGGCGCGTCGGCCAGCGGCACCCAGATATCGTCGGGGATGTGGCTTTGGGCTCGTGCTGCGGCTTCGCGCACATCGACAAGGACGTAATGGGGATCGTGGCGGTCGTAGGACGGTTTGTAGTCGGTCAGCGAGATGAACGGGGCATGCTGACCGCCTTGGAACTGGTGCAGCTGATCACCCGACGGCCCGCCCTGCACTGACACCGCAGGCTGGGCCGAGCGGTTGGCGACGAGGACACCGACGACGACGACAACCGCGATGACGACCAGCCCACCGGCGAGCAACCAGATTCGGCGGACCCGTTTCAGTGCCGAGAATCCGCGAGACAGCTTGTTTCCGAGTTTCGTGTTCATTACTTTTCCAATTTCAGGGGAGAGCGGACATCAGTCGTGGGCCTGCGGATACCTTGCCGAATCGCCGAATTCGCCGCGGTGACAACAGTTGCCGCGGCCAGTAGCCCGGCGAGCAGCAATGCGGTTGGCGCAGCTGCGAATTCGGCGAGCAGCAAGCCGATTATCAGCGGAGTAAACGTGATCGGGACGGCTGATACCAGGTCGATGGTGGCGCTGACTCGCCCGCGCATACCGTCTTCGACGAGGTCGAGCCAGCGGGTGCTGACCAGTATCGGCCAGGCTGGACGTACCAAAAGCACTGCTGCATAGGCAATTCCGGCGACCACCGGTTTCCCGGAGGCGATGGCCCCCACGGCCGGTGCACCGATGGCGGGCGAAAGGACCAGCAGGGCATGGGGGGAAATATGGCGCCGGGCGGATTTGAGTATCGCGGTTCCGGTCAGACCTGCGGCGTAGGCCGCGGCCAGGGTCACGCCCACCAGGTAAGCCGGTACACCGGCGCGGACCAGGACCACGACCACCACGAGACCGGAGCCGTTGACCACGAATTCGGTGAGCGCCGACAACAAGGCGGTGATACGAATGAACCGGTGGTGCCAGAAGAACCGCAGCCCCTCCCGGATCGCGGCCAGGGGAGGTTCGGCGAGCGGTGACTGGCCGCGTTCCGCGGCCGTTGCGCGCAGCGGCCGGCGCACCAACGCCGCGCAGAAGCCGGCTACAGCATAGGAGACGGCGTCGGTGAGGAACGGCAGCCATGCTCCGAAGCCGAAGGTGGCGGCAGCGACCGGTGGTCCGAGCACGCCGGTGGCATAACCCCGCGCCTCGCCGAGCGCGACGGCCGAGGGGAGTTCCTCGGTCGAAACCACGTGGGGCAGCGCGGTGTGCTCGGCGGTACCCCGGACCGCCCACCCGGCGCCGAGTACGGCCACTGCGGTCAGTACATGTGCCAACTGGAACAATCCGGTTGCCGCCGCGACGGCCAATGAGCCGGTCGCCAGTGCAGAGGCAGCGTCGGCGGTGCACATGATCAGTCGGCGATCCAACCGGTCGGCGAGCCACCCGCCGGGCAGGATGGCGACGGTGAAAGTCGCCAGTGTCACCGACGACACCAGGCCGAGCGTGCTGGGTGAATGACCGGAGCCGAGTACCCAGAGCATGATTGCTACGCCGTACCCTCGGCTACCGAACTGGGACACCGCCTGCCCGCACCACAGCAAGCGGAAGTCTTTGCGGCGCCGCAGGATTGGTTCTTGCTTCACCGTGATCATCGGTTCGCCGCCGGATCACGGGGAACGGCGACGGCGGTCACCGCCAATATCGGTTCGGTGACGGGATCACAGCCGAGTAGTCGCTCGAGCAGTTCGTCGCGTACCGCGGTGGCCGTGACCGCGCCGAGGCCCATCGCGGTCGCGGTCAGCAGGACCGTCTGGCTGGCATGGCCCAATTCGATGAGGATGTCTCGGTAGGCGCGGCGGCTCTGGTAGCGCCATCGGGTTCGGGCGGGCACGGCCGTATAGATCAGTAGGAACGCACAGTCGGCCAGCCACCGCTGCCCACCCACCGCGTCGAGCAGCTCCTGCGCCGATGCCGTGCGGCAGAGGTTTTCGAGACCGCCGGACAGGGGTGCGAAATGGTAGAGCCCCGGCGCGAGGCCCTGCACCCGATTCGCGTACACATACAGCTCGAGCGGCGTCCTGGCGCCAGCCGACGGACTGGTTTTGAACAGCACCTTGCCGATATCGGGGTGGTCCATTTCCTCGACCGCCCCGCCGCCGACCTGGACGACCGCACCCAATGCCGCCAGCGATACCGGGTCATCGGTGAACTGGCGCGTCGATCGGCGAGCGTAGAGCACGTCGAGCAGGTCGCGCCGTGGCCACCCGGCATCGTCTGGTCGGCCCTTGGGCAACAAGATAAGTGGTTGTCCCGGATAGGATTTGGCGGCCGGCGGCGGGGGCTCCTGTTTGGCCTTCTCCGCGAAATGTGCCTCGTCCTCCCACACCTCCAAGTATCGGGTGTCGGCCACGGTCCGTCCGGCGAAGTGGTGGTAGCGCGTGGCAGGTCCCCACGCCCGCCATTCCGTCAGCAGACGGTGCTCGGCCACGTGCTCGGCACTGTTCTCCTGGATCAGAACGCCGGTCTGCAGCAGACGATCAGCGATTGCACGATGGCGCGGACCCGACTGTTCGGCGGTGTCGAGTTCACGCCACTGCGCGAACCAACGCAGCACCGCCTCGCTGTTCTCGGTCAGCGCAAGCTGGCGTTGGTGCAGGTAGTCGTCCCACACCAGGGTGCCCTCATCCCAGAACAGCACTCCGCACGCCGCGACCCTGACTCTAGCCATCACGTGCTCCGTACAGCCCGGCGATGAATTCGCGCACCGCGGTCGAAGTGGTTATATCGCCTGCTGCCCGTTCGGCCCACGACCAGTCGCACTCCGGATTGACCTCGAGGAATACCGGTCCATCCGCTGTGTCGAGCAGGTCGTATGCGGCGACATCGAGGCCGAATAGCGCGGTCAGCTTGGCGAGCGCGGCCTCGAGTTCGGGTGGGAGCGCCGCCGGTTCGACTCGTATCGAGGTCGGGTCGGTCCACACGGCGTCCGGGCTGGGCCGGGCGACCCGGTAAGCGATGAGGCGTTGCGCCACGGCGTAGACCCGCAGCTCGCTCGCCGCGGGCACGAACTCCTGGACGAGCACGGGGGCCGGCTCGACACCGGATTCCGCCGCCATCCGCGCCCGGCTCACCCGCTGCGGGAACACTCCGCGCAGACTGCCCGGCCGGGTCTCGACCGCATGTCGCCCAAGGCTTTTCACCAGCAGATCCCCGTTGCCGGGGATGGCGTCCACGGTGTCGGCCAGCCTCGTGGCGACCACTGTCGCGGGAGTCAGCAGCCCGGCCGCCCGCGCGGCGGCGAGCTGACGGACACGATCGGGGTTGCCGGGCCGAATCGCGGCGTTGACGGCTCGAGTCGCGCCGCCGCAGAGCACCGAGGCCAGCACCGGCCACTGCTCGCGGCCGTAATGGGCGAGCAGCGCGTCATCGGGAAGCGGTATCGCCTCGGTGGCGAAGTAGCGTTGCCAGCACACTCTGGGGCGGAATCCATGCGATTCCCAGTGCAGCATCTCGACCGCCGGATCCCACACTATGCTCGACCCGACACAGTGGTCACTGTCGATGCGCAGCAACGGAATTCCCTGGGCGGCCAACCATAGCGACAGGTGGTCGGCCTCCCGGTCCGCCGCGCGGGTGAGCACCACGACACAGGGTGTTGCCCCATCAGGATCGGTTACCGACGGACGGCCGACCCGGCTTTGAAAGTCCTTGCACGAGTTGGGGGCCACCGCGGTGAACGGCCGTGCACGCAGCAAAATCGGCGTGCTGGCCTGATCCGAATTCATTGCGTTCCTTCGTCTTCGAGGTGGGAACGCGATGGCCTGCGCCCCCACCGATCCGCTAGGTCACAGCATTAGCTGGTGTGACATCCCTTGCATGGCGGCACGATCTCACCGAGGTACGCGCTTGCGTACGCGGTGAAGGTGGCGTCTTCGATCTCCGACCAGGTACGCAACGATTTCTCGTCTGCCTCGGTCAGGTCGATCAGCGCCTGTGCCATTTGTTCAATACTCATTTCCAATTCACCTCCTAACACTGGGTCTTGCCCAGCGTGGCCGACTTTCTGCCGGGAGGTGATAGTTCGGTCCATTCAGTGAACCGCCAAACCCATATCCTGCGTCACCACAACATCATTCACACCCGGCATAGTCTCGAGATCCCGACCCAAACTCGAGCCCCCACGCCGAACAACCCACAAAACCCCAGATCAAGCCCTAGTCAGGTGGATTCGGCTAGCGGAAGTATGGGTAGTTTTGGACCCAGTGGAATCCGCGGTTGCGCAAGGTGAAGGTGTTCAGGTTTACGCGATCCAGGGTGATGGTGACGGGGTGGTCATGTAGTTTTCCGCGTAGTAGCAGCTGGTTTTGGGTGGGGCGCTCGATGGACAGCGTTGCGAATGATGTTTGGGCGCTGGTCCTTTCGCTGGCGGTGTCCGTTGTGGTGAGTTCCAGCTGTCCGGTGGGGAGGAAGTCGGCGCGGACCGGTATCAGTTCGCCGTTCATTCGTTGGTAGGTTGCGACCCCTGGGTCGTCGAAAACGAGTCGTTGCCAACGGTTTTGGTCGGTGGTCAGCGGTGGTATCGGCTGTCCGTCGAGGGTGAAATCTCGCACGTCCCAGATGCCGTATAGCTCGGATTTGGGGCTACCGGCGCCGTACTGGCCTTGCCAGACCACCCAGCGGTCATAGCCGCAACCCAGTGCGACCCACAGGCCGAAGGCCACCTGAATCCACAGGGCGATGCGGTTCTTTCGGGCGTCCGTAAACAGAGAGGGTTGGGTCAGGGGCTCGCACGCGCGTTGTCGCACAAACACATTCACCAAGCGCTGGAGGTGGGGAGCGAGCAGGACCAGGCTCATCAGCAGCAGGTGCAGGGAGAGCAGCTTCTCCGGAATGTCGAACGTCATGTTCGTCAGGAGGACTTGAGCCATGCTCAGCAGACTCACCGCGGCGCCGAGCACCACGGTTCGTGGCACGAACAGCAGCAGGCCTGCCATGACTTCCACTGCGCCGAGCGCCATCTCGTACGGATAAGAGCTGCCGATCTGCAGCCACAGCACCGAGGCGGGGCTGAAATCGCCGTACGGCTGCAACAGCTGTGCCAGTGTGGGGCCGGGCATTTGGGTGGGGAACAGTTTGGCGAACCCGAACGACAGCATCATCCCGCCCAGGCACAGTCGCAGGAACAGCGTGAACCAGGCCAGCAGCCGGGGATAGGAGGTACGCCGGTCGAAGGCCGTCCACACCGCGGTGGCCACCACCGCGACGACCAGGAGGCAGAGAACGAGCACCCAGACGGCCGCCTGGTCGCCCGCTCCGGAGTCGTCGTGCAGCACCGCGTCGACCCCGAAGAACGTGCGGCCCACCCAACCGGTGACCGGGTCCGTCAGGGACATATCCCACGGTCCGACGTATTTGCGGACCCAGCGGCCGAGGATGCCGAGCAGCGCGAACGGGATGTAGGTGAGGAGCAGGCAGAACAGACCGAGATAGACGACGCAGAATCGGAACGCTATCTGCGCCAACGCGTTCCGGTCGACCGATCTGGTCTCGACAGTGCCGATCACTGCTGCATCCTCGGATCCTGGGTGGGGTCGGCATACCGAGCCGGGCAGCCGTGATCGATGGCTTCAGGGCGAAGTTCGTAATGCCAGGCTTCATTGGCGTAGATCTGGCACAGCCCGTACTCGGCGCCGTGCGTGGACAGCCACCTCGCGGCCTCGACGGGCCCGATATCGACCGCCTCCCCCGACACGTGCGCAGACGTATTGGGAGCGGCCACCCAACGGGCCGCTTCCTTCGCCGACCCGTACTTCGAGACCGCCTCGCGCAGTAGCTGTTTCTGGTACTCCGGGGAACGCCAGCCACTGTTGACGACGAACTCGAGCCCGTCATCCGAAGCATCCGTGGCGGCTCGGCGCAGGGCATCGAGCAAATCGGGGTCGAGGTTGGCCACGGACGGAACTCCGTCATCGAACACCGTCACGCCGGCCGGGACGGCGCCATCTTCGACCACTGGGCCGAACTTGTCGCCTGATCGCGCGGTCGAGGACAGGGACGGGAGCGCCTCGAAGACAACGACACCGGCCACCGCCGCGCTGACGACTACCACGGCGGCAAAGACGGTCGATCGGCGACGACGACGACGCGCTGGTTCACTGCGATTCATGCCTTCAGTCAAGGCAGTGCGATGTTGCCGGCGCGTATGCGATTTTCGATACGCCGACGATATGCCTGGGCTGCGAGAATCGAGGGTCTATGCGCGTGTTGATCGTCGAGGACGAACCCTATCTGGCCGAGGCCATCCGCGATGGCCTGCGCCTGGACGCGATCGCCGCCGACATCGCCGGTGACGGCGGCACCGCACTGGAACTGTTGAGCGTCAACGCCTACGACATCGCCGTCCTGGACCGCGATATCCCCGGCCCCTCCGGCGACGAGATCGCCGAACACATCGTCGCTACCGGCAGCGGCATGCCGATTCTGATGCTCACCGCCGCCGACCGCCTCGACGACAAGGCGTCCGGGTTCGGGCTCGGCGCCGACGACTACCTCACCAAGCCGTTCGACCTCCGAGAACTAGTGCTCAGGCTCAGAGCACTCGACCGAAGGCGGGCCAACACCAGACCACCGGTGCGGGAGATCGCCGGGCTGCGGCTGGATCCGTTCCGCCGCGAGGTCTACCGCGACGGCCGCTACGTCGCGCTCACCCGGAAACAGTTCGCCGTGCTCGAAGTCCTGGTCGGTGCGGAAGGCGGTGTGGTCAGCGCCGAAGAACTCCTGGAACGGGCGTGGGATGAGAACGCGGACCCGTTCACCAACGCCGTGCGCATCACCGTCTCGGCACTGCGCAAACGGCTCGGCGAACCCTGGGTCATCGCCACCGTGGCCGGGGCCGGGTACCGGATCGACACCGGACGTGCGGGCGCGGACCGTGCCTAGGCAGCCCGGGTTGAGTGTTCGCCTCAAACTCACCCTCAGCTACGCCGGTTTCATCATGGTCGTCGGTGCCTTGCTGTGCGGCGCCGTGTGCGTCTTCTACCTGTGGTTTCTGCCCGACGGTTTGATCAGCACCAGCGGCAACTTCTGGATCGACCGCGCGGCCCTGTTGCGTGCCTTCGTTCCGTTCGTGGCCGTCGTGATGGCTTTTCTGCTGACGGTCGGCCTGGTGGGCGGGTGGCTGCTCGCCGGCTGGATGCTCGCCCCGCTGACCCGCATCACGGCCGCCACCCGGATGGCCGCGAACGGGTCACTCGCGCACCGCATCCGGCTACCGGGCCGGGCCGACGAGTTCCGCGAGCTCGCCGACGCCTTCGACACGATGCTCACCCGGCTCGCGGCACACGTCGCCGAACAGCAGCGGTTCGCCGCCAACGCCTCACACGAACTGCGCACTCCGCTGGCGATCACGCAGGCACTTCTCGACGTGGCCCGCAACGATCCCACCCAGGACGCCGGCGACCTCGCCGACCGTCTGCACGCCGTCAACGCGCGAGCGATCGACCTCACCGAAGCATTGCTCGTGCTCAGCCGCGCAGACCAACGGTCCTTCACCCGCGAACCCGTCGACCTGTCCCTGCTCGTCGAAGAAGCCGCCGAAACCCTTCTCCCCCTGGCCGAAAGGCTCGGCGTCACCCTCTACATCTCCGGCGACGTCACCCCAACCATCGGCTCTCCCGCCCTGCTGCTGCACCTGACGATGAACCTCGTGCACAACGCGATCGTCCACAATGTGCCGGAGCACGGCACCGTGGCGGTCACGACCAGCTTTGTGCCGAACGGTGTGCTGCTCACGGTCGAGAACACCGGCGAAACGCTCACTCCCCCCTCGGTTTCCACCCTGGTCGAGCCGTTCCGGCGCGGCACGGAACGGATCCGCACGCACCACGCGGGCGTCGGCCTCGGCCTGGCCATCGTCAACAGCATCACCCGGGCTCACGCCGGAACCCTCACCCTCGTCCCCCGCCCCACCGGGGGACTGCGCGTTACGGTCCAACTGCCCGCGCGGTCCTGAGCGCTGACGGGCATCAACGGCAAGTAAGTGAATGCACATTCCGCTGCCGCAGGGCTGCTACCTGGATCTTGACGCCAATCGGCGGCGGACGTGATTAACTCGACCAACATGGGCGAAGGGGAGTTTCAGATGGAGCTGACGGTCGAGCAGCGGGCAGCGCTGAGCATGATCTGCGATACGTTCGTTCCCGGGGACGGGTTGACCTTGCCGCCGGCGAGCGAGCTCGGCGCGGTCGACACCGTGCTGCGGCTGTTGAGCCGCAGCCCGCGCGAGGCCGACCGCAAGCAGCTGGCAATGCTGTTGGGGTGGTGGGATTCCCGGCCGACCGGCGTCCTGCTCGGTGCGGGACCGCGTCGGTTCTCCACGCTGTCGCAGCAGGAGCGCGAGCAGGCGCTGCTCCGGCTCGGCGATTCGCGACTGGGGCCGGTGCGCGCGATCTTCCAGGCGCTCAAACAAGCAGCACTGCTGGCCTACAACGTGACTCCGGGACCAACGGGCACCAACCCGTTGTGGAAGGAGATCGGCTACCCCGGGCCGACCGGACCGCTCAGTTCCGCCCCGCAACCCGCGCTGACGCCGCTGCGGTGCACCGAGAACACCTCGCTCACGTGCGATGTGGTGATCGTCGGATCCGGTGCGGGCGGCGGTACCGCGGCGGCCGTACTGGCCGGCGCGGGCCTCGACGTGATCGTGCTGGAGCGCGGAAATTATTACGACGACCGGGATTTCGGCGCGGGCGAACTCGCCGCGCTGGAACAGCTCTACGCGCCAGGCGCCAGTTCCGCCGAGGGGCAGATCACCCTGGTCGCGGGTACCTGCCTCGGCGGCGGGACCGTCGTCAACTGGACCACCTCACTGCCCACCCCTGACTCCGTTCGCGCGGAATGGGCCGAACTGGGTGCGGCGCAGTTCGCCGAGGCCGAGTTCGACGAGGCCATCGCGGCGGTGCGAAGCCGACTCGCCGTCACCGACACCCGCTCCGCCCTCTCGGCTCGTGATGGTGTGCTGGAACGCGGCGCGCAGGCACTCGGCTGGGACGTGAGCGCGTTGCCGCGCAACGTCACCGACGCGTGCGACGCCGGAATCGAATGCGGCTCTTGCGGTTACGGCTGCCGCGTCGGCGCCAAACAGTCCGTGGCCAAGACGTGGCTCGCTGACGCCGCCGCGGCCGGTGCCCGGGTGGTCATCGACGCGAACGTCCGTCGCATCCACGTCACAAATGGCCGTGCCGAAGGCATTTCAGCAATAACCGCATCCGGCGCACAGATCGAGGTGCGGGCCCGCGCCGTCGTCGTCGCGGCGGGCGCGGTGCAGACGCCCGCATTGCTGCGCCGTTCCGGTTTGCGCAACGAGAACATCGGACGCCACTTGCGCCTGCATCCAGCCGCCGCGGTGTTCGGCGTCTTCGACGAGGAACTGCGAGGCTGGGAGGGCGCGCTGCAAGGGCGTATCTGCCGTGAGCACGCGGATCTCGATGGCAACGGCTACGGCGTCGTCTACGAGACGGGCCCGCTCCATCCAGGCCTGGCCCTCGGTTTCATGGGCTGGCGCGGTGCGGACGCGCACCGCCGGACCATGCTCGACTTCGCCCGCACCACTGCGATCGGCATCATCACCCGCGACCGCGACTCGGGCACGGTCACCGTCGACAAATCCGGCGAGCCGATCGTCAACTACCGCCTGTCCGGCTACGACGCGGCCCACCTGCACACCGGAATCGAAGGCGCCGCAAGCATTCTCGAGGCCGCCGGAGCACAACGCATCTTCTCCGGCCATCAAGCAGGCGTGGACTACGAACCCGGCCGCCGCGGCTCGCACGCCGAGTTCGCCGCCTCCTGCCGCGCTGCGGGCTACGGTCCGGGACACTGTGCGATGGGCGCCCTGCACATCATGGGCTCGGCCCGAATGGGCGGCTCCCCGCAGCTCTCGGCCACCAACCCCGACGGCGCCACCTGGGACGTCGCCAATATCGTTGTCGCCGACGGCTCCTGCTTTCCCACCGCATCGGGCGTCAACCCGATGATCTCCATCGAGGCGATCGCCTACATGAACGCGAAGCGGCTGGCAGCCCAGCTGACCTGAACGGATCACGTTGGTGTACTTAAACATTCCACCGGCCAGGCCCCGAGCGCGGGCCGACATCGCGGCGTGGATGACAGGCATAATCGTGAAATGACAGCCTCGGCGCGACTACACATCAGCGACGAATTCCCCGCGCTGCTCGAAAGAATCGACGCCCTCGGTGAGTCCGTCGAAGCAAACGCGGCGGCGGCCGACACACTCGGCAGGCTCACCGAGGACACCGCGCAGGCCTTGCTCGCCGCAGGGGTGGTCCGGGCAGGCCTGCCGGCGAACCTCGGTGGTTACGAATTCTGCCCGCGGCAGTTGATCCAGACGATCGAGCGGCTCAGCTATCACGACGCCGCGGCGGGCTGGACAATGATGGTGTTGCAGATGGTGACCGGCACCTCGGCGGCCTATCTCGGTGCGGTGGCGGCGGAGCTGTTCCCCGATGTCGCGGCGGGCGCGCACGCCTTGTTCGCCGGACAGGGCACCCGGCTCGGCCGCGCGGTCCCGGTCGACGGCGGCTACCTGGTGAGTGGCGAATGGCAGTTCGCCTCCGGTATGGCACTGGCCACCCACATCCACAGCGCGATCAGGGTCGAGGGAACCGACGAGGTGCGGATGCTGGCCATGCCCAAGTCGCAGGTGACACTCGTCGACAACTGGGACGTGCTCGGCCTCCGCGCGACAAGCAGTATCGACTATCACTGCACCGATGTGTATGTCCCGCATGCGAATACCTATCCCGCGACAACGAAAGTCCCGACCAATGGCGGCGCGATCTATCGCATCGGCGTCGCGAACATGTCCGCCATCGTGCACACCGGCTGGGCCCTCGGTGTCGGCCGGCGACTACTCGACGAATTGAAGCTCTACGCCGCGAACAAGTCCGGCACTCCCCACGCCGCCGTCGACACCGCACAGTTCCACGCCGACTACGCGACCGCCGAAGCCAAGCTGCGCGCGGCCCGCGCATGGGTGTTGCAAGCCTGGCAGGGTCATGAAGAAACGCTGGACGCCGGTGAGCCGCTGAGCACCGAACAGGAAACACTGATCCGCCTAGTGCTCAACCACACGACATGGACCGTGCACGACATCGGCCGGACGGTGCACCGATGGGCAGCGACAACGGCAATCCGGCGCGGCCCGATCGAACGATTCCTCCGCGATCTCACCACCGGCACCCAGCACATCACCTCGGGCCCGATAGTCCTGCAGAACTGCGGAAAGTGGCTCAGCGGCGCACAACCCAACGCGCACTGGCAATTCCTCGACCTGGTCGAATGATCGCCCGGTAGACCCGGCAAGCTTGCCCGCTGTGAGCTACGGACGATCGCGGCAGGTTGATTCCGGTCAAGCCCGGACAAGGTGTTCGACCGCGGCGACCACGCGCGCGGCGCCATTTTCCTCGGCGATTCGGGCGGCCAATTCTTCCGCCGCTTTTCGGTGGGCGGGTTCGGTGAGTGCGACGTCGACGGCGTCGGCGAGCCGTGCCGCGGTGAGCTTGGGCCGTGGCACGGTCGCTGAACTGACGCCGAGTTCGCGAAGACGTCGCGCCCAGAACGGTTGGTCACCGCCCGGTGAGGGCACCGCAACGGCGGGAAGGCCGGCGCGCAGACCGGCCGCCATGGTGCCCGCGCCGCACGAATGCGCCACCGCCGCAACCCTTCCGAACAGCCAGTCGTGCGGGACGGTGCCAACGGTCACCATGCTGTCGCCGACGACAGCGAGATCGGCCCCGCCCGACTGGATCACGCCGCGCATGCCGACTTTGTGCAGCGCGGCGGCGACCAGCTCCGAGACCCGGGACGCCTCGCTCCTACCGAGCATGAGGCTGCCCAGTCCGAAAAATACTGGTGCCGAGCCTGATTCGAGAAACGAGACGAGCTCGCTCGGTGGCGTCCAGTCGACCGGGCGCTGCGGCCACCAGTAGCCGACCACGTCGAGACCAGTACGCCAATCCGCCGGACGCGGCAGCACACTGGGCGAAAAGCCGTGCAGGATCGGCCATTCGGCGTCGGTCCGCCGTCGGCGCAGCGTACGCTGCGGCACTGCCGGCAAGCCCAGCTGGTCGCGGAAGCCTGCGACAATCTTGCTGTACATTCGGTCGAACATCGCGGTGGCGAACCACCCGGCGCCACGATTGAGCACCGCCCCCGCCGACCACGCTCCGAGCAACGACGGCGGGAAGGCCGCGGTCGTCGAGAGCGGCTGCAGGCGAACGCCGATGCTCGGGATGTCGCGCGCCTCGGCGAGCGGATGCCCGACGAGCTCGGCGAACGGGGAGAGCAACAGGACATCGGCCGGCACGTCGTGCAGCGCGGTACGCAGGTTCTCGCCGAGCTTGCGCATTCCCATGGGCAGCAACATTTCCTTGGCTGCCTTCAGCGGATTTTCCTCGTCCAGTTCGTGTTCGAGTTCGAAGTCGACCGGGACGGCCCGCAACCCGCAGCCGGCAATCTCGTCGATGAGGTCCGGCGTAGCGGTCAACACCACGTCGTGGCCCGCGTTCCGCAGTCGACAGCCGACGTCGGTGAACGGGACGATGTCTCCGCGTGATCCGAAGGCCGCGATCACAATTCGCGCCATCATTGCTTCTTTCGTTACAGGTGCCTGGTGGCCAAATCGAACGCGACGACCAAATCCTCGCCGTAGCCGACGACATCGAAGTCGGGATCCCCCGTCGATCGCAGCAGTGCCGCACCGATCGCGCCGCGCACGGCGGTGGCCATGGAAGTCGGTGACAGCGCACGGAACTCGCCGGTCTCGATACCGAGCGTGAATATCGTTTCGAGCTCCAGTTTCGCAAGATCGGCCAGCTGATCGGGTTCGAGAGGCACGCCGACTTCGTGCAGGCGTTGTCCGGTACCGCTGCAGTAGTTCGAGCCGATCTCCATCAACGCGATCTGCTGCGAGCGGTACGTCGCAAGGCATTTCAGGTGCGCCCTGATGTGGGCGGCCAGCTTGCCCCGCGCGGTCTGCTCCGCCTCGACCATGGGCAGCATGATCGCGAGCACCGTCCGATACAACTCCGCGACGATCGCCGCCACCATCTCGTCCTTGTTCCCGAAGTGGTACTGCACCACGCTCATCGCCACCCCGACCCGCTCGGCGATCTTGCGAACCGACGACTGGTGGTACCCGAGCTCAGCGATCGTCTCGATCGCGCACTCGACGATCTGCGCGCGACGCGCGGTCTCGGTGAACGTCGCGTCGTTAGGTCGCATGACCTAATTATAGGTCGTGTGACCTAACGGCGCCAGACCGTTCGACAACTCCTCGATCGACTCGCCGTTCGCAGCCGTCGGCATATAATTGCTATACGCAACAGTTGCTCATTGCATGGTTGATGGGGTGAGCGCAGCCACCCGCGGGTGCCCATCGGTGCCTTCGGAACAGGAGAGCACGATGGCCCAATTGGCTTGCCGCGGAATCATTGCCGTACCCATCGATTTCGCGTTCCAATATGGTGCCGATCTGCGTAATGCGGCCGAATGGGTGTTCGGGGTCAGCCGGGTCGATCTGGCCAGTGACACGCCGGTCGGCGTCGGGGCGGTTTACACCGGCAACCTGACCCTCGGCCCGATCACCACCCGATCGACGGTCCGGGTCACCGAGTGGGTGCCGAACTCGCACGTCAGCGTGACGTCGGTGTCCGCGCTCCCCTCGCAATCGACCTCGCGATTTCAGTCGCTCGGCGAGCACAAGACCGAGGTGACCGTCGATATCGATTACACTCTGCCAGGCGGGTTCGCGGGAAAGTGTTGGGACGCACCATCGAACCAGCCGTCCGGCTCGCGATGCAACGCTCCGACACCGCGCTACGGAAGACCATCGAACGACGCTAGCGGCAGAGCCAGGCCGCCTCGCACCCCGATGAATAGAGCGCAACCGTCACAGCGCCCGCTCGTGCACCACCCGCGCGACATCGAGTTCGTAGATCCGGCGCAGCGACGGAAGTTGAATCATCGCGGCCGCCACCAGCATCGCTATCACCACCACTATCGCTGTGCCCGGGCGCAATTCGAGCCGCAGGTGATACCCGAGCGTCTGATATGTGGACAGTAATCGGTCGGCGAGCAGCACGCCGAAGCCGACGCGGTGGCATCCGGCTGCACGGGGTCAGCAAGACCTACGGGACGGGCGAAGCCGCCGTGCACGCACTCACCGATATCGATCTCGATATTCCGCCGGGGGAACTGGTGGCGATACTGGGCGCGAGCGGGTCGGGCAAGACAACCATGCTCAATATCATCGGCGGTATCGAATCCGCCGACGAGGGATCGATAAGTGTTGCGGGCCAAGACATCTCGACCAAGCACCCGGCCCAGCTCGGTGCCTTCCGGCGCGACCACGTCGGATTCGTTTTCCAGTTCTTCAACCTGATTCCCAGCCTGACCGCGCGGGAAAACGTCGAGGTCATCGTCGAGCTGACCGGCCGAGGCGACCGGCGCCGAGTCGCCGGCCTGCTGGCCGCGGTCGGGCTGTCCGACCGTGCGGACCATTTTCCCGCCGAGCTGTCCGGCGGTCAGCAGCAGCGGGTGTCGATCGCCCGCGCGTTGGCGACCGACCCCGATCTGCTGCTCGCCGACGAACCCACCGGCGCACTGGATGTCGCCACCGGACGCGAGGTGCTCGAGCTACTGCAGCACACCAGTCGCGCGGGTCGCGGCGTGGTGATGGTGACCCACAACGAAGTAGTCGCCGAGATCGCCGACCGCGTGATCCGCATGCGCGACGGCACGGTCACCGCCGAGGACACCAACGCCAACCCGGTCGACGCGGCCACCCTCCGGTGGTGAGTGCCGTGCTCGCGCCGAATCGAGTGCTGCCCAGGAAAATTCTGCGCGATCTCCGCAGGCGCGTCGCACAGGTCGGCGCAATCACCGCGACCGTGCTCCTCGGGGTGCTGCTGTTCGTCGCCAGCTACGACTCCTTCCGCAACCTCGCGACGTCCTACGGGCAGACCTACGATCGGCTGCACTTCGCCGACTTGACCGCCGACGGCGGCGATCCCGGCGCGATCGCCGCGTCGGTGCGCGCGACGAGCGGTGTCGCGCAGGTCGCCGAGCGAACCCAAGCCGATGTTCCGTTCGCGATCGGCGACACCAAACTCCTCGGCCGGGTCATCGGTCTCTCGGCAACGGCGCCGCGCGTGAACGACATCCAGCTCACCGCGGGCCGGTTGCCAGATCCGGATCGCGCCGATCAGGTGGTGATCGAACATCACGCCGCCGACACCTTCGGCCTGCGCGTCGGCGGCGGATTCCAGGTATTCGACGGCACCGCCTGGCACGCCGTCACCATCTCCGGCATCGCTCGCTCCGCCGAATACCTGTGGCCCGCACGCAATCGCCAGGAAATACTGGCCGACCCACACGCCTTCGCGGTCGCCTTCGCCACCCAACCCGCGGCGCAAAGCCTGTCCGGACAGCCGAGGCCCAATCAGACCCTGGTCGAAATGAGCGGCACGGCAACATCATCCGACCGTGACCAGGTCGCGGATCGGCTGCGTTCAGCAGGCGCGACGGCCGTCACCACACAGGCCGAGCAGCCCTCGAACGCCGCGCTACACGAAGACCTCGACGGATTCACCCAACTCGCCCTCGGCTTCCCCGCCCTGTTCCTGACCGCCGCGGCCATCGCCGAATACGTGCTGATCACCCGATTCGTCCAGGCCGAACGACCGATCATCGGCACCCTGCTGGCGATGGGAGCGCGCCGCCGCACCGTGGTCGGCCACTACGTGAGCTACGGCGTCGGCATTGCCGCCGTCGGCGCCGTGCTCGGTGTCCTCGGCGGGTTCGTCGCCACCGCCGCCGTCACCGCCGCCTACACCTCCGCGATCGGCATCCCCGATACCGTCGTCGAACACCGAATACCCACGGCGCTGGTCGGTTTCGCGCTCGGCCTGTTCACCGGCGTCATCGCCGGGCTGGGCCCGGCCATCGCCGCGGCCCGCATCGCCCCCGCCGAGGCGATGCGCGGCGACACCGTTCGCGCGGCCCGCGTCGGGCCGCTCGCCCGGCTGTCCGCACGATGGCATCGGATGCCCGTGGTCATCCGGATGGCCGTGCGTTCGCTCTCGCGTGGGCGGCGCCGAACGGTGGCAACCATGATCGGCACGGTGCTCGCGCTGATCCTCATCCTGGCCTCGGTCGGCATGCTCACCAGCATGCGCACTGCGCTCGATATCCAGTTCCATCAGGTGCAACGCGAAGACGCCACGGTATACCTCGCGCCTGCGGCGGCCGATCCGGACGCCGCGCTGCGGGCGCTGCCCGGCGTCACCGCCGTCGAGCAGGCCACGTTCACGCCGGTGACGGTCGCCGCGAACGACAAGTCCTACTCGACCGTGCTCGACGGACTGGCTCCGGACACCACGATGCACGGCTTTCGCACTTCGGACGGCGACGCGGCAACGCTGCCCACCGACGGGACACTCGCGGGCGCACCGCTTGCCGACCGCCTCGGCATCCGCGTCGGCGATACCGTGACGGTGACCTCGCCCTTCGGCGCACCGACCCGGCAGCGCCTGGCCGGCTTCGTCGACGAACCGCTCGGCACCATCCTCTACGCCACCAACGCCACCGCCGGTCAGCTCGGCGGCGCGGGTCTACGGGGATATCTGCTCCGATTCGATGGCGACGCCGATCGAAACGCGCTGCGGGCCACCATTACCTCACTGCCCGGCGTGGTCGCGTACACCGACACCCACGCCCTGGAAGATCAGGCGAACGAATTTCTCGGCCTGTTCTGGATTTTCATCATCGTGATGCTGATTCTCGGCGCCGTGCTCGCCTTTACCGTCATCTACGTGACCATGACCGTCAACCTCGCCGAGCGCACCATCGAACTGGCTACGCTGCGCGCCACCGGGGTGCCGGTGCGCAGGCTCACCGCCGCGCTCGCCATCGAAAACCTCACCGCGACAATGCTTGCGGTGCCCTTCGGGATTGTCGCGGGCATCGCCGCCGCATGGGCGTTCCTGCACTCGTTCAGCAGCGACATGTTCACCCTCCAGCTGTCCATCGGCGTACTGCCGCCGGTACTCGCCGTCGTCGCGGTCCTCGCCGCGGCCGCCCTATCCCAGCTACCAGCGGCGCGCCTCGTCGACCGCATCGACATTGCTCGCGTGGTCCGCGAACGCGCCCGATAGTCGCGCGGGATGGTGGGACCGCATTCCGGCAACTACCTGGCGTGCACCAACCCATGGGACACCGGCGTATTCGACACGTAGCGATCGAATTCGACGGGGTCGTGGGCGCAGAAGATGTCGGCCTCGCCGGTGGTAGCGAGTTCACGGAGGCGTTCGACGTTGTGCAGCCGGTTGGACCTGTTGGACTGCATAGCGTATTGAAAGACTCTGAGGCCGAGTGGGCAGGTCGGGTCGAGGTCCAATTGACCGTGGTAGTCGTAGGAATCACCGGCGTGCAGCAACCAGCGCGGGCCCTCGGTGGCGCCGGTGTCGATCGCGACGCCGGCCTGGCCGCGGGTATGGCCGTCCAGTGGGATGAGCAGGATTTCGGCGGGCAGGCCGGGTAATTCGCGGACGGCACGGAATCCGAACCATTCGGCGCCCTCGACGCGATGCTCGGCCCATTTCGGGCCGTGCGCCCAGGACGCACCCGCATAGCGCCTGCGTTCCATGAACGTGAGCGGCCTGCGGGCCGCTTCCAGTTCGTCGGTGTTGACGTGCACGGTGGCGTGCGGGAAATCCGGGAGGCCGCCGGTGTGGTCGATATCGAGATGTGTCATCACGATGTGCCCGACGTCGCCCGCGGCATAGCCGAGTTCCTCGATCTGCCTGATCGCGGTTTCCTCGGGATCCAGCACCGGATGGACGCCCCAGACGAATTCGGCGCCAAGGGTTTTCGTCGGTTGCGCGATGTCGTTGGTGCCGATGCCGGTATCGACCAGCACGAGTTGGCTGTCGGTTTCGATCAGCAGGCAATGGCAGACGCATTTTCCGCGACCGAACAATGACCCGGTGCCGTTGACCAGCCGCGGCGAGGGTGGACGCAGTGTTCCGCAATTGAGGTGATGTATCCGCATTGATACTCCTGGCGTTATTGATACTCCTGGCGTTGACGCGTTCGTTTCCCCAGCATGCCCGACCCGCACAGCAAAGTCTAGAAATTCTTCCAGACAATGGCGTCCAGGTGGCTACCATCGACACCATGCCCGCTACAGATCCGAAACAACCCCCTGCCGCGCACGCCCGGCGTCATCGCGCCGCAGGCGTGGCGCGCCGTGACGCGCTGGTCCGGGCCACCGTCGAGGTGGTGGCCGAGCAGGGCATGGCCGGCGTTACCCACCGGGCGGTGACCGAGCGAGCCGAGGTGCCGCTGGCCACCATCAGCTACTTCTTCGAGTCGATCGACGCACTCGCCGCCGAGGCGTTGCGGGTATTCATCGCCGAACGGGTGCGGGTGCTGACCGCGCTCAACGACGCGCTCACCGCCGCCGACCACGACATCACCGACATGCCAACACTTTTCGCCGATGCTGTAGCCGCGGACCGCACGCAAACCATGGCCATGATCGAGGCGATGCTGCACGCAGGCCGTCACCCGGCACAGCGCGGCGCGGTAGCCGAGGCGCTGGCGGCGTTGCGGCGAGTGGCCGTCACCGCGCTCGGCGCGGCAGGAGCGAGCGACCCCGAGGGCGCGGCCGAATCCTTCGTCGCCCTGATCGACGGATTCGCGCTACACGCCCTCGCCGCGGAAACCCAGCAGGTCGACCGAAAAGCACTGTGCCGCGCCATCCAGTCACTGTTCCTCGGCGAACTCATCGGGGCAGGCCGGATCGAAGACGCCGTCCGCCTGGCCGCGCAGTCGCGTCAGCCAAGATGACCTCGACGCAGCCGTGGTTGCCACAGACCCCCCGTACCCCTCACAAGGCCCCAGGTACCTGTGAGAGGTATGGGGGTTCTGTGAATCTCCCCTTATACCAACAGGTTCAGCACGGCGGAGCTAGGTCGAGATCGGCGAGAGCGGCGGCTAGCGGCAGACTGTCGACGGCACGCAGTTCGCTGGCCGCGGGCGGGTGCAGGGCTGACTTGGCGCAGGCGTTCAGTATGCGGATGTGCACACCCCATGTCACTAGAGGTGGTTCGGATAGCAGGGGTAGCAGTGGGTCGAGGTGATCGCCCAGTTGGGATACCGCCTCGGCGCGGATGTCCTCCCGGAGATCGGTGCGCGCCAGTTCGATCAGCCGGTCGTCGAGCTCGCCTGGGGGCGTATGGGCAGCGCAGGTGGCCAGTGCCTCGTAGCCGCTGGTACTGGCGACCTTGCCAGAGGCGACCAAATCCCAAGTGAGCGTGGCTATCTCTCGAGACGGTGGCACGAACCGCAGGTAGTAGACCGCGGACTTTCGGACACCCAGTTCCGGATCGTGGGCGAGTGCGAGCAGCGGATCCACCTCCTGCCAGGTCGACAGGATGGAGCAGCACAGGGTTCGCACCTCCTGGTCCGGATGGCCGGACAGAAAGGCGGCGAGGCCGGGGCGATCCACGGTGGGCACACGGGTCCAGTCGTAGTGGTGCAACGCGTCCAGTTTCGCCGCCCACGGGCCGTCGAGGTCGGAGTACGCAGCGAATATCTCGGCTGCTGGTGGCGCGGACGGCTTGGGCCTGCCGGGTGTAGGCGGCAGCGGAGTCTCGGGTTCGGGCTGCCCGAGCAGGTCGGCGACGGGCGCGACCCAGTCTCGGATCCGTAGCTGCGCGCTCTCGAAATCGACGAGCATGTCATCCTTGGAATCCTGTGCGGCGCTGGCCCTTTCGCCAGTACCCTGGGCGATCTCATGGAGCAGCCGCAACGTGGCCCTGCTCTGGTAGTAGCGCAGCGTGTCGATGGCGGCGCGGGCCACGCCGGTGTCGTTGTCGGCGGCGGCGCGGCGCAGAGCCGGTTCGGCGGCCACCGGTTCGTCCCAGCACAGGACGTCGGCCGCCGTCCGCCGCACCTCCGGGTCGGGGTGGTCGAGAGCCTGGATCTTGTACTGCTGCCAGCGCGGTTCCTCGAAGCGGAATTCGATCCCGGTCAGCGCGTGCCGATGCAGCGGGTGGTGCGGATCGCGCGCCACCGGTTCGAGCAGATCGGCCTCGCCACGCTCGGCCTGCCGCAGTACACAGGCGCGAACGACGTCATCCCCGGTGTTCCACCAGGCGCGCAATTCAGCACCCTCCGGGCACATCCCCGCGTTCTCCAGGACCCGCAGCGCCGCCACCCGCACTTCGGCCGGACGCTCCCGGTCGCGGCCGATCCCGGTCAGCCGCGCCACCGCGCGTGGGTCGCCGAGCCGCGTCAGCACATACCCGATCCGCTCCCGTTCCGGGCCGCCGACGCTGGGATCGGCCAGCTTCCCGATCAACTCGAATGTCGCCGACCGATCCTGCTGCTCCGCGATTCGATCCAGTTCCCCGTCCAGCTCCATTCGGCCATCCTTGCCGAGCCGTCCCCGCTGGTCCAGCGAGAATCGCCACGGGCGACGCGCAGACCACCAAGTCGGGCAGCCGGTTTCGAACGATGGCGTCGGGTCGCTCAGGAGGTTGGGGGTAGAGATGCTGCTACGGCGGTCGTCACGCGAGTCAGCTCGTCGCACAGCTCGGTGGGGGAACGGTCCTCGGTCAACGAGGCCTCGAAGGTGAGTGTTTGACCGCCTGCGTCGGGAAGGTTTGCTTCCCGGGGCATTTCGAACGCCAGCACGCACCAATCCTGCGAATTGTCCCAGCGCACCTGGACCGCGTGGCGATCGCCGATGGTCACCGGCTTCGGGCGCACATAGGTGGAGTCCTCGTAGATCGACCATTCGAACGGTGCGAGGCTGTCGAACACCCGCAGCCGATACCAACCGCCGCGCCACATACACATCGCACTGCTGGATTCCTTCTCACCGCGGAATTGCGATTTCACATCGAGTCCCGCGGCGGACAGGCGGTCGGCCGGGATCCCGCAAGGATCCCAGAGGGCATCGGGTGCCTTCGTAGTCGTGGGCGTGCTGGTGCCGCTCGTCAACGAGGGCTGGGTAAGGATCGCCGTGGGCAGTGCCGACGGCGCCTGTTGCGCAATAGCTTTCGCGATCGCTTCGGTACCGGTGCGCAGATCCGCGCGCAGTTCCGGCGAGTCGACGACGGGGAAGGTCTCGGGAACCCCGGACCAGTCCTTGCCCCACGTCTCGACGGTCACGATCAGGTTGTTGATGCTGAACTTCACGCTGACCCGAGGCGGATCGCCCTTCGACTCCTTGACCCAGGTGATCGCGTCCTCACCGATACCGCCGATGAAGGTAGGTCGCGGGCTGCTGGGCAGAGTGGATCCAGCGACATAGTCCGCGAGGTTTCTGCGGGTGTCGGTTGCCTTGATGGGATACAGGGACAGGAAGTAGGAAATCGAAACATTTCGCCACATCGGCGTCCGGTACGGCTTGACCGGTTCACGCAGCACCGAGCCACCGAACTTCATCGCACAGGTCAAATTCTGGCTGGCGTCCCCGACTTCACGGTCGGCGTCCTGCGACTCGGCGGCAGAACTGTATGCCTCCCCCGCGAACGCCTTGATGGCCTGTTGGGCAGGTTTCAACGCGTCGGAGCAGCGAGCGGGTAGCTCCGAAAATCCGGCTTTGTACTCTCCCCCGCTACCCCGCGAACGGCCGGTCACCCCGGCGACGAGGAGAAGCGCAAGCACTACCGACATCGCGCGACGACGACGAACATCCATGAGCGAGGCCCTCCCCGAATACGGCCGCCCCCTGTGCGACACGATGTTCGAGTGTGTCGGCAGGGCCGGGGACTGTCAAACCGGTCGCCGAGAAGATCGGAAATGCACTGCATACTGCCTCCACTAGCTTCGCGCAGTCCTCATTGCTCCAATAGCCGCCACCCGCCGCGATATCCAGAAGGCCGGTCTCGGGCGGAGGTTGCCGTGCTCCTCTACCGTGCTGTCACCGCCTGGCCCTCGCAGAGGGGTGAAGTTGCCGGACGTGGCCTGCGCTCGCTCAGGTGACCCGCGCGGCCACCAAGGTCTCGAAGGTATAGGGCCGCAGGCCATCGGTACGGCCGGCGAAGTACCGCTGCTGAAGGTCTGCGCGTGCGGGATGGTCCACGACGTTCAGCCCGCACCGGCTGATCAGCCTCTCGATCTCGGATACCGGCCAGCCAGGTTGCAGAGGCTCGCCGACAGAAGCCGCGATCGGCGTGTAGATACGGGCGAATTCCGTCCCCACGTCGTCGAGCGCACAGTCCTCGGCCCGGTAGGAGAACACCACCTCAGACCCGGGAGCAGCCGCCGCGATCGTGCGCAACCCCGACTCGATCGCCTGTGCCGTCAGATAGGGTGCGACGCCCGTCCAGCAGAACATCGCCGGCTGCGCCCAGTCGAACCCGGCCGGGCCCAGCGCATCCTGAACCGGTCCGGCCTCGAAATCAGCCGGCACGAATACCTGCGAGTCGCTGAGCGGCAGGCCGAGCTCCCTGACCCGATCGAGCTTCCAGGCCTGGGAGGCAGGGTGATCAACCTCGAACACCTTCAGCGAGCCGAGCAGATCCGGCCTCCGCCACGCGAACGAGTCGAGTCCCGCGCCAAGAATCACGTACTGCGTGAAGGCGCCAGCAGCCAGCCGGTCCTCGGCGTACCGGCTGCGGGTGCAGACAGCCGCGCGGGATTCGAGACGGACCGGACCGGGGAACAGCGGATCGAACTGGTCTCGCAACTGCTGCCATACCGGGCCGACAAGCACAAGGGCCAGCACATCGTCGAGTACCCACGGCGACGCCGTCTCCAGGCGAAACAATCCGCGCGACACGGCCGCAAACATCGCCGTCCTGCTCGGCGCGCTTTCCATGCGTTCCTCCTCGCCGGCCAGAACCCAGCATGCCGACCACGCTCGCCCACTCTGTGCACTTCACAGGATGCGCCTGAAGCGCTCTGACGGCCATAGCCAGATCGCCTGGCCGCCACGATCTGCTCACCGTCGAGATACTCCACAACGGCCATGCCAACGGTGGCCACACTGCGCGAATCCCAACGCCGGTGAGCATCCGCCACTGGGCATTTTGGGATGTTCGAAGCAGTAGGTGGGTCAGGGTTGCGCCGGAGAAGGGCAAGTATTAGCGACGACGAATATCTATGAGCGAAGCCCTCCCCAATACGGCCGCCCCTTGTGCGACACGATGTTCGAGTGTGTCGGCAGGGTCGGGGACTGTCAGACCGGTCGCCGAGAAGAGGGCCGCCGAACCAACTTCAGTAGTGTGGATTCGTTCACCTGCGGGGACGGGTGTCGGGCCGGACGGGAGAACAACTACACATGAGCGACGAGCAACAAATCCTCACCCCCGGCGAAACCTGCTGGCAGATCGCCGGCGCCGACCGGCTGGCCTGCATTGTGGACGCGGCGGACTATTTCCGCCATGCCAAGTCCGCGATGTTGCAGGCCCGCAAGCGCATCGTGCTGATCGGCTGGGACTTCGATACCCGGATCAAATTCGAACCGCAGGACAAGACCCTCGACGGACCCAACCGGCTGGGCAAGTTCTTGTCCTGGCTGCCGAAACAGCGCCCGGATCTCGACATCTACCTGTTGAAATGGAACGTCGGCGCGTTCGCGGCGATCAGCCGTGGCATGACACCGATCTTCATCGCCAATTGGCTGACCGATCGACGGCTGCATTTCGAAATGGATGGCGCGCACCCGTTCGGTTCGGCGCACCATCAGAAGATCGTGGTGATCGACGACGCGCTCGCGTTCTGCGGCGGCATCGACATGACCGTCGACCGCTGGGACACCAGCGACCATCGCGACGACAACCACTACCGCACCAAGCCGAACGGCAACCGGTACGGACCGTGGCACGACGCGACCACCGCCGTCGACGGCGACGCGGCGAAGGCGATCGGCGAATTGGCCAGGGCCCGATGGAAGGCGGCGACGGGACAGCAATTGGCCGCGCTCGACGAGATCGCCGGGGAGACACCGTGGCCGGAAGGGCTGGCGCCGACGATGCGGTCGGTGGACGTCGGTATCGCGCGGACCTTCCCCGAGCTCGCCGATCGCACCGAAGTCCGGGAGATCGAAGCGCTGTATCTGGCGGCGATCGCGGGCGCCAAGCGGTCGTTGTACATCGAAAGCCAATACCTGGCTTCGCGCACCCTCGCCGAGGCGATCGCCGCGCGCCTGCGCGAACCGAACGGCCCGGAGATCGTGCTGGTGCTGCCGCGGCATGCCGACGGCTGGCTCGAGCAACAGGCGATGGACGGGGCCCGTCGTCGCCTACTGCATCTGTTGTGGCAGGCCGACACCGAGAACCGGTGCGCCGTCTACTATCCCGTCACCGCGGCCGGTGCGCCGATCTACGTGCACGCCAAGGTCCTGGTGATGGACGATCGGCTGCTGCGGGTCGGGTCGTCGAATCTCAACAACCGTTCGATGGGCTTCGACACCGAATGCGATCTGGCCGTGGAGGTTACCACCGCGACCGCGAACGGTGACCTGCTGCGGGAAACCATTCTCGGCATCCGGCGCCAGCTGATCTGCGAGCATCTCGATGCCGAACCCGCGACGTTCGACGCTACCCTCGCCGAGACCTCGTCTTTGCTGCGCACCGTCGAGACCTTGCGCGGCGACGGCCGGACCCTGGTGCGGTTCGATCCGGGGACCGTCGCGGACGAGGACAGCCCGCTGGCGGAGAACGAACTGATGGATCCCGAACACACCCCACCGAGCCTGTGGGACAACGCATTACTGAGCCGGGGCATCCGGAGATTGAAGGCTACCGGGGTGCGCTGATGGACGGGCCCGTTGCCGGGCCCGTCCGGAGGAAGAGCGCTGCGGTATTCGATAGCTTTCCGGGAGTCCGATCAGGCGTTGATCGCCTGCCGCCGATCGGCGTGTTCGATGTCGATCTTGCGCGGCTTGGCCTTCTCCGCGACCGGAATGGCAAGGCGCAGTACACCATCGGTGTAATCGGCGCGAATATGGTCGGTATCGAGGCCCTCGCCGAGGAACAACTGGCGGCTGAACACCCCGCGGGAACGTTCCGCAGCGATCATCGATCGCCCCGAATCCAGCTCCGGGCGTGCCGCTTTCACGGTCACCACGTTGCGTTCGATGTCCAGATCCAGCGATTTCGGGTCGATCCCCGGCAGGTCGAACTCGACCAGGAACTCATCGCCCTCGCGCCAGGCGTCCATCGGCATCACCGCGGGCCGAGCCGCCGTGCCGAACACCTGCTGCGTGAGACGGTCCAGATCACGGAACGGATCGGTACGCATCAGCATGGTCGCCACCTCCACACACTCCATTCTTCATCGAGTCAGATAATCTATGCCAACTGGCACACATTTGTTTTAGCACTCTAGCCATGAGAGTGCAAGTATCTGAAACAGAAAACCTGACCTGAATCCATAGATGAGGGGCGAGGCCACCCGAACCCAGAGTCAGCGGCCGATGCCCTCCGGTCGGCGGACACCGGCCCAGGCCGGTGAGGTCAGGTGGTGATGGTGGCTATGGTGTCGAGACCATAGTTCCGGGCGTAGCCGTTCTCGGTGCCGACCAGCAGGTCGACGATCTCGAAATAGCGGTCCCAGAACGGAGTTTCGCGCAGTGCCTCGATGAGAAGCTGATAGGCCTGGTGATCGTCGGCTTCCCATACCCAGACGTCGGTGACGCGGGCGGAGTAGAACTCGGTGTCGTAGAAGCGGGACCGGACGCCGGTGGTCTTGGCCTCGATGGTGGGCAGGACCTGGGTGGTGAAGGCGTCCACCCGTTCCTGGATGGTCAGCGCGAGCCACTCGGGTGTGGTCTTGACGAGGATGAACGCCGTGACCGGCGGTTCGGTTGTTGCAGCGGACATCAGGAGTGCCTCCAAAGGTGTAGGTGGTCTTGGGGATTCAGCCGCGGACAGCGGGCGCGAGCGTCTCGGCGCACCACTGCTCGAAGCTGGTGGGGGACGCGGTATCCGGGGTGCGAACGACGCTGGCATCGAGGCCCGCGTCCTTGGCCCGCTTCATGTCGACGACAGCCTGGACGAACTCCGCGTTGAGGCCATAGCCGGCGAGGGTGGCGTGCAGCTCCTCGAACGGCTGGCGTTCGTAGCGGACGGGACGGCCGAGCTGTTCGGTCATGATGCGCGCCAGGTCGTTCGGGGACAGATCCTGCGGGCCGAGCACGGGGACGCTGTCGATGCCGGTCCACGACCGGTCCAGCAGCAGGCCCGCGGCGACGGCCGCGATGTCGGCGACGGCGACCAGGGGTGCTTTGCGGTCGGCATCGACGACATCGACGAACACGCCCTCGTCGCGGATCGAGTCGCAGTCCTCCAGGAAGTTTTCGAAGAAGGACGGGTTGGCCAGCGCCCGGTAGGCGACGCCGGAGCCGGCGATGAGGTCGTCCATGGCGAGGGTGGCGGTGACCAGGCCGGCGCGGTCGGCGACCGGCGTACCACGGCCGAGCGCGGAGACCCCGACGACATGACCGACGCCGTGCGCGGCGAACGCCTTGGCGGCGGGCTGGGTGAAACCGCTGAAGCCGTCGTGCGGCGTCTGGGAGGCGTCCGGGGGAACGAGCCAGAAGACGGCGTCCGCGCCATCGAAGGCCCGGTCGAGGACGTCGGCGTCGCCGTGCGAGCCGGTGATCACGTCGACGCGGTCGCGCGCCGCGGCTGGGAGCCGCGCGGGATCACGCACGATCACCCGCAAGTCTTCGGCCGCTGACTCCAAGAGTGTGGCGAGCAGGGGACGGCCGATGTTCCCGGTCGGAGCAGTAATAACGATCATGAGAGCCTCGCAGTCGTGGTGGATCGGTACACCCGTCATCCTGCGAAGAATCGCGCATTGCCACAATGGGAACTTCGGCACTGAATTATTGACTGAAATGGAATGATGCTGGTGAACAGCCCGAAACCGGTGATCGACGCCAACCTCGCCCTAGCGCTGGACGCCCTGCTGGCCGAGCACAGCGTCACCCGCGCCGCCGAACGCCTGCACACCTCGCCCGCCGCGATGAGCCGCACCCTCGCCCGCCTGCGCCGCATCCTGCAAGACCCGCTGCTGGTCCGGGCCGGACAGACGATGGTGCCCACGCCGCGCGCCGAGGCTCTGCGCGACGAAGCCGCCGCGGTGGTCCGCAGCCTCGGCGCGCTGCTCAGTCCCGGCGCCGGCGTCGACCCCGCCGAGCTGACCAGCACCTTCACCCTCGAGGCCGCCGACCTGGTCGGCGCGGCACTGGTCCCCCGACTGCTGCAACTGGCTCAGCAGGAGGCGCCGGGTGTCTCGTTTCGGCTGCGGGCCGAAGAGCTGGAAGCCGGATCCGCACTCCGCGACGGCCGAATCGATCTGGAGATCGGATCCATCGACCATGTAGATCCGGAAACCCGGGTCGAAGAACTGGCCAGTCTGCGCATGGTGGCGGCCGTCCGGCGCGGCCACCCCCTCACCGAACAACCCTTGACCCCGGCTCGGTTCGCGGCCGCCCAGCACGTCGCGGTCAGCCGCCGTGGCCGGTTCACCGGCCCGCTCGACACCGCACTGGCCGAGCACAACCTGCGACGACGGGTCAGCATCGTGCTCCCCAGTCACCTGGCCGCCATGACCCTCGCCGCCCGCAGCGACTTCGTCTGCCTCGTCCCCGCCGCGCTCCCCGGCGCCGCCCCGTCGCCCCTCACCGACGACGCGACCGCCCTCGGACTGCACCTCCTCGACATCCCCCTGGCATTGCCGCCGTTGACCATGAGCATGGCCTGGCACCCCCGGCACACCGCCGACGGCGCCCACCACTGGCTCCGCAACGCCGTCCGCCGGGCCCTGAGCTCGCCGAGGACGTCATCCGACTAGAAGCGACCGAAGGCCCTTCAATCGGACTGAGGCGATGAAGGGCGCCTTCGGTCGGTATCGCGCCGACATTCTGGACGCGGCATTAGGTCAACCCAGGCGATGGGCAGCAGATGCCTAGCCATCGGCGATCGTCATGGATCGCCGCTGACCGGGTGCACCTCTCGTCACATCGTCGAGTCGCTTTCTCGGAGAAGGGTGTTCAGGAGCGGGCCGATTTCCGCGGCGGCTGTCGGGTTCATCATGCCGGTGTGCCATTCGTCGATCGGGATCTCGTGGATGGCGCCGGTGATGTGCCCCTGCCAGGTTTCGGCGATCTGGTCTCGGTACGGCTCGCGGGTGGCGACGAACAGCACGGCGTCGCCTTCGTAATAGTCCGGTGTGTGCGATACCGGTGCCATGAAGCTTTCGGTCACTCGCTCGACCTGTTGCGGGGTCAGGATGCCTTCGCTGCTGAGGCGCTCGGCGAGTAGCGGGAGCAGCTCGGCGGGGTCGTCGATCTGTTGATCGTCTGGCAGACCGAGGAATTCGCGCCAGCCGCGGAGGAATTCGACCAATGCCCGGTGGGCCCGGACGTCGCCGGGCTTGGTGGCGGGCAGCTGTTCGAGATTCTCCGCGATACCCGTGTCGACGAGGGCGAGAAGTCCGACGGGGTGGCCGAGCTGCTGCAGTCGTGCCGCCATGGCGTGCGCGATCTTTCCGCCGAGCGACCAACCGAGGAGGTGAAAGGTGGTGTCGGGGAATGCTTTCAGGATCTCTTCGACGTAACGCTCGGCGTACGCGTCCACCGATTCGAGGCGGAAACCGTTTTCGACGATGTAGGGATCTTGCAGGCCGTACACGGGTCGATCCGGGTCCAGGTGGCCCGCGAGGGCGCCGTACACCCATGCGAGACCACCGCCTGGATGGACGCAGAACAACGGCGCTTTGCCGCCCGTCGAACGCAGCGGCGACAGCACGCCGAGTGATACACCCATCTCGGATTGCGGCTGCGCCAAGTACCGCGCGAGTGATGCCGGTGTCGAATCGGCGAAGAGCAGCCGATACGGAACGGCCGTCCGGGTGCGGGCACGAAGCTGGGACACCAGCTTCATGGCGACCATCGAGGTTCCGCCCAGCGTGAAGAAGTCGTCGTCGACGCCAACTCGCGCTACTCCCAGCACTTCCGAGAACACCGAGACCACGATTTCCTCGAGCGGTGTCGAGGGCGCCCGATAGGTCGCACGCACCCATTCCGGCGCGGGCAGCGCACGCCGATCGACCTTCCCATGCGCGGTCAGCGGCAACGCGTCGAGCACGGTGACGGTGTCGGGGACCATGAACGACGGCAACCGTTGCGCCACCATCCGGCGGATCGCTGCCCCATCGAGAGTGGACGAGGCGGCGACATATGCGGCCAGTCGCGCACCGACGTCGGAGCCTTGGGTGTGGACGGTAACCACCGCCTGCTGTACCTCGTCCAAACCTGCCAGCGCGGCTTCGATTTCGCCGAGCTCCAGCCGTTGGCCTCGAATCTTGACCTGGAAATCGGCGCGCCCCACGAACATCAACACCGCGTCGTCGCCGCCGGTGGACAGCCACCGCACCAGATCTCCGGTGCGGTACATCCGCGTCCCCGCAGGCCCGAAGGGATCGGCCACGAACGACGTCGCGGACAGCCCCGCTCGATGCAGGTAGCCGCGCGCCACACCGGGACCGGCCGCGTACAGCTCGCCGACCGCGCCCGGCGGTACCGGCCGCAACGACGAATCCAGCACCACCAACCGAACTCCCGGAATCGGACCACCCACCGATACCGGATCACCGACGTCCACCTGGGTGCCGGCCATCCAGATCGTGCACTCGGTCGGCCCGTACAGGTTGTACAGCTTGCGGACACCCGCGGCGTCCGTGCCCGACCACCGCCGCACCAACTCCGGCGGACATGCCTCGGCACCGGTCAGCAGCACCCGCAGGTCGTCGAGCCCGCCGGGATCGACCGAGAGGCCGACCGCGGGCGACAGGAAGCCGTGCGTGACGCGCTCACGGCGCATCAACTCCGCCAACGGTTCTCCGGCGAAGACATCGCTCGGAGCGACGACCAATGCCGCACCGGCCGGTACCGCCATCAGCAGCTCCAACATCGCCGCGTCGAAAGTTCGTGCGGCGACCGCCAATACGCGGGATTCACTATTCGGCTGATAGCGCGACGACTGGGCGACGGCCACGGCTGCCAATCCCGCGTGGGTGACGGCCACGCCCTTCGGCGTACCGGTCGACCCCGAGGTGTAGACGACATAGGCGGTATTGGCCGACCGCACCGTCGCACCTCGGTCGATATCAGTGACCGGCGCGGCGCTGCACCGGGAAAGGTCCAGCCGGTCCAGGTCGATCACCCGAGTTCCGGCAGTGCCCAACTCGGCGGTGTCCGAACCGACGGCTTCCGATCCGATCGTGCCGTCGCCGCTGGTAAGCACAAGGGCAGCAGCACAATCGGTGAGAATGAACCGATTCCGCGCGACCGGATGGGTGGGATCGATGGAGGCGAACGCGGCACCGGTCTTGGCCACAGCCCACACCGCGCGCAACCACGCCGCAGATCGTGGAATCGACACCGCAACTACGGATTCCGGTCCAGCACCCGACTCGATCAGTACTCGCGCACACCGATTGGACCACTCATCCAGATCCCGATACGTCCACTCACACCCGGCGTCGACGACCGCGGGCCGATCCGCGTGCCCGATGGCGGCTCGACCCAGAATTTCGGCCAAGGTGACCCGCTCCGGCCCGTCGCCACCATCACCCCACTGCGACAACGACGTTCGCTCACTCGAATCGAGCACGTCGATGTCACGCAGACCCACCGTGGGATCCACGACCACCGCATCGATGACGCGCTGCAACCGCCGCGTCAACGCGACAATCGTAGCCCGATCGAAAAGATCGAGGGCATAGCTCACCCCGACCGTCAGGCCACCGTCGGTATCAGGACTGTCGGAAACGGTGACGGTGAGATCGAATCGTTCGACCCCGATTCCGAGATCCATTGGTGTGCAACGAATCCCCGGCAATTGCGCACCCGCCGGATCGAAGTCGAGGTTCTGGGAAGCCAGCATCACCTGAAACAGCGGATGATGCGCCTGGGTTCGTGGCGGCTCCACCGCTTCCACCACCCGCTCGAACGGAATATCGGCGTGCGCGAACGCTGCCAGGTCGACCCGGCGGCACTCATCCAGCAGATCGCCGAACGAGGCGGCTTCCTCGACCCGGGTCCGCAACACCAACGTGTTGACGAACATGCCGACCAGCCCGTCCAACGCCGCGGCACCTCGCCCCGCGATCGGCGTACCGACCGCGATATCGCTACTGCCCGACAACCGCGACAGCACCACCGCCAACGCCGCGTGCAGCACCATGAACACCGTCGCGTGCTGTGCGCGCGCGATTCGGCGCAGCCCGGCCGCCGTATCCGCTTCCACCGCAAACGAATACGTGTCACCGCGCTGCGAGGCTACCGCGGGCCGGGGCCGGTCGGCAGGCAACTCCAGCCGATCAGGCAAACCCGCCAACTGGCCCGTCCAGTACCCGATCTGACGCGCCGACACGCTCTCCGGCTCGGTCTCCTCCCCCAAAACCGCACGCTGCCACAGTGTGTAGTCCGCGTACTGCACCGCCAACGGCGCCCACTCCGGACCCTGCCCCGCCCGCCGCGCCGCATACGCCCGCGACAGATCCTGCGCCAACGGCGCCAAGGACCAACCATCCGCCGCGATGTGATGGATGACAAGCACCAGCACATACTCGCCGGAACCGTTGTCCAGCAAGGTAACCCGCAACGGCGGCGCGCTCGACAGATCGAACCCGCGCCGCATCAGCGGCAGCACCACATCCTTGATCTCGCCCGCATCGACGGTCCGCACCTCGACCGTCGCGGCGGCCTCGGCTACCGGCAGGATCCGCTGATACGGACTCCCGTCCCGGTCCGGGAACACCGTGCGCAGGGTTTCGTGGCGCGCCACCAGATCACCGATGGCAGCGATCATCGCCTCGATATCCAGCTCACCGGTCAACCGCAGCACGAGCGGAATGTTGTAGGCCGGCGAGTCCGGTTCGAGGCGGTTGATGAACCACATCCGCCACTGCGCGAACGACAGCGGCAGATATTCGGGTCGCTCGCGGACCACCAACGCCGACCACACCGGGTCTTCGGTCGAGCGTTCGGCGAGCATCCGCGCCAGCCCGGCCGCAGTCGGCGCGTCGAACACATCCCGCACGCCCACCGCGGTGCCTGTCGTCGCGGCCACCCGGGACGCCACCCGCGTGGCCGACAACGAATGCCCGCCGAGTGCGAAGAAATCATCGTCGACCCCGACCGGGTCCACGCCGAGCACCTCGGCGAACACCGAGACCACGATCTCCTCGAACGGCGTCGATGCTGCCCGATACGTCACCAGCACCCGCTCCGGGGCGGGCAACGCACGCCGGTCCACCTTGCCACTCGAGGTCAGCGGCAGGTCCGCCAGCACGGTGACGGTGTCGGGGACCATGAACGACGGCAGTCGTTGCGCGACTGCCCGCCGGACCGAGACGGAGTCGAGCAGGTAACCGGGCGCCGCGGTGACATAGGCGGCCAATCGTATTGTCCCGCTCGGCTCGTCGGTGTGCGTGCTGACCACCGCGTCCCGTACCTCGTCCAGCTGGGCCAACGCGCTTTCGATTTCGCCGAGTTCGAGGCGCTGGGCGCGGATCTTGACCTGACGGTCGGCGCGGCCGGCGAACATCAACGTCCGACGCTCCCCCGCCGGCATCCACCGCACCAGATCGCCCGTGCGATACATCCTCGACCCGGCGGGCCCGAAGGGATCGGCGACAAATGATCCGGCCGTCAACCCCGCCCGATCGAGATATCCGCGCGCCACACCGGGACCGGCGGTATACAACTCCCCCACCACGCCCGCCGGTACCGGACGCAGCCACGCGTCCAGCACCACCACCCGGACTCCTGGAATCGGCCCACCCAACGACACCGGTTCGTCCGACCGCAATTCGGCCGCGGTGACCCAAATCGTGGACTCGCTCGGCCCGTACAGGTTGAACAGCTCACGGACTCCTGCGGCGTCGGTACCCGACCATTGCCGTACCAGCGCAGGCGGACACGCTTCACCGGCGACCATCAGCACCCGCAGCCCGTCCAGCTGCCCGGCAGCCAACGTCGCCGCCACAGCCGGAGTCAAACAGGCATGCGTGACACCCTCGGCATCGATCAACTCCGCCAACGGCGCACCGGCGAAAACGTCACCGGCAGCCACAACCAACGCCGCACCGACTGAAACCACCGACAACAATTCGAACACTGCCGCGTCGAAAGTTCTTGCGGCGACCACCAATACACGCGAATCGACGCTCAGACCGAACAGCTGACACTGAGCCGCCGTAACAGCGGCCAACCCCGCGTTGGTGACAGCGACACCCTTCGGCCGACCGGTCGTCCCTGACGTGTACACGACGTAAGCGGTATTGCTCGACCGCACAGCACCGCGTCGATCACCCTCGGTCACCGGTGCTTCGCTGTATCCGAGCAGATCGAGCCGGTCCGGATCGATCACCGGAATTCCGGCCTCGTTCAACTCCGCCGTGTCCAATCCGGTTGTGTCGGGAACACTTCCAGCATCAGCAAGCACGACCGTCACGGCAACGTCAGTCAGGACGAACCGGTTCCGCTCCCACAGGTGCGTCGGATCGACGGACACGAAGGCGGCACCGGTCTTCGCGACCGCCCATACCGCCCGCACCCAGGCCGTCGAGCGCGGAAGGGCAATCGCCACTACAGTTTCCGGACCGGCCCCGCGCTCGATCAGCATCCGCGCGCATCGATTCGACCAACGATCCAGCTCCCGATAGGTCAGGCGGTCCCGCGTATCGACAACCGCGAGCTGGTCCGGGAAGTGCGCGGCCACGCGGGAAAGCATCTCGTTCAGCGTGCTCGGAGCAGGTCCGGCACCGCCATCACCCCACTCCCGCAACGACTCCCGTTCGCCCGAATCGAGCACATCCAGCTCACGCAGTCCGACAGCGGGATCGGTCACCACAGCGTGCAGGATGCGCTCCAGCCGACGAGCCAGCTGCGCGACGGTCGTTGGATCGAACAGTTCCGTGGCGTAACCGATGGTGACCGGGATGTCACCGTTCGGGTTCGGTATGTCGGCGACGGTGATGGAGAGATCGAATCGTTCGACGCTGGCACCGAGATTCATAGGCGTGACCTGAATCCCCGGCAGTTGCGCGGAGGCCGGGTCCAGGTCGAGATTCTGGAATGCCAGCATCACTTGGAACAGCGGATGATGTGCCTGGGTCCGGGGCAGGTCGATGGCTTCTACCACGCGCTCGAACGGAATGTCCGCGTTGGCAAAGGCATCGAGATCCACCTGTCGAACCTGACCGAGCAAGTCCGTGAACGAACCGGCCTCGTCGATCTGCGTCCGCAACACCAACGTGTTGACGAACATACCGACCAATTCGTCCAAAGCCGCCGCACCTCGCCCTGCGATCGGCGTTCCGACCGCGATGTCCCCGGCGCCGGACAACCAAGACAGCAGCAGCGCGAGCGACGAGTGGAAGACCATGAACACCGTCGCCCCATGGGCATTCGCCAGCTCGCCGATTCTGGCGAACAATCCGGCATCCAGCACGAACGAATAGCTCGCGCCGTCGTGCGAGGCGACCACCGGCCGCGACCGATCGGCGGGCAACTCCAGCCGATCCGGCAGCCCCGCCAAATGCGTTGTCCAATAGGCGAGCTGACGTGTCAAGGTCGATTCCGGATCGGACTCCGCACCCAAAGTCGCACGCTGCCACAGCGTGTAGTCCGCGTACTGGACCGGCAACGGAACCCATTCCGGGGCCTGCCCCGACCGGCGCGCCACGTACGCGGTGGACAAGTCCCGCGCCAGCGGCGCGATCGACCACCCGTCGGCGGCAATGTGATGAATCACCATCACCAGCACGTGCTCACCGGAACCGCTGTCCAGCAACGTGACTCGCATCGGCAGCTCAGTCGACAAGTCGAACCCATGCCGAGTCGACTCGGTGACGGCAGCGTCGAGCTGTGCCGGGTCCACCGACCGCACCTCGACGGTGACCGCGGCCTGGTCGGCGGGGAGCACCCGCTGGAACGGCGTCCCTTGCTCGTCGGGGAAGACCGTGCGCAGACTCTCGTGCCGCGCCACCACATCGTCGATCGCGGCGATCAAGGCATCGCTGTCCAGCGCACCGGTCAACCGCAACACCAACGGAATGGTGTACGACCCCGACGCTCCATGGAATCGGTTGATGAACCACATTCGCAGTTGCGCGAAAGACAACGGCACCCGCTCGGGTCGCTCCCGAACCACCAACGCAGGCTCCGCCGAGTCACCGGCACCGGCCGCCAATACCCGCGCCAACCGCGCGGGAGTCGGCGCCTCGAATACATCACGCACGCCGATACGGACACCCGCTACCGCGGCCACCCGCGACGTCACCCGCATCGCCGACAGCGAATGCCCGCCCAGCGCAAAGAAGTCGTCGTCCGCGCCGACCCGGTCGAGCCCGAGCACATCCGCGAACACGTCCGCCACCAGCTGCTCGGTCGGCGTCGACGGCGCGCGGTAGGCCAGGCTGAGCTGTTCCGGTTCCGGCAGAGCGGCACGATCCACTTTGCCGCTCACGGTGAGCGGCAGCTCGGGCAGCACCGTGCACGCATCGGGCACCATGTGCGCGGGCAGCCGATGCCTGGCGGCGGCCAGCATCCGCTGCGGGTCGAGATCGGCGCCGACGAGATAGCCGATGAGTCGATCGGATGTCGCGTGCCGCACCACGATCGCTCGGGTCACCCCCGGCTGCTCGGCGAGCACCGCCTCGATCTCACCCAGCTCGACCCGCTGCCCACGAACCTTGACCTGGAAGTCGTTGCGTCCCAGGAACTCCAAATCACCCCGCGCGTTCCAGCAGACGAGGTCGCCGGTTCGGTACAGCCGGGAACCGCTGCGACCGAACGGATTCGCCAGGAACGACGCGGCGGTCAGCCCCGGTCGGTTCGAGTAGCCTCGCGCCTGCTGGATGCCACCGAGATACAGCTCACCGCGCACACCGACCGGCACCGGTCGCAGCGACGCGTCCAGGACGACCGCCTCGATGCCGCGGATCGGCCCGCCGAGGGTCACTGGCGCGGCGGGATCCATCGGATCGCTGATTGTGGTGACAATGACCGTCTCGGTCGGCCCGTACGCGATGTACAGCTCCCGCCCCGGCGCCCAAGCCGCCACCAGCTCCGCGGGTACCCGCTCGCCACCGGTCACGAGCACCCGCAGCGACGCCAACCCGGCGGGCGACATGGTCGCCAGCACACTCGTCGTCACGAAGGCATGCGAAACATGCTGCTGCCGAATTATTTCCGCGAGGGACGCACCACCGAAGATCTCCGGTGGTGACACCACCAACGCGGCGCCGTTCGGGTGCGCCATCAGCAGCTCCATCATCACCGCGTCGAAACCCGGGGCCGATACCGCCAATACCCGCGCGCCCGCGTCCACGCCGTAACGCTCGCGCTGCTCGGCAGTGAAGTTCGCCAAGCCCTCATGGCTGACCACAACACCCTTCGGCGTGCCCGTCGACCCGGAGGTATAGATCACGTAAGCGGCGTGTCCCGGCCGGAGCGGGCGAACCCGGACCGCGTCGATCACCGCGGCCGCGGAAAACTCCTCGACGAGCGCGGGCAGATCCGGCCCGTCGAGCAGCACTCGATCGATCGTGCCCGGCACTGAGGCAACCGTGTCGGTCACCGACAAGGCAAGGCGCACCTCGGCATCGGCGATCATGCCGACGACCCGGTCCAGCGGATGACGCGGGTCGACCGGCACGAAGGCCGCGCCGGCCTTGGTCACCGCCCACAATCCGACGAGGAACTCGATACCCCGGGGCATCGCCAGCGCGACCGCGTCGCCCGGTCCGATACCGCGGCTGATCAGCAAGCGCGCCAACCGGTTCGAATAACTGTCCAGCTCACCGAAGCTCAGCGTCACCGCATCCGATATCACCGCAGGCGCGGCCGGATCGAGGGCGGCTCCCGCGACGAGCAGATCCGCCAGCAGTCGTGGCTGCTGCGCCGGGAGGCCGCGGACCGGCACCAGCCGAGCCCGCTCGGCCGCGGACAACATATCGATCGACTTCACCAAGACCGACGAGTCGATGGTCATCGCATCCAGCACCCGCGCGAGCCGATCGGCACCGGCCTGAACCCACTCACGAGCGAATACCTCAGGCTGGTACTGCAATTGCGCTCGGAACGGCTGTCCCTTGACGACGACCAACGCGAGCGGATAGTGCGCGGCATCGTTCGACCGCAGCTCCTCGACGCTCATGCCGTCGATCGCCGCGGCCTGTGCTGCGAGGGCTGCCTCGTCGACGGGATAGGACTCGAACACCACGACGGTGTCGAACATGGCCGAAACATCCAGTGCGGCATGGATATCGGACAGACCGATGTGATGATGCCCCAACAAGGCCGACTGTTCTGCCTGCACTCGGTTCAGCACCGCGGCGATCGGCTCGCCCGGGTGGCAGCGGACCCGCACCGGGATGGTGTTGATGAACAGGCCGACCGCGGTCTCGATGCCGGGCAGCTCCGCGGGCCGTCCGGATACCGTCGCACCGAACACGACATCGTCGCGCCCGGTGAGATACCCCGCGACCATCGCCCACGCCACTTGGAACAGGGTGTTCACCGTGACCCCGGCCGACGACGCCGTAGCGATCAGCCGGTCGGAGAGTCCGTGGTCGAAATCCAGTGCGACAGAGCTCATTCGCGCTGTCGATGCCGCGGACGCGGCGTGCGGCGCCAACAGCGTTGCTTCGGCGCCTTCGAGCGCCTGCCGCCAGACGCCCAGCGAAGCCGCTGGATCCTGTCGGCTCAGCCAGTCGAGGTAGGACCGATACGAACCCACCGGCTCGGCGATCGCGCCGTTCGGCGTCGCGTACACCGCCAGCAGCGTCTGCAGCAGCGACGGCATCGACCAGCCGTCGAACAGCACGTGATGGTACGAGAGCAACAGCGTGAACCGGTCCTCGGACACCGCGACCAACGTGAAACGCATCAGCGGCGCCGTCTCGATGTCGAACGGCTCGGCCTTGTCCCGCTCCATCACCTCCGCCAGCGCGGATTCGGGCTCCGCACGCAGGTCGACCTCGCGCCACGGCAGCACCACGTCATCGGCCACGATCTGCACGCCGTCACCTTCGGCGGTGGTACCGAACGCCACCCGCAGATTCGGATACCGCCGCAGCAGGGCGCCGGCCGCGTGGCGCAGTCGGTCGGCGTCTATCGCGCCGGACAGCGTGATCGCGAGCTGCACCGCGTATACGTCCACCATCGACTCGGCCAGTCGAGCGTGGAACAGGAGACCGGTTTGCAACGGCGACAACGGCCATACGTCGACCAGGCTCGGGTAGCGCGCCTCCCATGTCGCGATATCGGACTGTGTCGCCCGCACCAGCGGAAAGTCGGAGGGAGTATGCCCCCCGGCACGCGGCTGGCGCAGCCGGGCGACGACGGCGTGCAGTGCGTCGACCCACCACCGGGCCAACTCATCGACCTCCGCCTCGTCGAGCACGGCTTCGAGGTAGCCGAAGGTGGCCGACAAGCGCCCATCGGTGACCACCGCCGTGATGTCGACGACCGCCGTCGCCAGGACGTGCAGGTCCTCGTCGGTTATCGGTGCGCCGAGTTCGTCGGTAACGGCGAACTCGGAAGTGGTTGTGCCGCTCGATGATCGGTTCGTCGACAGTTGGCCGAGATAGTTGAAGGCGACCTGCGCGGGGGGCGCGGTGGGCAAGGCCTGCGCCGTCTCCGGGTTGAGGTAGCGCAACAGTCCATAGCCGATGCCGTGGTCCGGGATCGCGCGCAGCTCCTCTTTCGTACTCTTCACCGCCGTCTCGATCGCCGGCCCACCGGCGTAGGCGTCATCGAGATCGATTTCCGCCAAGGGGATCCGAACCGGATACACCGTCGTGAACCAACCGACCGTCGCGGTCAGGTCCGCACCCGCGAGGATCTGTGCTTCACGCCCGTGCGCCTCCAACCGCAGCAGTGTCGACGACTCCCGCACGCCGCGACCGGTCCGCCAGCGCTGTACGGCCACGGCCAGCGCGGCTACCAGCGCGTCTTGTACGTCACCGTGGAAAGCCGCGGGCACCCGAGTCAGCAATGCCTCGGTGATCTCCGGCGAAACCTGGACGCGCCGTGTGCGTATCGTGCCTGCATCGCGAGCGGGGTCGACGGTTCGCGCCCCGAGTAACGGGTCCGGCCCTTCGACGATCCGTTGCCACAGCGGCAGTTCCGCCACCCGACGCGGTGACCGTGCCTCCTCGATCATGCCGTAGGCCCAGCGCCGCATCGACGTACCCGTCGATGGCATCGACACGGCGTCGTCGGCGCGATACTGCTGCCACGCCGACATCAGATCGGGCAGCATGATTCGCCACGAAACTCCGTCTACCACAAGGTGATGCGCGAGGACGATGAGCTGCCCCGCTCGCGCCGGGTCAGTGGGCACAATCCAGAGCATTTGCAGCACAACGCCGTTGGCCGGATCCAGTCGATTCAGCGCGGCATCGACCTCCGCTGTCACGAGATGGTGGCGGCCTTCGGGATCGACGTCCGGCGCGATCACGATCGGACGCACCAACGACTCGACGTCTACCGTCCCGCTCGGCCGCGTCTCGAGCTGCCAGTCTCGGCCGTCGTGCCACAGCCGAGCCCGCAGCATGTCGTGCCGGTCGATCAACGCTGTCATGATCGCCGTCAAGCCCGCGCGGTCCAATCCGACCGGCGCCGTAAGCACCAGGGTCTGATTCAACCGCCGGAACTCGCCCTGCTCCACCATCCACCGAGCGATCGGTGTCAGCGGCAGCGCGCCCACGCCACCGCCGGGCAACTCTGCCAAAACCGTTGCCTGCTCCACCGATTCGGCCACCCGCGCCAGCCCGGCCACCGTCCGCGCCTCGAACACCTGCCGCGGCGTGAACACCACACCGCGGTCCTTCGCTCGGGCCACCAGCTGGATCGACACGATGCTGTCGCCGCCCAAGGCGAAGAAGTCGTCGTCGGCCCCCACCTGGTCGAGCCCGAGGACCTGGGCGAATACCTCGGCGACGACTTGCTCGGTGGCGGTGGCGGGGGTCCGGTACGTCGTGGTCGCCCACTCCGGTTCCGGCAGCGCTCGCCGGTCCACTTTCCCGCTCGTGGTCAGCGGCAGTTCGTCCAGGACAGTGACGGTGTCGGGGACCATGTACGACGGCAGTCGCCGCGCCGCGGCCGCCCGGATGGCGACCGGATCAGGGCGCTGGCCAGGAGCCGGGGTGAGGTAGGCGGCCAGTCGCGCGGTCGCACCGTCGGTGACGGGGATGACGACGGCGCGCAGCACTTCGTCGAGTTCGGCCAGTACGGTTTCGATTTCGCCGAGTTCCAGGCGTTGGCCGCGAATCTTGATCTGGGAATCGGCGCGGCCGACGACGATCAATGCCGCGCTCCCGGCGCCATCCGGCAGCCAGCGCACCAGATCTCCGGTGCGGTACATGCGGGATCCGGCAGGCCCGAACGGATCGGCTACGAACGCCACCGAGGTCGTGCCGACGCGGTTGAGGTATCCGCGTGCTACGCCGGGACCGGCTACGTACAGCTCGCCGACCACACCTGGCGGCACCACATTCAGCCAGGCATCCAATACCAGTGAACGGATACCGGGAATCGGCTTGCCTATCGACACCGGTGCTTCGGCAACCAGTTTCGCGCCGGTCACCCAGATCGTGGCCTCGCTGGGCCCGTACAGGTTGTGCACTGTCCGGACGTCGCCGCCCGACCATTGCTGAACCAGCGCGGGCGGACACGCTTCGCCGACCGCCATGAGCACGCGCAAACCATCAAGCTGCCGCGCGTCGAGCGTGGCCGCGACGGCCGGAGTCAAAGACGCATGTGTCACATCCTCGGCACGCATCAACTCCGTCAACGGTGGACCGGCGAAAACATCACTGGGAGCGACGATCAGCGCGGCACCGACGGGCACGGCGAGCAGCAGCTCGAAGATCGCCGCATCGAAAGTGCGTGCGGCGACGGCCAATACCCGCGACTCGGTGGTCGTCCGAAGGTCTTGGTGCTGTGCCGTGGCGATCGCGGCGAGCCCGGCATGGGTGAGTGCCACGCCTTTCGGTGTGCCGGTGGACCCCGAGGTGTAGACGATGTACGCGGCATTGTCCGGCCGGATCGGGCCGAGCCGATCACCGTCCTCGATCGGGGCGGCGTTCCATGCGGACAGGTCGAACCCGTCGAGATCGCACACGACGATCCCGGGCACTTCCCATTTCCCGGCTGTTTCCTTACCGACGGTGAGCAGCATGGCAGCAGCGCAATCGGCGAGGATGCCGCGATTGCGCTCCAGCGGCTGTGCCGGATCGATGGAGACGAAGGCGGCCCCGGCCTTCGCGACCGCCCACACCGCGCCCATCCAAGCCACCGACCGGGGAATCGCAATCGCGACAACGGTTTCCGTGCCGATCCGCTGCTCGATCAGCGCCCGCGCGCACCGATTCGACCACTCGTCGAGATCCCGATACGTCCACTCCTGCCCCGCGTCCACGACCGCGGGCCGCGCCGCGAATTCCGCTGCGGCGCCGGCGAGCATCTCGGGCAGCAGCTGCGGCTCCGGGCCCGCGCCGCCATCGCCCCACTGGCGCAACACCATTCGCTCGTCCGGCGTGAGCAGATCCAGCGCACGCAAGCTCATCGCCGGATCTGCCACCACCGCACGCACAGTGCGCTGCAGGCGGCGAGCGAACGCGACGATCGTCGATCGATCGAACAGGTCCAGCGCGAAGCTAAGGGTGATCGGTACATCAGCGGTAATGCCGTCCGGAATGTCGGCGACGGTAATGGTGAGATCGAATCGTTCGACCCCGATATCCAGACTCTGCAACGGCTCGACCTCGAGCCCTGCCAGCTGCGCCAACGCCGGGTCCAGGTCGAGATTCTGGAAGGCCAGCATCACCTGGAACAACGGATGATGCGCCTGGCTGCGGGGTGGGTCGATGGCCTCGACGACTCGTTCGAAGGGAATGTCGGCGTGCGCGAACGCGGCCAAGTCCACCCGGCGGCACTGATCGAGCAGGTCGGTGAACGAACCGCCGGCGTCGACCCGGGTTCGCAACACGAGGGTGTTGACGAACATGCCGATCACCCCGTCCAACGCCGACGCGCCGCGACCCGCGATCGGCGTACCCACCGCGATATCGGCGCTGCCCGACAATCGCGACAGCAGCACCGCCACCGCCGCGTGTACCACCATGAACACCGTCACCTGATGGGTTCGCGCCACCGCGCCCAACCCGGCCGCCGTCGCGGCATCCAGGGTGAACGAATATGTGCCGCCACGCTGCGAGGCGACCACCGGCCGCGGCCGATCGGCAGGCAACTCCAATCGATCCGGCAATCCCACCAAATGCTCTGTCCAATACGTGATCTGACGCGCGGCAAGGCTCTCCGGATCGGATTCCGTGCCGAGCACCTCGCGCTGCCACAACGTGTAGTCGGCGTATTGCACGGGCAATGGCACCCACTGCGGCGTCTGCCCCGCCCGACGGGCGGTGTAGGCCAGCGACAGATCACGCACCAACGGTGCTATCGACCACCCGTCGGCGACAATGTGATGCAGCACCACGACCAGCAGATGGTCATCGGATCCACTGCGCAGCACCGTAACTCGCCACGGCGGCCGCGCGGACACGTCGAATCCCTGCCGCACGATACTGGTAACCCGGTGGGGGAGCTCGGTCGAGTCGGCAGTCTCCAGCGCGACCGTCGCCGCACCATCGATCGGCACGATCCGCTGGCACGGTATCCCCTTCTCGTCGGGAAATATCGTGCGCAGGCTCTCGTGCCGTGCCACCACATCACCGATCGCTGCGGACAACGCCGCCGCATCCAGTTGCCCGCGCAAACGCAGCACCATGGCGATGTTGTACGCGGGTGAGTCCGGTTCGAATCGGTTGATGAACCACATACGAGACTGCGCGAACGACAACGGGATTCGGTCCGGCCGGGCGCGCGGTGCCAACACCACGCCCGGCTGCGCGACGGTCTCGGTGGACCGCACGGCCAACACTCCGGCCAATCGGGCGGCGGTGGGTGCGTCGAACACGTCGCGCACTTCGACCGCGATGCCCGTGGCCGTCGCCACGCGTGACGCCACCCGCGTCGCCGACAGGGAATGCCCGCCCAACTCGAAGAAATTGTCGTCGGCACCGACCCGGTCGACGCCCAGTACTTCCGCGAAGACCGAGACGACGATCTCTTCCAACGGTGTCGACGGAGCCCGATAGGTCGAGGTGATCAGCTGCGGGGCAGGCAGGGCGCGACGGTCTACCTTGCCGTTGGGCATCAGCGGCAGCTCGTCGAGGATGACTATGGCGGCCGGAATCATGAACTCCGGCAACCGATCTGCCGTGAACTGCCGGATCTCGGCGACCAGGTCGGCAATACCGGGATCGTTCACGTAGGCGCCCAGCGAACCCGCGCTCAGATAGATATCGTCGAACACCGTGGTCTCGTCGGCGTCGCGGACGAGGACCGCGTCCATCCGGCCTGCCTGCGGCGCCCAGGTGACAGCGACAGTAAAGCCCAATTCCGCACCGACCGCCCGGATCTCGTGCGGCAGCGCCGTCGTTGTGGTGCCGCCCAGGTCGAGATCGGCCACCCGCACGTGCTCGGGAGCGGCATCGACACTTCGGGTGGCCGTAACGTCCCGAATCGTTCCGGCCTGCGGTATTCCGATGATTCGCAGGCTGTCGGGCCGTTCGGCGACCAGCTGCGTGCGCAGTCCTCGCAGGTCACCGAATTCGGACCAGGGACGCTGTGGCAGTCCGGCAAGCGACCGAACCCGCGCGGGGGCCTTGTGCAGGACCACGTCGTAGCGATATCGAGTCAACTCGTTGTCGACCGGCGCGTACTTCAACTCGATAGCCACCGCTGCCACGCCGGAGACCTTGTCCCGCAACGCGAGGAAGAACTCGGGGGCGATCAGCAATTCCTGTTCGGCCGTCAGCGCGCGCCGCGCGCGCTCCCGTACCGCCGCTACGGTGTCCGCGTCCCCGCCGCCGAGCAGCTGCGTGCCGATCGCGAACTCCCGCAGCAAGGTCAGGTTGCGGACGTCGCCGATGAACATGGCACCGCCGGGCAGCAACAGCCCCACTGCCTTGTCGATCACGTCCATCAGGTAGGCGGCGTTCGGGAAGTACTGTGCGACCGAGTTCAGCACCACCACATCGAATCGGTCCGGCGGCAGGCCTGAGATGTCGTCGGCGGACTGCACTCGCAGACGCACCCGATCCGCCCAGTCCACCGCCGATTCGTTCAGCCGCGATCGGAGATTCGCGATGGTCGCTTCGGAGAAATCGGTGCACCAGTACTCGACGCACTGCGCTGCCAGTCGCGACATCAGCAATCCCGATCCGACACCGATTTCCAGTACCCGCGCGGGCCGCAGAGCGAGAACCCGTTCGACGACCGCGTCCCGCCACTCCCGCATCTGTGCGACGGGAATCGGCTCTCCGGTGTAACTACTGTTCCAGCCGCCGAAATCGGCGTCCAATGCCATCGGCTCGGCGAATTCACGGCCGTCGCCGAGGTAGCTTTCCTTGCCCGCGTACAGGTTGTCGTAGACCTGTCGCCAATGGCCGACCAGCTCGGCCGCCCGGTCGCTGTCGGCGACGACCGTCGTTTCGCGGTCGCGAACGACGTAGGCGACCAACTGCTTGTCGATCACAGCGGTCGTGTCGGCGGCGGCGAGAGCGCGGGCGACGACCACCGCGCGCGACACCGCCGGATGCGCCACCAATGCCGCCTCGACCTCGCCGGGCTCGATCCGATATCCGCGCACCTTGACCTGATCGTCGGCCCGGCCCGCGAATTCGAGGACGCCGCCGCGGGTCCACCGCACCACGTCGCCGGTCCGGTACATCCGCTCGGCCTCGCCGAAGGGGCACGCCACGAACCGCTGTGCGGTCAACCCGAGCCGCCCGGCGTAACCCCGCGCCAATTGCGTTCCGGCTACATACAATTCGCCCGCCACGCCCACCGGAACCGGGCGCAACCGCGAATCCAGCACGAACACCCGCACATTCGCCACCGGAGTGCCGATCGATACCCGTTCATCGGCAGACCACTGGTGTGAACCGAGGATCTCTTGGGTCGACACGCAGACCGTGTTCTCGGTCGGCCCATAGGCATTGGCGACGTCGACGCCCGGCCAGCGATCCCGGAATCGCGATACCGCGGCCGAGCTCAGGGCGTCGCCACCGGTGACGACCTGACGCACCGGTGCGGCGTCCAGCTCGGCACCCGCGGTCGCGAGCAGTTCGAAGAGCGCGGTGGCCACGAACATTGTCGTGACGCGATGACGGGCTATCGTGCGCATCAGCGCGGAAAGGTCGAGTCGATCGGGTGGCGCGAGGACGAGGGTCGACCCTGCCAGCAACGCGGGCCACAACTCATACGCCGACGCATCGAACGCCATCGACGAATGCAACAACACCCGCTCACCCGGACCACCAGGCCACCCATACACCGCCATATTCACCACCCCGCGATGCTCGACCACCACACCCTTCGGACGCCCCGTCGAACCCGACGTATAAATCACATACGCCGCATCAGCAGGCGACAACACCGGCAAACCGTCACCGAACGGCTCACCACCGCCCAATGATTCATCCCCACCACAATCAACGTCATCCAGGCACAATGACGCTCGCCGACCCAACGGCAGCTCCGCTTTCGCAGAAACCGTCGTCAGCACAAGCAACGGATCCGCGTCATCGAGAATGAACTCGATACGACCAGCCGGATACTCCGGATCAATCGGCAAATACGCACCACCAGCCACCACAACCGCCAACACCGCGGTCACCAAATCCACCGACCGCGGCAACGCCACCGCCACCACCGAACCCCGCACCACACCCCGACCCACCAACACCCGCGCCAAAACATCCACCCGCACAGCCAATTCGCGATAGGTGAGGTCGCCGTCGGCATGTGCGACAGCGACTGCGTCCGGTGTGGCCGCTACCTGTCGATCGAACAGGCGCGCAACGGAGGTCGCCTCCGGCAGCGGCGCCGCGGTGTCGTTCCAGGTCCGCAGCAACCGACCGCGTTCATCGGGCGCGAGAATATCTATCTGACCGAGGCGGATTTCTGGGTCTGTGGTGACAGCGCCCAGCAGCCGCAGGTAACGCGCGGCGAGGTCCATCACGGTATCGCGATCGAACAGGTCGGTAGCGTATTCGATCCGGCCCGACAGTGCGGGGGCAGCGTTGTCAGCAGGATTCACCCGTTCGACCACATCGACGTGCAGGTCGAATTTTGCGGTGCCGGTAATCGCCGGAATTATCTCGACATCCAGCTCCGGCAGCTGCAGATCGGGCAACAGGTTGTTCTGCAAGGCGAACGACACCTGAAACAGCGAGTGGTACGCGGGAGAACGCGCCGGTTGCAGCAACTCCACCAGCCGCTCGAAGGGCGCGTCCTGATTCTCGTAGGCGGTCAGGGCCTTTCTGCGGACCTGATCGAGCACCTGCTCGAAACGCGGGTTGCCGGAAAGATCCACCCGCAACACCCACGTATTGACGAAGAAACCGATCAAGTCGTGCGTCGCCTCTTGGTTACGCCCCGCGACGGGACCGCCGATGCAGATGTCCTCGCCCGCGCCGACCTGCGACAACAACACCGCAAGCGTCGACTGCAACAGCATCGACACCGTCACCTGGCGATCGTGTGCGAGGCGGTACAGCGTCTCGCACAGCGCAGGCTCGAAGACGAACTCGATCACGTCGCCGCGATTGCTGGCGATCGGCGGGCGCGGGCGGTCCGTCGGTAGCGTTATCGGCTGCGGGGTGTCCGCCAGTTCGGTTGCCCAATAACGAAATTGAGTCGCCAATACACTGCTCGGATCGGACTCCGCGCCCAACGTCGCACGCTGCCACAGCGTGAAGTCGGCGTATTGCACCGGCAATGGCGCCCACTGCGGTGCCTGCCCCTGTCGACGCGCGGTGTACGCGGCAGAAAGGTCCCGCACGAACGGCGCGATCGACCAACCGTCCGCGGCGATGTGATGCAGCACCAATACCACGATGTGGTCATTGAACCCGGTGCGCAACAACGTGACTCGCAACGGTGTCGCCGACGAGACATCGAATCCGCGCCGCACCAGACCGGCCAGGGTCGGCTCGAGCTCACCGGGATCGACCGTACTCGTCTCGATCCTCGGCGCGGCCAGGTCGACCGACAGGATCTGCTGGAACGCCACCCCGTCCTCATCCGGGAACACGGTGCGCAGGCTCTCGTGCCGCGCCACCACATCCGTCAACGCCGCGGACAACGCCTCCGGATCCAACGGCCCGCGCAACCGCAACACCATCGGAATGTTGTACGCCGGTGAGTCCAGTTCGAATCGATTGATGAACCACAGCCGGGATTGGGCGAACGACAACGGCATCCGCTCGGGACGCTCTCGCACCTCCAACGCCGGTCGTGCCGGGTCGAGGTCGGCTCGGCGTTCGGCAAGCGCCTGCGCCAGCCGGGCGGGAGTGGGGGCCTCGAACACATCCCGCACGCCCACCTCGATACCGAGCACCGCGGTCATCCGCGAGACCACCCGCATCGCGGACAACGAATGTCCGCCCAGCGCAAAGAAATCGGCGTCGACCCCGACGCGCTCCATCCCGAGCACCTCGGCGAACACGGTGACGACGATCTCCTCGGCCGGCGTCAACGCGGCGTGATGGTCCGCGACGGCGAAGGTCGGCGCGGGCAACGCGCGACGATCCACCTTGCCGTTAGGTGTCAACGGAAGGCTGTCGAGTACGACGATCGCCGACGGGACCATGTACTCCGGCAGCCGATCCGCGACGAAGCGCCGAATATCGTCGGCGCGAAAGGCCTCTTGCCGCAGCGCATCCGCTCGATCGAGCACGACGTACCCGATCAGCCGCTTGTCCATGACGCTCATCGAATCCACGGAATCGATCTCACGCGCGATCACTACTGACTGCGACACCAACGGGTGTGCGGTCAACGCCATCTCGATTTCACCGGGCTCGATCCGGTACCCGCGCACCTTCACCTGTTCGTCGGCGCGAGTGACGAATTCGAGCACACCGGCGCGGGTCCACCGGACCACGTCACCGGTTCGGTACATGCGCTCACCGGCGCCGAACGGACAGGCCGAGAAGCGCGCCGCGGTCAGGCCCGGTCGACGCCGATACCCACGCGCCAGTTGTACTCCGGCCACATACAATTCGCCCGCGACGCCCACCGGCACCGGCCGCAACCGCGAATCCAGCACGTATACCCGCATATTCCCCACGGGCGCGCCTATCGGCACGCTGGCCCCACTCGCCCACTCCGGCGAATCGGGGATCTCATAGGTCGATACGCACACCGTATTCTCGGTCGGCCCATAGGCATTGACCACACCGATCCCCGGCCACCTGTCACGGAAACGCGCGACCGCGACCGGACGCAACGCGTCACCCGCGGTGACGACTCGACATACCGAGTCGAGCGCCAGTTCCGGACCTGAGCTCGCCACTATCTCGAACAGCGGGGTCGTCACGTACAACGCGGTGACACGATGCCGGGATATGGCCCGGTTCAGCTCCGCGATATCCGCTCGGCCAGGCGGTGCGAGGACGAGGGTCGACCCTGCCAGCAACGCGGGCCACAACTCATACGCCGACGCATCGAACGCCATCGACGAATGCAACAACACCCGCTCACCCGGACCACCAGGCCACCCATACACCGCCATATTCACCACCCCGCGATGCTCGACCACCACACCCTTCGGACGCCCCGTCGAACCCGACGTATAAATCACATACGCCGCATCAGCAGGCGACAACACCGGCAAACCGACCGACTCATCCTCGAGATCCACAACATCCAGGCACAACGACGCCCGTCCACCCAACGGCAAACCCGCACCCACAGAGGCCGTCGTCAACAGCAACAACGGATCAGCATCACCCACAATGAACTCGATACGGCTGGCCGGATACTCCGGATCAACCGGCAAATACGCACCACCAGCCACCACAACCGCCAACACCGCGGTCACCAAATCCACCGACCGCGGCAACGCCACCGCCACCACCGAACCCCGCACCACACCCCGACCCACCAACACCCGCGCCAAAACATCCACCCGCACAGCCAATTCCGCGTAGGTCAGCGCCTCGTCGCCGAACCGCAGCGCGACCGCGGTCGGTGCCGATTCGACGCGCGCGCGGAACGCCGTCACGATCGTGGACTCCGACACCGTGCTCTCGGACCGCGAGTTCCACTGCGTCAGAAGCTGTTTGCGTTCGTAATCGGCCAAGAGACCGATATCGGCAATCGGTTCCGACGGGTCAGCGCTCACCGCGCGCAGCACCCTGAGGTAGCGGTCGGCGATACCGGTCACCGTGGCACGATCGAACAGGTCGGTGGCGTATTCGATCCGGCCGATCAGCACTGCGGGAGTTGCTGCGCTGCCCGGGATTTCGAGCAGGTCGAAATGCAGGTCGACCTTGGCGCTTCCGGTGGAGAAAGAAAGGAATTCGGCAACCAGGTCGGGCAGTTCGAGTGCGGGCAGGCCATCGTTCTGCATCTCGAGCGATACCTGGAACAGCGGGTTGTAGGCCGTCGACCTGGCTGGATTGATCAGTTCCACCAGCCGCTCGAAAGGCGCGTCCTGATTCTCGTAGGCGGTCAACGCCTTACGACGGACCTGGTCGAGCACCTCCTCGAAACGAGGGTTACCGGACAGATCCACCCGCAACACCCACGTATTGACGAAAAACCCGACCAACTCCCGCAGCGTCTCCTCGGTACGCCCGGCAACCGGACCGCCGATCGAGACATCCGCTCCGGCACCGAGCCGCGACAACAGCACCGCGAGCGCCGCCTGCAACACCATCGACGCGCTGACCCTGCGCTCACGAGCGAGCCGAGACAGCGCCTCGCGCAGCGGTGCGTCGACGATGAATTCGACGACGTCACCGCGGTTGCTCACCACCGGCGGGCGCGGCCGATCGGTCGGCAACGCTACCGGTTGCGGCGCGTCGGCCAATTCTCCTTCCCAGTAACGGTATTGCGCCGCGAGCGCACTCTCAGCGGCGGACTCCGAATCCAGGAGTTCGCGTTGCCACAATGCGTAATCCGGGTATTGCACCGGCAGCGGGCTCCAACCCGGCTCTTGTCCCGCCCGCCGTGCCGCATAGGCCGTCGACAGGTCTCGCAGCAACGGCGCCATCGACAAGCCGTCCGCGGCGATGTGATGCACTACCAACACCATGACATGCTCGGACTCTCCGCACCGAAACACGGTGGCGCGCAGCGGCATATCGACCCGTAGGTCGAATCCGCGTCGAACCCGCTGCGCGACCGCATCGGTCAACCCGCCCGGATCGACCGCGGTCACCTCGAGCACCGGAGCGCTCGCCACCACCTCCTGACATGGCACCCCGTCCAGCTCGGGATAGCGGGTCCGCAGCGCTTCATGGCGCTCGACCACCGCACCGAGCGCCGCGGTCAATGCCTCGGTATCCAGCGAGCCGACCAGACGGAATACCAACGGGATGTTGTAGGTCGGCGATGCGGGCTCGAACCGGTTGATGAACCACATGCGTAACTGAGCGAACGACAACGGAATTCGCGCCGGCCGCGGGGCTGCAACCAGCTTCAACCGCACCGGACCGGTCTCGCGTACGGTGAGCACCCGAGCCATTGCGGCGGCAGTGGGCGCGTCGAAGATGTCCCGCACGCCAACCGCACGGCCGGTCACCTCCGCCAGTCGCGCCGCGACCCGGGTCGCCGAGATCGAATGCCCGCCGCGCGCGAAGAAATCGTCGTCGACACCGACGCGGTCCACCCCGAGCGCCTCCGCGAATGCGGTGGCGACAATCTCCTCGAAGGGTGACGATGGCGCACGGTAAGTCGCGGCCAGTCGCCGCGGCGTCGGCAACGCGCGGCGATCCACCTTTCCGCTCGAGGTCATCGGCAGTGCGTCGAGAACCGTGATGGTCTCGGGAACCATGTATGGCGGCAGCCGTCGCGCCAGCGCCTGCCGGACCGTGCCGACATCGATGGCCCGTCCCGGTGTCGCGGTGAGATAGGCCGCCACCCACGCTGTTTCGGTATCGCCCACCTGTCCGCCGACGGTGGTGACGATGGCGTGCCGCACCTCGTCCAGACCGGTCAGCGCGGCCTCGATCTCGCCGAGTTCGAGGCGCTGGCCGCGAATCTTGATCTGGGCGTCGGCGCGGCCGACGAAAATCAGTGCCGCGCCGTCGGTACCGCTCAGCTCCCAGCGCACCACGTCTCCGGTGCGGTACATCCGCGCACCCGCCGGACCGTACGGGTCGGCCACGAACGCTGCCGCGCTCAACGCGATCCGGCCGAGGTAACCGCGGGCCACGCCGGGACCGGCCACATACAACTCCCCCGCCACCCCGGGTGGCGTCGGCCGCAGCCACGCGTCCAGCACCGCAAGCCGGACTCCCGGTATCGGCGCGCCCAGCGACACCGCGTCGCCTGGACGCAGCGCCGCGCTGGTGACCCAGATCGTGGTCTCGCTCGGGCCGTACAGGTTGTACAACAGGCGATCACCGGCGGCGTCGCTCCCCGACCATTGCCGCGCCAACGCGGGCGGGCACGCGTCGCCTGCCACCATGAGTACACGCAAATCATCGAGTTGCGTCGCATCGAGCGTGGCCGCGACGGCCGGAGTCAAACACGCATGTGTCACACCCTCGGCACGCAGCAACTCCGACAGCGGCGCACCGGCGAAAACATCACTGGGAGCGACGATCAGCGCCGCACCGACCGGTACCACCGACAACAGCTCGAACACTGCCGCGTCGAAAGTGCGGGCGGCAACGGCCAATACCCGAGAGTCACTGTCGAGCCGATACTGTCGGCCGAGGGTGTCCGAGACTCCGGTCAGTCCCGCATGGGTGACCGCAACACCTTTCGGCGTGCCTGTCGAACCCGAGGTGTACACGATGTAGGCGGTGTTGCCGATCCGCACCGCACCGCGTCGCTCCGCCTGCGCGATCGGGGCAGCGCTGCACTCACCCAGGTCGAGCCGGTCGATATCGACCACCCGGACCCCGTCTGATCCGATTGTCTCCGAAACAGTTTCGCCGCAGGTGAGCAGGATCGCCGCCGGGCAATCGGCGAGGATGAACCGGTTTCGTTCGACCGGATGGGCGGGATCCACGGCCACGAACGCGGCGCCGGTCTTGGCGATCGCCCATACCGCACGCACCCATGCCGCCGAGCGCGGAATCGCCACCGCCACCGTGGTTTCCGGCCCGGCACCGCAGTCGATCAATGTTCGCGCGCACCGATTCGACCACTCATCCAGCTCTCGGTACGTCCACGTGTGCCCGGCGTCGCGCAGTGCGAGTCGATCCGCGTGCGCCGCCGCGGCCCGAGACAGCATGTCGGGCAACGTGACCTGCGCGGGCCCCGAACCACCGGCACCCGACTCCCGCAGCAACCGCTGCTCGTCGGGCTCGAGCAATTCCACGGAGCGCACCGAGATCCCGGTGTCCGTGATCACGCTTCGCAAGAAGCTGTCGAGGAACCGTGCGAACCGCCGGTGGTGGTAGGCGACCTGGTCGGATGTGTACGCGCTGGGGTTGGCAAAGAAATCGACCCGGGTGCTCTCGCCGCCGACGGCCGGATAGACGTTCACCGAAAGGTCCGGCACCAAACCCGGGGTCAATACCCGCAACTGGCCGGTGATGTCGCCGAGGACGATCTTCGTATCGAGGATCATCAGGTCGATCATCGGCCCCGCCGCCTGCGGAAGATGGCGGGCGGCCACCGAGTCCGCGTCTTCGAGCATGTCCTCGTGCCGGTAGCGTTGTGCGCGAAGGACATCCATCAGCGTGCGCTGTGTCGCCGCGAGGAGCGACCCGAGGGTGCGGTCAGGGGTGACGGTGATTCGGAACGGCACAATGTTGGCGGTCATCCCGCCGGAGCGGCTCATCGCCGCCGTCACCCGCGCGGACACCGGCAAGCTCAGCACCACATCGTCGGAGCCGGTCATCCGCGCCAGGTACAAACCGAACGCGGCGAGGATGAATACGGCCGGTCCGACCGATCGGGTCGTGACGGCGGTACGGAGCGCGGTGTCGGTTTCGGTGGACAGCACAGCGCTCACCGAGAGGGGGTGCTCTTCGGCGAGCGCGACCCGATCGGTAAGGGTCACCGGCTCGGGGAGCTCTGCCACATACTTCGACCAGAACACCCGATCGTCGTCGAAGCGTTGCGAGGCACGATACTGCTCGTCCGCGGCGACGATCTCGCCGAGCGATCGAATCGCTTGTCCCCCAGGCTCCTTGTTGTCCAGCGCAGCCGTGTAGAGCAGCGCGCTTCGGGTGAGGATGTTCAGTGCGGCGATTCCGTCCAGCACGATGTGATGGGCACGCAAGTACCAGAACCACCGGCGCTCGGCGACCCGCACTATCGCGCCCAGCACCACCAGGCCCTGCGGCAGATCGATGGGTGCGCGGTAGTCGCCGTGCATCCAGTCCAGCGCCGCGGCAACAGGATCGGGCGCTGAGGTGCAATCCAGGTGCCGCACCGAGCTATTGGCGGTGTCGTCCACCACCTGCCGCGGCTGTCCGTCCACCTCGACCACCCGCACGCGACTGACCTCGAACTCGTCGAGCGCCCGCGCGAACGACGCGGTCAGCAGCGCGGTGTCGAGTTCACCGGCGAGCTCTACATACAACGCGTTCGACACCGGCGTGGCGCCGGCCAACTGCTGCAGCAACCGAATCGCCCGCTGTGCCGCGGTCAGCGGATAGGAGGGCGGGTGGCCGTCACGGGCATGCAGGGGTGAACGTTGGTCGGGCATCCCGCCTCCTGAAGATCCGAAGCTCAAAGAGAACGTGCTTTGTTCGCGAGGGTGGCCAGCGACGCGAGACCGTCGAGCACGGTCGACTCGGCGACGCCGAAGTCGATGAGGCAGGCGATCTCGTTCGCGCCAGCTCGATGCAGGCTTTCGACCATCGGCAGCGCCGAATCGGGGGTGCCGAACAGGCCGTTGGTTCGGTAGTAGCGCTCGAAGGCGAAGTCCAGCACCTTGTTTCGTGACCTGTCGTCCAAGGCGTCGAGCGCCTCCGCACCACGGCGCCACAGATCGACGGAATCGGCGAGGTAACTCCTGAACGGTCCCTGCACCGCCTGCCGCACCGCGGCGTCGTCGCCGCCGACGAAGGTGTGCAGCATGACCGTGACCTTGCCGCCATCGGCCTCGTGGCCGTGTCTGGCTCGCGCCTTGCGATAGGCGGTGATCTTATCCGCCAGTTCGTCGACGCTCTGAAAGAGCAAGGCGGTCAACACATTCGCACCGAGCTCGCCCGCCATCTCGAAGCGCTCTACTCCCCCGCTACAGGTCACCCAGGCCGCGAGGTCCGGCTGGATCGGGGTGGGAAAGATACGCACCGATCGCGATTCGCCCACGCCGTTCGGCAACGCGACCGACTCGCCGCGCCACAGCTGTTGAACGCTGCGCATACCGGCGCGTGTGACGTCGACCCTGGTGCGGTAATTGTGTTGCGCCAGTACGAAATCGTCGGGGTTCCAGCCGGTGGCGAACGCGACATCGACCCGGCCGTCCGACAGATTGTCGACCACCGACCAGTCCTCGGCGACCCGCACCGGGTTGTGCAGCGGCAGCACCACACTGCCCGCTCTGATCCGCACCCGCTCGGTGATCGCCGCCAGTGCCGCGCCGAGGACAGCGGGATTCGGGTACAGACCGCCGAACTTGTGGAAATGCCGTTCCGGCAACCAGATCGAGGTGAAACCGTGCGTATCGGCGAAGCGGGCGCTGTCGAACAACAGCCGGTAGCGCTGCGCACCGGAACGCTGTGCGTCGCTGGCGAAGAAGAACAGGCCGAACTCGACACCCGAGCCGATCGGGCAGGATCGCGCGATCGAGCTGCTCGGCGCGTTGACGACACCGGCGCTCGGATCACGGTGTCTGGCAACCTCGTCGACCAAATCGGCGACGCACAGGTCGGCGTAGATGTCTTCGGCGGACATCTCGATGCCGAATCGATCCTCGAGGATCGTCAACAGCTCGGCGGCCTTGACCGAATCCAAGCCCAGCGCGGTGAGCGGTGTCCGAGGGTCGACGAATTCGAGGCCGAGGCGCTGCCTCGCCCACTCCAGGAAAAACGTCGCGGTATCGCTGCGCTCACTCATATGGCCCTCGATTCGGACTCGTTGGCGTACAAGTGACGTAGGTGCGATCGACGGATCTTGCCGCTGGTCGTCTTCAGCACCTTGCCCTTGTCCACGAAGATCACTCGATGCAGCGCTACGGCGTGGTCGCGACTGACCGCGGACCTGATCGACGCCTCCAGGGCGGCGACACCGTCGTCCGCGATGTCGTCATCGAGCTCTTGCACGACGATCAGCCGCTCTTCGCCGTTTATCTCGGTCGACAACGCGGCGCAGCCACCACGGCGCAGTCTCGGATGCGTGGATTCGATACTCCATTCGATATCCTGCGGGAACAAGTTTCGCCCGTTGATGATCATGACCTCTTTGAGCCGTCCGCAGACAAAGAGATGCTCGTCGACCATGAATCCGAGATCGCCGGTACGCAGATAAGATGTTCCGCCCTCATCGGCGATCTCTGCCGAGAATGATTGCTCGCTCTCCTCGGGTTTGTTCCAGTAGCCCGAAGTGACACTCTCGCCGCGCAGCCAGATTTCGCCGACCCGCCCGGTCTGCGAACGTCGACGTGTCTCGGGATCGATCAGCGCCACGGTGCCCGCCCCTACCGGCCCCAGATCGACCAGTTCTCGACCGTTCGGCTTTTCCACGACGACACCCTTTTCCAGTTCGTCGCCCGCGAACGAACACGTGCGCAGCCCCGAGTCGACCGGTCCGCCGCTCACATACAACGTCGCCTCGGCGAGGCCGTAGCCGGGGAAGAAACTCTGCCTGCGAAATCCGCTCACGGCGAATTTATCGGCGAACTTTCGCAGCACGATCGGATTGACCGGTTCGGCTCCGACGAAGGCGACGTCCCACTGCGACAGATCCAGCTGCTCGGCCTCGGTAGGCGATACTCGCTCGGCGCAGATTCCATAGGCCAGATTCGGCCCGCCCGCAGTGGTATTCGTGTTTTCCGCTATCTCGTTCAACCAGATGAGCGGATTACGCAGAAACGTCAGCGGCGGCATGAGCGTCACGGGGTACCCGGCGAAGAGTGGCGAAAGAATGCCCAGAATCATGCCCATGTCGTGCGACGGCGGCAGCCAGTGCACGGCCGAGCTCGCCTCGGTGTGCCCGAAGGCGCGCCGTTGGCACTCGAGGTTGTGCATGAGGTTGCGGTGGCGTACCACCACACCCTTCGGGCTGCCGGTGGAACCCGAGGTGTACTGCAGGTGGGTTACGTCGTCTGCCGAGGGTGGCGGCGTGTCGAGCAGTTGCTGGGAGCTATTGCCCGCGGCGGCCGCGCTGTCGATGATCTTCTCGTCGGGCCAACCGAGCAGGTCACGAGCCACCGACGCGGCCGACTGCGGCGCGATGACGGCAACGGCGCCACTGTCGCGCGCGATCGCCGCCACGGTCTCGGAATGTCGTTGCGAGGTCGGCACATACAGCGGCACGGCGACGCGCCGGATCAGCAGGCAGGCGAAAAACGCGTGCACCATGTCGAGGCTCGGCGGGCAGAGCAGCAGGATTCGATCGCCCGGCGCACTGACTTCCCGCAACCGGGTCGCCAAGCCGATCACCCGGTCCAGTAGAAGTGCGTAATCCTCGACTTCGCGATTACCGCGACCGTCCAGAAAGGTGTAGCCGACTCGGGTGGGTTGTTCGACAGCGCGACGCACCAAGATGTCCGCCAGAGTCGACGGACGCTCCGATATGTGTTCGTAACTCATCGACCTTCGACCTCCCAAGTCAGCTCTAGCCACACCGGACGAACGACATTCAGGCCTGCGGAAAACACCCTTGCGGGTGCGGACACGCTCCGCGCGCAGCACATCCTCGCACAGATCCGATCGACCGAGCGCCGCTCGAAGTTCCCACGCCGTAGCGGGACTCGGACATCAGAACTTCGGCGCGAGGGTACGCATCTTCATCACCAAGCGACTGCTTCTGGCACTGGTCAGTTGTCTTGAAAGTCTCGGAAAACGTTGCGTCAGCGGCACGGTGGGACAGTTGGACGTATCGAATTGACGCGTGTCACTGTGCTCCTTTCCCAGTGAGGCGCAACGGCAGTGGTCGAGTGTTCCTCCTAGTTCGTCGCCGCGAGTGTCGCGGATGGGTCGAGGATTATGCCGACCCCGGAAAGCCGCGGTGGGCGGCCGCTGCTGCAGTGAGAATCGCCAACTCGGTCGCGAAGCACATGTCGGCGCCATAGTCCCGTTACCCGAGGGCGTGTCGTGGCCGCTGTTATCCGATCGTTGCCGAGAGGTCGACGCAATTTTGTAGGCGATGGAGAGAATAAATTAGCGCGGATATTTCACAATTCGCGATGTTCCAATGGATTTCGGACTTCGTGATGTCCAGTGAGTAATATCATCAGGCATATCAAATTTCGCATCGAACCGCATGACTGATTCCCCAAAGGATCGGCCTCAGCGGGCTACTCGGCTCTACCCGACGACTGGGGAGCCACCGGCGCCAGCCTGCGTGCCGCGCCAGTTTCCTTATGGCACAAGGTATCCCGCCTACCTACCGGCGTCGGAGCAACGCACCTACCGGACGCGAGGGCTCGGCCCCTTGCCCAGCCACCGCGCGCGGCCTATCGTCTTTGTTACTTCAGAGCTCGAAATGTCTTCGCTGACACTGTGTTTGACACAGCCCCGCGCGGCGACGAGCGTCGGCGCACGTCTGCGGCGAAGTCATCTACCACGCCGTCCGCTGCCCACCGGCACACGGCGCTAACGCCGGATGCGAACCCCGCACACCCCGGCGCACCCTGTTTCCCACGAGGAGATCACGATCATGACCACCCATCCCGCTCCGGATAATGACGCCGAACTCCCCCAGGCGATTACCCGAAAACGCTTGCTGCAACTCGGTTTACTGGCGGTGCCCGCCGCCGCGGCTCTGACCGCCGGTGCCGCGACCAGCAGTGGTAACCCCGGCGAAGGCCCGCGGGCGCTGCCGGACGATCTGCAGCCGACCCCCGCCTGCCACGACGGGGACGCAGCCACCGTCCCGCAGACCGAAGGCCCCTACTTCAAGCCGGACTCGCCGCTGCGCAGCGATCTGGTGATCCCCGGCGCCCCGGGCACTCGGCTGATGGTCAGCGGCTACGTGTTCTCTCGTTCCTGCCGACCGGTGGACAAGGCGTTGCTCGACTTCTGGCAGGCCGATGATGCTGGCGCCTATGACAATTCGGGCTTCAACTGGCGTGGACATCAGTACACCGATGCGAGTGGCCGATTCAGCCTGTCGACCATCGTGCCGGGTCTGTACCCGGGTCGTACCCGGCATATCCATGTCAAGGTGCAGGCACCCAACCAGCGGGTGCTCACCACTCAGCTGTATTTTCCCGGTGAGCCGCGCAACAACACCGATTCCATCTTCGACCGTCGGTTGCTGATGACGGTCCGCGCCGTTCCCACAGGGAAGGAAGGGACGTTCGACTTCATCCTGAACTTCCGCTGACGAGGGCGCGGACCGTGGTCGAACCACAAGGGCCTCAGATGATTTCGACGTTCATCGTGTAGGAGGCGTCGTCCTGCGGCGAGGTGAGCGTCACGTGGTACCTGCCCGTCTGCGGGAGCCGGAGCTGGCTCCAGGTGTTGTCCCGGCAGATCACCTGACCGTCGGGCGCCGCGATGACGAAGCGGGCGGTGCCGGACGCGGAGGTGTAATGCGAGATGAGGTCGGTGGTCATCTGCTGACCGGCGCGCGCGTCGAGTACCCAGACGTCGGTGTAGCCGCGATTGATGTAGCCGGTCACGGTGCCGTGGTCGGTATTCGGCGCGAACTTGATCTCGGTGTAGACCCCGCTGGCACCGGCGACGCCCGCGCCCGCGGAGACGGCGAAGAACGCCGCAGCGATCGTCGCCATGGCGAAGGCCACTTTGCGGAAGGTGGTGAGACTGGCAGTCATGGTGTTCCCGTTTCTCGATGCAGTGAAAGGTGGTACGCCACAAAGGTTGCCGCCCCACACTCATCACGATCTATCGGTCCACTAACGGCGAAGCGGGCTGCCGTTGGCGGACGCCATCGTCTCGCCTCGGCTGCTACAGTATCCTTTGTATACAACGGATGCGAAGGACGTGGTGTGGTTTACGAGGACATACGTGAGCTGATCGTGCTCGGGGTGATTCCAGCGGGGCAGGCGGTCGGCGAGCAGGAGTTGTGCGATCGGCTCGGTGTCAGCCGCACGCCAGTGCGGGAAGCGTTGCGGCGCTTGGAAAGTGACGGTTTGGTGCGTGCCGCGCGCCGAGGTGTCACGGTGGTCGACCTGGATGGCAAGGCGCTGCGTGACGCGTACCTGATGCGGGCCAGCCTGGAGGCGCTCACCGCGGAGCTGGCCGCACAGCGCCAGCAGGCGGGTGAGCTCTCGCCGGCGGCGCTGCGCAAGCTCACCGAGCGCGCCGATCTGGCTGACTCGGCAACCCGCGAGGGCGATCTCGCCGCCGGTGTCGAGCACAATCGAGCCTTCCATCGGCTGATCGCCGAACTCGCCGATATCCCGATGGCGCTGGAGGTCCTGGACCGGGTCTGGGATCGGATCATCGTGTCCACTCGGACATCGCTGAACGCGCCGCCGCGACCCGCGCGCGTGGACGATCAGCACCGCCACCTCATTGCCGCGATCACCGCGGGCGAGCCGAACGCGGCTGCCGCGCATGCCCGTGACCACGTCCTGGCCACGATGTCCGTCGTGGCCGAACTCGAGCAGGGAGCGACCAGTTGAGCAAGGAACACGGTTACCAGGTGACGGTACGGTGGACCGGGAACGCGGGAACCGGCACCTCCGGCTACCGCGATTACCGCCGCGATCACGACATCCTCGCCGACGGTAAGGATCCGGTGAAGGCCACTGCCGACCAGGCTTTCCTGGGCACCGCGGACCGGTGGAATCCCGAGGAGCTGCTGGTCGCCGCGCTGTCGCAGTGCCACATGCTCACCTATCTCGCCCTGTGCTCCCGCGCGGATGTGCTGGTCACCGACTACGCCGACTCGGCCAGTGGCGTGATGCGGGAGGACCTCGGCGGCGGCGGCCGCTTCACCGAGGTGGTGCTGCGGCCGGAGGTGGCGGTCGCCGACCCGGGTATGCGCGACCAGGCGATGGCGTTGCATGAGCAGGCGCACAAGTTGTGTTTCATCGCCAACTCGGTCAACTTTCCGGTCCGTCACGAGCCAGTGGTGCGCTGACTATCGCGAATCTTCTTATTGGGCGCGGGACTTCGACGTGCGCAGAGCTCAGTGTGCGGATGGGGATGCGGGCTCTTGCCGACCGGCAACCGAGCCTGCCCCTGGCAGTTGCGCCAGGACCTCGAGAATCCGCTGCCAGGCGTCATCGGACGCGCTCGCGTCGTAGCTCGCCGGGCGGTCTTCGCACAGGAAGCCGTGCTCTGCCTGCGGGTAGACGGTCAGTTCATGCCGCACTCCCCCTTGCTGGAGGCGCTTGCTCAAGCGCTGCCACTCGTCCGGGGAGATCAAGAAGTCCTGTCCGCCAACGAGGCCGACCAGCAGCGTGCCGTGCTCGGCAAGAGCCGCGGCGCCCGCGGGCGTCAGGGGCGGTTCGGGGTCGGCCAGTGGGATGCCACCGTCCAGGGTCCAACCGCCGTAGCAGCTGATGACGGTGTCGAGCGGCAAGCGGGTGGCGGCGAGGACGCCCAAGTGGCCGCCGAGCGAGAACCCGGTGAACGCGCGAGCGTGCCCGGCCCCCAATTCTTTACCCGCGGCAAACGCCGCTTCGGTATCGGCAGTGACTCCGTCACGCGTCAGGTGACCCAGCAGTCGGAAGCCTTCCTTGCGTCCGGCGTCGTCATAGCCGAGGTCGGCGCGGCGGGCCGTACGCCAGTAGAAATCTGGGGCAATCGCCGCGTAGCCGCACGCCGCAAGACGATCGCATACCTTCCGCACCCAGGCCGTGACACCGAACAGTTCCATGCCGACCACCACGGTCGCCGCAGGCGCCCCCGCCGCCGGCACGGCCGCATACACATCCAGCCCATCGGGCAGGCGCGTCCAACGAGCAGAAACCGGTAGAAGATTCGACACGGGGGCTCCCCGAACAAGCAGCAACAGGTATCCGAGGCGTGCCCCCGGACGATCCAGGCTAGCCCTCGGCACCCTCCCCGTGACCACGGCCACCTGTCTCCACCCGACCGGATTGAACACCGAGTCCTGGTTCGCTTACCCGGACAGCAGTTAGATGACCTGCTCGCGCATGCGGTTGTGATCGACTCCCAGTTTCACCAGCACCTGCGCGGCAATGCTCTCACCTTCGCGGAGGAGTCCGAGCAGAATATGCTCGGTCCCGATGTAGTCGTGACCGAGGTACTGTGCCTCGCGCGGGCTCAACTCCAAGACCTTTTTGGCTCGGGGTGTGAACGGGATATCACCCGGCGGCGCTTGCTGACCCTGCCCGATGATCCATCTCACCTGGCTGTGCACGTCTTTCAGCGAAAGGCCGAGCGACTCCAGTGACTTGGCCGCAGCACCCTCCTCTTCATCGATCAGCCCCAGCAGGATGTGCTCGGTACCGACGTAGTCGTAGTTGAGCATCCGAGCCTCTTTCTGAGCCCAGGCGACGACACGCCTTGCGTTGTCGGTGAATCTATCGAACATCCCTCTCCGATCGACCCCGTCAAGGCCCTCGCTTACCGGCCACGGTCCCGCCCTAGACGGTCCCACTGATCGCCGATCCAACTCCTCACCGACCGCGCCTCGTCGTTGATGGACTTGAATGGCATCGAACCATCCAGCGCGGCAAGTCGACTGATGCTAGCTCGGGAGCTCGGCGTTGCGGGCCCCGCAGCCCAATGCGCAACGACCTAGAACATATATCCATTAATAGCGTGGCAGCTGGGCGAACTCAGCCTTGAAAACGGTTGCCCGCCAATAGGAATCAATGGCCGCGGCGTACCCTCGGGTGGTATGACCGAACCAAAACGCAGGCGCGTCAGAGTCGAGACGAGTCAGAAGCGGGTACGGGTCTACCTCGGCGGGCACCTAGTGGCCGATTCGACCCGGCCGGTGCTGGTTTGGCAGACCCCGCACTATCCGATCTACTATCTGCCGGTCGCCGACCTGCGCACGAAACTGGAACCGAACGGTGAGACCACATACTGCCTCAGCCGCGGCGAGGCGACCTTGTACGACGTCGTGGTGGACGGCACCGTCGCGGCAGGCGCGGCGGCGCGCTACCTCGATTCACAGCTGCCCGAACTGAACGACCTCGTCCGGCTGCGATTCGACATGATGGACGAATGGTTCGAGGAGAACGAGCCGATCTACGTTCGCCCGCGCGATCCGTACACGCGCGTCGATATCCTCACCAGCTCCCGGCACGTGCGGATGGAAATCGACGGGGTCACAGTCGCCGATTCGCACACCCCGCACATCCTCTTCGAAACCGGGCGCCTCGTGCGGTACTACCTACCACCCACCGATGTCCGGATGGACCTGCTCACCCCAACCGACACGCACAGCTCGTCCCCGTACAAGGGCACCGCCGACTACTGGTCCGTGCGCATCGGCGACAACGAGCACCGGGAGATCGCCTGGGGCTACCGCACCCCACTCCCGGAAAGCCAGAAGATCGCCGGGCTGGTCTCGTTCTACAACGAGAGGGTCGATATCTATCTCGACGGCGAACTCCAGGAACGCCCGCATACACCGTTCGGTTGGACATCGCCCGATCTCTCGCGCCCGGCGAAACCGTCGGCCAGTTCCGTCGCATCGCCGTCACGGGCGGACGTCGAAGCACCCACGGTGTCGGAGTGAAATCCGTCGACAAGAATTCCGCAGCCCCCTGTCACGCTTGCGCGGTATTCAGCAGAAACGGACGTTCGCGAGATCAACTGTGGGCCACGGCTTGTTCTCGATCGAACGCACGCTCGGCGGGGCTATGGGCGGGTATTTTGACTTACTGCGATTGGGTCCTGTCGCGAGGCGATGGCGAGGTCTACCAGTGCTGCTGCTATGGGCTGTCTGTCTCCAGCATCAATACCGTCAGGTCCAGAAGTCTTTGGTAGTACTCGCGACCGTAGGCGTCCAGCTCGGGGATAACCCGAATGAGTCGCTGTTCGCATTCGGCGAGGAGGTTCCATCTCCAGTCATCCAGGAGACCTTGTTGCTTCAGCCAGACGGAGACACAACCGGCTGGGTCTGCATCAAGCATCACCATGTCGAAGCCTGCCACGTCGGCACCTCGCCACCGACTCGGGAACGGCGCCTTGTTGTGGGCCTCGAAAAGCGTCGTGACTGCTGCCAGCCGATCCGTGAGATCCAACAGCTTCCTCCTCCTAGGCCACGTAGCAATGGTACGGGCGCACGCTCATCGGCAGAAGAAGCGGACGTTCGCGAGATCAACTGTGGGCCACGGCTTGTTCTCGATCGAACGCACGCACGGCGGTCTGAGCGGATGTTCAGTCGACGGTTTCACGTTCTGCAAGGAATCGATCCAGCAGGTCGAACAGCACCTCGAGGATACGGATTTCCTGTTCGAGACTGAGATCTGTGACGAAGTCCCACTTGGGCAGCGCGATCTGCTTGATCAGACCAGGCCAAGTGAAGCTGCTCTGGCGGCGAAGGTGATTGGCGAGAAGCCAGTCGCGAAAGCCGTCCAGTCCTGGACCGCCCGACCGACGCGCGGCGTAGTCGTAACCGTCGAGGAAACACGTCACGCCACGAACACTTGTGAAGCCGATGAACATGCCGGGGCGCGCCGCGAACTGTCGGAGATATTCGCGTTCGGTAAGCATGTCCGGGTCGATCGGCTTCAGCTCGATTTCTCTTGCGCGCCGGCGTTGCGCACGAGCCTTGACCGCCAATATTCGAGACGGGCTAGTAGTTGGATCGGGCGGGATAGGCTGCGGCCGTGAGTGATCTCGAGAATCCGGTTGGGGCGGAAGCATTTCGGCTGGGGCCGGAGCGGAAGGAGCGGGGTCCGGAAGCGGATCGTGTGGATCAGCAGACCGAGGAGGCATTCACCGGCGACGCCGAGTTGCCGTCGGCGGGGCAGCGTGGCAGCTCGCAGAACCAGTTGTTGCCGCCGGCCGACTATGACGGCGCCGTGCGAATCGCCCTGCTGGCTGCCGGGTTCGACTGGACGTGGTACATCGACAAAGACCTGCAGCGTTTCTGCGACGCCGCTGGGTGGTCGATCACGGGGGCCACCAAATGCCGAGATGACCTGCGTACCGATCTCGGCATCCAATCGCAGTCAGCGACAGTCGGATTCGTGAAGCGAATGTTCGATGACATTCGGCTGCCCGTCACCGACCAGCTCGATAAGTCACTGCCGTGGGAGCGACGTCAGAAGGCCCTTGTCGCGACGTTCGCAGCGTTCGGTGATCGTTTGATCGAAGCTCTGGGCCCGCCGACCCGATGCGAACCAGGTGCGACCGGGACCCTGCTTTGGGACCGCTACCGCGTCTGGATCAGGCTCGAAGTCGGCCTGGGAGACATTCGCCTGCATCTCGTCAGCTGGGAATACCAGGCAACCGCCGACGCCGAGGCGAAACACGACGCGGGTGACTGGTGACCGCCACGAGCGACGACACGACCCTTTGATCGGTGTCCGAAATTGCCGAGCAGTTCCGGGCGGAAGCAGCCGCTTTTTCCAGGGCCCCGAGAACTCGGCCGGGTCAAGGCTTGTCCGCAGTGACCTGCCGGTGCTCGTACCAGATTCCCGGGACGACCGATCCGTTCGGCAACGGCTGCGCTCGCCGATCTTTTTCCGTCGCCCCGATCCTGTCACAGATGCGCTGCACCGCGAGATTCGACTCGGTCGTACCGATCTCGACGGTAGCGAAACCGGCGTCGTGGATCGCCTCGACCAGCGCGGCCACCGCTTCGCTCGCGTAGCCGGCGCGCCGGTGCCGTGGTCCGATCCACCACCCGAGAGTTCGCGACGATGCATCGCTACCACTCGGGTGCACGGTCGCGCCACCGACCAGTGCCCCGTCCGACCACGCCTCGAACACGAGAAGCCCAGGAGTCGGGTGCCCAGACCTGACGGCCTTCACCATTACCCGAGCATTGCGTTCCGTCCACCCGTTGCCGGCGAGCATCTCCGCATCGATCGCGGCGGCGAGCGCGACCGCGTCCTGCGGTGCCGGCGGGCGTAGCAGCAGCCGTGCAGACTCGACCTCTCGCAGCACGTCATAACGCGCCCTGATGTCCTTGTCGACGAGCCCACTGACTCGCCACATCCAGAGCCCGCCCGCGACAAGCACGACGCCTACCACGAGCACCACCCAGAAGGCGATAACGAGTCCCCTTGCGGCGGAGCCCGATACGACCGTCCACACGACCGTCATCACGACCCCGACAACCACCGCCGGAGCCCCGACCTTCGCGATCCAACTCGCCAGCCCGCGAACGGCGGCACGCCAGTGCCCTTGCTGAAGGGCCGCGCCGACATACGTGATTCGCCACATGGGAAACATGCGCGAACCATATTCGATGCTGTCGAACCGACGCGGATCTCGGCCCAGAAACCAAGAAAGCCGTAGGTCGGTGACCGACGCCGACGGCGAAATCAACACATGATCGGTATTGTGAGATGTCCTGAGCCACAAACGATCTCCCACACCGAGCGCGCGCTCAGCGGTATGCGAGTGCGTTCGCCGCCGTCAAACGATGGCAACGGCTGTGCGGTCAATGTATGGTAGGCGGCACCGCGGTGCCGATCGTCACGGTTTCTGACAGAGAGTCAACCAACTCGCCGCTGATCGTGATGTAAGCCATGAGCGTGTGGTCGCCCGGGCTGAGCGGTGTCCAGCCGGTTTGTCCCCACTCGCCAAAGTCACAACTATTGGTGGCAAACGAAGCGTAATCCTGTCCATCGATCCGGACACCGATGCGTTCGGCCGGTGGATAGCCAACGCAATCGCCCGTCAAGGTGATGGTGTCCGCTTGCCCTACCACATTAGGGCCCGTGATCGTCATCTGGAGGTGGTGCGGGGTATCCCCGGGCACCGCTATCGCATTGGTAGCCAAGATGAGTCCGGCAGTAAAAACTGCACCGGCGAGCGCCAACAAACCGGCTCCAACACGCGCGACAGGGTGGCCAACGGTAAGGCGATTCATTTGTTCCTCCCCAAGCCAGATGATACCGGCCCAACTTAGCAGGGCGAGTGCAAACTTCGGGGTTTCACACCGACTGGGGAACTGTGGGAATTATCGAGCAAGGCTACCTCGACTGGCTCGCAATCATCAACGCACACAACTGAACTCAGCACACCTCCGCGTCGGCTGACGCCACTGCGACTTTGAGGTCTACGACCCTCGAGAATCACGGAGGGGCCTCCACCTCTATCGCATGGTGGAGTCCGCTTTTGCCGTTGAGACGCAACGTCATTCGCAGGAGTCCACACCAACTCCGAACTGCGCCTGTACTTCTACTGGTGCAGTCACCACCAACTCACACAGTCGCGGTGCTGGGCGACCGACGTCCGTCTCGCGTGACCTGCTGCGCGTCAGTCCGGCAGCCAGTGCAGCTCGTGGGCCAGGGTTTTGGCGACGATGCGGACGCGGCGGTGTAGTGGTGACTGCACGCGCGGGAGGACCAGGTGGATCGTCAAGGGAGGTGCGCCTCGCAGCGGTCGCCACGTGAGACCTGCCGGTTGTGTGGTGACCGCGGCTTCACCGGCCGGGGCGAGGGTGAGCCCGTCGCGTAGGTCGCGCTGCGACATGTCGAAAGAGACCGGGGGCGTATGGAATCGGGGGTTCAGTCGGGTGTCGCGGAACAGTGCGGTCAGCTGATCGTGGATCACGGGGTTGGCCGTCCGGTCGGGCAGTCGCAGCGGATACGCGGCCGCATCGGCGATCTCGATCTCCGAATGTTCGGCCAGCGGGTGATGCTGTGCCAATTGGACCCCGACGCGCAAACGCCGCAGCAGGAACCGGCGCACGCCACGACCCGGCTGTTCACCGCGGGTGATCCCCGCATCGATGCGGCCGTCGGCGACCGCGGCAGAGATCTCCGGTGTCGCCATCGGGACCGCGCCGACCTCGAGTCCCGGGCTGTTGCGAATGAGCCTGTCCACCAGGGCCGGTGCCGTCTCGGCCCCCGCGCTGAGGCTGTATCCGATGCGCAGCGTACCCAGTTCACCGGCCCCCGCATTCCGGGCGGTGTCCCATGCCCGGTCCAGCGCCGCCAGCGCGGGCGGCGCGGACTCCGCCAAAGCCACACCGGCCGTGGTCAATACGACGCTACGCGTGTCACGAACCAGCAGGCTCGTACCGAGTTCGGCCTCCAACCGGCGCATCCGGGCACTGAGCGCGGGCTGCGCGATACCGATCCGTGCGGCCGCGCGGGTGAAGTTCAGCTCCTGCGCCAGCACCAGAAAGTACCGAAGACTCACCGTATCCGGCGCCACATGCCCTCCCTGCCGATTGATAACGATCCGTTCTGAGTCTATCCCGTCCCGGTCTTTCCCTAGACCACACATCAAGCCCTAACCTGCGCATATGACGATTCAACCGACCGCGGCACTGGACACCGCACTCACACCCGCCGGGAGGCAATCATGCACAAGTTGCTAGTCCTGTATCCCAAGCCCGCCGACCCTGACCACTTCCGCGACTACTACGTGACCAACCACCTGCCACTGGTCAGGAAATGGCCCGGCCTGCTTGCGTACCGCTACAGCTTCGACGTGGCGGCAGCCAAGGGAGAAGCGCCGTATTTCGCGGTCTTCGAAGCCGACTTCGCCGACGCCGCCGCCCTGGCCGCGGCGCAGTCGTCGCCGCAAGGCCAGCGGCTGTCCGCCGATGTCGTCAACTACGCCACCGGCGGTGTGGTCGTCATCGACTATCCGGTGCAAGACGGCACCGACTGAGGCAGGACGGCACGCTTCGTCGAGCGTCAAAGACAGCCCACGCGAAACTCCGTGTCCAACGTCGATGGACAACGTCGGTCACGGCTGCGCGTAACCGTCTGGGCAGCAATAACATTCGCCATCCGGACCGCTCTTCGGGGGACTCGAAACTACGCTGCCACGAAGTCCGTCGGCCCCGCCATGGCCGACGCCACCGTCGCCGCCGTCCGCGCGTGGCCCCGCACGAACTGTGGTGCGACGCTTGGACAGTCGGCCAGCCGCACGAACTAGTCGCCGTCCGATGCGGGCTGCGCGGTGATCGACCCGACCCGATCAAACGGCGACTGGATCAATAGGCCTGACCACTATCCGTTGACTCCCTCGACCCCGAGAACAGTTCCGCGCGGTTCGTTCAGGCACACACCTCGTTTGGTTGGTAAGGCGCGATTTCGGCCAGGCGCCCAGAGTGCCACCCCGAAAGCGACGCTCGCGACCGAGAACATGATGATCGGCGGAAGCGGAAGTAGTGCCGCCGCGTTTATCAGCAGTACCACCGAGCCGACCAGCCCGGTCAGCGCCGCGACTCGGGCTTGCCCGGCGGCCCGGCCGAGCAACAGAAACAGCACACCGACCAGGATCAGCAGGAGGCCGATGCCGAGACTGAATCCGTTGAGCAAGTCACTGTAGCTGCGCTTCAGTCCAGGAAGATCGAACGTGTGCGACCGCATCGCGTCCTGAATTTCGTTCTCCGCGAACGACTTTGGGAGACGATCCACGATGACATCCAGGGCGGTATGCACGGTGCCGGTCGCTATCCAGCACCACGCGCCGATGCGGTAAGCACGATTCGTTGACACGGAGACCTCCAACTTCTACTGCCACTACACTTGTAGCAATTACTACAAATGTAGCATCTGTTCGGTGAGTGCGATACAGCCCAGCCGCAAGGAGTCATTGACTGACGGCGCGATCAAAGTCATTGCGGATCAAGGTCTTCGCGGCCTGACCCATCGAGCAGTCGACAGCGCGGCCGGACTCCCTTCCGGCACCTGCAGTTATCACTTCCCAACCCGCCAGGCTCTGCTATCGGCCGTGCTCGACCGCATCGGCGCGCTGGAAACCGCCGACATCGAGACCGCGCTAGCGGGTCAGCGACTGACGGACCTGCCAGCCGATGAGATAGTCACCAGAACCACCGACCTACTCGCCCACTGGCTCGGGCCGGCGCGCGGCCGCAGCCGCGCCCGGCTGCTGCTCATGCTCGACACACCAAGCCGTCAGCTGGCCGCACAATCCGCCACAGCCATCACCGCCGGCTTTCACACGATGGCGGCTCGCGAACTAGCCGACCCCGACTTGGCCGGACTCATCATCGCGGTACTGGAAGGGCTGCTCCTCAGCGAACTGACCGAGGGGCACACTCCAGTCGACACAGATCGTCTGCGCAGCCGGATCGTCGCAATCACCACGGGTCTCCTGCCGCCGAGACCTGCACGACGCCAATCCTGACAAGCGTTATTCGCTGGCGGCGAGGTCGGCCCGGGTGTCGTTGACGGCGTTGGCGCGGTCGATCTCGGCCATGTGGTCCTCCGCCCAGGTCCGCAATGCCGCCAGCGGAATCTCCAGGGACAAGCCCAGTTCGGTGAGCCGGTAGTGCACGCGTGGTGGCACTGTCGGCTCCACTCGGCGGGTGACCAGACCGTCCCGGGCCAGGTTGTGCAGGGTCACCGACAGCATCTTCTGGGACACACCGGGCATTCGCCGTCGCAGCTCGGCGAACCGTACCTCACCAGGGGCAGCCTGTGCGAGGACCTTGACCGCCATCGACGTCCACTTTGTGCCGAGGCGGTCCAGCAACTGGCGTGTCGGGCATTGGTGATCGAACAGATCACCGCGGACCGTAACCTTCTCGTGCGCCGCTCGAGTAGTCACCTGGACCTCACCACCTGTAGTCAAAGTGCCGTCTTGGCAGCACAACCTAAGTTACCTACCGTTTGCTGGTAACTAATGGTAACTGACCAGGGAGATCTTATGTACTGCGCCCCGCCGCTACATGCCCCGTCGATCGAGCTGCGCCAGATCGAGACCAACGGCATCAGCGCCAATGTCGCCGTGACCGGCACCGGCCCCGCAGTCGTTCTGCTGCACGGCTTTCCGCACACCTGGCGGCTGTGGAGCGAGATCATCGGCCCGTTGTCCGCGCACTACCGCGTCATCGCCCCGGACCTACGCGGATTCGGCGCCACCAGCCGCGCGGCGGACGGCTACGACGCAGGCACGCTGGCCACCGATATAGCCGGGATCCTCGATGCCCTCGGCGAACCCACCGCTGCCGTGGTCGCGATCGATGCAGGCACCCCGGTCGCGGTGCTGCTCGCCCTGCGGCATCCCGACCGGGTTCGACAACTGGTGGTCATGGAAGCACTGCTGGGTACACTCCCCGGCGCCGAGGACTTCCTCGCCGCAGGTCCGCCGTGGTGGTTCGGATTCCATGCCGTCCCCGGCCTCGCCGAAACGGTTCTGATCGGCCAGGAGGCGCGGTACATCGACTGGTTTCTCACCACTGGCACCCGTGGCCGGGGCGTCCGGGCTGATATCCACGACGCGTTCATCGACGCCTTCACCGGAGATGACGCCCTGCGCTGCGCCTTTGCCTATTACCGCGCACTGCCGACCAGCGCTCGCCAGATCAACCACGCCGTGGCGGCCGACCGGCTCACCACCCCCACCTTGGCGATCGGCGCCCACCCGGTCGGCGACGCGCTGGAGCGCCAGCTACGCCCTTTCGCCGAAAACCTCACCGGACACCTCATTCCGGATTGCGGCCACATCATCCCGCTGGACCGGCCCCGGGAACTGCTCAGCCTGCTGCTGCCCTTCCTCGCCGCTGACCGACCCGCCTGATTACGCAATCGCAGAGCCCCATCCTGCAGCCGTCCTCTGGACATTCGGGGAGACGCCCCTCCGAGGATCCCGACTCATTCCGCCAATCGGCTGTTCCGCCCCGACAGTCGGCGGAGTTATTCAACCGGCTGACCGATTTCGTCGGTTGTCGCCGCTTGATGGAACCGGACGTGGAAGCCTTCGCGCCCGTGATCGGACTCCTGAAATAAGCGCAGGGTCGCGCCAGGCATGAACGCGCGCGGTCACCAGGACGCAGATCTCTGCACGCAGCGAGTCGGGCAGCGTCGCGGCACCGCGGCGATGCCGGTCGTCGCCGCGGGTGTGTCGAGACTACGACCGCGACTCGATGTCGAGCTCGAAACCCTCGTCGTCGCATAGGAAGCGCAGTCCGGGGCCGTCCGCGTCGAAGTACCGAAGGAAGTGCGTGCGAACGGAACTGGCATGCACCGGCAGCACCGATTCGTAGGTCCGGCGTCCCGTCTCGGTGAGCCAGACCGTCATGAGGCGGCCGCGCCCGGCGGGGGCCCGCTCGACGAAGCCTCGCGTCTGCATTCTCGCGAGTTGATGCGACAGCCGCGTTGTGGTCCAACCGACTAGCTCGCCGAGTTGTTTCTGGCCTATTCGCTGGTCCTCGGATTCGTGCAGGCGGGCAAGGATCTGAAAGTCGGCGCCGGAGAGTCCGGTCGCCGCGAACAGGTCACGCTCGACGGCGGAGATTGCGTTGCCGCTGAAACGGAGGAATCCCCGCCAGAGTTCTTTCTCACGCGTGGTGAGCGCGCTCTGGTAGCCGCTATGCGTTGTGTCAGAACCCATCTCGCTCCTGGCTTGGCTGATGTTGTGCGGTAGCATCGCATCAGTGAGTGGATGCGTCAAGTTGATGCATCAGGAAGGGCGATGATGGCGGCTGTGACGGTTCTGGGCACCGGTGATGCCGGATTCGCGATGGCACAGCGGCTGCTTGAGGTCGGGTTCACAGTCCGTGCCTGGAACAGAACCGAATCGCGGGCTCGGCCCCTCGAAGACGATGGCGCGGCGGTCTTCTCGACCGCGGCCGACGCGGTGCGAACGGCCGAGGTCGTCGTCATCACCGTGTTCGACACACCCGCGGTTCTCGGCGTCCTCGAGCAGATCGCCCCCGCCGTGCAGGCGAATACGGTGGTGCTGCAGAGCGCGACCGTCGGCTCGGGCATCGCCGAGATCGTCGAGGCGGGGACGCGCCTGGGCGTGCGCATCGTCGACGCACCGTTCCTCGGCAACCCAGGCCCGGCCCGGCGCGGTGAGCTGACGATCATGGTCGCCGGCACACCCGAACTCAAACAGGCGGCGGCACCAGTCCTCGGTGCACTCGCGTCGAGCATCGTCGATGTTGCGGATGAGCCCGGCGCGGCGAGTCTGCTCAAACTCGTGTGCAACACATGGCTATTCGGGATGAATGCGATGGCGGCGCAGTCAGCCGTGCTGGCCGAGTCGTTCGGTCTGGATCCCGCGCTGTTCCTTCGCGCGGTCGACGGGACGAACGCCGACAGCGCGTACCTGCACTACCGCGCCGCCCAACTGACCGGGCGCAGCGACGAGACGCTCAGCCCGGTCCGCGCCGCGGTCAAGGATCTCGGCCACATCCGTTCCGCCGCGACCGCCGCGGGTGTCCCGGACCTACTCCTCGCCACACTGCAGGCGATCTACGACCGTGCCGCGGCGGCCGGTCTCGCCGACCGGGACCTCGCCGCGGTCCGTGCGGTGCTCGCACGATAACCCCATCAACCGCCACTTCCCTTGTCGCCGAATGGAATAACGAGGAAACACACGCATGGCCGCGCTCACCGGATTCGACGGAATCCACCACCTGAAGGTCTTCGTCGCGGACCTGGCCGCCGACCTCGCCTGGTGGGAAGCTGTCGTCGGTGCCCAGCGTGATCCGCAGCTCGATCACCACACCCCCGACGGTGACGTCTTCGCCCACATCGTGCACATCCCCGGCATAGAAACACCCGTCGAACTGCGGTTGAACCCGGACGCCGCCGAGCGGACGGCCGCGCTGGACCCCGTGACCTTCGCAGTGCGCACGCGCGCCGATCTCGACGTCCTCGGTGACCGATTGAACACACTCGGCATCGAGCACTCACCGGTGCTGCGTGGGATCGTCGGCTGGCTGCTCGTGGTCCGCAGCCCGAGTGGACTTTCGGTCCGGTTCTACACACGCCAATCACACGACCGGAATCCCGCTATGGCGGATCTCGCTTCCCCTTGGCTCACAACGTAGTTCGGCAACGAGCCCTACGACACACTCGATTCAGCAGAAGACTGCGTCAGTCAACTGTTCGACGTGGCTGGACCGCTGCGGCGCACGGCCGGTCCGTGACCGTCAGCGGTGATCGACGCCGTCGCGGGATCAGAAAATCGCGAGGGGGTTGACCGTCACGCCGGTCAAGCCATGGATGCGTGGCGGGCCGACCGCGAGCAGGAAGCTGTAACGCTCGAGTTCCGCGCACAGCGTCGCGAGGTCGTCGAGCTGTGAGCCGTCGATAAGCGGCATCGCCATCCGGCCCAGCGCGACGCCGTGCAGTGGGGACGGTCCATCAGCGTCCAGTGGCGGGTAGGCGTCGCCCCGGTCACCCGTATAGAGGGCGACCCCGCGACGGTGCATCCAGCGCACCGCGTCGAGACTGATGCCAGGAGTCGGCCGACCTGGAATCAGCGGGTCGGCCGGCCAGCCGAACCGCACCACCAGCGCGTCACCCGACCGTATCTCGACGCCTTGCCGTTGCTCGGCGGCTTCGAGGTCGCTCGACGTCACCGCGTGACCAGACGGGAGCGGTTCTCCGACTGCCAGATCGAGCAAGATCCCCCGCGTCACGATTCCGGCGGCGAAGGCCGTTGTCGAGGCGAAGGTGACGCCCGCGGCCGTCACGATCTGGTCCCTCGGACGACCGGGGTAGACCTCGCTGCCGGTCGACCAGTGCGCCAGCGCATCAATGTGCGTCGATTTGGCGTGATGGTTCGTGACCAGCATCAGGTCAGCCGCCACGCCGATCCCGGTGTGGGACATCATCTGCTGCACGGGAGAAACCTCTACCGTCGTCGGCGCGAACGGACTGCTGATCATCGGATTGGGCGTAATCGGTTGCGCCAATGAGGCCCACCGGCCGGTGCGCACCTCCATGGCGGCCCGCGCGCGCACTTCGTCGTCGATGAGGTTGAGGGTGCCGAGTTCGTCGTCGGATCCCCACCGGCCCCAATTGTCAGGCAAATCAAGCTCATTCGGGTCGGCCATCTGATTCGATCCTTCTTGTCAAGTTCAACCGGAACGACGGGCAGCTACCGCCGTGGCGCGCTACCCGGTAGTGCGGGGCGCCGAATCGACGGTACTTCGACGAGCACGACCGCGCGCTCGTCGACAGTACAAGCGCATCAGGCCCGCCGGGGCGCGGTAGCTGCCTCGACCATCCAGTCGGCCGAGGTATTCAGCCAGCTGACGGGTTTCGTCGGCAGTAAGGACATTCTAGAGTTGAACGGTGCTCAAAACGCCTGACCCAGCGGGCATCTCAGAGTTGTCTCGCCCAAGACGACCCTGGGGTCGACAGCGTGCATGCGGAGGGCAACTGACATCCGCACGCTGACCTTCGGCGAATACGGCCCGCCGGACGTGCTCGAGGTAACCGACATCTCGGAACCGCTTGCGGCAGCAGGCCATATCCGGGTGTCCGTTCGGGCGTCGGGGCTTACCCCCTCCGACTGTCATCCCCGCGCCGGGCGGTTCCGCCAGATGCGACTGCGGGAGCAACTCGCGGACGCCGAGACCTGGGCGGAACGGTTCGCGCTGACGAAATCGTTTTTTGCACAGGCTCATCTGTGCCGGGATGTGTCGATCTTCGCGGACCGCACACCGGGGGCGCTGCACGCGGACAATCTGCCTGTCATCGCCCTGGAGCGATATCGGGCCTGGGGAACATTTTTCCAATCTCCGAGGCGACCGATCGGTCGATAGTGGTGTTCACCTCACCTTGATCGACGACGAGAGGACACGTGTCGTGACAGACACTCTCGGTCCTGCGAAGCCGCAGACCGCCCCCTCCGGACAAAGTACTGAGCAGTCAGCGGCGATGAGACCGCTGCTGGTTTGCGGTGTCATCGCCGCGCTGCTCAACATTGTTGTCATCCTCAGCCTCGGGGCCATACGCCCTGGCTACAACGCCTGGGTAGTCCCCGACAGCAACCTCGAACTGGGGCCAGGCGGGTGGATGCAAATCACCAACTACATCCTCACCGGAGCGCTCCTGCTCGCCTTTGCCATCGGGATGAGACTGCGTCTGCGTATTGGACGTGGTTCCACCTGGGGGCCCATCCTGCTCGGCATCTATGGTCTCACCTTCGTCGCCATCGGGCCGATCCTTCCCGACCCGTCGCTAGGTTATCCACCAGGAGCATCGAGCCCGCTGACCGTTCATGGCGCCGTTCATAGTCTCTGTGGTCTCGTTCAGTTCACATCGCTGATTGCGGCTTGCTTCGTGCTTACACGATGCGACGAGGCGCGCGAAAGGCGCGGCTGGTCCTGGTATTCGGTTGCCACTGGCCTGCTGGTCGCGAGCTCTTATGTCGCCTTCGTCCTCACCGCCAAATTGTCAGATGGGGGACCAGCAGGGCTCATTGAACGGATTGGGATCATCGTCGGCGGCCTTTGGATTGTCCTGTTGGCGATCCGCCTGATGAGCAGACCAGCCCCACGCGTGTCTGTCGAATAAGGCACCTCGTCAGCGCTGAAACGACCGCCGGTAGAGCATTGGGGTGGTGCCGACCTCGCGGGTGAAATGGTGTCGGAGGTTGCCCGCGGTGCCCATGCCGCAGAGTTGGCTGATGCGGTCCACCGGCAGATCCGTGGTCTCGAGCAGTTGGCGGGCCCGGGCCAGGCGTTCGGTGTGCAGCCAGCGCAGCGGGGTCGTGCCGGTGGCTTCGGCGAAGCGGCGGGCCAGGGTGCGGGTGCTGAGCCCGGCGGTGCGGGCCAGTTGCGTGACGGTGAGTTGCTGATCGAGATTCTTGCTGGCCCATTGCAATACCGGTCCGAGTCCATCGCCGTCGGATCGGGGCATCGGCTTCTCGATGTATTGCGCCTGCCCGCCAGCGCGGTGGGCTTGGACCACCATGCGGCGCGCCACCTGATTGGCGACGTCCGCGCCGAGATCGGTGCGGATGAGATGCAAGCACAGGTCGATTCCGGCGCTGACGCCCGCGCTGGTCAGTACGTCGCCTTCGTCGACATAGAGCACCGCCGGGTCGAGCCGCACGTCCGGATACCGGGTCCGCATGAGTTCGGTATAGCGCCAATGGGTGGTGGCCCGCCGCCCGTTCAGTAGCCCCGCCGCGGCCAAGGCGAACGCGCCGGTGCAGAACGAGACAACGCGGGCGCCACGCGCGTGCGCGGACAGGACGGCGGCCGTCAAGCGCGGATCAACGACGCCTGCGGATACGTCCGCGGGGTCGAGCCCGGGCACGATCACCGTGTCCGCGCTTTCGAGTCCGCGGAGATCGTGCGGAGTATCCAAGACGAAGCCGTGCGCGACACGCGTCTTGCCGGGATCGGCGGCGCACATTCGCAGCTGATACCACGGGTCGGCGATATCGCGGCGGTCGATGCCGAATACCTGTGTGGCGATGGCCAGCTCGAACATCGGCATGCCGTCGGTGACGGCGACCGCGACGACTCCAGGGTTACCCATGACACCAGACTACTGGCAGAATTTTCGTCAAGTTAGTCATTTCTGCCACTCGTCGGCGACCGTTCCCACGACGAGGCTGAATCTTGTGACTACGACTGATGTTTCGCGCCTGCCCCGGCTGCGTCATGAAACGGCGTTCGGCCTGGCCGCGGCGGTAATCGGGTTCTGCCTGGCGGCCTCCGCCCTGCCCTCGCCGCTCTACAAGCTCTATGCCGCGACCTGGCACCTGGACACCTCTACCGTGACGCTGATCTACGCCACCTATTGCTTCGGCGTCTTGACGACCCTGCTGGCGGTCGGGCGCATATCCGACAGCGTCGGCCGTCGCCCGGTCATCGCGGCCGGACTGGCCGGGCTGCTCGCGTCGATGGTGTTGTACGGCTACGCGTCCGACGTGATCTGGCTCTTCGCCGCCCGCGCCGTACAGGGGTTGTCGACCGGCGTCGCCATCAGCGCGGCCGGCGCGGCGTTGCTGGAACTGTACCGACACGACAATCCCGCCAAAACCGGTCTGTACAACGTCGTCGCGAGCACGCTCGGGGTCGGATCGGGTGGCATGGCCGGGTCACTGCTGGTGCAATACGTGGCCAATCCGCTTGTGACGCCTTACGTTCTGCTCGCGGTGTTGGTGACGCTCCTGCTGGTCGGCACCGTGCTGATGCCGGAAACCGTGGTGTCGCGCACCGCATTCCGGATCACCGCGCCCGGTGTGCCGCGGGCGATCCTCGCACCGTTCGTGCTGTCGGGTCTGGCCGTCGCGTGCGCGTGGTCGATCGTCGGCCTGTTCCTCGGCCTGGTCGGAGCGATCGTCCCGGCCCTGCTGCACACCAGCAGTTACCTGCCTACCGGTGGCTCCATCATGGCGATGGGTTGTGCCGGCGCGCTGGCCTCGGTGCTCACTCAGAAGACGGCACCGGCGTCCCAGATCGCGCGCGGCCTGGCGATCCAGTCGGCAGGCATTCTCGGGCTGGCCGGGTCGGTGACCGGCGACGGCACCGCCGTTGGCTTCCTCGCCGCCAGCGTCGTCATCGGATTCGGTATGGGCAGTGCGATGTTCGGTTCCTTGCGCACGATCGGCGCCGCGGCCCCGCCGGACCGGCGAGCCCAGGTGATGGCGGCGTTCTACATCATCGCCTACGCGGCCATCTCGCTCCCGGCCATCGGCGCCGGATACGCGGCTCGCCGCCTCGGCGCCGCGCCCACTATCCAGATCTTCGGCGCGGGCATCGTCGTCGTCTCGCTGGCGACCATGGTCCTTGCCCGCGCCCGGCACCGTGCAGCGGAAAGCTCTACCGCCACAGTGCAATTGGTTTCCTCTCGGACTTAGTCCACGGTCCGGGGAGACGGTCGTCGGGCAAATACTCAGAATCGGAACCGCACGATGCGGGTGGACCGTTTCATACCCGGCAGCATGTTCAAGAGGCGAAACACGCGGCGTGCGTTCGCGGGCGCCTTGGCCATCAACACCGGAGAGTCGTTCATCGGCGCCTCGTCAACGAATTCGAGCCGCGGGTGACAATCGGCCAGCGCGGCCGGATCGTCGAAGCCACAGTGGAACTGGGTGTCGTATCGGCGCAGCGTGGGGTCCCATTTCGACGTGCGCCATGCCCAAACCGCCACTGTGTCGAACTGTATTTGGCCGGTAGGGAAGGCATCCGCGACGCTGATCAGCAGCCGCCGGACGTCGGTCTCGGTCAAATAGGGCACAAGTCCCTCGGCGATCATCAGCACCGGCCGACCCCGGGGAATACGGTCCAACCATGTCGCGTCGGTGACGCTGGAGCCGATCAGGGTGTAGTGCTCGCGCGTCGGCAGGAATTGTTGCCGCAGTTCGATAATGGCGGGGTAGTCCAGGTCGTACCAGTCGACGGTGGCGGGCGGGTCGATCCGGTACACCCGGGCGTCGAGTCCGCAGCCCAGGTGCAGCACCACCGCATCGGGGTGATCGGCGAGGAAGCTTCGCGCCCAATCGTCGTGGGCCTTCGCGCGCACCACCGCGGCCAGGCCCAGCTGGCTGGTGCCGAATCTGCGGTTGTCATAGTCCGGGTCGAGACGGCGCATCGCCTGCTCGGCGTATTTGTCACCCAAGATCGGGTCGGGCAGCCGGTTGTCCAGTGCTTTGGCCCGGAGAACGGGGCTGAGGGTCTGCTGCGCTCCGACGAGTTCGGTGTTTTGCACACCAACGACGCTACTCACATATACGGAACTGCCTAGGGGTTCGCACGCGGAGGCCGCCAACGGCCCGAGATGATCTCGGGCCGTTGGTCTTCGGGCGAGCGTGCCCAGCCGCGTCGATCCACTACGGTGGCAGGGATCCGGTCGAATCCCCGCCCCCTGTCGAACCGCTGCGCGGGGCTCAGCCGAGGGTGAACGTGGTTCGGCCCGCCATGTGCTCCAGGTCCACATTCTGTGGATACACCTCGGAGTACGTGTCGATCCACGCCTCCACCTTTCCGGCGCCCGGCGCCATGCCCATACCGGTGATCACGTTGTCCGGCAGGCCGACCACTGCGGTTCCTTCGACGCGCTGGGACTGTCCGCTGCTCAAGCCGGTGTCGACGTTGCGCCAGTGCACGGTGAGGTAGTAGGCCCCGCAGAACTCCCCGGTCTGCGTGATCTTCACCCGAACACCGAACGCACCGGACTGCGCCTGCGGCACCGTCTCGGCATTGATGATCGCCGCACAATTGGGACCCGGCACCCGAGTGAGGGTCGGACTGAACTGGGCAACCGGATCGGCGGGGTTGGCGCCGGCGGCCCCGGCGAACCCGCTCAACGCGGCAACCGTCGCCGCGACGATCACCCCCGTGCGGAACATAAACTGTTGTAGGGAAACGTGTTTCAGACTCATACCCGTTTGTCGTCCCCCGTCCGGACAGCGTTATCGCTGCCCGTGCCCTCAAACTCAGGGGCTCAACAACGACCAACGGGCGGACCGTCCCGAAATCAGCGTGCCTACGCCGTCTGCCTACGGGCAGTCCGATGTGGTTGTCGCGCATATGCTCTGACAACGTCAGACCTCCGACATGGCCTACCGATCACGCTCAGGCGGTTCGGTTGGACCACTGGCCGCTGCGGTGTAGTCTTCGAACTCCCAGCCGCCATATCGGCTCAGTTCGGTAGCGATTTCCCGCCAGTTATCACCCCAGATTCTGGTGACGAGCCGCTCAAAGTAGTTCTGCAGCGTCGGCCAGTGGAAGTTGTTGACGATGACGTAATGACGGCCGTTGATTGGTCCGTCACGCTCGATTCGCTCGGACAACCATCCAGGAGTGCAGACCTCGAACTGGAACGATTCTTCTCCTTCGTCGCCCGCCGGTCCGGCCAACATCTGGACAAGGAAGCAGAACCGATCGGGATCGTCAGGAACGAAGGTGTCGGAATCGATATCGGGCGTGAGCAACTCGCGAATCTCGGCTCGCATCGTTCCTCCAGTGGGTGAGTCTGCTGATGATGTTAATGAACGCGCCTGAGGTCGACGGTCTCACGGAGGTGGCTGGTTGGGGGCGTACTGCTTCTCGATCCATCGGCAGATCGCTGCTACGACGTAAGATCGCTCGGCGTCGTTGAGGGGGTGCCCGGCGGGGATGTCGTGCCAGCGGGCGAGACAGGTGCGGCAGCAGGTGGCGGTGGCGTGCTGGGCGACGAAGACGGGATGTCCGCGATAGGGGGTCTGTCGGCCGTCGTTGGGCGGTTCGGCCGGGGCCAGCCTGCGGGCGATCAGGTCCGCTGCGTGTTTGCGGACGGTCGTGATGCCGCGCAGGTCGACCACCGCGCGGTCTCGTCCGCGTAGCCGGAACTTCGCGCGGAAATGGTGCTGGCCGATCCGGTCCAGCCTGTCGTCGAGTTCGTCGGTCATGGGTTCGGGATCGGTTCGAGTGCTGTCACCATGTGGACTCCGAAGACCTCCCGGTAGAACGCCGTTGCCTGCCGCGCGCGGCCCGTTTAATTCGACGTGCCGAAGCGGACGCTAGCAGCAGGGACCGACACAAACCTGAGCAGCACGCACCGGTTGCCACCAGCGACGTGACATCGGTACGTGCGCGCGTTCGTTGGGTCGACTTGGTGGCCGGTTCGAACCGCAGGTCGCGGCGGATTATCTCCGGAGTGCGACCCAACTTACACCTAACTTACGGCACGTTGAACAACGGTATGTACCGTCAAATGACGGCATATCAAGTGCCGTCCGAGGATCAGGTTGGGTGCTGTCCACCCAGGTCGCACCGGCTTTTTCGCGTTGGAGAGCGTGATGACTACATTCAGTACACCTCCCGTCAATGCCGGAACCATTGCGGTGGAGGAGCTATGCCGGGCCGCGCGGGCGCACCGGGAGTACGGGGAGACGCACGGGACGTTGCATCCGGAGGTGTGGCAGGAATTAGAGGAGTCCACCCTGCCTCGTGCCGCGCTGCCGATACAGTTCGGCGGCCTGGAGTGGTCTGTTCCGCAGTTGCTGGCGGCGGTGCGCACAATCTCGGCCGCCGATCCGGCCGCCGGGTGGGTGGCGGCGATCCACGGTCCGGCCGGAGCGTTTCTGTCCCGCCTCGATCCGTCGGTGACGCAGGACTTCGCCGATCGCCGTCTGGTGGTCGGCGGTTCCTCGGTGCCCGTCGGCACCGCCGTCCGGCACGGCGATCGGGTCCGGCTGCGGGGACGCTGGCCGCTGGTCACCGGTGCGCCGTCGATGACACTTGCGGCGCTCGCGGCTCCCACGACGGAAGCCGACGGGGACTCGGTCGTTCGCTGGTGGCTGGTCTCCCCCTCGGCGTTGAGCATCGAAAAAGATTGGGACGCACTCGGTTTGCGCGGTAGCGCGTCCTACACCCTCAGCTGCGACACCGAGGTGCCGCTCGCGCACGGCATCGATCTGACCGGACCGCCGGTTATCGATGCACCGATGTTCCGATACCCGCTCTACGCCCTGCTGGCCGGTTGCATCGCGGAAGTCGCGCGGGCGACCGCCGACCGCGCGCTCGCCGCCTTCACGGAATTGGCCGAAACCACCCGCACGCGCTACGGGTCGGGATCGCTGGCCTCGCAGCCCATCTCGCAGGCGGCATACGCCCGCGCCCACGGCCGGGTGCAGGCCGCGGTGGCCTTGCTCGACAGTGCGACGAACGCCGCGTGGACCAGCGCGACGTTGGGCGAAGTACCCGTCGAGCAGGTGGCGCTACTGCGCTCGGCCTGCTGTCAGATGGCCGATACCGCGGAACAGGTGTGCCGCGACCTGTTCGACGCGGCAGGCTCCGCGGCGATCCACCGCCGCAACGGCCTCGAGGGATGCTGGCGCGACGCGGTCGTGATCTCCCGCCACGCCCTGGTCGCCGCACGCGGACGGCAGCTCGTCGGTGCCCATCACCTCACCGGCACGGCGGCGAAGGATCTGTGACATTGCGGTACGAGCCTGCTCCGGCGGTGCTCATACCCGACACCGTTTCGTCCGGCCGCGCGCCGGTCCCCGCCACCCCCACCGCACCGCCGTCGGCGTGGATATTGGTCGCGCTGTGCCTCGGCTTCGCGATGGTGACCTTCGACAACACCATCGTCACGGTGGGGCTGCCGCGGATGCAGGAGCACCTCGGTATCGGCGCAGGCCTCGCGCCGTGGATCGTGGACTCCTACGTGCTGGCATGCACGGCATTGCTGCTGACCGGCGGCTCACTCGCCGATCGATGGGGCGCCCGGCGGGTGTATCTGAACGGGGCCGTGCTGATCGCCGTGGGTTCGGCGCTGTGCGCGGTCGCCGACTCGGGCGGACTGCTCATCGCGGGCCGGGCACTGCAGGGAGTCGGCGCGGCGGCGGTGATGCCCGGTTCTCTGTCGTTGCTCAAAGCCAGTTATGCGGATGATCGCCGTCGGGCTCGCGCGGTGGTCATCTGGGCGACGGTCGGGAGCACCGCAGCCGTCGTGGGGCTGGTTTTCAGCGGTGTGCTCGTCGCCGCCTTCGGCTGGCGAAGCTTGTTCTGGGCGAACCTGGCGCTGGCCCTCGGCACGCTGATCCTGGCCAGGCTATGCCTCCCCGAGACGCCAATCGTGCACAGCCGCCTGAATTTTCAGAGCCAGGGTGTGTTCCTGATGGCGCTGACGGCCTTCGTAGCCGGAGTGATCGAATGGGGCGCGGTGCCGGACTCGGCCGTGGGACCGGCGCTCATGGTGGTCGGCGTAATGCTCGCCGTGGGATTCGCGGCGGTCGAGCGTCGCTACCCCAACCCCGCATTGCAATTGTCCCTGCTGCGTCATCCGGATGCGCGCGCCGCCGCGGTGGTGGCGTTCGTGGTCAACTTCGGTTTCTACGGGCAGCTCTTTCTGATCGCCGGATTTCTTCGGCGGGTCGAGGGGCTGTCGCCACTGCAAACCAGTGTGGTCGTCACCGTGGAAGCCGCAGGGGCCGTGTTCGGTTCGCCGTGCGGAAGTTTGATCGCACAGCGATCGTCGAACAGCATCGCCATGTTGACCGGCCTGCTGGTGATCGCGGGCGCATTCCTCACCATGGCGGTCGGCGTTCGGTCCCATGCGCTCGGGGTGACAGTCGGGGCGGCGTTCTTCGTCGGTCTCGGTATCGACATCGCGATCACGTCGGCGACCGCCGACATGCTCCGTGTTGCCGCCGCCGGTCGTGCCGGGGCGGCGTCGGCGCTGCTGACCATGGCCCGGCAGGTCGGCAGTGTGATCGGCGTTGCCGTGCTCGGCGCGACGGCGGGCACATCGACGACCGGCTTCTTCCGCGCGCTGATCATCGCCGCGCTGGGCTGTGCCGGGGCCGCATACCTTGTCCGGCGCGCCCGAGGTGCGCGGGGCAGTCGGATCCCTTTGCCGTACATGACTTCTGGAAGCACAGGTGGGAAATGAAGACTTCGATCCGCGTCAACAACGACCTGTCCTACGATGAACTCCTGCGGCTGGTGTCGGCCGCCGAAGCGGCAGGCGTGGACCAACTCTGGATATCGCACGATCTGCTGCTGCGCTCGGCTCCCGTGCTGATCGGTGCCCTTGCCGCGCGTACCGAACGCATCCAGCTCGGCATCGGCATCATGAATCCGTACACGGTGCACACCACCGAGATCGCGATGGTGGCGGCCACCGCCCAGGAGGTCTCCGGCGGCCGGTTCGCCCTGGGGGTGAGCGCCGGGGCGACCGACTTTCTCGGCTGGGCCGGTCTGCGCCGGAGCAAGCCGATGACGACTGTGCGGCAATCGGTTACGGCCCTGCGGGCCCTGCTGGGGCACTCCGATATTGCCGAGGATGATCTGCCGGAATGGTGGGGAGAGTCGAGCTCGCTACGCTTTCCGCTGACCAGCCCGGTACCCGTGTACGTCGGGGCAACGGGACCACAGATGCGGCGGCTGGCCGGTCGGGTGGCCGACGGAGCGCTGCCGCTACTCCCCCGTCCGGATCTGTACGGCAAGATCAGCGACGATGTCCACGCCGGACTACGCGACGCCGGCCGCGACCCCGCAACCTTCGATCTACCGGCGTGCATCTGGGTATCCGTCGGGGCGCGCAACGCCGCGCGGCGGGCGCTGGCCGAGAAACTCGCCTATTACGGACAGTCCTTCTCACCGGATCACCTTGCTGCGGCCGGTCTGCAACCTTCCGACTTTTATGCGGCCGGAAAATACGCTCGCGCAGGGGATCTCGGAAAGGCCATCGAATTCATCGATGACCGCATGATGGGTCTGGCCGTCGTCGGGTCACCCGACGAGGTGATCGAGGGTTGTCTCCAGCTGCACGCGCTCGGTGCCCGGCACATCTCGTTCGGTCCCCCGCTCGGCCCCGATCCCCTTGCGGCCCTTGCGGAATTGGGGCGTTCCGTGATCCCCGCACTGCGTTCGGTTCATCAGGAGTAGGACTCGCGGATCCCGGCTGCTGCGAGGCACATCCAGCATCGCCCGCCACGCCATGCACGTTCTGCGTATTCCGTGCGCCCCGAAATAGAGCTTCTGCGCGCGTCGACGTCCTGTCATGGCGGAATCTTTCGACTGCTCGGTCATCGGACGACTGTTGGTCGTAACGCTTCCGATACTCAATGCCTGCTTACCTGTATTCGTGAGAGGACAACAACATTGAGTACTCCGACCGTCATCGAGGGGTTCGTTCCGGTAATCGACCTGTCGTCCAGGCACAGCGCTACCGGACGCCGGACGATCGCCGAGGCGATCGGTGCCGCCTGCGCCAGTTCGGGCTTCTTCACCATCGTCGGCCACGGCGTGCCGACTGAACTCATCGACCGGATGTGCGCGACGAACCGGGAGTTCTTCGTCCTGCCCGATGCGGCGAAAGACGCTGTCGCACATCGGCCGGGCATCTCCGGGTTCCGGCGGATGGCGGGATCTACCGCGCACAGCCTGGACAAGAAGACACCGCCCGATCTGTGCGAAGTCTTCTCGGCACACGTGACCGGCGATCTGAGCGACCGGGAACGCGCGGCGCTCGGCGACTATTGGGCCTCATGGAAATTGGCCAACGTCTGGCCGACCGCGCCCGCGAACTTCGCGGACACCTGGCACGAATACATGGCGACGCTCTCGAGGTTGGCGGGCGACCTGATGCGGTTGTTCGCGCTGGCATTGAAACTCGACGAGACCTTCTTCGACGACATCTTCGACCATCACGTCTCCTCGGTGGCCGTCAACTACTACTTCCCGCAACGAGAGGCGCCGCTGCCCGGCCAGCTGCGCCGCGGCGAACACACCGATTGGGGCAGCCTGACCATCCTCTATCAGGACACCGACATCGGCGGACTCCAGGTGCGCCACGGTGCGAGCGAATGGCGAGATGTCCCCACCATTCCCGGCGGTTTCATCGTCAATATCGGCGATCTGATGTCGCTGTGGACCGGGGGTCGATGGGTCTCGACCATGCATCGAGTGATCAACCCCGAACGCGGCAGCAGCTCGTCCCGCCTGTCGATCCCGTTCTTCTACCTCCCGAACCACGATGCGACGATCGACCCGATCGGGTCCTTCGCCGACCTGGACGCGCCGCAGCATTACGGCGCGAGCACCGCCGGGGAATGGATCTCGCGAAAGATGCTGAAGACCTTCGCGGCCGACCCGCTCGACTACCAACCGGCCGACTGAGCTCCGCTCAGGCGAGGAACTTGCCGAGGTCGTCGAGCACCCGCATCGCGCCGATCGGACCGAGTCCGAGGAACCACACCTCGTCGTCGACCGCGATCGCGTGCCCGGCTTTGACCGCGGTCGAGTTCCGCCAGATCGGGCCCTCGGTCACGGCTTTCTGGTCCGGTGAGACGTCCGCGCCGTAACTCGAGTAGAAGATCCAGTCGCCGGCGGCCTGGTCGATGTTCTCCTTCGAGACCTGCACCGCCAGTTCGTCGACGTTCTGGTTCGCCGGCCTGGGCAGGCCGACATCGGCGAGGATGACACCGATGAAGGATTTGTTGCCGTACAGGCGGATGTTGCCGCTCAAGAAGCGCACCAGCGAAATCGTCGGTGCGCCAGGCAGTTTGGCTTTCACCTGATTCGCCTTGGCTTGATAGTCGTTGAGCAGCTTGGTGGCCTGCTCCTCCGCGCCGAGTGCGGCACCGACCAGCAGAAAGTTCTCTTTCCACGGGAAGCCGGGCCGGATGGAGAATACGGTCGGCGCGATGGCCGACAGCTGTGGATACAGATCGTTGACGCGTAACTTGCTGCCCAGGATCAGATCCGGTTTCAAGGCGGCGATCTTCTCGAGATCCAGGGTGTTGGTCGGACCGACCGTCGCGATGTTCTGCACCCGGTCGGCGAGATAGGACGGCACCCCGTGCTGGCCGGCGGTGGTCGCCATGCCGACCGGCGTAACACCCAGTGCGAGAACGTCGTCCAGCTCGCCGGAGTCGAGAACGACTACCCGCGTCGGCTTTTTCTCGATGCGGGTCTGTCCCATGGCCTGGGTGATCGTGCGCGGAAACACCCCGGGCCCCACATCGGCTTTGAGTTTGGCGGTCTCGGCATCGGCGGTGGCGAACTGTGCCCCGCCGGTGGCGACATTCTTGTCGCCGTGACCGGTATCGCCCGCGCTCGCCGGGGTGGTGGTGGGATCGGCGGCGCATGCGGTGAGCAGCGCGAGGGCGGCAACCGCCACCACCGCCTTCGTCCATCGGACCATTGTGTGTTTCCTTTCCTAGGACCGGGTGGCGGGCGCGACGGCCCGGCCGGAGCGATGTCGTCCGATCGGAACGACCATCGGGGTGCCGGACACGGGATCCGAAATGATCTGCGCCGGCATGCCGAAGACGTCCTCGACCAATGTCGCGGTGAGAATGCCCGAAGGGGCACCCTCGCAAGCGATTTCGCCGTTCTTCATGGCGATGAGGTGATCGCCGTAGCGGGCGGCCAGATTGAGGTCGTGCATCACGATCACCACCGTGGTGCCGTCGACCTTGTTGAGATCCGCGAGCAGATCGAGCACCTCCACCTGATGGGCGATATCGAGGAAGGTGGTCGGCTCGTCCAGCAGCATGATCGGGGTGTGCTGGGCCAGCGCCATGGCGATCCACACCCGCTGCCGCTGGCCGCCGGAGAGTTCGTCGACCGAGCGCGACGCCAGCCCGACGGTGTCGGTGACCTGCAATGCGCGTGCCACCGCCGCGTCGTCCTCGGGCGTCCATCGGCGAAACATGCCCTGATGCGGATAGCGACCGCGACCGACCAGATCCGCGACCGTGATGCCCTCCGGCGCGACCGGGGACTGCGGCAACAGTCCAAGCACCCGCGCGACATCCTTGCTACGCAACGAGGAGATCGGCTCGCCGCCGAGATAGACCCCGCCGTGCGTGGGCGCGAGCAGCCGCGCCAAGCCGCGCAGCAAGGTCGATTTTCCGCACGCGTTGGTGCCGACGATCATCGTCACCAGGCCCTCGGGGATGCGCACGGTGAGGTCGTTGACAATCGTCACCGGCCCATAGCCGAGCCGCAGCTGCTCGGTGTGCAAAGTTGGTGTCACGCTATCCCTTTCAGACACGCACAGCCCTTTCAGAGTCGCCCGGCGCGGTTGGCCGCGGCGAGCAGCCACAGCAGATACGGCGCGCCGACCGCGCCGGTGACCACCCCGACCGGCAGCGTGGTGCCGAGCAGATGCTGTGCGACGAAATCGGCGATCAGCGTGACCAGCGCGCCGGTGAGCGCGGCCGGTACCAGTGCGGTACGGCCGCCGCCGGTCAGTCGAGTGGCGATGGGGTTCGCGACGAACGCGACGAAGGCGACGGGACCGGCCACCGCCGTCGCGAAAGCGACACTGGCCGTGGCGATCAGCAGCAACAGCAGCCGCGTGTACTCCACCCGCAGGCCGAGGCCGGCCGCGACGTCGTCACCGAGTTGCAGTCCGTTGAGCGCGGGGGCGAGCAGTGCGGCCGCGGGCACCAGCACCGCAAGCGCGATCGCCAGCGGCATCACATGATGCCAGCTCCGGCCATTGAGATTGCCGATCATCCAGACCAGCGCCTGCTGGGCGAGGGCGACATCGGCCCACGTCATCAAGTACGACACCACGCTGGTTAGCACCGCGCCGACACCCACCCCGACGAGCACGAGGCGAAAACCGTTCACCCCGCCGCGCCGGGCGAGACCGTAGATCGCCGCGCCCGTGGCGACCGCGCCGACGAAAGCGGCCAGCGACAACGCCGTGCCGGACAGTCCGAAGACGATCAGCCCGGCGACGGCGGCCGCGCTCGCGCCCTGGGAAATCCCGATCACATCCGGACTGGCCAGCGGGTTTCGCAGCAGTCGCTGAAACAGCGTGCCGCCGAGACCGAACGCGATACCGACCAGGATGGCCGCGACCGCTCGCGGCAACCGCAGCTGCCTGACCACGAACGCGTCCTGCCCCGCGCCGCCACCGAACAGAATGCCCGGAACTTCGCTCAGCGGAACCGAATACGAGCCGACGGTGAGCGTCAGCGCGAAAACCAGCAGCAGCGTCAGGAACAATGCGAGCGTTACCAGCCGTGCGCGCGTGCGGCCACCGCGGCGTGCCTGGGCGACGGCGGCCAGCGCGACCGCGTCGACGGCGGTCACGACGCCACCAACTTGCGGCGTCGCACCAGCACAACCAACAGCGGCCCGCCGATGACCGCGGTCAAGACGCCGACCTGCACTTCGGCCGGTCGAGCGATGACGCGGCCGAGCACATCCGCGACCAGCAGCAGGATCGAGGCGATCACCGCCGCGTACGGCAGCAGCCACCGATGGTCGGGGCCGGTGATCAGCCGGGCGGCGTGCGGGACCATCAGGCCGACGAAGGCGATGGGTCCGGCGATCGCCGTTGCCGCGCCGCACAGGATGACCACCGCGAGCGCCGCGACACCGCGGGCGACCGGCACGTTCTGGCCCAGTGCGCGGGCCACATCCGGGCCGAGCGCGAGCGCGTTCAACATGCGCGCCGACAGCACCGCGAGCAGGATGCCGACCGCGAGGAACGGCACTGCCTGCCCGACGGTCGGCAGGTCGCGCTCGGCGAGTGACCCGACCTGCCAGAACCGGTACTGGTCGAAAGTGGTGGTGTCGGTGAGCAGTAGCCCGCTGGTCACCGACTGCAACGCGGCGGTCACCGCGGCTCCGGCGAGCGCGAGCTTCATCGGCGTCGCACCGTCACGGCCGAGCGAACTGACGAAGTACACGACCCCGCCCGCGACCGCGGCGCCCGCGAAGCCGAACCACACGTAGCCGGTCACCGAGCTCAGGCCGAGCACACTGATCCCGAGCACGACGAACAGCGCCGCGCCCGCGTTGACGCCGAGCAGCCCGGGATCGGCGAGCGGGTTTCGAGTCGCGCCCTGAATGATCGATCCCGCCAGTCCCAGCGCGATACCGACCAGCACTCCGATCAGCGTGCGCGGCAACCGCAGATCGCGCACGACGGCATGATCGACGTCGGCGGGGTTGTAGCGGAGCAACGCGTCTAGCACGGTCGCGAACGTCAACTCGCGCGAGCCGACCGCGATGCTCAGCAGTACCGCGAACGCGAGCACTGCCAGTAGCAGCACCAGCCCCATTGCGAGCGGGAGCGTCCTGGTGCGGGCGCGATCCATCTGTGTCGTTCACCTTCGATAGAGATCAATACGGTTTGCCTACCCTAATTCATGGGTGGCTGGCCACCGACGGGCAGCACTATGGCTGCATCCCGGCGCGGCAATCAGATCGGCCGCCCGAGAACGAGCAGGAAGCCGATCGTATCGATGACTAGTCAGGACTCCCGGGGGTCGCGGCACGCGCCTCGAGGTATTCGGGCGCATCGATGAGGCGAAGGATTCGCTTGCTCGAACCAGCGGACCAGCTCAGCGTGGGGTCGTGGACGACGACCGGTTCGATCAACGCGATCCGCCGCCCTCCCGCCTCGATCTCGAACTCCCCCGCCGCCAAGACATTTCGCACCCAGTCAGCGTCACGGCCGTAGGTGAGCGCGACACAGTACCGGTCACCCATACGAAAGATGCTGACCGGCGTCTTGTATTCGCGACCGGACCTGCGGCCACGATGCACGACGAGCACCAGATCGCGGGCACGTCCGACCAGCAACCGAGCCGCACGATTGGTGACGGCTCGGTTGAATGTCGCCAGCATGCGTGGCAGCGGCATCCGCACTCCCCTGCTCGACTATCCGAGAAGACGCGATCTATGACTTTAGCCTGACCGTGGCGAAAGCGCGTCGCAGCGATTCCGGAACAACCGCAGCGCCCCGCTTCGCCGCCTGCCGACCACGGGGCCGCGACGAGCACTCCCCAGACGACGAGAGTTGATCTGCTGGATGGGCTCGCGATCGAAAACGGCTGGGAGCCAACCCATTCCCCAGTCAGATCCCCAGTCCGCTTACTTCTTCTGCACCATGCACTCTGCACATAATCGTTGTACCCAAATCAGAAGCATCCAAATTTCGGATGTTCGGTTTGTTATTCACCACTCGCTGTCACGGACGGCTCATTGCGGTCGTCCGTGCGCCCAATATTCACGAGGAACGGCGATGAAAACGCATTCGGCAAAATTTGTTCGCATATCCACAATCGCGGCTCTTGCCACACTTACACTCGCGCCCGCGCTGTTAGCGGGGCCCGCTTCGGCGGACGCGGTGACCGTCAATTTCAAGTGTCAGGCCAAGCCGCCGATCGGTGCCCCGCAAGAATCTACGATGACCATGCAGGTCACCGGCTCGGCACCGGCTACCGCGACTCCCGGTGCCGCAGTAGCCATTACATTGACCTCGGGCCAGGGTCAGATTCCCAGCGATCAGGGGGGATACAAGATTAATTACGTCCGTGACCTGAAACTGACCGCACCGTTCCCGACCAACTCCACTTATGTCTCTTCGTCCCTGTCCGGCGGTACCGTCAAAGCGACGATCGACACCAGCGGCGGCAAAGCCGCGATCAAGGTGACCGACCGGCTCCCCGGTGGTTCGACATTCACATTGCCCACACTCGCCGTGAACGTGACGGCAGGCAAGTCCGGCTCGATCACGACAACCCTGGCCGGCACCAGCTACGCCGATCCGGGCTTGACCATGGTCGTCAACGCTCAAGCGGGCCCATTCGCGGTGAACGTCCCGGTAGCGTGCTACCCCTCCCCGGCACCGATCTTCACCACCACCGTCATCGGCACCGGCAACGCGCCACAGGCCCCCCAACCCGCCGAACCGAGCGCGCCCGGCAATTACACCCTGCTCCCCAACCTCGGCCTAGGCCAGACGCAGTAAAAATCGCGGCCAGATAAAGTGCGGTATCGGTTGTCCACCAATCGATACCGCGCCTGGAGAATAGAAATAACCACGGGCGTTACCGGCCGCGCGGCGTTCGCGACGCACAGTCCGACACCGGGAGATGGCGGAAGGTGTCGAGGTTTTCGGTCAGGAACGACTCGAGGGTGCGCGGGGGTTTGCCGAGGATGTGGGCGACGGTATCGGTGGGATGTTCCGGTTGCGCGATGGCCAGCTGCTGGATCTCGATGATGTGGTTGGCCAGCCAGGTTGGTAGACCGGATTGTTCGGTGAGGTGTTGGTGGAAGTCGGTGGAGGACAGGTCGGTGTAGTGGATCGCAGTGTTGAGCATGGAACTCAGCCGGGCTGCCAGTTGCGGGTAGCTATAGGTGTGTGCGCCGGTGAGAAGGTATGTACCACCGGCGATCTCGGCTCGGGTGAGAGCTGCCGCCGCGACATCGGCGATGTCGCGGCAGTCGATGTAGTTGCAGGGAGACTCGCACATGGTTCCGAAGATGGTGCCCTGAGTAGCCACCTGGGGGCCGAGGAGGAGCAGTTTCTGCATGAATGCGTAGGGGCGCAGGATCGTGTGGGTCAGGTCGGTGGCGCGTAGGACTTCCTCGATGGCGTAGTGCCAGCGTGCGACGGTCACCGGTGAGTTCGAAGCGACTGCCGGTGCCGAGAGTTTGACGATGTGTTCGATACCGCACGCCGCGGCGGTTTCGATTGTGCGCGTTTCGAGTTCGACCTGGGCGGGGCTGTTGGTCATGGCGAGGAAGAGTTGCGTTGCGCCGTGGAACGCGGATCGCAGCGCGGCAAGGTTCGTGGCGTCGGCGTATCGTATTTCGGCTTCCGGCGGATATTCCATGGCGCGCAGGCGATCTGGAGTCCGGCTCAATGCCCGGCATGGCACTCCGAGGTCGAGCAGGCGGGTCAGCAGCGCGTTGCCGGTCGCGCCGGTGGCGCCCATGACGACGATCATGTGTCGGCCTTTCGTTGGACCGTGCACCAGCGCCACGTGATGATCGTGGCGGCCAGTGCGGCGGCGATCGGGAAGTCGATGCGAATGCGATCGGGGAACGACGTTGTGGTGGTGAGGACTTGGGCAGTCAGCGCCGCGAACGCGGCGGCGCCGAAACCGAATGTCGCGGCGGCGACGGACGCCGCTCGTAGCCACCGAGGGCGGCGGAATCCGCTGTACCGCAGCCACATTCCTAGCAGGAGGGCGACCAGCGCGGATGTCCCGGCGATCGACGTCACCGCGGCGCGCAGTAGATCCATCCGCCCGGTAGCCAATCCGCCCGCGCCCGCACACAGCGCGGGTGCCAGATAGGCGAACAGCACCTCTTGCCACAATACGAATCGAGGAGTCACGGCAGTTGTATTCATCTGATTAGGTCCCTAACTATATGGTCATGCTGAGCCGCGGACCGATGATCGGCGGTCAGTCCGCCGTGAGTGCGCCCATGCCGTGGCCGACGCGCTCGAGCAGGTCGAGGAATACCGCGCGTTCCGCGCAGGTCAATCCGCCGACCATCGACTGCAAGCGTCCGAAATGGTCGGCGGCCATATCGCGCAACTGCTGCGCGCCGCGGGCGGTGAGCACAACCACCACGGCGCGGCCGTCCTCGGCCGAAGCGCGCCTGCATACCAGACCCTGCTGCGCCAAGCCGTCGATCAGCCCGGTAACCGTTGCGCGCGTTACCCCGAGACTCCTCGCCAACTGCGAAGGCGACTTCTCGCCATCCGCGTCCTCGAGGTCGGCCAGCAATCGATACCGTCCGGTGGACAGCCCGAATCGCGCGAAGTGCGTCTCGGTCGCCTGCCCGAGCCGCGCCCCCACGGCGAGCAGTCGCACCGCGACGAGTACGGCCTGAGGATCGATCTCGGATTCCAGCCCGTAGCGCCGCAGCTGTGTCCGCGCCTGCCCCAGGGTGGGGGTTTCGGGAGCGACCGAGTCCGTCGTCATGAATGTAATATGGCACCTAACTACTGAGCCGTCAAAGTTACTCCGATCACATCCAATAAGGATCGATCACCATGCCTTCGGGTCTGACGCGTGTCCGTAGTTCGTTGCCCCGCCGAGCCCTCGGTAGTGAGTGCCCAAGTGTTCCAATCCAATTCGGCCGCAGCGATTCGACGAACCTGGCATCGCCCTGATTGGTCCACCCTATTCGGTTCCCGCGGCACGCCCGGCACGGCGAGACAGTTCGGCGAAGGCCGCACGCAGTTCGGGCGGACCGATCACCTCGATCTCCGTGTCGAAGCGGGCCAATGCGGCGGCGAGGGCGGCCCAGGACCAGGACCCTGTCGTCAGTTTGGTCCTGGCGGTGCCGAGTCCCTCGACGATGCCGTCGCCCGCGAACGGGGCCACCTCGGCCGCGGGCAGGTCGAGGATCACCGCACCGCGGCAGGGCCAGGCGTCCGCGCTCGCGGAGCCCTTGAACTGGGTCGATAGGAAAACGGCCACGTCGCCGCCCGGCACTTCGCGGGGTGGGAATCGCGGTCCGTTCGGCACACGCGGTGTCATCCGGTCGGCGCGGTAGATTCGCCAATCCGCGCGCTCGGTATCCCAGCCGACCAGGTACCAGCGGCCGGTCCGGACCACAAGGTGGTGTGGCTGCACCCGGCGGGGTGGTCGCGGCTCGGCGTCTTCGGGGCGTCCCGGCGAACGGTAGTCGAACCGCAGCTCCTCTCCAGCGCGGACGGCAGCGCTCAGCGCGAGCAGCACCTCGACGTCGACCTGGGGATCGCGCCCGGCCGCGCTGATCTCCAGTGCGTCGACGCGCTGCCGCAACCGGGACGGCAGGACCTGACGCACGGTGGTCAGCGCCCGCGCGGCCGCCTCCTCGATGCCCGCGCCCGTCCCGACGGCGATCCGCAGCGCCACCGCGAGCGCGACCGCTTGATCCTCGTCGAACAGCAAGGGCGGCAACTGATGACCCGCTTCGAGCCGGTAGCCACCGTCGGGTCCTTTGACCGACTGGACGGGGTAACCGAGTTCGCGCAGCCGGTCCACATCGCGGCGCACAGTCCGATCGCTGACGCCGAGGCGTCGGGCCAGCAGGCCTCCCGGCCAGTCGCGCCGGGCCTGCAACAGGGACAGCAGCGACAGGAGCCTGCTGGAGGTCGTCGCCGAGGAAGCGAGTGGCATGTGCGCAGACTGCCACAAATAGCGGACGTTCCCTGTCCGGTACTGGTGACATCGTGCATTCTGTCGCCGGAAGTCTCCGGCGGCGAACCCACTCGTGAAGGACTGGAACACCATGTCGCTCAACGCTGTCGCCCACCTGAACTTCCACGGCCAGGCCCGCGAAGCCCTCGAGTTCTACCGATCGGTGTTCGGCGGGCAACTCATCATCGCCACCTACGCCGACTTCGGGATGCCCGCGGAACTGCCTGGAGCGATGAACGTCGTGTTCGGCCAGGTCGTCGCCGACAACGGCTTCCAGGTGATGGCCTACGACGTGCCCGGCCACGACACACCCACCGGCCCGGCCGCGCCAACCACCCGCCGGGAAAACGGCACCACGATCACCGAAGAACCGTTCTTCCTCTCAGTCCGCGGCGCGAGCGTCGACGAGGTCACCTCCGTGTGGGAGGGCCTCGCCAAGGACGCGACCGTGATCGAGCCGTTCGGCCCCGCCCAGTGGGCGCCCGCCTTCGGCATGCTGGCCGACCGCTTCGGCGTCACTTGGATCATCGACGTCGCGGCTGAGTACACCGCGGCCTGATCTTCCCGTTGGGGCGCGGCCCCGGCCGCACCCCAAGCACAGGAGAAAACCGCGCTTTGTCGTCGACGGTGTTCGAGGGCCGCTATCGGGCAGATGATTCAATTGAAATCATCAGCAGATCGACCGGAGCGGTCCTCCGAACGAGGCGGTGGAGCATGGACAGGTCGAGAGACGAGCTGGACAGCATGGTCCTCCGAGAATTCGGCTCGGATATCGTCTTAACTTTTACCGAGTTTCCGTCGGGGGCGTTGGATCTCGAGCTGCGCTGGCAAGGGCATTTCGCAGTGATCCAAGGGAAGGGTGACGAATGGGGCTTGTCGGTTGACGTAGCCGACGGAGATGAATTCACCGGCTACGACCACATATTCAGCTCGTTCGACGATGCCCTTCGATCCGCCAAACCGCTGATGCCGGCGCCGGGAGCCCCTCGGGATGCGGGCAATGCCGAAGGTTGGCTTCGGAACCGGCTTACGGACACCACTGACAACCTGAGTCGCGGCACAGGCCCGTCATCGCGTTTCTGATTCGACCATCTCACCACGCGATCACAAACCGAGGATTGTGTGCGCTGCCCGCTCGTATAGCACCGCGACTGCCTGCCGCGCCGAATCTCGGGTCTCGTACGACTGGCTTTGTGCGATGATCTCACCCTTGCCAGACTTCAATCTCCACCGAAACTTACCCCCCTTGTCCTGAACGATCTCAAAGCGTGCTGCCGAGGGGCGCGATAGCACGTCACCGCTGCTGAGGGTGCCGAGCATCTCCGCTGAATCACGTGCCGCCTGCTGAGTCGCGTACGCCTCACTGGTGGCGAGAATCTCGCCACTGCCGGATTTGAGCCGCCAACGGAACCGATTCGCTTTATCCGTAAAAATCTCTAGCGTCGATGCCGCCGAAACACCCCGCTTCGAAACCGCGTTTTCTGGCCCTTGGTCTGCGGCGGCAACCTTCGTCAGCAGCGCATCGGTCAGGTCCGCGCCGTCCCAGCGCACAGCGGTAAGTTCCGCGCCAGTCAGATCCGCTCGGTTCAGTTTGGCGCCAGTTAGGTCGGCATCCGTGAGTTTCGTGCTGATCAGCTTGGCGTCGGTCAGGTCCGCATGAATCAGGCTGGCACCAGTCAGATCCGCACCGGACAGATTCGCCTGAATCAACTTGGCAGCAGCGAGATCCGCTCCGGCGAGGTCAGCTCGACTCAAGTCCGCACCAGTCAAGTCAGCACCTGCGAGGTGTCGGCCGGACAGCTGGATGCCGGTGAGATCGGCGAAGGCGAGGTTCGCACCCGGGCCGACAACCATCGCCGAATAATGGCGCCCAGCAGGCCCGGGCATCCGTGGCGGAGGCGTCGTAGCGCGCAGTCGCCCGCGACGCGAGTCGGGCTGAAATGCCGGCCAGTGACCTGCCAGCAGCGACACCAATCTGCGCCAGAACGAACCGCCCGTCGCCGAGGGGAGCCGAGACTGCAAAGTGGGCCAAGTACCGGCCAACAGCGATACCAGCCGCCGCCCAAAGGTTGAATCAGCCATGGCCACCACCGTCACCATCGCCGGCCGTGGGCAAGGCCGCCGACTCGACTGAGGCGAAAATCTTCTTGACGAGAACGGGCCAGCCGACGCCCGCCCCGAACGCGACAACCTCGTTGGTGATGAAATCAGTGTTTGCCAGCGTGAAAGTGACCACTCCGGCCACGACCAGATGGACGAGTATCCATGTCGAATAGACGCCGCCGCCTGGGCCGTTGCGATCCTTGGCCCATGGCCAACCGTTGACGCGCTGACTGTCCTCCAGGAACTTCACGCAGCAGTTGACGAGCGCGCCGGCGACCCCCCATAAGGCGTACTGCCACATGGCGCTGAAGATAGTCGCACCAACAGTTTCACAGGCCCGCAACGCCGAAGATCGTTATCAGGTCCGTCGGCCTCGTGTCGGTGCACCTGGACGCAACAGTCGCCGCGAATCCACCACCCTGACCTCACCAAGGCACCGATCGTCGGGCCCATCGGTGCCGGCATGACCGCGCTGATTGTCCGCGCCGCCGAGTTACTCACGCCAAACCTACCGGTTGATCGTGACACCAATTCCAGGGGCATTTCGCACGCCACATGCGTATTTACGCTGCCTCGGTCCGTTCAACGGTCCGGTGGGTTCGCTGACAGAACTCGGCACTGCCGAACGGTCGAGGCTGCCTGCATGATCGGTGCTATCGAGCAGGCCCGGGGCCGGCTCTCGGGGGCTCAATAGGCGGATACGTCAATTACTTCGGCGATGCGAACCGGCGAATAGGGAGGTGTGCACATGGGCGATCATGTCGACGCGGTGCTGCTGCAGATCGGCAACTCGGCTGGTGTCCACGACATTGTTTTTCCGTCCTCGGATTCCGGCCGTGCCCGCATCCGGACGTTGCTGTCCGCTGTCTATCAGCTGCCGTTCGCGATCGTGCGCGATGTCACCGCGGTAGATGTGGTGGCGGTGGAATGTGCGCGGCCGTTGTTCCCGGTGGTGCGCCGGACCGGGAACTGGACCCAGACCATGCCCGCGCATATGCGCACCGATGTCGACATCGTCGGTAGCGACGGCGCCGCACCGCGGTGGATCGACGTGGTGGCGGACCTGTCCGCAACGGTGCTGCTCGAGATCGATCCGGGTGAACTGGATTCGTTGCGTATCAGCGATATCGGTGACTTCGCGACGCTGGCGGAGTTCCGCGCGAAGTTCCGGTATCTCGATCTGGAAGCGTTCATGCGGGCGAACCGGCTGACCACGGTCGAGGATTTGCGCGGGGCGTTCCACTACCTGCTGGCCGAGGCGAAATTGAAACCCGCGCCGCCGTTCGACCCCACCGATCCGGCCGCCAGTCGCAGGCTGGCGGTGCGGATCGGCGTGCTGATCCGCGACGACATCGACCTCACCGACGCGCTGCGGGAGGTCCGTCAGATGCTGGCCGCGCAGGAGCCCGTGGTCGACGAGCATCGAGACCGGGATTTCGCCGAAATCTCTTCCCATATAGCGCCTTTGGTAGTTTTCCCTGCCTCGGCGGTGACCGGCAGCGGATTCACTCAGGAACAGATCATCGCGTTCTTCGCCGGCCAGCGCACTCTCGCAGTTTTCGTCTGAGCCGATCGTCGGAACACAGTCAAGGAGCAGAAATGGCACAGAGCCGAACTCGGGCCAAGGCCTCGGACGACGAACCGGTCGAGCAGCCGCCGGTCGCTCCGGATTCTCCGAACATCATGTCGCGCGCGGAAATCGAGGACTATCGCGCAAAGCTGCGGTCCAAATACCACGAGCCGTGACAAGCGTGCGTCGACTCGAATTCAATTCACTCCCTACTAGGAGAAGATCCTGATGTCACTCCACTACGTGCGGGTGTTCCCCGCATTCGACAATTTCTCACCCGCCGTCCGCCCGACCGGAAACATGGTCGTAATCGGTGATGCCACGGCGGGAACCGCGAACGAGGTGGTCGAGGTGACCTCGACGGCCGAGGCGGTCAGCCTGTTCAGCTCCAGCGCCACCGCGCCGTCCGCGCTGAGTAAGTCCTTGATCACCGCGATGTCGCAGGACCCGAGCCCGAGCCGGCTGTGGGGAATCAAGGTGGGGACCGCCGGGTCCCCCACCCCGGTCCCCGATCCGGCCAGCGCGCTCACCGCCGCCGCCGCGCTCAATGTCCAGTTCGTCGTGCTCGCCAATACTCCTTTGACCGCGACCTCCGGAGCGGCGGGCGGCGCGATCGAGGCGCTGCGCAACCACGTCGTCACCGTGTCCGCCGCCGGCGACGGCAAGGAGCGCATGGGCGTCGCGATGCTGACGAAAGGGGTCGCCAGCCCGGCTTTGGTGAGCGGAACGCTGGTCTCGGATCGCATGGTCTACGTGGCCCACCAGAGCGACGAGGACGCCGCGAGCGCGGTGGCGGGCACCATCGCCGGTTATCCGCCGTCCACCTCGATGATCCTCAAACAGGTTGCGATCAAGAACGTTTCGTTCACCGATGCGCAGATCGACACCATCAACGGTCAAGAGTCGGAGGAGCCGACGGTCCCTTCGGCGATCGAAGGTCAGGGCGTGGTGTGGCTGACGTCGCCGGTGCTCCTGCCCGGCGGGGGCGTCTACCTCGGTGAGGGCTACACCGGCAATCGGCAGAAGCTGAAGTTCATCGATGTGCAGCGCACCCTCGACGATGTCACCTTCCGGCTCAAGGCCCGCCTCATCGGCTCGATCGGCAATCTGCGGATCAGTCGTTCGGGATTGCGCGCCTTGATCCTGCAAATGGAGGCGGTGCTCAATCCCTTGGTCGCGGGCGGCGTGCTGGAGGGCTACCAGCTCACCGTTCCCGTGCTGAAGCTGCTCGACGCGGATCCGGCGACGCTCACCGACTCGCAAGTCGAGGCGGTCAAACGCGCGCACACCGACCGCGTGGCGCAGGTGCTGGCCAGCGTCGAGTACGCGGGCGCGATGCACCGCATCCACATCAACCTGAAGTTCAACTAGCGGCTGGTCCGCGGATCCGAGGACAGAGCAATGGCCAACTGGAACACCCGACTCGAAGTTCGACTGGGCAGCACGGTGATCAGCCCGATCTCCCAATTCACTCCCACCTTCAACGTGCCACACACGGTGGTACACAGTGTCGAAGCCGAAAACCTCGGCTACATCCGGCAACCACAGACCTTCACCTTCACCATGACCGTCCAGGCCTTCGCCGCAGTGGTCGCCGAGCTGACCCAGCTTGCCGTGAACGGCAAGGAGTTCGAGATCGCCGTCGCCGAAAAGGCCGGCACCGACTGGTCTTTCAAGTCGCTCAAGTTCGCAAGGTGCATGATCACCTCCGCCAACCCGAGCAATGTCGTCATCGACGGTGTCCCGCAGGCGACCTTCACCTGCATGTGCTTGCAGCCCGGTATCGAGGCGTAGCCGTGCCCGTCGAATCCCACCGGCCTGGCGAATGGGCGGACGAACCCGAACCTACCTACCACTTCCCGGTGGAAGTCGAAGTCGTCGGCGAACTGGGCGAAGAACATCTGCGCCAAGTCGCGAATTACGTCTTCGACCAACTGCATACGACCCTGCGCACCCGCGGCTGACCGCGGCGCAGCCTGCCCAGGTCCGTGAAACCGAAAGGAGGACAACACATGTCAACGCAGACACGGCCCAAGAATCCACTGCCGAGGACCGCCAGTGGTGCGGGCAAGACCGTATTACCCGTCAAGGTACGGCTGATCGGGACTCCTTCCGGTGCGGACCTGGACAAGCTGACGCAGGCGGTGGCACGCGGGGTCCTCAGGCAATTGCGTGCGGCGCGAGGTGCGGTGCCCGCCCGTCGGATTCGTCCGCAGACTTCGGCCGACAACCCGGTAGCGGCCGAACAGGCGATCCGCCAGCACCTCGCACGAGTCGAGCACGATCTGGGTACCGGAATCGGCGTCCGCTCGCCTGCGGCGCTGGCCGAGCTGAACGCGGAAAAGCGGCGTCTCACAACAGAACTCACCGTTGTTTTGGCGGCGCAACTCGAGCAGAATCGGAAGGCTCAGTCGACTGGCATCGGTGCCCGTTCACCAGAGGCCCTTACCAAGTTGGCGGACGATGAACGCAGGATCACCGGCGAACTGGCCGTCGCCCAACTACTCGCGCAACATGCACCGGCGCTGACCCCACAGCCTCAGTTCCTTCCGATCGACTGGTCAGCGGGTTTGCAGACGCGCGGTTTGACTGGCGAAAGACTTGTGGGCGCTAGGTACTACCCGGAAGCTACCGAATTGCCACGCAATTTCCCGGCGGCGGACTTCCTCGAGGGCGGGACGCGGACGCCGCTGACCGGAACCGCGAGGGTCAAGGCGGGGAAACTACCGCTGTCCGGTGAAAGTTTCCGTGCCGACGGCGGTCGCCTGATTCAAGTCAAAACGCTGGACAACGGTCCCGGTAAGTACGCCGAACCCGGGTCGATCGCTGACGAGTTGACGAAAGGTCTCGACAAGTTCGACAGGTTCGAGCGCGGGCTCGCGCGGAGTGAAACTCAGGGCGCGGAGGTATTTCGCGTCGAGCACAGTGGCAACGCCGCGGAAAAAGTCATCCATGTCGAACTATTCGAGGACCCGTCACCGACGCAGCTCATTGAGCTTGCGGGGTTCGAGGCGGCCGCGAATCAGCGGGGCGTCTCCGTCCGATTCAACTGGCCCAAGCTGTCTTCGAATACGGTAACCGGTCTCACCGGTGTCGCATTCGGTGTGGCAGGTGTCCTCGGCCGCGTGAACCGGCAAGCGGATCAGCAAAGGGAAGAGGGCTACGCGCCGGTCGGTGCCGCCGCCTACGCCGCGGAACCTTGGTATATCCAGCTGGGCAGCATCTTCCGCGGTGACCTGTTCGAGTCGAGCTCGACCACCCCCGAACCGGCTGATGTCCCGGTATTTCGCGAGAACGTCCGAAAAAAGGCCGGCGCCAAGCGGATCGGGGAAACGCTGGACTTCAACTGGCAGAAGCCGGACCGCAACAGCGCGTTGCCGCGCACCCTGAATATCTCCGTGACCTACAAGAAGGCGCCCGACGGCCGGTGGGTTGTCGAGGCGGTAGGTGACGCGCCGAGCGGATTCACCCCGCCCGACATCAACAGGATCATCGACCCGGCGGTCAGCGACAGCGCCGTCGACTCGATGCTGACCACCGGGGGGGCGTAGCTACCTATGGCGCCCAACAGTTTCGAGATACAGCCGCAGGCGTCGCCCAGCGCCCGATCGATTTCGGTTACCTTCACCGGATCGCTGACGCCAGCGAACCCACGCAGCGTCGAGGACGCCATTCGGCGTGGAATCCACCAGGCGGTAACGGATTTCGTGCGCGAACAGCGTCCGGATCCACTGTTGTCCGAGGCGGCGCCGCACCGGCAGCAGCTGTCGGTCCTCGGCGATATTCTCCGGATCGGCCCGACGCCGCGGACGACGGTGCTCGACCTGGGTCGGCATCGCCAGGAGCGGGTCGAGGCCGGTGGGCAGTTCGAGATCGAAACCGACGATCCGGTACGTGCGGTGCAATGGGGCGCCCTGCTGTTCGGTCAGCGCGGCTTCGTCGTGCTCACCAACCCGAACGCGCCGGGGCTGCTACAGGTTCGTCCGCTCGCACAACCGTTGCACGCCAGAGATTTCGGCGGCTTCACGCCGGCGATCAGCACGCAGCCAGGCCACGAGGGCACCGCGGCAAGCGCACCCGCCAGTGGCGCCACCTTCGTTACCGACGGGGCCAACGATCCGCTCATCGTCTCGACCGCCGAGGGCGTTCGGCTCTACCGCACCGCTGCCGCGAACGCACCGGCCGACTGGAACGGGCAGACCATCGAGCGCCGCCTCGCCGATCCGGCGACGCCGGGCCTATCGCAGCGGGCTCGGGCCGGCGCGCACGAGGCCAAGGGATCGGCCGACCACGACGGCAAGTTCGCTCCGCCGAGCACGCAGCATATGCGTGGGTTGCTACCGATAGTCCAGGCGAACGCGGCCGACCGGAAGCAGACTCCGGGAAGCGATCCGACGCTGTCGCCGGTGCTCGGCCCGGTCGGGGTCGGCAAACACGCGCAATGGCTGGACGAGGAGCAGCGTCGCGTCAACGGGCCGGACACTGTGATGAATCCGCGGTATCGCTGGCGGCCGATCGCCGAGCTGTTGGGGCGCATCGTGTCGGGAGCCGAAGCCGATCCGGCGACCTATCTGGCGACGGCCGATTGGGTGGCCGGTCTCTACCTCGGTTCGCGAGACCACATCGGTTCTCTCAGTTACCGAATCGACCAGGAGCTGTTGCTCGGGTTGGGTTTGACGGCCGAAGACGTCGCCGAGCTCGACCGTATCTTCACCTCGACTCTGCTTGCCCCACAAGACATCCCGGTTCAAGACTTCGCCGTCGACTACGGCAGTGGCGTGTTACGGCAGGTGACCGAGCGCCAAGCGAACCGGATCGTCCGTGGCCTGGAGGCACAGCGGCAAGCCGCGATCCACGCGCAGGCGAGGGAGCTGTTGTGGGGGTTGCTCTACGGTCTCGGCGGCGCCAAGCGCGGCAGTGCCTCGGCGAATATCGTGGTGCCCCGCGCGGGCGCCGCATACGGCCCGCCGCGGATCGCCACACCGCGGACCGGCGAGATCAAGGACGAGATCCCGCCGTTCGCGGGACTGGTCCCCCCACCACCGATACCGCCGGGCACGGTGGCCGACTATCGCGGAAAACAACGCGAGCTGTACGTCGCGCGGACCAACGGCGGCTGGCGGCTGGCGCGCTCCGGACGGATCGGCGAGGAAGGCCAGCTGACGGATTTGAAACTTCGGTACGGCGGCCCCGGTAGGCCTTCCGGTGCGATCGATGTCGACCTGCTCGGTCCGAACGGGGAGCTCGGCCTGGTCGGTGGCCCGGCGAAGGGCAAGAACGTGGGCGCAACGATCGAACGGGTCGTGGATCTGAAGCGGGCAGCGGCTGAGCGCGGTGTCGACGCGGTCGCGTTCTTCACTCGCGATACGCCCCAGCAGGTGCTCGACCTGGCGATCAAGCATCTGGGCGAGTCCAACGTCCGGTTGTTCGACGACCCGCCATATCGCGAGCCACCGCGCTCCTCGCTGGAGCCATCCCGATGAAACCCGATCCTGCGCTACCCCAAACGATTCCGGTCATCCTCGCCGGCCGCTGGCAGCCCTACTCGAACAGATTATGCAGAAGGAGCCGGAGAAATGACGGCACAACCAGTATTGATCGGCCCCGTCCCGCTGCTGTATGTGCAGAGCATTTCGATGACCGAGGGCTATCAGATCCAGCGGATCTCCGACAGCCGGTTCTCGCAGGCGATCGCACCGACCCGCAAGGCGATCGCGGTCGAGGCGACGCTGCTCGGCCCGGAGCGGCTGGTGCTGAAGAAGTCGCTGGAGGCGCTCGCCCTGACCTCCCGGCTGCTGGTCGCTACGGCGGCGAGAACCCTTGCGGTGACCGGCATTCCGGTGGTGTGCGGGTTGACGATCAGTCTGGACATGCAGATCACCGATCTGCGCTTCAATCAGAGCGTGCAGAAGCGAGACGCGATCGACGTCTCGATCAGCCTCGAGCATGTGCCGCGCAGCAATACGACGGCGTTGATCGGCGAGATCGCCGATCTCGCGCTCGCCGCGGGCACCGCGATCGTCGGAGGCCCGGCCGCGCCGTCGGCGGTGCCCACGGTCCCCTCGGTGCCGCTGTGAACCGCCATCCAGTTACGAATCACTCTGTGAGGCAACCGCGATGACCACGACGCTGCATTACCCGTACCTGCGACTCCCGATCGATGCCGACCAGGGGTTCCCGCAGGCCGTGCGGATCTCCCTCGGCGAGCGCGTCTACGTGCTGTCGATCTACGCGAACGTGACCGACGAGGCCCTACTGCGGGAGTCGGCTCCGCTCCAGCTGCCGTGCTCGGGAGCGTTCCTCGCACTGGAAGTCGCCACCGAAGAGGCAGAAGGAATCCGAATCCTGTTCCGCCGCAAGCTCGTACCCGATCTGGAGTACGAGGCAGACGAATTAGCGCTGGTATTCACCGAATTGGCCCTGCATCCGCTCAATCTCAACGGGTCGGGCGCACATGGCTCCGCGGTGGTCGGAGGGGTGGCGCTGCGATGGGCTTCGTAATCTGGTATCGACTCGAGTTCCGCACCGGCCTGAAGGCGCCGCCGTTGCTGCGGGTGTCCAATGACGTGCTACAGGGCGGGCTGGTGCTCGACACCGCGGTCAACACCAAGGCCACTCTTGGGCCGCATCCGTCCACCTTCGAGATCACGCTGTGGGACCTGCCATTGGACGAGGCCAAGGGTCTCGCCGAGCAGTCGCGCGCCCGAGTGGGTACGAAGGACCCGCTGCTTGTCGATATCGCCCTCGGCTATTTCGATGACCCGTCGACGCAGCGAACCTCGGTGATGCTCGGCGCGATCAACGAGATTCGCACCGACGTCGCCGATGACGGCACCCTGCTGACCCAGATCATGGGGATGGAGTGGGCCGGTTATCAGTTGCGGCTCAATCCCTTCCGGTATGACAAACCGGGGCGGTCGACCTTCGACGAGATCTTCGACAAGGTGCAGCAGGACACCACAGTGCCGGTCCGGCACGTTGGTGTGCGGGGCGAGGACAAGGACCGAACCCTGGAAAAGGGCACGGCGCTCAGCGCGCTCGGTGAGCTGGCCGGTCAAGCCGGTGTGCCACTGGCCGTGCGCGCCGGGCAGGCAGTCCTCGGCACCGCGGGCGACTCCGCACCACCGATCCGATTTCGGGCCGAGCACAACATCGTCAGCAGACGGCGCCGTGACAGTGGTTCACCGGACCCGCAGGGCGGACCCGGCACCACGACCCGCTACCGGCTGAAGGTGCTCGGGGATCCGGCATTGCAGATCGGCGCGAAGGCCGACCTGGAGGACAGCGGATCGGCCGACCTACGCGTGGAATCGGTCGAGCACGCATTCAGCCTGCGTGCCGGATACACCTGCGAGGTCGCGCTGCTCGACGCCCGATCGGCGAAACGGCAGGAGGCAGTGGACGGCGTGCACGCGGTCGCCGACGATCTGCATTCGCTGACCCGCTCCGTACTGGCTGACCATCCCGCTGTCGATATCGGTGATGTCGCCTCCTACAACAAAGCGGGCGACGGCGAAAACGGCGGGCACCGAACCACCTTCGACTACGGCAGGCAGCGATCGGCGTCCAGCGTGGACGATCCGGTGGACAACCGGCTGGTGCTGCACGACAAGCCGATGTCCTCGGTATTCGCCTGGGACCGTACGGGATTGATGGTCCCGGTGTATCCGGGCATGCGAGCGGTGCTGGTGCACAACGGCGCTCAGGTCAACGACGCTATCGGGGCCGGATTCCTCTGGTCGCGTCAAGCGAATCACCAACCGCCGAAGAATGAGCCGGGTGACTACTGGCTGTGCCTGCCCACCGAAGTGGCGAACGGACGGCCCGCCGGTAAGGGGGTCAACGACCTCACCGACGCGAGCGGCCACCGCATCATCCAGGCGGCCGGGCTCGACATACAGGTCGGTACCGAGACGCTGCCGGAGGTCGGCGAGCGTCCGGAGCCGCCGACCGGGCAGACGCTGATCATCAAGCACGGCAAAGGCACAACGATCACCGTCGCCGCGGACGGGTCGGTGGACATCAGCACCGACGGCAAGGACGTGAAGTTCGGCAACGGAAAGGCCTCGATCGCTATCAGCGGCGGCGAGATCACGCTGACCGCGGACACCATCAAGCTCGCGGCGTCCTCGGTGGAGGTGGGGTGATGTCGATAGCACTGACTACCAGTTCGGTGCTGACCTGCGGGCACGCGTCCATCAAGGTGCGCTCCAGTTCGGTTCTGAAGGTGAACGGCAGTCCGGTTCTTCTGCAGTCGGACTTCACCTCGGCGGTATTCCAATGCACGACCACGACCCCGACCGGCGGCCCCTGTAAGAAATTGGCGCCGTTCACCGCAGGTGTCTCAAAGGTGTTGACAGTAGGCGGCGAGGCGGTGGTGCTGGCCGACGCCGAGGCGCTCACCGACGCGTCGGCCGCCAACGGAGGCAAGTTCACGGTCGTCGATGCGGCCCAAACCATTCTCGACGCGAAGTAAGGGGGGAGCAACCATGACAAGGAACAACACCACCGGAATTCGGTTGGACCACGGCGATATCGTGCTGGATCACGGGCGGATCGCGCAGCTCGAGGGCATACCCAATCTGGCGCAGGCCCTGCAGATCCGACTGCTGACACCGCTGGGCGACGACCGGTACGACATCCGCTACGGACTGGACTACCGCTCCGTCTTCACCACGCCGACCACCGCGCATGAGATGCGAGACCTGCTGCGCCTCAACCTTGTTCGTACCTTGACCACCGATCCTCGGGTAGCGGAGATCCGCGATATCGAGGTCGTCGACGCGGAACTCGACGCGCACCACCGGGTATGGAATGTCGCGGTGTCGATCATCACCAGCGACGGCACCCCGGCGGTGCTGACGACGACTGTAGGAGCACCGGCATGACGCAATACGGCGTAACCGAGGACGGATTCGTCCTCAGGGGTTTCACCGAAATCTTGAAATCCGCGCAGCGCAGGGCCGTCGAGGTCTTCGGCCCCGATATCGATCTGGCAGGCACCAGCGTGCTGACGAAGCTGCTGCAGGCGACCTCCGACGAGGACGCCATGCTGTGGAAGCGGCTGGAAGACGTCTATTACAGCCAATTCGCCTCCACCGCATCGGGTACCGATCTCGACCTGATCGGTAAGGACATCGGGGTCGACCGCGACTATCTGTTCGCGCAGGGTCAGGCGGAATTGACGATCACCGGTGCGGAGCCGGGCCGCGGCTACGTGTTGCCGGAAGGCACGGTGGTGCTCGACGACCGTGCGGCCCCCGCGACGAACACCTATTTCCTCACGGCGCCGCTGACCCTCACCAAGGACGCGCCGACCGCGACGGTGCTCGTCCGTGCCTTCGTAGCGGGCGCGGAATCCAACATCGGCACACAGCACTTGAAACAGGTTGACCCTGACTATCTGCTGACCCAACTCCATTTTCCGGAGACGGTGCAGATCAAGGCTGTCAACCCCGGCGCGCTCACCGGCGGTGAGCGGACCGAGGGCGATACCGCCTATCGGGCAAGACAACTCGGCTTCCCGCGCGATATGTGGACGCTGCAGAGCGTGCGAGCGGCGGTACTGCGCGTTCGCGGCGTGGTCGACACGTTGCTGTCGGACACCCTCGGCGGCGCCGACGTCACGAAGAGCATCTTCGACGAGTTCAACTTCGGCGAGCGTGCTTTCAGCGGCGAGCGGAAGTTCGGCGAACCCTATTTCTTCGACGTCGTGGTCGCGCACGAATTCGCCAGGCCGTGGCGCACGACCGGCTCGGTCACCGGCATCTATGAACAGGTGAAGGCCGAAGTGGACCGGGTCCGCCCGGTCGGCATCTATCCGAACATCATCGAGGCCGACCATATCGAGATCGGCCTGCGCGCCACGGTGATCATCGAGCCGGGTTTGGAGTCCAATTCGCTGCGTGCCGCCCTGCTCGACCGCCTGTCGCGCAGCGTCGGCGCGTTACGTCTCGGCAGTGACGTGGTCTTCTCCCAGGTGATGAGCCTGCTGGTGGACCAGCCCGGCGTGCTGGACGTCCGCGAGCTGCGCTTGCGCCGGTTCCCGCCCGCGTTCGGTCGAATCACCTTCGGCTCAGAGCTTTTCCAGGCCGAGCCGATCGAGGTCGGCTTCGGCGAGAACCTGGCGCTCGGCGCGACCGAGATCGCGCAGTTCCGGCAGGACAGCCTCCTCCTCGACCTGCAGGTGGTCGGCCGATGACGAACTATCCCGCTGCCGTCGACCGGATGGCAGGCACCCTCACCACACCGTTCGCGGCCGGCGCGGACCGCATCGAGCTGGCCTTGGCCACCACGACACCGCTCCCGGATGCCGACTTCGCGCCGTACGACTTCGTGGAGCACCGGGCACGATTCGCTGCCGAGCCGCGGCCCAGATATCTGGTCACCGTGCTGAACGACCTGCGCACCGACCTCACGATGACGATTCGCTATGTGGCCCAGAATGTTTCGAAGACCATCAGCTTTGTCATCCCGGCTGGTACGCCCTCGGGCGCCTCGACGGTGATTCCACTCGGTCAGGATGTCGGATCCGCCGTGCTGAAGAGCGTCTCGGTGCGGCCGCCGCAGGGTGAGCCGGGACCGGGCGTGCTCGGCACCTTCCGGTTCACGGCGTTACTCGGTGACCTCGCCGCGCTGCTGTGGGTGCTCGGCGGCGAACGGGATCTGCTTGCCGCCCACCTGAATCGGGTGCGCCGCCAGCACACCGTCGAGCACGCCACCGGGCTGTCGTTGGATCTGATCGGCTCGGATCTGAGCATCCCCCGCTTCCCGCCGCGGCCCTATGGCTTCGCACCGGACACGATCGCGCTCTACCACCTGGAGGACAAGGCCGACACCGCCGCGGTGTTCGATGCGATGAAGCTGTACAGCAACGGCGCCGGTCATCCCGGTGTCCGCCGGAATGCCACGCCGGGCGTGGACGGCCGGTTCGGGTTCGGGATGGGATTCCTGCCGGACCATTCCGTCGTAGAGGTCGCGGATCACACCGACTTCGCGCTGCCCGCGACGGCGAGCTTCACCGCCGAATGCTTTGTGCGACCGGCCTCCGGTACCTGGCAGGGCGCGGCATTGTCCAAGCATGCCGATATGAGTGACGAGACGAAGCCGGGCTGGGGTCTGCAGATCGGCTCCTTCCGCGGGCTCGCCCGCAATGTCCGGCTGCTGCTGACCGACGGCGCGGCGAAGATCGAGTTGTACGCCGACGTCTCGCTCGACACCGACCGTTTCCACCACCTGGCCGCCGTGCTCGATCGGGACCGAGGGCTGGCGTACCTGTTCGTCGACGGTGTTCTGCGGGCCAGTCAACGGAAGAATCTCGGTGCGCTCACGAACAACGCGCCGGTACGCCTCGGGTTCGATGACACAACGGTCGGCCGCAGCTTCTACGGCACCCTGGACGAGGTCAGGATCTCTCGTCGCGCGCTGACCTCTTTCGATCCCGTGCTCGGCGAGGGCGATACGAGCTACCGGCAACGGCTCGGCCTGTTCCGGCGGTGGAACCTGCCGACGCCGGCGAATATCGCCGATGCGTTGAACGGCATCGTCGGCCGGATCAACGATGTCGAGCGTCCGATTACGGTGTCCGACGCCTTCGTCCGGTCGCCCGTGGGTTCGCGCAACGTGACGATCCGGCCGGTGGCGCTGCGGCCCGGGGAGACGATCGACGCGCGGGGGCGCAAGGACACCACGGAAGCCGAAATCTGCGGGACGGTCGCGGACGATCAATTCGATCCGCGGTGGTTGACCGCCCACAACGAACCTCGCTTCCAGTACGTCGGCGATGAACACCGGATCCGCCAGTCGATACGCCGATGCCTGGATGCACTGGTGTATCTCGTTATGCCACAAGACATTCCGAACGATCGAGTGCTGTCGTTGTCGCTGTACGACCCGTCGGCCGATGACCTACGGGCGGTCGGACGTGCTGTCGTCCTTCGGCATCCGGAGATTCCCCCGGGCACACTGGCGGCGCTCGCGCACCGGGCCGGGTTCTCCTGGGTGCAATATCGGGCGGGCAGCGACGATGTATACGCCTCGATCGCCGACACCTCGTCGGTGGAAATACCTGGCGGGACGGGAATCTGGTCCGGCAAGGACCTGGTAACCGAAAGCACGATTCCGGTCGTCCCGGCACCGACACCGCCGACGGACAGCATCTTGCGCTGGTCGCTATTGCAGGCCGGGCCCGGGCGGGCCGAGATCATCGGCGCCACCACCGGCAATCAGATCACGCTGCGCGGACTGCGGGCCGGCGAGGTGACGGTGAAACTGGAGGCCCGCCTCGACGGCAAGACCTTCTCGGCGACACAACGATTCACCATCGGGTTGCAGCGGCTTGGCACTGGAATGTCGATCGGAGCGGACGGCACCGTCGGTGTCGCCGAATCGGTGGCGGGCACCCCGGCCGATGGCGCCTACTCGCCGGAATATCTTGTCACCGTCGATAATCCGTCACTCGAGGTGGCCGTACCCGGCACCAACCGGATGCAGGCGAACGTCGCGGGGCGGCTCGGAGCGCTACTGTCCCATGCCATCTCATCCGTGGCAGCTCAGCTCCGGCTCGTCGAGGGCTGGACCGCCAACGGCGCCGGACTCTACGGCGTCGGCCGCGCGCTCACTCTCGCACCGGCCACTGGTTCGGCACTGACGCTGCCCGAACTCGCCGCGATGGCACACGGCTCCGGGTTCGACTACGTCGAGAACACCGGCACGGTGGTGCGGGTCATGCAGCGGGCGGGTGAGCACATCGAACTCGGCGGCCCGGACGAGATGGACGCGGGCAGCGTCGCCTCGTTCGCGGTCCCGCGCCACGACAACCCCGTCGACGCGGTACTGGCGGGCAAGGTGCTGTGCACGGCGATGCAGGACAGGTCGACGGTTGTGTTCTCGGACAGCACAACCGGCGCCTTGCTCGACACCGTGCCCGTTGGCACCTTGCCAGTCGGTATCGCCGCCGCCGTGGACCGCAAGACGGTGTACACCGCCAGCGGGCCCGACCGAACGATCACCGCGCTCACCGTCGCGGATCCCAGGAAAGGGCTTGTTACCAGCGCGGCGCTACCCGCGGTGCCGAAAGCCATTGCCGCCCATCCGAACAAACCGCTGCTGGTGGTACTGCTACCGACCCAGGTGGTCGCCATCGACACCGTCACACTGGCAATCGTCAAGCAGTGGACCATACCTGGCGGTTCCGCCGGAAAAGTACTGGCGCTCAACCCATCCGGAACCACCGCCTGGGTCGCCTGCGAGGATAAATCACTGCGGGCCGTGCGGATCGATACCGACACCTGGATTGCCGCGCCCGCACTGCCGGACACGCCGCTTGCCCTAGCGGCAGGTAGCACGAAAGTCTATGCGGCCACCGCCGATCGCCGTCTTTCCGTGCGGGATGCGGTGACCGGCGCGGTGACGAGAACGGTCGAGAACAACGACTTGTTGCCGGGCAGACTGAGTTTGGACGAAGCGGCCGGATACTTGTACCTCGGCGGCTGGTGGGGTCAGGGGGCCGTCTGTCGCTTCAGCCTGGCCGGCGACGTCGTAGGCGTCGTCGCTACTCCCGGCCTGCCCGTGGCGATCATTCCCTCCGGCGCTTCGGTTTTCGCGGTGCTGTCCGGTGCACTCCGCACCCGAGCCGCCGATGCGATCGCCACCGTGGAGTTCGGTCAGCAGCCGCGAGTCACCGCGGTGTGGCCGCTGGCCCCGGCGGGTGGCAGGCGGCTGGCGTGGTCGGTGCTGGCCGCAGATACGGCAGCCGCCCATTTCGACGGATCTACCGGTGAACTCGCCACATTGACCGCGGACAGCCCGGGTGCCGTGCAGGTCCGAGTCCGGGGATCGGTGCCGGGAAATCCGCCCTACACCGTTCAGGTCGGCCTCGATCAGCGGTTACTGGACGGGGAACCGACAACGCCGGTAGTGATCCGCCGCGACCAATACGAGCGAATCATGAACGTGCTCAACGAATTACACCCGATCGGCGTGGAATTCGACACCAGCGTGATCCGAAAGCGCGTACCGGAACTCAAAGCGGGACAGCTGGAATTCTTGTTCCCCGCTTACACCTACCCCACCTACCGCCTGCGTGGTCAGCACCTCGCACGCCCTGTTCGAAAGGACTGAACCATGCCGTTCAACATCAGCTTCACCAGGACCTTCAAACACCAGCCATGGACCGACTCCCGGGACCGGGTCACCGCCGACGGCGAAAACGGTTTCAACGTCCGGTTCAAGGCATTGGAGGCCGACCTCGACGCGCTGCACGACCGGTTCGTTCAGGTCAGCGCGGCACTGAATACGGTGGCCGCGGGCGGCGGGGCGGACCGGGTGATCTCGGTGTCACCGGTGTTGGTGACGACCGGCGAGAATGCCTGGGATCTCAGCACCGTCGGTTCGGCGCGTAAACCGCCCGCGAACGCACAGGCCAGCGGTTGGGTACAGGCGCCGATGCCGCCGGCCGGGGTGGTGACCTCGTTCACGGTCGGTGGCCGCTGCATAGGGACCGGAGCCCTGCAGGTGACGCTCTATCGCGTCGACCCTCGGGGCGTCAAGAGCCAGATTTCCACCGTCAAGGTGCCCGGCAAGCCTGCCGACACTCCGTTCTCCGTCACGCAGAGCACCAACGGTCACCGCATCGATCCGACGTCGTCCTACTTCTTCGACGCCAACGCGCAAAGCGATACGACCACCGACGTCATCCATATCTACAGCCTGCAGATCGCCTGCGCGGCTGCCTGAAATACCTAGAGAGAAGGAAGAATACAATGGAATGTTCACCAGCTGGCGGTAGCAATACCACGAAGGGCCTGCATATCGGCCTCAATGTGGATGCGGTCGACAACGGCGACCGACCCATCAAGAAGAACCCGGATGGAAATTTCACCTACGCGTTCTGGGTCAGCCCGAACATGCGGCTCGTCCCGGCGAACGAGGTCATCGACCCGGCGACCGGCAAAGAGGTCCCGGACAAGTGGCTCAAAGCTTCGTACTGGAACAACAAAGACCTGACTACCCAGCAGGTAGACACCGCGACCGACTATCGACTCGTGCTGCGGGTGCGCAACACCGACGTCACCTCCTCGCGCTTCAACCTCAAAATGGAGGCGTGCGTTTCGGATTTGAATGCATCAGCGCCGGGGATGGACTACGCGATCCTCCAGGACCCGGACAGTACCACCAACAAGAAAAAGGTGAGTTTCACACTCGACCTGCTGCACGGCAATAGTGAAGTGCCGTCGTACGATCCGGCAAATCCTGATGATCCGGGCAAGATGGCCGTTCTCGTCGGTAAGGAGATATGGCGGCCGATGGCGAGTCAGCTGAAATACAACAACGGCCATGTCTGCCTGGTCGCCAATGTGTGGGACGAGGGATCCAGCGGTAGCGAGCAGCAGCTGCTGGCCTCGGAACCGGACGGCGGCCAGTCCGGCGCATACATCCTGCCGTTTTGCGACCGGCGGCACGGGCAGCGCAATCTCAACATCGTCGCGCGGAAGGTCGGCGCCACCGAGACTCGCAATGTGCTGGTCGCCGTGCCCGCCAGCGACCGCTGCCCACTGGAGGGCGAGGTCGCGCTGAAGGCTGTCGAGCTCCAGCAGGACGAACCGCAATTGGTCGGGCTGGCAACACGTCTCGGCCTGAACAACCACCATTGCCCGCCGCACAAGAATCCGATGGAAGGGGTGACGATCGATGACCACGGCGACCCGAGCCATGAACTGGGCATCTGCCTACGGCCGGGCCAGCAGCTCCGGGTGCCGTTGACTGTCGCCCCGTACGACGGCGAAAAGCCCGGTGATGTCTACGCATTCGACATGATCACCAAGGAGGAGTCGAACAACAGCGTCTACGGCGCGGCCCGCTTCTACGTGATGGTCACCGCGTAGTTTCTCGAACCGGTGCGCGTCGGCCGACCCGGAGGGTATCGACCGACGCGCACCGCTCCCCTGTGTTCGGGTTACGCCAAAACCCGCCGGGTAGCGGCCATCCCGTCATTTTTTCTTCAAGCGATCCAGCGCCTGCGCGGCTTGGTTTCTGGCGATCGTGCCGAGCTCCTCCAGGTGTATCGGTGGCTCGCCGTGCTGGCGCAGAACAGGGATTCGCACGCGCAGCGAGACGTTGCTGTCCTGCACGCCCACAACGTAATCCATTCCAGTTGTGTAGCTGGCATCCGACACCACGGTGTGCCAGTAACCCTGGGTGCCGATTCCGGTGACGTCGCCGGAATCCGCTCCGGCACTGCCGGTGGTGTCCTTACGTTTCCACTCGTCATAGGCAGGCGCGGCTCCGGCGGCCGTGAACTCGACTTTGAGGTCTATGGCTGCTTGATTCCAATGCACGCCGTCGCTCGACGGGCTCTTGTAGCTGAATTGGCAGGACAGGCTGCCGGAATCGTAAATGCTCGGCGGATTTTCGTAATGGGCAGGCGGCTTGTCCGGTGTGGACGACCACTTCTGCAGTGCGGTCGGATCGACCAGGTCACACGCATCGACGATCCCGTTCATCGCATAGCTGCCAGGCGCAGGCTCGGGGCGTGAAGAGGTTGTCGCAGTAGTGGATTGCGTCGCCAGAGCACTAACGGACGCCACAACAGCTGCCGATCGCGTGCCGCTGTCATCACCGGCGATGCTGATCCCGATCACCACCCCGACACCCAACGCCACCACCATTCCGGCGACAACGGCAACGACCACACCTGGCTTGCCCCAACCGGCAGGGTCCGTCAATTCTCGCAGCCCTTCGATTCATCGACGTGCTCTCCGTCGACCCTGCAACTTCGCGCCGATCGTACGTCGCCGACGGCCGAGTAGTCACCGGTCGCGTCGCCGGCACGCACGCGGCGAGCCGCCGGTCTGGTCCGAAGGGGTCAGGATCCGACTGATGCGAGGATCGCGGCGAGGAGGATGCCGCGCGTTGCGGGCGGTACCCGATCCGAGGCCGTGATCGATGCGGCGGGGCCTACGGTATCAACCATTCGGGTGGCGTGTAGTGGTCAGCCCCGGTAAAGCTTCCCGGTGACGGGATATCGTTCTCCAGGTTACGGATTTGTTCGGATTCGTATTGATCGGCCGAGCCATAGGTTGTCGCTGCGCTGACGATCGCCGTTCCGGATTCGGCAATTTCGTCGCGAACCGAGGTGAGCAGTTCATGAAATGTCTCTGCGGCTTCGTTGAACGTTCTTACCGCGTTCGGAAACTGATTTTGCACACCGTCGATATGTGCGTCGGAGCAGATTCGTGCAGCACTGTCGTACTCTTGGGCGGCGGCCGGTAAAGCGCGAAATCCGGCGTAATACAGTTGGACGACATCGACGACGACGATGTCCTCTTTCTCCTCCGCAGGGTTACCGAGTCCCCTGCCTTTCAGCTGCCGATAGGCCGACGGCTGCAGGTGCGGGTTCTTGATGCTGGCGAAGGTACTGCCGAACGGTCCCGCCGAGCTGAGACCTCTGTCGAGTCCGCGGCCGATCGTCTCATCGAGCTCTTCGATATTCATGTTGAGCCGGTCCAGCGACAGCCCCGCGTTCATGACCGAGCTGCTCGCAGAGACGGAGGGGTCAACGCTGATGTGCTGCTCGTGTCCGGGAGTCTTCGATTCGGCGATCAGACCGCCACCCGTTCCGAGGGCGGCCAGGGCTATGTCGAGCGCCGCACTTTCGGGTGCGGTCAGCGCTCGGAACAACGCGACCGCGTCGGCGAGGATCGCAACGAATCCGGCGTGTTCTTTGAACCCCTCTTCTTTCTCGCCGGGGAGTGGTCCCGGACTGCCTCCACCGCCGAGGCGTGAGATCAGGTCTTTACAGATCCATACCACGGATTCCTTCGCTCGCTCGACCCCACCAGCGAGCGACTTCGCACCTATCGCCATTTCTCGCGAGCACCCACAGTGGGTGATCGCGGTGTTCTTGAACGGGTCCAAAAAGTTGTGATAGAACGAATCCGCTCCCCCGCCCTGCCAGTGGCCGAGGTGGATCAGCTTCTCTACCTCGTCCACCTCGCCTGCCGCTCGCGCGATCAAGGAGTACGTAGAGTTACCCGTCGGCGATTCCCATCGATCCGACTCACTGGCGACCCGATCGACGAGTGAGTCGATATCGTGTCCGTCCAGCGAGTAGTACTCGCGGAATCGAGTGATAAGACTCGAGAGATTCTGATTGAAATACTGCAGCCCCTCGCGCGCTTGTTGTACATAAGCCTCATTGGTTGGGTCGAGCAGGGCATCGTCCCAGTACTTGCTGTCGGCTACCTCCCACAGCTTGGTAAGCAACGGCTCCAACTCACTCTGCAGAGACATTCCCATCGCCGGCGATCCTTCGCGTATTATGAGCGAACGTGGCAGGAGAAGCTGAAAGTTGCAGCACCGCGCGGCGCATCACCATGCGTCACCCCCCGCTCGCATGTGCCAATCGATAACTTTCAAGGATATGCCTGAGGAGACGATTCAGCCTGCCCCCAAATACCCCGTCTTGCGAGCACAGCGCATATCATCCGTAGCACTGAAATCTCGAACCGGCCGACTCGACACCCCATCCACGGTATTGATGATCTAGAAATCCGCATCGGTCCGATGTTGACGGCCTGCGGCACAAGAAGAACTAACGCCTTGTGGATCGACTCCGAATTCGGTTGATGATCGGACCGCTTGACGCTATAGGCCGGCTCGATTGCGCAGAAGTCCAGCGGAAGCTCTCAGAAGCGCGACGCGCTAACGGCTATTAGCGATCAGCTCGGGTGGCTAGCCGCCCGCTGCTGGTGCGGCACCGGTGATCGGTTGGCCGACAAGCCCCTTCGAGAATTTCCAGTGTGCTCGAAGGGGTTGACAAAGGACTGTCGGCACGTCACCTTTGGTCGATGGTAACGTTACCAAGCCCGGAGCCGCAGGGTGAGCGGCGTCGGTGGCCGACGATGGCGGATGTGGCTCGGCGCTCCGGCGCCTCACTGATGACCGTGTCGCGCGTGGTGAGCGGCGAGCCCGGGGTCCGGGAGGAGACCGCGCAACGGGTTCGGTCGGCCATCGATGAGCTGGGTTTCCGTCGTAACGACGGGGCGCGAATTCTGCGGCAGGGCAACGCTACCGCGAGCATCGGCTTGGTGATGGAGGACCTGACCGGGCCCCTCTACAGCACCGTCATGGCCGCCGTCGAGCAGGTGGCACGGGAACGCGACTATCTGTTGCTGGCCGGGTCGGCGCAGGGTGACTCCGCGCGCGCGGCCAAACTCACCAGCGCGTTCCTCGCCCGCCGAGTGGACGGACTGATCGTCGCGGCCAGTCTCGCCGGTGAGGTGGCGCTCGAATCCGAGCTGGCCCCGGAAACCAAGTGTGTCTTCGTCGACCGGCCGAGTTCGAGTGCGAAATTCGACTCGGTGGTCAGCGACAACGAAGGCGGCGTGGGTCTGGCCGTGGCGCATCTCGTCGCATTGGGCCATCGCAGGATCGGCTACCTCGGCGACGACGAGCATTTCTGGACGGCGGGCCGTCGCCGGGACGGTTTTCTCGCCGCCATTCAAAAACACGGCCTGGACGCGACGGGCCTCGTCGGAATGGGTTTACACAAGCCGGACAGCCAAGCCGAGATCTGGCGGCGGTGGGCCAGTGGGCCCGACCCTGTCACGGCCGTGGTCACCGGAAACAACCGTGCCACCCTCGCCCTGATCCGTCATCTGCGCTGCGCTCCCGAATTGTCGGTCGCCTATGTCGGATTCGACGATTTCGACCTCGCCGATCTGCTGAGCCCGGCCGTCACCACGGTCGCCCAGGACGCCGAGCACATGGGGGCGCGCGCGGCCGAGATGCTCTTCGAGCGCATCGGCGGGCGGACCGACAGCCCGCGACACGTTGTCGTCCCGACTCGCCTGATCGTCAGGGAGTCGGGGCACATCGGGCGATGAGCCGCCCGGCGTGGCGGCGAATACCGCACATTCATCGTCGAACACAGATCAAAGGAGATCCCGTGACCCACCCAACGGCGCGCGTGCGCCGCTATTCAACCCTCGTCGTACTGGCCGGCCTGCTGCTGGTCGCGGGCTGCCGCGGCAGCGAGTCCACCGCGGGATCGGATCGGGATGGATCGGCGATCCCGGACAACGCCGCGATCGTGAACGCTGTGCAGAGCGATCAGACACTGGTCGGCGAGGTGCCCGCGGCGATCAAGGGCAAGGGCACGCTGTCGATCGGCTCGAATGTGCAGTCGCCACCGAATAACTTCTACGGCGCGGATGGCAAGAAGGCGGTCGGGTTCGAGGTCGACCTCATCACGGCCATCGCGAAAAAGCTCGGCCTCGACGTCGCCTACAGCGACATGTCCTTCGATTCGCTGATCACCAGTCTGCAGACCGGACGCATCGACGCAACGATCGCGGGCATGAACGATACGAAGGAACGCCAGCAGAAGATCGACTTCGTGGACTACTTCACCTCGGGCATCACCATGATGGTGGCCAAAGGCAATCCCGAGAAGATCCACACCGTGGATGATCTGTGCGGCAAGGCCATCGCGGTGGTGACCGGAACCAGCCAACAGGAGTTCGCCAAGTCGCAGAGCGCGACATGTGCGGCGGCGGGCAAACCGGCCCTCGCCATCACCGACACCAGCAGCGATTCGCAGAACCAGCAGCAATTGCGTTCCGGCCGAATCGCGGTGATCCTCAACGACCTGCCGTCCGCGGCGTACATCTCCCGGACCGCCGGTGACGGAAAATATTTCGAGACCGTCGATCAGGCGCCGCTCAACGGCGGCCCGTATGGGATCGGCCTGTCCAAGGACAACAAGGCGCTGACACAGGCACTGCAGAAAGCACTGCAGTCCCTCGTCGATGACGGGACATACACCAAGATCCTCGATTCCTGGCAGATCACCTCTGGCGCACTCCAGAAAGTAACCATCAATGCCGGCTGACACCCATACGGTGCAGGACGAAGCGCCCGCTGTCATCCTGCTACCCAAAGTCCCCCTTCGGCATTGGGGCCGATGGGTATCCGGCGTGCTGATCCTGGCCCTTCTCGGCGCGCTCGGCTATGCGATGTCGCAAGGTCAGATCGACTACCCGTCCATACCCGCGCTGCTGACCGAGCCCATCATCCTGGAGGGCTTGGTCAACACGATTCTCTTGGCGGTCGTCGCGCAGGCGGGGGCGATCGTTCTCGGCGTGGCTGTCGCGCTGATGCGGGCCTCGCGCAATCCGGTCGCGCGCTGGTTTGCCAGCGGCTATATCTGGTTGTTCCGCGGTTTGCCGGTGCTGCTGCAGATCCTGCTCTGGTTCAATCTCGCGTTCATCTTTCCGCGCATCACGATCATGATCCCGTTCATCGACATCACCGTGCTCGACCAGTCGGCGAATGTTCTGATGACGGTATTCGTCGCCGCGCTGCTCGGGCTCGGGCTGAACGAAAGCGCCTACATGGCCGAGATCGTGCGCGCCGGGCTGAACAGCGTCGACAAGGGGCAGGTCGAGGCGGCCCAGTCGATAGGTATGCCACCCACTTTGGTGCTGCGCCGGGTGATTCTGCCGCAGGCGATGCGCGTGATCATCCCGCCGACCGGAAACGACTTCATCAACATGCTCAAGGGAACCTCGATGGCATCGGTCATCGGGTACGTGGAACTGATCAAGGCCGCCCAAAACCTGACCTCGCACAGCTTGAATCCGATGGAGACGCTGTTGACGGTCGCGATCTGGTACATGGTGGTGGTCAGCGTGGCAAGCGTCGGCCAGTACTTCCTCGAACGCAGGTACTCGGCGTCCGACCGAACGGGTGGAACCCGGACACCGTGGCGGCTGATCGGGCGATCCCTCGGCACTCCTCCGATGGTCAGGACCAAATCATGAGCGAGCGAACAAGATACGCATCCACGCGGGATTCCGACGTGTTGGTCAGAGCCGTGTCCGTGCACAAGCGGTTCGGCAACGTCGACGTGCTCAAGGGTCTCGATCTCACCGTCCGCCGCGGTCAGGTTGTGGTGCTGTTGGGTCCCTCCGGCGCGGGCAAGAGCACCTTCCTGCGCTGCATCAACCATTTGGAGTCGGTGGATTCCGGGGAGATCTGGGTCGACGACGACCCGATCGGGTTTCGACTACGCGACGGCAGGCTGCACGAACTCCGCGAGCGGGAAATCGCCAAGCAACGCGCCCAGATCGCCATGGTGTTCCAACGTTTCAACCTGTTCCCGAATCGCACAGCGCTGCAAAACGTGATCGAGGGGCCCGTCAAGGTCAAGGGCATGCCGATGGCGCAGGCGCGGCAGCAGGGCAAAAAACTGCTCGACCGAGTGGGACTCGCCGACAAAGTCGACGAATACCCCGGCCGGCTCTCCGGTGGACAGCAGCAGCGGGTGGCGATCGCCAGAGCATTGGCCATGCAACCCAAGCTGATCCTTTTCGATGAGCCGACGAGCGCGCTCGATCCAGAACTTGTCGGCGAGGTGCTCACCGTGATGACCGAACTCGCCCGCGCGGGCATGACCATGATCGTGGTGACCCATGAGATGTCCTTCGCACGGGAGGTGGCCGATCAGGTGGTGTTCATAGACGAGGGAGTCGTCGTCGAGATGGGCCCGCCGGAGCAGGTCATCGGCAATCCGACGCACAGCCGTACCCGCCAATTCCTGGCCAGGGTGCATCAATGACCCAGCCGCAGTCCGACATTCGGGCCGCGTACCTGGCCCAATTCTCCGAAACAACCGGCTATCTCGATTTCGCGCGGTACGGTCCCCCGTCGCGGGCCGTGGTTGCCGCGAGCGCCGCGGCGATGCACTCGAGTGCGACGGCAGGCCCGGAAACGGTCGATGATCTGATGGGCGCGACCGACCGAGCGATCCGTGCCGTTGCGCGGTTGTCCGGCTTCGCGACATCGTCAGTGGTGCTGATTCCGAACACCTCGACCGGGCTGTTCCAGGCCGCCTTCGCCATCCCGCCCGGAGAAGTTCTGGTGAGCGGCAACGACTTTCCGGCCAACCACTACCCCTTGGCACGCGCCGCCCAGGCCGGCCGGATCCGGCTACGGGTGCTCGCCCCACCCGGCGGCCGGATGACGCCGGAATTGATCGCCGAGGAATTGGGCCCCGGCACCACGGCGGTGTCGGTCAGCGCCGTCGACTTCGCCACCGGCTATCGAGCCGACCTCGCCGGCATTCGGGACGTGATCGGCGAGCGGCTATTGATCGTCGACGGAATTCAGGGCTTCGGGGTGACGACCCAGCCGTGGGAAGTGTGCGACATTCTCGTGGTCGGTGGACAGAAATGGTTGCGCGCTGGATGGGGCACCGGATTTCTCGCGCTCTCGGATCGGGCGTTGGAACGAGTTGATCCATTGTTGTCAGGATGGACCGGCGCAGTAGATCCCACACACTATGACGGGCTGATCCACCCGCATGCGCACGGTGCCGGGCGATTTTCCATCACCAATCTCAGTCCCGTCGATCATGCCGCGTTCGCCGCCGCGCTCGAGCTGGTCGAATCCGTCGGCACAGCATGGATCGCCCACCGAATCGGCGAGCGCCTCGACGCGCTACACGAAGCGCTACTCCCCCTCGACCCGACGATCGGCTCCTCACTCGATCCCGTTGACCGTGCCGGAATCTTCTCCTTCGCCTTGCCCGATCTCCAGCCTGCACAACTGGGCAAGCGGCTGGCCGAGGCGGGCGTAACCGCCACTGTTCACGCCAGTGCATTACGTCTGTCGGTCCACGCGACCACCACCGACTCAGCCATCGACGCGGTCGCCTCCACGATTCAGGAGGCATTGCCCTAGGCCATATCTCCCGATGTCTCTGACTTCCTCCAGTCGGCTCGGTGTAGCTCGTATTCGACCTCGCCGTGCTCGGTGCCGGGGACTGGGTCATCGAAATGCAGGTAGAAGCTCCGAACATGGGTGAGGCCGGATTTTTTCAGCACGCGCCGAGAGGCGATGTTGACCGCCATGGTCTCGGCCCACACCCGCTCGACACCGAATTCGGTGAATCCCTTGCGGATCAACGCCCGCGGCGCCTCGGTGGCGTATCCGCGGCCCCAGACCGACGCGGCGAACCGGTAGCCGAGTTCCACGTCGGTGCGGCTGCCGTCCTGCGGTGGCTGCAGGGCCAGCCAGCCCACGAACGTTGCGGTGGATCGCTCGATGGCGGCAAAACGTCCCACCGGACCCAACCGGTAGTCGCGCAGGATCTGGGGCAGCACCTCATGCTCGATCTCGCCTCGCGGTGTGGGCGCACCGGTCAGGTACCGCATCACCGCAGGATCGCTGTCCAACCAGACCAGATCGTCGACGTCGGCGGCGGTGAACCGACGCAGAATGAGCCGATCCGTCTCCAGCAACACATCCACCGGCGAACCTCCCAACACGCTATGACAGCCATCCTGTCCGGAATCGGCCATAGGGTCCAACGCTTTTCGGCGACACGACCTTCATGCTGATGCATCGGCGCCGTGGTTTCGGCGAATGGCGATCGGTATCAAATATTGACTCAGTGGGAGACGCCCATGCCGAAATCCGAAGGCCGCCTGGGCAGCCAACAATCGCGGATGATAGCGAGTCGTTCGATTCCAGACTCGGGCAACGGTTTCGACATCGCGGCCGATTGGCGAACTGGTGTTCGTCGGATAGCGTCCACGAAATGGATAGCGAGAAAACGGATGCACCGGTCACCTTGATCACCGGCGGGGGAACCGGGATCGGGGCCACTACCACGCGGCGGCTGCTGGCGCGTGGGCATCGGGTGGCGATCACCGGACGGCGTAAGGAGCGGCTCGAACAGCTGGCGTCCGAAATCGGCGCGGGGCGAGAACTATTGACGGTGGTAGGAGATGCCGCGGACTACGAATCCGTGCGGGCCGCGGTGGCGGCAACGATCGAGGAGTTCGGGCGGCTGGATAACGTCGTGGCCAATGCGGGGCTTTCCACGCACGACGACCTGGTCGATGGTGATCCAGCACAGTGGCGAGAGATGTTGCTGACCAATGTGCTCGGGCCTGCCGTGCTCATCAAGGCCGCCCTGCCCGCCCTGCGCGCCACCCGGGGACGAATCATCTTGGTAGGCAGCACCGCTGGGGTAAAGAACACTCCGGGGAATATGTACTCCGTCTCCAAATGGGCGGTGTCGGCGTTGGCGGAGAACGCTCGCGTCCTGGCCACCGGCTCCGGGGTGGGCGTCACCTTGGTCGCACCCGGTCGAGTGGAGACCTCATTCTGGGACTCGCGGGAAGACGGCGTCCCCGACGGCCCGATCCTGACGCCGGACAATGTCGCGGAGTCGATCGAATTCGCACTGTTCCAGCCCGCGGGAATCGAGATCAACTCGGTGGTTATCCGGCCCGTCGGCCAAGTCCACTAACCGGCAGCATCGTTGCAGCACAACGCTTTCGAAGGGTCGATAGTCTGGAAGCGGTGCGCACGTTCGCGAACTACGCGGCGCGGATGAGGCCGGTTTCGATCAACCGAAGCCCGCCTCACGGTCGGCATCCGCGATTTGGTCGAAGAATCGTCGGTGGACCCAGTGCCGTTCGCCGAGCAGACTCAATTGCCCCCACCGTCCGGAGACCGGGCCGAGTCGGGTATTGCGGGGCATCGTGCCCAGCAAGCGCCGCGGCTTGGCACCGCCGGACGGTTTGCTGCTCGCCAGCACGTAGATGGCGTCCGAAGTGACTGCTACGCAGCGGTATTCGATCCACAACATCGTGAGGCCGGTGAGATATGCGAATACGAAGAAGAGGAAGCTCGGCGCGGCCTGACAGATGAACGCCTGCCGGATCTGGCTGCCAGCGGGCAGGAAGGGAGCCGAATGCTCCACGAGGTCCTTGCGCGGCTCGGGGTTACGGCGCGGACACCCGCCCGGTTGAACAGTCATGAACGAGTCCCATCCACGCTTCCATGCTATTGGTCGGCACGTACCCGCTGAACCCACTGACAAGCTGCGGCGCGAACCGACCGAAGTTCGCCGGCCTGCACAAGAAGGACACCATCGCAGTCGAAATCGGTTCTCGGATCGCTTCGGTGTCATCCTTCATGCATCGAATTGTGAAACCTGAACTATGATCAAGGTCAAGCCAGTAGACGAACTCATCGGCAACCGGGATGCAAACATCCGGGAATGGCACGACCGGCCCGCGAGCCTGCTCACCCACGGCGACCGCGGCGACAACAGGGCCGCCGAACAGTTCATCAGCGTCCTACCCGGACCGCACATGCGGCTGCTCGACACACGTCGAAGCCGTTATCACCGAACAGGATGTGGACGAGGACTGGCAGCTGCGCGACCTCGACGCCACGCTCCACCCGAACCGTGGACTGCTGCGCGAGATCGACCAGGAGTTGGCCCACTCCACGACAACCTATAACCGCAGTCCTTGCGGAGGACGGAGAAACGATCATGACAACTCGCCAGGTGGGCTTCATCGGACTCGGGAAGATGGGCGGCGTCATGGCGGGCCGGCTGCTCGATGCCGGTTACGGCGTCACCGTGTGGAGCCGGACTGCCGCCAAGGCGGACGACCTGCTGGCGCGGGGCGCGACGCTCGCCGACCGCCCCGAGGATGCGATCGCGACCGGGACGGTCTTCTCGATGCTGAGCAACGAAGCGGCGGTGCGGCAAGTGTTTACGGCGGAGCGGATCCGCTCCGCGCCGGAGGGTTTCGTGCACGTCAACCACGCGACGATCAGTCCGGCCGCGGCTCGCGAGTTCGCCGCGAACGGCGGGGGTTACCTCAGTGCCCCGGTGGTCGGCCGACCCGAGGCGGTGGTGGCCGGGAAGCTGACCCTGCTGGTTTCCGGCGACGCGGAGGTCCGAGCCGCAGCGGCACCGATGCTCGCCGCGCTCGGCCGACGGGTGTGGGACTTCGGCGACGCTGTGGACGCCGCACCGACGGGGAAGATCGCGGTCAACTACCTGATCCTCCACGCGTTGCAGGCACTGTCCGAATCGATCACCCTGCTCGAGCACGCCGGGCTGAACGCCGGGCAGTTCGTCGAGATGATCAACGATTCCATCTTTCCCGGCGCGGTGTACAGCGGCTACGGCAACGCCATCGCGACGGGCACCTACACGCCGCCAGGGTTCACCACCACGCTGGGGTTGAAGGATCTGAACCTCGCGCTGGGCGCCGCCGATGAGCTCGGCGTCGAACTACCGACGGCGCCGGTCCTGCACGACGTGTTCGCCACCGCGGTCGAGCAGATCGGCGCGGATCTCGACTGGGCGAGCGTCGCCGAAGTCACCCGGCAACGGTCCACCGGTCGGCCACACTGAGCACACCCGGCCCCGCCACGATGTGACGCGCGTGCCGAGCACCACACTGACGGAGCATCCGGCTACCAGCCATCGCCCAGAACGAAATGCTCCGCAGAGCGCGCGCAACTCGAACATCCGGTAATGGCGCGTCCCGATCGGATGGTGGCCAACCGCGGGATCGGTTGGCCACCAATGCCTCTGGAACGTCGAGTTGGGGAGGTTGATGCGGCGAGGTCTCGGCCAGGCCAGCGAACGAACTCGAGGGTAAAGGGGATTTGCTAGGTCACCGCCGGACTTGGTGGCCAGCCGCTGCCAGTACCTCGCAAGCCTCATCCAGACGATCGGCCGGTACTAGGACGAGGTCGCCGTCGTAGCTCGAAGCCACCCAGACCGGCAGGCCGCCGGCCGCCAGCGGTGCCACGATCGCGCTCAACATCCCAGTCGCCTGCACGTCGTGCGCCGCGTCACCGTTCCACAGTGCCGACCATCCATCCGCACCAGTGTCGTTGCGCCGCATCACGGTCGACCCGTCCGGACCGAACACCATGGCGAGGACGTCCGCGCGCGGAACGTCGGTGACGTCTGCCGCACGTTCAAGGACATAAGAACCCTCGAGCACCCGCAACGTCTGATGGCTGACCATGGACATCGTCAGTTCCTCCAACTTGCTGCATTGTGTCGCACTCCGGTCGCCAGCCAGGCGCGCTCGCTTCTCCATGCGAGGCGCCGAGCTTGCCAATTGTGCACCCGCTCAACCACTCCCAGACGAGACCCAACCGATAGGCCGACCCGCGCGAACCAGCCTACTTACTCGCATCTCGAGTCGAGAATAGCGTCGTTCCAGCCTGAGGCACACGATCAGTGTGGTCCCGCCGGCCGCGAGCGCGGCGGTCGATCAGAGGCTGCGGGCTTCTGCGATCTCGGCGGCGATGTCAAGGGCATGGCGGGTTCGGGGCAGATTCGCGAAAGCGATTGCAGCATCGAGGATAACGACGACCGTAAGGTGAACGAGTCGGCTGCTCGCGGCAGTCATGCGCAGACCGAGATCGGCCTCCCGCGACGACTGGCGCGGTGGCTCGGTCGACAACGGAAAGTGTTGTTGGATCACAGGAGCTGGCCCTATCGACTGGCTGGATCGAAGCCACCGACTTGACTTTCTCCGGAGTGCGGACAGCTGGCATCCCTGTTGTCACCTGTCTTGGCGTGGTTGACATGCGGAGGGGACTCAGTACCGGAAAGGTTGTCGTGCACGCTGTCTCGCTTGCGATGCTGGTGATCGCCTCTATCCTCCATGCTGGCTGGAATTTCGCGGCCAAGCGGGTCGGCGCCGGCGGCGCGGTATTCGTCTGGTGCTACTACACGATCTCGGCGGTACTGTGTGTGCCCGTCGCGATCGGTGATCTACTGGTCGAGAGCGTGCGGCCGCAGTGGTGGTGGGCCGTTGCCTCGGTCGGCACCGCAGTGCTACATGTCGGGTATGGCGTAGTTCTGCAACGCGGCTATGCCGTGGGTGACATGTCGGTGGTGTATCCGTTGGCGAGAGGTACCGGGCCGCTGCTGTCGGTGCTCGTGGCCGTCCTGCTGTTCGGAGAGCATCCAGGGGCGGTCGGGCTGATAGGAGCCGTCGCAGTGGTTGTCGGCGTGGGCGTGATCAGCGCCGGTCCGGCGATCGATGGCAAGCCCAGAATCGCCAGCGTGGCCTACGGCCTGCTGACGGGTGTGGCCATTGCGGGATATACGTTATGGGATGCCCACGCGGTCAACGCTTTAGGAATGCCGCCGATTCTGTATTTCACGGCCGGTTGCCTGGCGCAGAGTGCGATGCTTACTCCGCACACGCTTGCCCACAGGCGCGACATCGCTTGTCTGTGGCGCGATCACCGCCGCGAGATACTGATCGTCGCGGTGCTCTCACCGCTGGGGTATCTCTTGGTGTTGTTCGCGATGCAGACGACGCCGGTCAGCGTGGTCGCTCCGGTCCGCGAACTGAGCATTGTGATCGGCGGACTCGTCGCCTGGCGCGTGCTCGGTGAGCCGAATCCGGTGCGCCGCATCGTGGGAGCGGTAATCGTCCTGTGCGGAATCGCGGGTATCGCCGTTGCCGCTCAATGAACCCACACCACACCAATCAAGCCGACTATGCCGCCGCGCAGGCGATCGGTGACCACCGGAGCGATCGGCCGAGCGGGCGAGTCAGTGGGTGGCTCGGGCTACCGCAGTTGGCTATCCGACTGTCTCAGTTGACATTCGCCGCTCCAGGTACCAAAGGCGTCCGCGGCTCCACGGCAAGGACCGCCGGAAGCGATCCCGGTCAGGATGCGCTGCCAGGTAGTCGCGTAATTCTCGGCCGTAGCCGAGACAGACCGCGACGCGATCGGCGACGATCGCGCTGTACAGGCCCAGGAACTCCTTTCCGTAGGAGTCCAGCGCGCACGCCACCGTGACCACCACGGCACCCGGCAGACCGAGCACGGGCAGCAGCACCCCAGCGGTGGTCCCGTACGCCACGATCTGCGCACCCACATAGACGAAGTTGGACATGTCGCCCTTGAAGTCGGTCTTGCCGCGCGCTGTCATGAACACGGCCGTGCCCACGATGATCACCACCGTGACAACCGCCGCGGCAATCCCCGTCGCGAGCAAGGCGGGCCTGCGGTACAGGGCCGTCAGCCGACGGGCGTACGACGGGCCGATCAGGTGCAGGCCCAGTCCCCAGGCGCACTGGGCGGACAGGTCACGCTGCGCCGCTTCGGTCAAGCCCGCACTGTGCACAACGATCATCGCCCGCGGGCGGAAAATCAGACCCCTTCTCAACGGTTTGCCCTGCACCACCAACGGATACTTCGCGGTGTCTACCCCAGCCGCGCGTGCGACCGTCTCCCATGCCGGAACAAGCAGCGCGGCTTCGTCGGACGTCGGTGAGCGCATCCGCGATACGAACCGGACCCGGACGGGCCGGTAACGGACGGTGACGCACCAGATCAGCCAGGCTGCCGGAAGGATCCATTGCGGCCACCCCAACTTTCGATCGAGCCACCCGAGCAGCAGTATCGTCACCACCACAAACGGGAGACTGACCAGCAGTTGCGCCACGAAGAGCACGCTGCGCGGTCGCCGCAGCCACGACAGGTCCGCCAGCGCGGCGGCCTCTCCCTCTGTTATCACCACCTGATCATCCGACGAACCCGCCGGTCCCGCAACATGATTCGCTGATCACCAGCCTGTCGCCGCGTGACGGGTCGTCCGAAGCTGTCAGCGCGGTTGGCCGGAGGTCATCCGGTTCAGCCGCGTGGCAGCACGCCCAGGAGTGTCGAGGTGAAGGAGTCCCGCAGAGCGTCACGCAAGTCCAGGCGAAGCACGCCGAGGGCGGGCTCGTCCGCGTAGGCGGCGAGGAGGCTGGGCGGCGGCGGGACGTACGCCGACAGGGCACCCGCCGAGACCAGGCTCATCAGGCAGAACAGCTGCGCCTGGTCGCCGAGTTCGGGCAGGTGGCGGCGCATCAGTTCGGTCATGGCCGCGAGCCTGGTGAGGGAGGAACGCTTGTGCCGCTTGACCACCTCGACCGAGACGTTGTGCTCGAGGACGCCGCCCTGCGCGCCGAAGAGGTCGCACAGCACCCCCCGGCCCGCCAGCGACCGGCTGAGGATCTCGGCCAGCTGGCCTGCCCGAACTTCCGGTGCTGCCTGCGCCTCGATGCCCGCGGTCAGTTCGTCGGCCAGCTCGGCGAGCCAGGTCTCCAGAGAAGCATCCAGCAGCTCGAGCAGCACCGCCTCGCGCGACTCGAAATACCGCAGGACGTTCGACTTGGCCAGGCCCACCCGGCGGCTGAGCTCGTTGAGGCTCACCTCGGCCACGGGCATCTCGTCGAGCATCTCCGCGGCCGTGTCCAGGATCGCCCGGCGGCGAATTTCCCGCTGCTCGTCGCTGCGCGCTCGCTGAAATGTCACGCCGTCATCCTAACTTAAAGACCGTCGGTCCCTTGACAAGAGACCACAGGTCTTTTATCGTCAGACCATAACAGACCGATGGTTCCTTAGGAGAGACATGAACAACAACTGGACCGAGCAAGACATCCCCGATCAGCACGGCCGGGTGGCGATCGTGACCGGTGCCAACACCGGGCTGGGCTTCGATACCGCCCGGATGCTCGCCGCCCGCGGCGCGACGGTAGTCCTGGCCGTCCGCGACGTCGACAAGGGCAAGCAGGCAGCCGCCCGCATCACCGGCGACGTCACCGTCCAGGCCCTCGACCTGACCTCCCTGGACTCGATCCGGTCCGCGGCGGCCGACCTGCGCGCCGCGCACCCACGCATCGACCTGCTGATCAACAACGCGGGCGTGATGTACACCCCGCGACAGACCACCGTCGACGGCTTCGAGCTGCAGTTCGGCACCAACCACCTCGGCCACTTCGCCCTCACCGGCCTGCTGCTGGATCGGCTCCTGCCCGTCCCCGGCTCCCGCGTCGTGACGGTCAGCAGCACCGGCCACCGCATCCGGGCCGCCATCCACTTCGACGACCTGCAATGGGAGCGCTCATACAGCCGCGTCGGCGCCTACGGCCAGGCCAAACTCGCCAACCTGACGTTCACCTACGAACTGCAGCGTCGGCTCGCACCGCACGGCACCACCATCGCGGTCGCCGCCCATCCCGGCGTGTCCAACACCGAACTCACCCGCAACACACCCGCCGCGTTGCGCCTGCCCATCACCTGGCTCGCGCCGCTGCTCACCCAGACGGCCGACATGGGCGCCCTGCCCACCCTGCGCGCCGCCACCGACCCGGCCGTCGTCGGCGGCCAGTACTACGGGCCCGGCAACCGGGGCGAGATCCGCGGCTACCCGAAGCTGGTCACCTCCAGCCCCGACTCGCACGACCAGGCCGTCCAGCAGCGCCTGTGGACCGTCTCGGAGGAGCTCACCGGGGTGACATTCGCAGCGGTGACTCCACAGCGGAGCGATTCCTGAGTGCAATGGATCTGACGAACATCCGCTACTAGCTGCTGGGAACGCGTTGGTCCGGTTCGGCTGAGCCGGGGCTACAGCGCCGGACGGCGGTCCTGCCACGGCACCGCGATTTCCAATTGCGTGGCTACCCGCAGCAGTAGGTCCTCGCGGCCGGGGGCGGCCACCAGTTGCACACCGATCGGCAGACCGTCGGCATCGACGTGCAGGGGCAGCGTGATCGCGGGCTGGCCGGTGAAATTGACGAACGGGGTGAACGGCGCGAACTGCTGGCTGCGGCGCAGTGGGGCCAGCGGGTCCGCCGGGTCGGAGCCGAGCGTGCCGGACGGCAGCGGCGGTTCGGCCTGGGTCGGAGTGAGCATCAGGTCGTAGTCGTCCCACCAGCTCACGACCGACCGGGCGAACCCGGCGACACCGTCGCGCGCGGCCTGCCGATCCCCGGCGCTCACCTCGGCGCCCAGCGCGCCGAGAGTCCAATTGAGCGACTCCACGTCCGCCTCGGTGATCTCGCGGCCCAACTGACGGGCGAGGTCACCGAGGACCTCGGCCATGCCCGAGGTCCAGAACGCCGCGAACAGGCTGTCCAGTGTCGAGTCGCTCAGCACGGCCGGGAAGCCGGGCTCGACGTGATGGCCGAGCGACTCCAACAACTGGGCCGTCGAACGCGCCGCATCGGCACAATCCGGGTGTACCGGTGAACCGTCGAACCGGGTATCGAGCAGACCGATCCGCAGCCGTCCCGGATCCGCGCCCAGCTCGGCGAGGTAACCGTCGGCGGGTGTCACGCCCTCGACATCGCGCGCGATGTTCAGCAGCAGCGCGGTGTCGCGCACCGACCGCGTCACGACCGACTCGACGATCAGATCGAACACGGAGTTGACGGTTTGCCCGGCTGCCCGCGAGGGCTTGAGGCCGACCAGTCCACAGCAGGATGCCGGAATACGGATCGAACCGGCGGCATCGGTGCCGTGCGCGGCCGAAACCATTCCGGCGGCCACCGCGGCCGCGGCGCCACCGCTGGAACCGCCCGAGGAGAGCGCGGTGTTCCACGGGTTGCGGGTGGCTCCCCACGCCGCGGATTCGGCGGCGGGCACGGTGCCGAACTCCGAGCTCGCCGTCCGTCCGGCGAAGATCAGCCCGGCAGCGCGGTAGCGCGCGACCAGCGGACTATCCGCCTCCGCTGGCCTGGCCTGCGCCTTCAGCGCGACATTGGCGTTGGTGCAGACCTGCCCCGCGACGTCGGTGAAAAGGTCCTTGATCAGGAACGGAACACCGGCCAGTTGCCCGGTCGGCGCCGCCGCCGCGGCAGCGCGCGCCTGGTCGAAGTAACGCAGGGTGACCGCGCCGAGGACCAGGTCGAGTCCCTCGATCCGCTCGATGGCGGCCTCGACGAGCTCGCTGGGCTTCACCTCCCCCGACGCGACGAGTGCGGCCTGAGCGGTCGCGTCCAACCAACGGGTCTGTTCGGCAAGCAAACTCACCCCAACGTTTTAGCATCGCTCTCGGTCACGACAGACACTTCCGTGTCACTCGCGCGTAAGTGCCCGTGATCAGCCAGTTGATCGGTTGACCGCCAACGTCTCTCGAACATACAGATCTAGCTGTATCGACCTGGCTGACCACTCGATAACCATCCTGACGCACCCGTGCCGGTATCCGTCGTTCCGGTCGTGCCGCCGAGTCATCTCCCGAACATCCCTCGTTCGGAAACGAATCGTTCAACCGTGGCGAACCGACTCAGGCCGCGCACCCGGACTGAGTTGGCCGAATCGGACGACCGTCCTGGGTTCAGCCTTGCGGCTTCACGAAAGCAGCCGCACCGATCCGCTGTGCCAGGGCTGGCGCGTCGCCGTTGTCGTCGGCGATCCGGGAGACGGCATACACGCCGAGCCGCGATAGGTCACGCGTGGCGAAAACACCGCTCGCGTAGCCGATGTCGTGCCCGGTCTTGCCCCACAGCACCGTGCCGTCGGGCATCCGGGTGCTCATCAGCCCGCCATCGCTGAAGCACTGGACGCGCAGGCCGGTGGAGATATCGCACAACGGTGCGCCGTCGGGGCCCACTGGAATGGTGAAGAGCAGCTGCTGCTGTGCCGGCGGCAGCAGGTCGCCGTCGAGCACGGCGACCAGGAACCGGTCGACGTCGGCCGGGGTCGAGATGATCGTCGAGGGAAGTCCGGCCTGCTCGCTCACATCGACCACCGAGCCATTGCTCGCGGTGTAGTAGCCGTGCAGATACGGCGTCGGGATGCGCGGGTCGCGTTCGGGCACTGAGGTTTCCCGCAGCCCCAGCGGCCCGGTGATCCGATCCCCGACCTCCTGGGCGAACGAGTTCCCGGTGACCCGCTCGATCAGCAGCCCTGCCACCCGGTAGGCGAAACTGCTGTACTCCTGCTTGGTGCCTGCCACGAAGTGCGGTCCCGGTGCGGTCCTGACGGCAGGGTCGGGGTACAGCGTGTCGTGGACGTCCTGGGCGAAGGTCCGGTAGTCGAATCGACCCGCGATCAGCTGGTCCGGCGTCAGCGGCGGCGCGCCCTCGTCCTCGGCGGGCAGCCCGCTGGTGTGATTCAGCAGTTCTTGGACGGTAACGGTGTCGAACGCGGCAGGCAGCGCCTCTGGCAGGTATCGACGCACCCGCGCGTGCAGGTCGAGATGCCCTTCCGCGGCCAGTTGCAGTATGACGATCGACTCGAAAACCTTTGAGACACTGCCGATCCGGTAGTGCGAGTCGCGGGACACCGGCTGCCCGGTGATCCTGTCCCCGTCCGCACCCTGCCAGATCTGCCCGTCGCCCGCGACCAGCGCGAGATCTCCGGCGGCGTTGTCGCCGTCGATGATCTTGACCGCCGAATCGAGCGCGGCGATGTTCAACCCGCCGCCGGCCAACGCCGGAGCCGCCAGCGCGACCAGCGCCGCAGCGGACACGACCGCGGCGCGATACAAGGTGTGCTTCATCGACGTTGCCCCCATAGGTATCGGATCATGCTGTAGTGACCCCCGCGATGACCACGCTAGCCAACATCCACCCCCGGGTGCATCAGGGAAGTCCCTGACTCCCCCGCGCGATGGGCGGTGACGTGGGCGATGATGAACCCGGCACGAACATAGTTCACCGAATAGGCGAGGACAGCATGGCTACACCCGGATTTCCGCCCAATTCCCTTGACTCCGAGGGTTTTCCGCTGTGGATCAGCGGGCTGGCGAGCGACGATCCCAATCACTGCGTGCACGTGGTCCGCGGACTCGAACCCGCCGCGGCACTCGAAGCACTGGGAGCCAAGGCGCCGCTGTTCCGGCCGTGCGAACTTCCAGCAGACAAGCCGGACGAGCGGACCTCCCTGCCCGCGGCGGCGCTCGGCACCGGGCGAGGCGATACCGCGACACTGCTGGCGGGGCGGATCGGCGAATGGACATTCATCTACGACGATTTCGGCGCCACCGACGACGCGGCGGCCCTATCGGCCGACGGTCGGGTAGCCGCGACGAGCTACTTCTCCATCAATGCCGACGCGAGCCTGACCTACTACGCCGACGGGAGCGAAGTCGCCTGGATCAACGTCGACGACCTCGAACTCGACACCGACCTGGCCGACCTGCCCGACGAACTGCGCGCGGCGTTCGAAGCGGCCGGCACCGTCGACCACGACTACCTCGAACCGGGCGAGGCCGATTTCGCCATCGCCCTGCGCGCGATCAGCGCACTCGCAGGCATCCACCACACCATCGACGACCTACGCCAAATCCCATTGCTGGTCACACCTTTCGGCTGAATCGGCCGCCCGGCTCCTCCCGCGGTTGCCGCACAGGTTCAACTGGACTTGATCACTCGGGTCCGGTAGACCTTGTCGCGCCGGGTTGCACGGTGCCGCTCGGCCAAGCGGTGCGGAAGCGGCCTTGGCGGTCGCTGTGCCAAAGCCGTGGTAGACCGGATTTCCAGGAGGATCTGTGCCGCTGATCGCAGCCGCCATCTGCCCGCATCCACCGACGTTGATACCCGCGGTAGCAGGCGCTGCCGCCGCGGAATTGGATGAGTTACGGGCAGCATGTGTCGAATCGATCCGCCGACTGCGAATCCCCAAGTTCGGTGACGCAACTGAAGGTTGGGCTATCGGCAGGTCCAGGGAATTCGTGTCCGATCCGACTTTGCCCAACCTGTTGGTGATCGTTGGAGGCGACGACACGACACTTGCGTATGACTCCGCCACCACATTCGGAAGTCTTCGGCGATACGGAATCGTCTGGGACTGGGATTTCGCCTGGTGCCAGGGCGAGCAAGGGGCGCTGCCGCTCCCCCTGTCACTGTCGGTTGGGCTATGGCTCGCGACCGCGCACGGCCCGCCTGGCCCCTTCTTCAAACGCTTTGCATATCAGTCGGTTTCGTTCGACGCACCGCCTGAGGAGTGTGCGGCACTGGGTAAGGATTTGGCCGCACAGGATGCCAACGTCGCAATGCTCGTCATCGGAGAAGCCGCACCCACCGAGCAGTTGCCCACGAGCACAGCGCACCGCGCGGCGCTCTACAACCGAACACTCGCGCAGGCATTCGCGCACGCCGACACCACCACTCTCAGCAAACTCGATCCGGTGGCATCAAGCACGCTGAAAGCATCCGGACGTGCGTCGTGGCAGGTCCTGGCCGGCGCGGCCGAAGGTCAAAAACTCGAGGGGCGGCTGATATCCGACCCGAGGTCTCATGAGTCAGGATTCTTCGTGGCCAGTTGGACCCAGACTGCCTCGGCACCACTCGACGCTGCATAGCAAATATAAGGCAAATGTGCCTGTGGCCATATCGACACGGCCTCGTCCAGCGTTTCCGTACCGGCCCTGGCTCGCAGCGGTATCGAAACCTCGAGGTAGAGACGCTGATGAGTACCGAGTTGGCGTTCTACGCCGGGCGTCTTTGGTGAAGTGACCATGTCGCCTCCCTTATATAGGGCGGGATCGGTACACTCTTGGTTACCGATTTTTGGTGCCCATTTCCCGAACCCGAAATCGAACTTCTGGTTTCGGTATAGCTCGACCCGAGTTCTGGCCGCGATCGTGTTGACCCGGATGCGCTGCGGTGGTGCTGATCGATCTTCGTGGCCGATCCGGTCGAACAGACCGAGAGAAGGGGCGTGCGGATGGAATTCACCGAACTTACCGAATGTCCGCTGCGCGACGGTCGGATCGTGGAGTGGCTGCCTACCGCGGCGACGAAATGGTCCGACTGGCCGCGAGATCCGCGCGCGATCTCGTTCAACCAGGAGCAGCACCTGAAAAACATGCTGGAGCGCAGGCGACAGTGCGTGCCTACGCAGAGCTGGTTAGGACAGGTGTTCCGGTTCGATCTCGCGCTCGACGAGCGGGCATGGGCGGAAGCCGTCGATGCCTGGATCGATCGCCATGAAGTATTGCGAACGCACGTGGCCATCGAGAGTGACCGATGCACCCGCTATACGCTGCCTCGCGGGGGCGTCCGAACTCGTCGCCGCGAGCCGGGAACACGGATGGCCACGAGGTCACCTCGTCAGTACATACAGCGAGTGCTCGATAATTCGACCTCGCCGCGGCACTGGCCTGCCTACCTGTTCATCACCATCGATCACGGGGACGCCTTCACCGTTGTTTTCGGCGGAGACCACGGCCTGATGGACGGGTACTCGGTCGTGCAGGTCGCGGCTGAACTGCATGTCCTCTACAGCGCCGCGAACGGGTCGGGCGCCGCGTTGCCCGCGGTCGGCAGCTATCTCGATTTCGGTGAACGAGAACGGCTCGCCGCCTTAGCGGCGACGGCGGCAGACCCCGCGGTCGGCGTGTGGCGTGAGTTCTTCGCCACGGCGACCGGCGAACCGTCGACTGGTGCTCCCGGAGCGAAGACGTTGGGGACGATAGCCACTGTCTTTCCACTCGATGCCGGCCCCGCAGCGGCCGCGCAGGTGGCGCAGCGAACCCTCGCCGTACACCTGCTCGACGAGCACCAGGCCGAGCGGGTGTCGCTATTCACCCACGAACTGGGACAAGGATTCAACGCCGCGCTACTTGCCGCGTTCGCTGCGGCCGCCAACGAACTCGCGCAGACGCACGACTTTCGCACGGTGCTGCCCGTGCACACGCGAATGCATCCGGAATGGGCGCATGCCTTCGGATGGTTCGTCGGACTTCGCCCGTTTCACCTCAACAGCGAGGGGGTGACCGGTCTTCGTCGGCTGATCGAGCTGGCCGGTCAGGATCTGAGACGGTGCCGCGACGGCGCGGACATTCCGTTTCCCCGGGTATGCGAACTGCTCGGTCGCCGGCCCCGCACCTCGTTTCTGTTGTCCTACATGGACATTCGTTCGCTTCCCGCAGCTGATCGCTGGGCGGCCTGGGATGCTCGGTGCCTACGTAGCCGCAGCTACTCGACCGACGAGTGCTATTTCTGGCTGGTGCGTGGGCCGCTGGGGGTCACGCTGAGTGCGCGCTTTCCCGGAACGGCTAGCGCTGCCCGAGAAGTTCAGCAGATCGTGGCGCGGTTGCGCGCGCTGCTCGGCGAGTTCGCCGAGCACGGCGACGCCCACCTGCCAGCAGTGACCAGGGCCGAAGCGGCGAAGGGAGCCGAACTCGTATGGTGACAACCCGCGTCAACGACCTGAGCATGATCACGATGGGCGAGTGGATGCCACGAGGTGGTGAGCTGCTCGAGTACGTCCCGGTCACCCAGAGCCGGGAAGCCGCGCGGCGCGCACCCGCCAGCTCCGCGCCGGTGTCGTTGTTGCAGCAGTCGCACATCGCCGGCAAGCTCGCGGCCGAGCGAGCCGGCGGCACGCCCGCGTCGTCGCTCGGGGGCACCTTCACGGTGACCGGTCGACTGGACCGGTCTGCCGCGCAACAGGCGGTTACGGCGTTCGTGCTTCGCCATGAAACGCTGCGTTGCTGGTTCTCCGCCGAGGAGTCCGATGGCAGGTTGTCGCTCACGCGTCACCTTGTCGCGGCGGCCGACATCGGTTTCACCACGGTATCTGCCGGAATGTTCGACTCCAGCGCGGACATTCGTGCGGTGACCGGTCGACGATTCCAGACCGAAACGAATCCGGTGCGGTGGCCTGCGTTCGTTTTCGGGGCGATCGACCACGGCGACGAGTTCACGCTGTTCTTTTCGATGGACCACTCGCATACCGATGGTTATTCGATCCTGCTCGCCTTCAGCGAACTGCACACGCTATACCGGGCCTTCCAGACCGGCACCGCCCCTGATCTGCCCGTGACCGGAAGCCACCTCGAATTCTGCCGGGACGAAAGCCGGCTGCTCGAACATTTCGACCTTAAAGCCCCCGCGGTCGAAGAACTCCTGGCGATGCTGCGCAATAGCCAGTTCGATCAGCTCCCCGTTGATTTCGGTCTCGCACCAGGTCAGACGGCCGCGCGCATGGACACTCGGAGCGAGATACTCGATGGCGACGAGGCCGATGCTTTCGCGGTGGTCTGCCGGGCCAATGACGCGTCCTTCAGCGCGGGTCTCTTCGCCGCACTCGCCGTCACCGATCTCGAATTCGCCGGTCGGACCAGTCATCACAGTTTCAATGTGGTCAGTGCTCGCGATGATTCGAGATACCTTGCCGCGCAAGGCTGGTTCGTCAATTATCTGCCGGTCGGCCTGACGCTCGGGGAAAACGCGCTGTTCACCCACACGGCGAAGGCGGCGGCGGGAGCGTTCGACCGGCTGAAAACCTTGATCGGGGTACCGATCCTCGGGCTGCTCGATGCCGCGGGCGCACCGCTGCCGGCGTTCGCGGCCCCACCGATGGTGTCTTACCTGGATTTTCGCAGGTTCGCCGCCGCGTCCTTGCCTGCCGTCCACTCGATGCACTCGCTCACCACCGATAGCATGCTCGGCCCCGTTTCCCAGATCTGGTTCTGCCGCGAGGCCCATCGCACGGTGATGCTGGTGAAGCATCCCGACACCGCGGCCGCGCGCGAATCGGTCGATCGTTACGTGCGGCAGTTGCGAACAATCGTGCACAGCGTGGCGCATACCGGCGACTTTCGCGCCACCGCTGCGGCGACCAAAGTCTGATGCGACTGCTCTATCTGGACCAGTGGTGCGCTGCGCCCGCCACGGTGCTCGAATGGACCGTGCTGGCCGCATCGGAGCTGGTCGACTCGCCGGTGCCGCCGACCGGTAATCAGCTGGTACATCTCGCCGCGGCGCAAACATCCTGGATCGCAGTGCTATTTGATGTCCCCGGCCTGATCGATCGCGGCGCGCTCGAGATCGCTTTCGACGTCTGGACTACCCGCCACGATGCGTTGCGTTGCTGCTTTGTGCACCCGGACGGTCCGCGGCCGGTGTCGATGCGAGTCACCACCGGCATCCGGCTAGCGGCCCGGCCCGACGTGCCGGTCGCCACTGCCGACGAGCTGCGTGCCGTGCTCGGCACCCGTTTCGACGAAGCCTGCGATCCGTTCCGGTTCGCCCCGTACACGCTCGCGGCGATCAACCGACCCGACCGTTCGACGATAATCTGTGCCTTCGACCATGGCGTCTGCGATGCCTGGTCGATGACTATCGCCGCGACGGAGCTCGACCAGCTCTATCGCGCCGCCCGTGACCGCGGCAGGCCTGGAGCGGCGGCGGCGGCGGCGAAGCTGCCCGCGGCGGGCAGCTTCCTGTCGTACTGCGCAACCGAATCCGAGGTGGCACGGGTATCGCGCGACGATCCGAGGCTACGGCGCTGGCGTGAGTTTCTGGGTGAGTCCGGCCACGACTTGCCGCATTTCCCTGGCGATCTCGGCCTTGCGCCAGGGACGACCGCGCCGATGGCCGGGGACGTCCGACGGGTGCTCGACGCGGACGATGCCGATTCGTTCGAGCTGCGTTGTCGGGACGAGGAACATTCGGTCTTCGCCGCATTGCTGGCCGCGGTCGGGCATGCCGTTGCCGCGCAATTCGGCTGCCCGAGAACGCTGTTGATCGCGCCTGTGCACATGCGGCGGGAACCATTGCTGCGCAATACTTTCGGATGGCTGGTCGGTAATGCGCCTGCCGTCGTGGCTACCGATATCGCCGATTTCGCCGCAACGGCGCGCGCGGCCGACGATTCGATCCGCGCCGGCCTACTGCTCGCGGGGGTCCCGCCCGCCCGATTACTCGCGGAGATGTCCTCGGAGCTGCGCCTGACTCGGACGAATCTGTTCACCGTCTCGTTCGTCGACTACCGGAGGTTGCCCGGCGGATCCCACTCTCCCGGCCCGGCGCCCTGGAACTGTGTCCAGTTGAGTCGCGAAGGTCGGGCCGATGACGTGCAAATGTGGTTCAGCCGCACCGACGATGGCGTCGCGTTGCGGACTAGATTCCCTGATACGACAGTCGCGCAAGCCAGGGTCGGCGAGTTTCTCGACCGGCTCACCGCGGCTCTCGCGCGGTGAGCCGAGCCGAGGTCAGGCGGGCGGCGGTAGCGCATCCGCGAGGGTGTTGCGGAAGGCGTACTCGACCCGGGGGTCGCCGGGCAGCGACCACTGTGGCCCGACGAAGTACCTGGCCGCTTCCTGGTCGCCCTTGGCGAGGTATTGCGCCCAGCCCAACGTGAGCGGCGCGAACGCGTTATACGCCGGGCCGTCCATCGGGGTGTTGTGGTTGGCTCCCCGGACACACGCCAGATAGGCGGGGGCCCGCAAGGCTGTCTGATACCCCAGCCACCTGATGAGATACCAGTGCCAGACGATGGCGTCCGCGCAGCCGGTGAGGTAGAGGGTGGGGACATCGAAGACGAAGCCCGCCGCGACGGGGGACGACTCGGTGGGGACCGCCCCGATGATTCGGAATGCCGGATCGATCTGGCGATAGACGTCGGGCGGGAGCACCGCGCCCATCGCGACCGCGCCGCCGCCCCCGGAGTGCCCGGCCATGACGACGCGACCGAGGTCGACCTTGCCGTGCAGCGGGCTGTTCGGATCGTTGTTGGCGCCCGCCAGGGTCTGCGCCCCCATCAGCGGCAGTTCCACCGTCGAGTTCCACAGGTCGTACGGCATTACGACGACGTATCCGTAGCTGGCCCAGTACCGCGCGCTGGCGGCGTACCACGCTGGTTCGGCCATGAAGCCGGGCATGTAGAAGATCGCAGGCACTCGGTCCAGCGTCGCGATGTCCGATGGGTAGAACAGGCCTACCCCGCCGACCGACTCGGTACCCGAGGGAAACGCGTTGCTACAAGATAACTTTTCATGGTTTCCAAGATTTAGGAACAGATTGCTCCAAAACTGTCCCCACACAGAAGAATCACAATCGTGCATGGACAACGTTTCGGCAGTCGCATGCGGGCCGGGTTCTCCGATGTCGCTCAATGGTCGACCATCGGAGGTGAAACCGTCGTCGGCCGAGGCGATATCCGGCATCATGCCGAACGAAACAAGGCATAGCACGGCAACAGCCGTGGGGAACATGGCAAGAGCTCGGTGTCGCATTCGCGATGAGCGCACGGTATGTCCTCTCGGTGCCTGAGCCATTGAAATGAAGATCGTCGTCGGAATATCGCTTACGCGACAAGTGTGCCGAACACAACAATAGAGGGGATTGCGGCAAGCGCCGCCACCTTTGGTAGTCTCGTGTCGGACGAATAGCTGCTCATTTGCACAATATAGCCAATGCCCTCTGTGGATGGAGCTTCGGTGAATGAAGTGTGCTCGCCCTCCCGTACCAGGCGTCAGCTGCCACGTCGCGTGGTCGCCGGGGTCGCCACGACGCTGGCGATCGTGGCGTCGGGAACGTTGCCGGCCATTGCCGATCCCCCACCGGGGGCAGCGACATTCGTAGCGGACGGCGATCCCTGGTACGACGACCCGCCGAATCTGGCGGAGTTGAACAACGGTGATGTGATCCGAACTCGGGTCGTGCAGTCCAGATGGACCGTCATACCGGTGCCGATCCAGACCACGCAGATCCTGTTCCGTAGCACCGACTCGCACGGTAACCCCATCGCGACCGCCACCTCGGTGCTGGTTCCCGGGGTGCCCGCGCTCGGTGCGCGTCCGGTGATTTCGTACCAGCCATTCATCGATGGCCTTGCCCCACAGTGCAATCCGTCCCAGGAGCTGCAGCTGGGCACGCTGAATGAGATGTACATCATGTCGCCATTGCTCGCGTCCGGCACGGCCCTGGTGGTGACCGACTTCAACGGAAAGTACAGTGCGGTCGGCGCGCCGAGCGAAGGCCGGATGGTGCTCGACGGGATCCGTGCTACCCAGCGCGCGGGGCTGGGGCTGGAGCATTCGCCGATCGGGCTCTACGGGTATTCCGGTGGTGGCAATGCCTCGTTGTCCGCGGCGGAACAGCACCGAGACTATGCGCCGGAGCTGGCGATCCGTGGCGTCGCCGCGGGCGGTGTTCCCGGTGACAAGGTCGCCCTCGCCCCGTACGCTGCCAGCCCGGCCGGCGGCCTGTACAGCGGATGGCTGTGGGTCAGCCTGCTGGGCCTGGCGCGCGAATACCCGCAGGTGCTCGATGGTTTGGATCGGCAGCTCAACGCGGAGGGCAAGCAGACGGCGGCGCAGCTGAACGGTACCTGCACCTATTCCTCCAACGACATCGTGCTGCGCCACCCGATCGGCGCCAGCCTGATCGATCCCGGCGCGGCCTTCGCCGATCCGGATATCCGTGGCCCGTTGACCGAGGCGAGTTTCGGCAGGCCGGGCAATACTCCGGATCTGCCGCTGTTCCTCTGGCATTCCATGAGCGACCAGGTGGTGCCCGCCGACCTGGGCATGGACTCGGTGGTGCGGAACTACTGCGGCAGTGGCGGGAACGTGCGGTACTACCGGGTCGCGGTACTCGAGCACTTCCTCTTGACCGTGTTCGGCGCGGGTGGCGCGATGCCGTGGCTGCTGGGAGTGGTGAACGGTGCCGATCCCGGGCCTGCGAACTGCTGATGTCCGGTCCAAACCATCAATCCGTCGGAAGGTCCTCGATGCTGACACCGATAACAGCTGATCTTCGACCGAAGGTGAAACCAGCGGTTCGATCCGCGGTGATCCTGAGCGCTTTCGCGATTGCGTTGGCCGCCACGCCCGGTGCCGGTCCCGCGGGGGCGCAGGACTTCACTGAACTACGCAAGCCCGCCGCCGGTTCGGTAGGTCATGCCGGCAAATGGATGGTCGACGGCGCCGGTCGCGTCGTGATCCTGCACGGTGAGAATGTCGCGGTCAAACGTGCGCCCTATCGCCCGTCCGCGGCCGGTTTCGGCGACCCGGACGCCGATCTGCTGGCTCGCGAGGGCTTCAACGCCGCCAGGATCGCGGTGTTCTGGGCAGCGGTGGAGCCGGAACCGGGGCAGTACGACGACGGGTATCTCGCCGACATCGCCGGGACCGTGGCCATGCTCAACAGCCGCGGGATCAGCACTGTACTCGAGCTGCACCAGGATCTCTGGTCGGCCAAGTACGGCGGTTCCGGTGCGCCGGACTGGGCCTCGATCGAGGACGGATTCCCTACTGTCCCAGGCAATCCCGCCACCGGTGCGATCACCAATCCCGCCTACTGGCAGGCGAGTGAGAACTTCTACAACAATCGTCAGGGACCCGGCGGTGTGGGTATTCGTGATCGATTCCTCGCGATGTGGCGGCATATGGCGGGGTATTTCTCCGGCGTCGGTGGAGTCATCGGGTACGGCCCGCTCAACCAGCCGCCTGCCGGCTCCGCGTTCCTGCCTTGCTTGGCCAATGCGTGTCCGCCGGTCGCCGCCGACCGTATCCAGGCGCTAGGACGTGACGTCAGTTCGGCCATTCGAGACAACGACCCGGCCACCCCGATCTGGCTGGGCGGGTTGATTACCTCCAGCTTCGGCGCGAGCCCGCAACTTGGTCCGCCGCCGGATCCGAACACTGTCTATGGTTTCAATTCCTACTGTGTCGTGGCGGCTTTCGCCGGCGGCACAGGTGTCGGTTGCGGTCCGCAGTGGGAGTCGGGTGCGGCGCAGGCGCAGGGATACTCCGACGCCACCCAGACCCCGGCGGTCGTGACGGAGTTCGGCGCGACCGGTGCGCACGACGCGCTGAACGAGAACATAGCGATCTTCGACAATCGGCAGGTCGGCTGGTTCCACTGGACCTATCTCGGCGGAGACCCGGCCACGGTGTCGGCGGACCCCGATGCGCAGGCCGTGTCGGTCAATCCGAGTCTGCTCGACGTACTGGCGCGGCCGTACCCGCAACTGACCTCGGGTACGCCGGGGCCGTGGCGATTCGATCCGGGGACAAAGCAATTCGATTACTCCTGGAGCACCGCACGGGCCACCGGAGACGGCGGGTTTCCGGCCGGCGCGCAGACGCTGATCGCGACACCGGACCGTCAGTACCCCGGCGGCTATCACGTCCAGGTCGCCGGTGGTCGCCGGGTGTCGGAACCCGGTGGGCAGCTGCGGATCGAGTCGTGTCCGGGCGCAGGGCAGGTCTCCGTGACGGTGCAGGCGGGCACGGGTCCCGACAACCAGGGCTGCTGACGGCCACTCCGTCGTGAGTCGAGGAAGGAAGACGACGATGAACTTCTCGCGTATCCGGCTCGGTGTCGTGGCCGCCTTGGCGGCGAGTGGCATTGTCGCTGTCTCCGCGCCGATGCCGACCGCCGCGGCCGACGGCCCTGGCGTGCGGTATATCTCGTTCGGCGACAGCCAGACCGCTGCGGTATACGCCGGGGGCGGCGGTCCACTCGGTCTGCCGGAATTGCAGCAACAGCCGAAAACTGTTCCCCCGCCCAATCCGGTGGCGTGCGGCCGGACGAACTACGGCTGGCCGTCGACCCTGGCGGGCGAATGGGGCCTCGGCGCACCGCAATTGGGCGATTGGGCCGACTACGCGTGCCAGTCCGCGACGACCGATATCGAGCCTGTCAACAACCTGCGCACCCAGGTCGATCAGTCGATCAAGGACGGAATGCTCGGCCCCGCAACCAAACTGGTGACCATTCAGATCGGTGGCAACGACACCTGGTACCCGGGACAGCAGTCCAGCTTCGTCTACACGCTGGTGCTGTGCATGGTGGACATCCTGCGCGGCTGTGACGATCGGGTCGATCCCAACCTCTATCTCGACGCGAACGCCGTCACCGGCGCCAGCCTGGCCCAACGGCTCACCGCGGGACTGCGCGGCGACATCATCGGCGCGATCCGCGCCGCAGCGCCCAACGTCGCCATCAAGCTGGTCGGCTACCCCGACCCGCTGCCGCCGGTCGGCGTCCCGTTCGTCTGCACTCATGTGGTCGGCATACCGGTCCCGTGGCCGCAGGCCCGTTCCGCTTACGCGCACAAGCTCTCCGATGCCGTCGAGTCCGCCCAACGCGACGCGGCCGAGCAGCTTGGCCTCGGGTTCTGGTCACTGCGCCCGCCCACCGCCGGCCACGATGCGTGCGCTGCTGATTCCTATTGGACCGGGGTGGCCGATCCGGGCCAGTCCTTCTTTCCGTTCCACCAGACGCTGCAGGGACATGCCGTTGAGGGCACGTACCTCAATGGCGCGCGAATCGCCGAGGGGATCGGCTGACCGGAGGATGACATGAACACCGACATCACTCCAGTGCAATTGGCGGATTTATCCTTCGGCGAACGCTACTTCCTCGCCGGAGACGCCCGAGTGGTGATCGCCGCGACCGTCGACGGTGAGCTCGACGTCGCGCGGATGCTCGCGGCGTACGACGCGCTGGCGCTGGAATACCCGGTGGTGTCATGCCGATCCGTCGACGCGGGCGCGGACAGCGACCGGTTGCTGGCCGGTGATGGGACCGCGAAGTCGGTGTCGGCCGATGATCGCGACGGTTACTGGGATCAGGTGGTGCCACCGGTCGACAAGTCGCGCAACATGGTTCGTCTCGACATCGTCGGCTCCGGCAAGCGGTATCTCGTCGCCATGGTCGCCCATCATGCGATCTGGGACGGGCGACTGTGCGTCGAGGTCTTCGCCAGGCTGTGGTCTCGCTACGCCGATCCGTCCGCCGGGATTCGTGCCCCGCGCCTGCAGGACAGCGATCGAACAGTGTTGCGAGAGCACGGATTCGCCACGCCGGCGCAGGCGGACATCGACGATGCGCTGCGGCGCCGGACCCTGCCGTACGCGACTCTGCCGCTCGAGTCCGGTACTGCGCCAGGGCGGCGCCGGATCCGAATGAGCGAGGCCGTGACCGGGCGCGTGCTCGCGGCAGCGGAACAAGCGCGCACCTCGGTGCACGGGATACTATGCGCCGCCGTGCTCGTTGCCGAGCGCCGGTTTCTGGGCGGAATCGACTTGCGGCCCATGGCGATTCGAAGCTATGTCGACCTGCGTGAAGTCCTGATCCCGCCGGTCGCGGCGGCCGGCGTGCGCAATCTGGTCGGATCTTCCTGGTCAGCCGCGATGGTCGCGCCCGACAGCACGGTTGTCGCGATGGGGGTCGCGCTGCAGGAGCAACTCACCCACGATCTCACCAGCGGTGTGCTCGGATACGAGGCGAGCAACCCTGGTACCCAGTGGAACCCGGTCATCGATGTCTCCGGTGTCTCCAACATGGGTGTGCTCCCGAACATGTCGACCGGCGATCTCACCGTGACCGATGTGCGGGGGTTCACCGAGGACGGTGGCGTGCCGCCTCGGTGCTATTTCGTCACCACCTATGCCAACAGGCTGTCCATCGAACTGGTCTGGTTTCCCGACACCATGTCGACCGAGACCGCGGCGCGGATTCTCGAGGAAGTGGCGGCACAGCTGGAGTCGGCGCGATGATCAAGCCGTCGGCGCACATCGGTTTCGCGGTGCCGTCCCGGTCAGGTCACTTCATCACGTCGCTGGCGTTGGCCCGCGCGCTGATCTCGCGTGGGCATCGCGTCACCTATATCGGCACCAACGATTTCGCGGACCCGATCACCGCGGCCGGCGCGGCCCTGATCAGATCCTCCAGCTACGGCAGGGTATTCACCGATCCCTACGAGCGCGGCGGACAGGTCGGTGCCTTCGGTGCGGCCACCGCCGAAGCGAACTTCGAACTCGGCAACGACCTCGACCGCCTGACCGAACATTTCCGGGCCGATCCGCTGGACGTGCTGTGCGTCAACTTCATCTCCCACCTCGGCTACGGCCTGGCGGAGACGCTGAGCATCCCGCGGGTCGGGCTGTACCCGACCTTCGCGGTCGACGATCAGCTCTTCGCCCCGGTGTACGGCTCGTTCGAGCCGGAGCCAGGCGAGCGCGCCGATCGAGCCGCCGCCTGGCGTCGAGCCGGGATTTCACCGCCGGAAATCATGTGGATCGTGCCGCCCGCGGATCGGCTGAACCTCGTATCCATCCCGCGTAGTTTTCAGATCGGAAGCGAACGCCTGGACGACACTTTTCAGTTCATCGGTCCCAGCCTTGCCGGACACACCGAAACCGATACCTGGCAGCCGCCGGGTACGGACCGGCCGAACGTGTACATCTCGTTGGGCACCGTATTCAACGACAACGCGCAGTTCTTCCGGCGCTGTCTTCGCGAACTCGGCGACCGCGATCTCTCTGTGGCAATGTCCATCGGATCCACCGTCGATATCACGAAACTCGGGCCGATACCCTCGAATTTCGATGTGCGGCCGCGGTTTCCGCAGATCGCGGTGCTGCGTGGCAGCGACGTGTTCGTCAGCCATGTCGGTACGGGCTCGATGATGGAGGCCATCTTGACAGGCGTGCCGATCATTGGTTTCCCGCAGAATCACGAGCAGTCGCTGTATGCGGCCAAACTCACCGAATTGGGGCTCGGCCGGTACCCGCGTGACACCGAATGCTCGCTGTCCGAACTCGTTGCGCAAACCCTCGAGTCGACGCAGTACCGGACCAATCTCGGCGAACTGCGTAGGCAACTGGAAGCCGACGACGGAATCGCCCGGGGCGCTGGGAGCGTCGAGGCGTTGATCGCGCATACCTCGCTGGCCAGGCGCGGCGGATGAGGATACTGGTCGTGGGCGCGGGTGGCGTCGGTGGTTGTCTCGCAGGTATTTTCGCGGCCGAGCCGGAGAACTCGGTGGCGATTCTCGCGCGCGGCGCGACGAAGCAAGCGATCGAGGACCACGGATTGATCCTGGTCGACGACGCGGACCGGCAGTGCGTGCACCGAATCGATGTCATCGGACCCACCGGGACTGCCGATGTGTTCGATGTCGTGGTGCTGTGCGTCAAAACCTGGCAGCTCGACTCCGTCATGCCCCTCGTGCTGGCGGCGATCGGACCGAACACGGTCGTCGTCACCACCGAAAACGGCTTGGCCACCGGTGATCACGTGGCCGAGACGATTGATCCGGCAGCCATCGTCGTCGGCGCCTGCGTGATGATCGCCGAGCGGCGCGCGCCGGGGGTTTTCCACTGTTCCAGTCACCCACCGCACCTCGAACTGGCACCGTACGCTCTGGTCGACGCGGCGCCGACCAGCCGATTCCATGCCGTCGTAGCAGCCTTCCGCCGAGCCGGTATCGACGCGATCGTGTCAGCGAATCTCGAGCTGACCCTCTGGCGCAAGCTCATGCTCACCGGATCGTTCGCCGGTGTCGGCGCGCTGACCGGCAGGACCGCCGGCGAAATCCGCGCGCATGCGCCGACCTTGCGGTTGTTGCGTGCGGCGATGCGGGAGGCCGCGCTGATCGCCCGCGGATCGGGTGTTGCCGTCACCGACGAAGATGTCGACTTGGCGCTCGGACAATTCGATCGCTTCCCGCCGCTCGGCGTCGCCTCCATGCAACGGGATATAGCGGCAGGCCGGCCGTCGGAACTGTTCGATCTCAGCGGCGCGATCGTGTCCGCCGGGCTACGAATCCAGGCCCCGGCGCCGATCCACTCACATATCCTCGAGTCGTTGCTGCCGGGAGAATTGCGTGCCCGGGCAGGCACGGATGCGCCGCCGCTGCCCGCCGAGTTGGCTGTCGCGGTCAACGCGGCCAAAACGGTTCGCTGACAACTGCTTCGAGCTACGTATCGTCGGCGTTCAACGCGGCACGGTCACTGGGTCGGTGCAGCTGTCGGGCAGGTCGACGAATGAGCAGATGGCTGGTGGTCGGGTAGGTCGATAATCGCTCGGTAGTCCGCTGGACGCGGTGATGGTGCGGTAGGCGGCGACAGCGTCGGTGGGCACGCGGGTGAGGGTGGGGTCGGTGACGACATCGACGGTGTAGAGGCCGAAACGCAGTGCGTAGCTGCCCCGCGCGAAGCCGTCGGTGAGTGCCGAGTAGGTGTAGCCGATCACGTCGATGCCGTCGGCGTGCGCGCGCTGCAACCAGTAGACGGTGTCGCGCAGGTGGTCGGCGCGGCTATACCCGTCGTCTCGCAGGCCGTTCCGCGTCACCATCCCGTTTTCCACCACATACACCGGTTTGCCGGGGAATCTGTGTGCGCAATAGTGCAGCGCGTAATACATCGACTCCGGCTGTATCGCGTGCGTCAGCGGGTTGCTCAGGTCCTGCGGGGCGATGATCGCGTGCGCTGCCAGCTGCGGCAGAGTGTCCAGCGAGAAGCTGAGGGAGGTACCGAGCCCGACGAAATCCAAGCGGTCGATGATCTGATCCAGGATCAGACTCTCTGTGGCATCCGCGATCGTGCCTGCCGCGAGATTGATCGACATCGTCACCTGCGCACCTGGTTGTACCTGGTGGATGTGGTCGTAGATGGCGTTGTGCGCGTCGGCCAGCAGCAACGCCATCGCCGGGATGCCGGTGGCAGGCACAGTGTCGCGCGACTCGAACTTTATGTATGCGCCGGGGTTGGCCACCGTTATCCACAGTGGGTCTCGGGGTGCGTAGCGGTCCACCACTGTGCGGGCATTGCTGAGCCACGCCTCGACAATGCTCGGATCGGCCCAACCGCCACGGTCGGCGATCCACACCGGATACACCCAGTGGTCGAGGGTGAGCATCGGGCGAATCCCCTTGGCGCTCATGGCGTCCAGCACACGGTCGTAGAATTCGAAACCGGCCTCGTCCCATTCGCCGGGCCTTGGCTGCAGCCGCGCCCATTCGATGCTGATGCCATACACCCTGACCCCGAGGCCGGCGGCCAGCGCGATATCAGCTGGGTACCGAGTGTAGAAGTCCACGCAATCGGGGAATTGGGCGAGCACGGTGTGTTCGGTGAACAGCCGCCGCTGGTGACTGTCAGGTGTGTGACCTTCATTGTCGAATCCGGAACCCGCAACGCCCCAAAGGAATTCGCGACCCAGCGATGGCAGATCGACAGGCGGCGCGGGCCGCCCGGCAGCAGGTGCGGGTCGGCCGATGACGGTGCCGGCGAGACTGGCTGCCGCGAGACCGAAGGCGGTTCGCCGGGTGAATCGTCGCATGATGTCTTCACCTTTCACAGAGAGTTCTGAAGCCATCGCGGCCGAACTCACGACGTTGCCGGACCGGGCTCAACCATCCGCTGATCGCGCCGCACCGCTTCGACCGGGTGGCGCGAGGCTGGTACAAGCCGTCGAGCAAGCGATCACGGACATAGTGGCGGCAGCTTCCGTCCCGGCAAGTAGGTGCCGAGGTCGGTGGTGATGGTGTTGGCGGTGAGGGAGCAGATGCGGCGTGCGGCGTGATCGGGTTCGAGGTCCCAAAGTCGTAGTGCGCCTTGGCCGCCGGTGCCGATGAGGTAGTTGGCTTTCGGGTGAAAGGCGACATGCCAGCGGCCCGAGCCCGGTGGGGTGAGGGACGGACCGTACGGGCTGGGGTGTGTGGGGTCGGTGAAGGTCCAAAGCCGGACGGTGGAGTCGGTGCCTGCGGTGGCCAGGCGGCGGCCATCGGGACTGATGTCCACCGAGGAGACAGCACTTCTGCTGGCCGCCAGCGGGTCTCCTTGTGGCCGAATGGTTCCCGGGTCGGCGATGTCGAAGACGCGGACTGTCCCCGCGTCCCATCCGGCGACGACGGTGCGGTGGTCGGGGCTGACCGCGAGACCGCCGCCCTTGCCGAGCCAGTCGGCGACGGTGGTGCCGACCGGCCCAGTGGAGCGCTTCAGCGACACCGGCGTGTCCCATACGTTGAGTTTGTCGGCGAGGGTGGCACCGACCTTGCCGTCGCGGCTGGCGGCGAATTGAAATCCCGTGCGCGACAGTCCACCCGACGACGGCACAACGAGCGCTGCGCTGCGCTGCACCGGCCGGTCCGGGTCGACATAGTCCCAGACGATCAACTCCGCGACCGGCCCTCGGGAGAGGGTGACCAAGACCTGCTGGTCGAGGGCGAACGCGACACCGGCAGCTTCCGGGAAACTGTGTGTCGCACGGGGTCTGGCCGGATCGGCGATGTCGAGGAGCGTGACCACTCCGTTGATTGTCAGTGCCGCGAACCGGCCGTCGAAACTCACGACGGGATAGCTGGTGCCGGACACGCCGGTGATTCCGGTGACGTTGTCGACGGTGCCGAGTAGCTGCGGTGCCGCGGGGTCGTGGATATCCCAGATGCGGGCGGCGGCGCCGTGGGCTGTGGTGATCATCCGGGTACCGTCGGCGCTGACCGCCGGGGGCTGGATCTGTCCGGCTTGGCCCGCCGGCGTAGTGCTCGGCAGCGACCATTGCTGCACCGTGCCGCCGACGGTGGCAATCGTGAAGTAGCGTCCGTCGGGGCTGAAGGCCGCGACCGCAGGCAGGGCGGAGCATCGCCGGGTGTCGGATGCGCCCGGGCAGGTCGCCGCAGCGGTGAGCGGCGGCCCCAAGAGTGCAGGGTGAGCGAGGTCGGCCAGGTTCCACAGTGTGGTGCCGAAGGTAGTGACGGTCGCGAGAGTCCGGCTGTCGGGGCTGAGAATGATGCTGATCAGGTCGTAGGCGGACGGCACGGAGAAGCTCGCGGCGGCCGGGTTGGGATGGCGGGGGTCTTCGATGTTCAGGAACTGAATTTCAGCGTCGCTGCCGGGTGACTGCGACGACCGTCGGCCTGCGGCGGCCAGCAGCGGCGTGCCGGCGGAGAAAGCCAGGAGCATTGATCCGTCGACGACTTGCGCGACTTGTGTTCCGGTACGGGCGCTCGATGGTGAGTCGAGGTCCCACATCCGGGCGGTGAGCGTCTTGCCGAACGAGCCTTGCACCATACTGCTTCCCGTCACCAGCGCTTTGTCGCCACTGGTGAATCTCACCGCGAAGACGGTTTCACCGACGGTGAGAGAGGGCAAGAGCGGTTTCGCTGTCTGCGGGTCGGTGATATCCCACAGCGTGACCTGGTCGTCGTGGGCGACAGCGACAGTGCGGCCGTCGTGCGAGAGCGCCAGGCGGGTAATCGGAGTCCCGGTGTCGACGACGTGTAGCAAGCGGGGCTGTTCGGAAGTGGACAGGTCGTAGATTCGCGCGGTGTGGTCTGCGCTGCCCGCAATCAGCGTCGATCCATGCCCGGCGATACTGGTCAGTTGGCTGGTGTGGTCGGTGATCGTTGCCGTCGGGGCGGTGGTGGCCGGGTCGCGCACGTTCCAGATACGGATGGCGTGATCGTCACCCGCGGTGACCAGCAGGCCGTTGTCGAGGTAAACGAGCCCGATGAAGTCTCCGTCGTGATCGTTGAAGGTGTGCGCCACCGGCAGGTTCTGGCTCGCGATCAGACGTGCGGCGGCATCAGGATCGCCAGGGCGCAGTCGCTGTGCGAGGAGGCCGAGCTGGGCGGACAAGGTCGGTTCACTGTTCTGCAGGCGGTCGGCCTCGCTCAGCACGGTGGTGAAGAAGACCTCGTCGCGTTCCCTGCTAGTGATGTCGGCACGGACGACGCTGGTCAGCGCGGCGACCAGCAGCACGACCACCGCCGCCGCGAGCCCGGCCTGGGTGGCGATGCGCCGTCGATGTTGCCGGATGCCCGCGGTGAGGAATTCGCCGGTCTGCCCGATCGGTCTCGGCGAATGTTCGCGGGCCTGCGCCAGGCGCGTGCTGCGGTACAGCAGGGCTCGGTTGCGTTGCGAGGCGGCCCATTCCGCGGCGTCGGCGGCGACCCGCTGACGCACTAGGTGGCCTTCGCGATCGGCCTCGATCCATTTCCACAACTCCGGCCAGGCGTCGATCACCACCTCGTGGGTGAGGATCGCGGTATGGGTGTCGAGGGTGATCAGTCGCGCCCAGGCAAGGGTTTCCAGCGCCGTCGCCGCGGCGTCAGGGTCGCTGGTATGCGCGAGCAGATCAGCGCGGGCAACCCGGCGCCGGGTATCGCGGGTGTCGCGGCCGATGGTGACCATCTGCAGCAGAATGTCTTTGGCCGCTGCCTGCTGGGAGTTATCCAGTTTCTGCCACGCGGTGTCGGCGGTGCGGGCCACGGACCCGGCGACACCGCCCGCGGCCCGGTATCCGGCGACGGACAGCTTGCGTCCCTTGCGCCGATGCCAGACTTCCTCCATCACGTGAGACAGCAGCGGCAGCGCACCCGAACTATCACCATCGGCGACCTCCCCGAGCCCGCCGAATTCGGTCAGGATCAGGTCCACCAGGCCCGGTTCCAGCTTGAATTCCGCCCTGGCCGCCGGTTGGGTGATCGCATCGGTCAGTTCTTCGCGGCTCATCGCGGACAGTAGGAAAGGGCGCTGCGTGATGGCGTTGGCCAGCACCGGATAGTCCAGGCAGGGTGCAAAGAAGTCGGCGCGCACCGCGACCACCACCGTGGCACCCCGATCCGTGCAGCGCGGCAACCCGTCGATGAACGCCCTGCGGGCGTCGTCATCGATTGCCGCGGTGAACAGTTCCTCGAACTGGTCGACGACCATCAGGCGCCGACCGCCACAATCCGACGGGATCTCGATCGCGGCGGGGTCCGGGCCCGGCGTGCTGGTGGTGATCGTCCATTCGGGTCCGAGAGCAGGGGTCAGCCCCGCGGCGAGCAGCGACGACTTGCCCGCGCCGGAGGCGCCGAACACAACAACGATCCCGCCGCCGGCACGGTCGGTCGATCGGACCAGCGCAGCCAGGTCGTCGGTCGCGCGTTCGCGGCCGAAAAACCGCTCGGCGTCGCCGGGTAAGTACGGTGCCAGGCCTTGATACGGGCAATCGGCGTCCTCCGGCGGTTTCCACCCATTGGCCGCAGCCCACAGGCGTTGCCAATCCCGCAGGGTGAGAAGTCCTGCGGGAGGCTGCTTTCGGGACTGTTTTGCCAGATCGATCAGCGTCAGCAGCGCCGGTCGAAGCACATCCCACCGGGCCGGGATGGCGCCGGCGCGCCAATCGCTGAGCCGCTGGGCGGTGACCGTCGCGGTGGTATGCCCCTTGGCTGCTTCCTCACGTTGATTGGCCGTGCGCGCAACACGATCCAGGACGGGGTTTCCCGCGCGCTCCCACAGGCTGTTGAACTGCCGGGTGAAGACCTTACGAGGTGAACTACCGACTTCCCGGTCCCCTGACGTCTCAACCATCTGCCGCGCATCGACTTTGCCTGCACCATAGGTGATTTCCAGATATCAACGTCACCACTCCCCTGGTTTCTTCCGCTGCGGCACAACCGCTTCCCCTGCAGTACAACCACTTCGACGATACCCTCGGCAGGCTCCGATGATCACCGCCTTGCATGGAATCCCCTGCGCGTCAGGAGATCCGGGCGAGTCGCATGCCGAACGACACCACTCACACGGCGAGGACATGCCGCGTCACGCCTGATTTCTCTCCGCTCAGGAAAGCTTGTGCGCTTGCCTGACAAGCGTTTTCACGCCCGATGGTGATGCGTCGGTGGTGCAACTACACCAGTCGGTGCCGATGCTTGAAAAGCAAACCATAACGGACACTGCAGGTTCGCCCCCGAGCTCGTGCCACTGCTGCGCCTAGGTCGGGGCCGGCCTGTCCCAGCTTTGGCAGCAACCCTGCCGTGCCCGGAATGACAGCTGAGGAAGCAATTGGAGGGGTACTTGATGCCACAGGAAATCGGCGCCCGCATCTGCCGGATGCAGACCAGCCGTACCCACACCCAGGTCCGCGTGCACAGTCCGGAAGCGGCCGCGCTAGTCGCCCACGACGTTACCGGCATGTGGCTCACGGATCAGCATCGGATCGTTTCGCTGTCCCGCAAGCGGAATCGCGCAGCATGATCACCCCCAGCGCGCGCCAGCCCGGGGCGACGCGACGAACTCCCGGCACGAACCAACCGCGGGCCGCTCGCCTGACGCGACGAATGCGCACAACCGCGGCCGCCGCCTTCGTTGCGGCGACACTTCTCGGCACAACCCCCGCACACGCCGACGAGCAGGGAACCGTCACCGAGGCCGAGTACAGCAACGCCGCTGGCACCCGCCACTACTACATCTACACCCCGCCCGGTGATATCGCCGGGCGACCGTTGCTGGTGTGGCTGCACGGCTGCATGCGCTACGGCGCCACCGACGAAGAGCAACTGGCCGCACTACGCCCCGATCCCGCCGATGGCCGTCTCATCGCACTGGCACGGGAGCAAAAGTTGGTGATGGTGTTTCCCGTCCAGCTGCCGTCGGCGAATCCCCTCGGCTGCTGGAACTTCATGAACGACGCCGATCAGCACCGTGATGCCGGTGAACCCTCCATCATCGCCGGCATCACCGAGGCTGTGCGCGCACAGTTCAGCTTGGATCCCGACCGCACCTACCTTGCAGGGCACTCCGCCGGCGCGCTGATGACCACAACTATGGGCGCGGCTTACCCCGATCTCTATGCCGCGATCAGCCCCTGGTGCGGCGGCGCCTACCGCTTCGGCACCGACCTCACCGGCCAGGCAGCCTTCCACGAAATGGGCCCGCGAGCCCGCCCGATGCCGGTCTTCCTCATCGAAGACGCCACCGACCCGAAAAGTTCCCCCCTGATCGGCCGATTGGCACTCGGACAATGGCTCGGCACCGACCAACTCGCCCTCGACAACACCCCATCACCACCCAACCTGATATCGATCCAACACCAGAATGCCGATCCCGACTCCGAATTCACCGATGGACGCACTCTCGAGGTCTATCAATTCGGCCCCGCGCAGGTGCAGCTGCTCACTATCGAGGGCGGCGGCCACGAACTCATCGGCAACGCAACAGGAGCCGCTCGCCAGACGATCGATTTCTTACTGCAATACCACCTTTCGCCACAGTGAGTCCGGCGTTTCACCGACGCCCGTAAGCCGCGCTTTGCGGATACCGAAAGCTTGGGAATGGCGGCGATGCGGTATTGCACCGCATCGCCGCCCGAATGTCGCTGACCTACAGAAAGATCGGGTCTCCATACACCGCTTGGGTGCCGGTGACCGCTGCCGATTTCGCCTCGATGATCGAGTAGGAGACGATGGTCAGCGGGCCGCCGCAGTTCTTGACAAGGACATGGAAGTCGCGGCTGATCAGGTATCCGGTGTGACCCGGTGCGATGTCCTTCGTTCCGGCCGGGATGTCCTTGATCTCACCGGGTGCGATCGCGAGCTTGATGCCGGCTCCGACGTGGAAGCTCGGCCCGATACTCGCGCTCGCGGACGGTGAGCTGGAATCGCCGTCACCACTGACGCCCACCTTGATCGAGGCATCGAGGCCGGCTGTGGCACCGAGTTCGATGCCGGCGGTCACGTCGACCGCACAGGCGACGAGATAGCCCGCCTTGAGTGTGCCCGTCGAGCGCGGGTCGACCCGGCCGTAGAAGGTGTCGTCGAGAAACACCTCCCGGTTGGCCGGCATGCCGTTCTGTGGCGCGATCGGATTGAACGCCTCATCGGTATGACCGACCGTGAATTCGACGCCCTCCGGGCCGTTGTAGGTCTTCTCGTGCGGCGCCATCAGGCCCGCGCTGGCAAACGGTGCGGCCGCCAGGCCGATCCCGGCGATGCTGGCGGCAGTAGCGAGTGCCGATGCGATTCTCATACGTTCCTCCCGAACCTTCGTGCTTCGCGCTGTCGAGCGAATCGCTGACGACTGCTCCGGTCGCGGTGTCTCTCGGGACGTTTTCGACCCGGCAGAAACGTAGGACGGCGCCCTATCGCCAGCCGAGGTCCTTGATCCTCGAGCTACTGCGAAACCACTGGTACCGGGGTCGCGGTGAGTTGTCCGGTCCGGCGGCAGCGTTGAACGAGACGGTTCGGCCGCTGTCCGGCCCGGTTTATCTACTCGCCGTGCGATTTTCGGCATCGGACCAGTTCAGTGCATGTTTCTCATCCGGACCGGACAGGACATGCGGCGAAACGCTCCAGGCGGCTCCGAAGACCAGGGCACTCTCAATCAACGAGCATCACAGGACATTTGGGCGCGATGCAGACTCGGCCGATAGACACTCGATCAGCCGAAATCACCCCGTTCCGCGCCGACGGGCGCACCCTGTCCCATGCTCCCGCCGAAATGCGTGGTCAGGCTGTCCGGTCCGGACAAGAACAGCGCTCAACAGGCAACAGCGCAGAGCACGCGGCACCTCATCAAACGGCGGCGGGCCGCCGGACCGGAGAACTACGAAAGGCTGCTCTACCAGCGCTTTCTACTCCTTCGGCGCGGCAGGCAGCTCGCCCGGCAGCCGTCGCCGCTTCTACCTTTATGTCGGGCCACACCGGAGGAACACAACAGTCCGAAGGAGATTCGCAACGAATGTCCGGGGCGCGGTTGACCGGTTCGGTGCCACAGGAGATTTCGCGATTACCGCGGACCGCTCAACCCGAAAGGGCGCGGCCCGCAGTCTCGAAGTAGCCGACTCGCCAGACGAGGACCAGCTACCCCATCTCCCCGGCCCACCACCACAACGACGTGGTGACGGACGGCAACGATGCCGATCCACGGCGTTCGGGCCGCCAGGAGGGGACAGCCCGAACGCCACCCTAAACGACCGAGTATCGCTGGTTCTGCACCGCAGATCGGGCCATCCAGAGACCCGGCCCGCGAATGATCCGCCCAGGGATTCCAAGATCCTCGTCGAGGTGCACTCACCCGAAAGTGGGGCCAGGATGTGAATTAGGGCGTCGGGTTGGCGGCTGTCGATTCTTGGAAGTCGACCAGTGCTTCTCCGTGCGCCTGCGCCCACTCTGTCAGGATCGCTATCGGTTCTTGGAGCGTGCGGCCGAGCGGGGTCAGGCTGTATTCCACCCGTGGGGGCACTTCGGCGTACTGCTGTCGATCGATGAGGCCGTTGCTCTGCAAGCGGCGCAGGGTCTGGGTCAGCACTTTTCGGGAGATTCCGCCGGACAGAGCGACAAGTTCGCTGTGCCGCTTGGGCCCGTCTGTCAGCGCGTACAGGGTGACTACGGACCACTTGTTCGCGATGATCTCGATTGCGGTGCGGGCGGGACAGTCGGACATGAACATGGTCCCGGCAGGAGGGCTCACGGTCCGAAGGTTACCAAAGGGTACCTATAGGGTTCCTAGCGTTGCCATCATGCACATCGCAGCTCTGATCCTGTCCGTCCTGCTCGCTGTCGCGATGCTTCAGTCCGGCGTGATGAAGTTCGTCCGCCCAGCGTGGATACGCCAATTCGCGGAAGCGGTCCACCTCACTACTTCTCAGCTCACCGTGCTCGGGAGCCTGCAGATCGCCGCGACGGCCGGTCTTCTCGGCGGCATCTGGTTCCCGCCCTTCGCAATCGCTGCCGCGATCGGTCTGGTGCTCTACTTCGGCGGCGCGATCGTCGCCCACATCCGCAGCGGTGACCGGAACATGCTGGGAGCCGTGGTCTTCCTCGCGTTCTCGATCGCGACGTCAATCGTGCTCGGTCTCAATATTCTCCGCGCCTGAGCTCACGTTCGAACTCGACGGCTGGGCGAAGTCGCGCAAAAGTCCCGCACGCGAGGACGACCAGGCCCTGGATTTACGAATCCCCCCGCGAACCATAGGCATAGAGCTAAGAGAAAGTCTCACAAATAATCACGACACAAGGTGTCGTGATTATTTGGCAAGGTGACCGGGGTGACATCGGGCAGGCCGACGGTCACGCTATAGAGGAGCGATCTGATGGGATCTCAGGCCAACCCGTGCATCACGTTCAAGGGCAACGCGCGGCAGGCGATGGAGTTCTACCGAGAGGTTTTCGGTGGCGATCTCGAGGTGGGAACGGTCGCGGACTTCGGCTCACCGGGCTCGGCCGACAATGACAAGGTCATGCACGCTCGGCTGGACACTGCCGCCGGGTACACGCTGATGGCATGGGACTTTCCGGAAAACCGGCCGGGTCACCCGGCGTACCGACCGGGCAACAACGTCGCGGTCTTCCTCGGTGGCGACGACCACGAACTCCGCGACTACTTCGAGCAGCTGTCGGTCGGCGGCACCGTAACGTTGCCTCTGGCAAAACAAGTGTGGGGCGACGAAGCGGGCTCGCTGGTCGACCGATTCGGCATCAGCTGGATATTCAACATCACCAACTGACCAACCGCGCCCACGAAGATCACGGGCAACGGCTTTGCCCAGTACGACGAACACATCCTGACCCTGTCGCCGCTGGGGCCGCCGAATTCCGGGGCTCTTCCCGCTTCGAGATGGCGATCAACACCGCGCGCTGTGGCGACTCTGGAGTCGCCACAGCGCGCGGTGTCGCTCAGGCGATCAGCTGTTTGATCGCGTCGGGCAGATCGTCTGAGTCGTAGGAGAAGCTGTCGCCGGGTACCGCACCCTCGATTTGGGCGATCTTGTTCTGCATCAACGACATCTGCTCGGCGGTGAGCTCGCTGATCGGCGTGGACACGTCGACACCCGACGCCGCGGCGACATCATCGGCATAGGTGTCCGGATCGTTGCCGTCCGAGGCGGGGGCGTACTTGCGGAAGGCCGCCTGGATGGACAGATTCACGTACGCCGGACCCTGCAGGAACAGGCCGATGGCCAGGAATCCGGTGCTGTAGTCCGGGAAGATCAAGAAGTTGTGCCAGTTGAACTTTCCCGGATACTGGCCGTAATCGGCGCCGCCCACCACCCCGGTCAGGTTGCCCGGGTTGTTGTTCAGCCAGGCGAAGCTGCCTGCACCGCGACGCAGGTGCGGCTGTCCGCGCAGGATTACGTCGTTATCGTGGAAAACATAGTTGTAGATATCGACGCCGTTACCCTGATAGTCGGTCGGATCGTTCGGGTTGCTGCCCGGAAACCATTCCGCCCGAGGGATTTTCTTGTTGGTCGAGACCATATCGTTCCAGTACCAGGCGTGGTCGCCGAATTCGACAGTCATCACCAGTACCTCCTTATCTGTTGGATGGCAATGGATTTCGTTATGCCGCCGGATCGTCCTCGGGTGGCAGGTCGGGTAGCACGTCGGCGAGCAGAGCGATCGCCTGCATGCCCTGCCAGCCGATCGCGACCGAATCGCCGCCTCCGGTGGCCGAGACCCGCAGTGGCCCAACGCGGGTGGTGTTCTGCTGGTTTTCCCAGGTACCGGTCACGACGGCGTTCTTGGCGAGCAGCAGGGCATAGGGCAGGACGGGTACCGCGCCGCCCGACCCCCTGCCCAGCAGGGTGCCTGCCTCGTAACCGGGCAAATACCAGGCGGGATCGTTCAGCAGCACGTCGTCCCACCACTCGGTGCCCGCCGCACGCCGAGTCAGGTAGACCAGCGCGTAGTCGAACTGGATGGTGATATCGGTGGATGTCGTTGTGGTGGTGTCGGTTCCGCTACCGACATTCTGAAGATCCCACCGCTCGTCGTCGCCTCGGCCGCCCCATTCGGGCGGGATGATCGGGGTGCCGTCGATCGGGCGGAACATGAGCATCGCACTGTTATCGCCCGGTCCCCCGCTCGCGGCGGAATCGGCCGCGGTACGGATCGCCCAATCACTACCGGCAACCAGCGCCTTGTTCGGTGCCGCCGTCGACGTCGCGGTGTGCGATGCGGAACTCCAGCTCTGCCAGTAGGGCGCATCCGGTATCGGCCAGTCCGGCGGCTCACAGGTCAGCGGCTGATCGATGTTCACCTCTGCGAGCAAGGCGCGATCGTTGTTCAGCCGTTTCGATAGCTGTTGGCCCGCAAGACTATTCGCGTCGACAGGTTGCGCGTCGGCGACGATCGCCCGATACCAGCCGGTGGCGCTCGCGCCGCCCGGCGGCGGCGTGATGGCCGCTGTGGCCGGGGTCAGGATCAGCGTGGTGTCGAATCCGGCCAACCACAACCCCAACCGTAACTGGTTGAGTTTGCCGTTCTGGACGATCTTGTCGTCCACCGGAACGCCCTGGAAGAAGGCCATAGCCTTATCGGGAGCCGTGGCGATGCCGTACGCCGTGGCCAGATCCGACACCAGCAACTGGCCGATTTCGTTGATGCTGTGGCCCATCAGCTGCTCGCTTTAGGCGGGGACGCAGGAACCACGCGCACCAGCCAGCCGATGATCTGGGTGCCGTGCATGACAAGCCTGCCGCCCTTCTCGTCCTTGTGGTAGCTCCAGCTCTGATGGCCGTCGTCGTCGGTGAAGAACTGGCCGTCGGCATGCCAGTCGTTGTGGTTATAGGTGCCGCCGAGGCCGAAGATGCCGACGGAGCCGCCGAAGCTCGTCGAATCCGTGTGACTACTGCTGCTCGACGACGCCGCGTAGTTGGCGAAGTGGGTGCCGGCGTCGCCCCAATCGTCGCAGTAGACAACGAGATTGCGGGCCACCAGCATCTGGACCACCACCGAAGGCAGCCAGTTGTCGTTGTTGGCCACGGTGTTGGTGCCGTCGCTGATGTAGTTCACCGGCTTGTCCTTGACCGACCAGCCGCTCTTGATCCGGAAGATTTCCTCGAACATCCACGGCCGCTGGACGTTCACCACGAAGTACTCACCGGTAATCGATGCGGACTGCGAATGGTCCCAGCGCCCGTCGCTGGACGCGCTCGCGGCCGACTGTGAGTTGAAGTAGTCCGCACTCGTGCTGTCCACGCCGCCGGTCGCGCTGAACGGCCCCCACACCAGGCCGACGCCGCCACCGTTGGAGGACCCGGAGTCGTTGTAGTACGAGGTCGAGGAGTCGCTGAACCCGCTGGCCGAGGCGCTGTCGTAGCTGGAGTTGCTGACCGATATCTCCAGCGCGCCGAAACTGTCGTCGGTCACATCGCACCACGACGGTGGGTCGAGGACGGTCAACGGGAATTTGCCGATCGGGAGGGAGAGCTCGCCGTAGGTGGACCAGCGGTCCTTGACGCCGGTGACCGCGGCGTCGACGATGCTTGTGCCCTGCGAGTACAGGAAGTCGCTCGCCTCCGAATACGCCATCCCGGCATCTGTGTGGTCGGCGCCTGCGACATCGGTTTCGGCCTGATGGATCGCATCGTCGAAGGATCCGCCGTCGATTGCCCACGCCTGACCGAGCGCTGGGTCGGCCATGGCTTTGTAGAACGCGTCGGCCTTGTTCCGGCGTGCGGTCCGCAGTGCACTCACCGCATTGAGGTAGCCCTGATAGCCGGGGGTGTACTTGCCGTAGATGCCGCTCACGTACAGCAGCTGCTTTGCCTGATTGATCTTGTCCTGGACCTCCTTCGACGGCGGCGTCGGCACATCGCCAGTGATGGCCTGCTGCACGAGCTTCCAAGCGTCGGAGGCCTTGCCGAGCGATTTCGCCGCGAAGTTCGAGCCGAGCGCGAGATGGTCATCGACCAGCTCCGCGGTGGCCGCGGCGGCGGCGTAGGACGCCGCCAGTCTCGGGTCCGGTGTTCCCGGTTTGCCGGGGGTGGCGCCGGTGCCCGTTTCGATGTGGCCGGTATCGTCCATCAGCGTGTAGATGTCGCCCTCCGGCGTCCACGGGTTCAGGTACCGCCGCGGATCGACGGTGAGACCGGGCTTTTGATACAGAAACACTGTTCCCGGATTATTTTGCAGGGCTTCTGAAACGACCGACCCCACCTGATCTATCGCGGACAGCAATGCTTTCTGCAGCGCGCCAAGTCCCTCGATATCTGCCATGATTTCCCTCCTTCGTCACGAGCCCCCCTGGTCGGCGGCTCGATGGATAACAGTCGCCTGGTATATCCACCGAGGCGTGCGTAGCCGTTTACCCGAGTGTTTGCGCTGGTCCGGTGAGTGAAACAGGTATGGAGGACCGACTACGCGGTCGCGCGGCACACGGCTGCGTACCGAATACATTTCGGTACGCAAGTACCAAATTGAGATCCCTGTTCGCGTTCGTCGAGCGGCGCTCCACCCACCCGCTGGTCCCGCTCGGGGTCTTCCGCCAGAAGCCGGTCGGTCGCATTCACTGGGGACGGGCCACTGGAACCCGCAGTGCGGATTTCGACTAACTCGGCACGAATTCGTAGGTGTAGAACACCAGGCCGTTGCCTAGCTTGCGGGTTTCGACCAGGTGCAGCGGCTTCTTGTCGCCGGACTCGTCGAAGATACGCAGGCCCGATCCCAGGACGACCGGGAAAATTACCAGCCGCAGTTCATCGGCCAGGTGCTGTTCTATCAGTGTCCGCACGAGCTGATAGCTGCCGTAGACCAGGATCTCCCCGTCCACTTTCCGCTTCAGCTCCGAAACCTCTTGCGCCACATCGCCGCCCAAGACGGTGACGTTGCTCCATTGAGGACCTTTCAGAGTCGACGACACGACGTATTTGGGGAGGCTTCGCACGCTGTCCGCCCACTCGGGGCTCACGCGGCCTTCCGCTACATTGCGCGCTGTCATCCGGTCCGCGAACCACTCATTGGTCCGCCGGCCCAGCAGAAGTGCTTCGGCGCCGAGGACTTCCCGCGTCTCGCGGGCGACCCAGTCTTCGAGATCCTTGGCCCCCACGTACTGGTGGAACCAGCCGCCGCGCGCGAAACCCTCTGCGCCGTCCGGGTCTTGGACCACTCCATCGAGTGTGACATTCGAGGTGATGACGATCTTTCCCATTTCCGTGCTCCTTTGACGATGGTGTCGGCTGTCACGGGTATGGACACCGCATCATCGGAAAACGGGGCGCTGTGCGGCCGCCCCGTTCGCGCCTTGGCCGGCGTCCATACAGGATGGAATTGCGGACAAGGAATGAGGTAGCGAGAGTGGAGTTGGCGAGAACAGACCTGATGTCGAGGGCGCGGGCCGGTGACGGCGAGGCGTTCCGAGCGCTGACCGAGCCACACCGTCGCGAGCTACAGGTGCACTGCTACCGGATGCTCGGATCGTTTCAGGATGCCGAGGACGCTCTGCAGGACACGATGCTCGCCGCGTGGCGTGGTCTCGAACGATTCGACGGGCGCGCCTCACTTCGCACCTGGCTGTACCGCATCGCCACCAACCGGTGTCTCGACGCGCTGCGCTCTGCTCGCCGACGTCCCGCAAAGCAGTGGGACATCCCGGGCATCGAACCACCGCAACCCACTGGACGCGGCGAAATCCATTGGCTCGAGCCCTATCCCGACGCCCTTCTGGACGGTGCGATCAGTGTGCCGCTCGGTCCGGAGGCACGCTACGAGCAGACCGAATCCATTTCCCTGGCTTTTGTGACCGCACTGCAGATCTTGCCGCCTCGCCAGCTCACCGTCCTCATCCTGCGCGACGTCCTCGGATTCCACGCGAACGAAGTAGCCGAGATGCTGGACACGACCGTCGAATCGGTCAAAAGCGCCCTCAAACGCGCACGTGCGGGAATGCGGCGCGGGCTGTCGGTGACTACTGCCCGAGAACAGCCGCCTGCCGGCGACTCACCTGCCGAGAACGCGATCGTCGCAAAGTTCGTCAGCGCCTACGAATCTGCCGACGTCGACGCGTTGGTGGCGCTGTTGACCGACGACGTCTTCATGTCGATGCCACCGGTGCCGCTGGAATACCAGGGCCGAGACAACGTGGCCCGCTTCTGTGCGTTCATTTTCGGCTCGGTGCCGAGATTCGAACTGGTGCCGACGCGAGCCAACGGTCAGCCGGCATTCGGGGTGTACCGGCACACCCCCACCGGCATTCACGGCGTCGGCCTCTTCGTTCTCACCCTCGCCGGCACCCGAATCGGCGCGATGACCCGCTTCGAAAACACTGTCCTCTCCGCTTTCGGCCTGCCGCCATCCCTCCCGAGCGCACAGTAGGCGGTGCGGCATGACTACCGACAGCGAAACCGGCACACCCAAAGATTTGACCATCGGGGCAGGCGCTACGCGGAAGGTGATCGAGTACGTCCTGGTTTCGGCGGACGGTGTTTTCGAAGACCCGGTGGGCATGGGGGTCCGCGAATACCAGGACGAGGCATACCTGCGCGACGGCTTGGGCTTGCTGACCGCATGCGACGCGATCCTGTTCGGCCGCAACACCTATGAGGCGTTCGCCAAGCTTTACGGCGGCGGCAACCACAAGCCGATGTGGGCCGACCGGCTCAACGCAATCCCGAAATACGTATTCAGCTCCACGCTGGAAAAGGGCGACTGGGGTAATCCGATCATCGTTCGAGGCGATGTCGTCGCCGAGGTGACCCGACTCAAGCAGCAGGACGGGGGGAACCTGCTGGTCCTAGGCCACGGTCTGTTCGGTCGAACGCTGCTGCGGGAGCGGCTGATAGACGTAATAGACCTCACGATCTACCCCCTGCTACTGGGACGCGGCAAGCAGTACTTCCAAGAAGGTCAAAGCGCCGAACTGAGGCTCACAGCCGTGAAGACCTTTTCGAAGGTCGTGAAACTGACCTACGAGACCACGCGCTGAAATCCTCGAAAGGTACCGCGCGGAATCGACCGCGAAGATCCTGAAGACCGTCGCTGCCTCGGCCTCGGCGGGCGCACGACTGCTCGTTGCCGAGCTGGTCGTGCCCGCCAGCGATGCCCCGCACCCGTCGAAGGATATGGACCTCGTGATGCTGAGCCTTGCTCGGCGGCAAGGAACGCACCGCGGACGAGTACCGAATACTGTTGAACGACAACGGCTTCGACCTCGACCGAGTTCGTTCCCACACCGAGTCCCGTCATGATCCTCGAGGCGACCCGTAGGTGACCGGCGACTCACCGGAGTCGGCACTCCGAATCTTTTATCGTGCGTCGCCGGGTCGAATCTGGCTGCTCACGTCCCGGGCAGGGTCGTGTTCGGCGATGAATCCGAGGAGTCGGGGCATCACCTTCTGCGGAAGTGCCCACAGCAGTTCGTGTCCGACGCCTGGATAGACCTCGACGTCGGCGGCGGGCAGCTGTTCACCCAGGCGCCGCAGTCCGATTTCGGGATCGTTGGCGACCGTGGTCTCGCCGAACAACACCAGCAGCGGGGCGGTTACGGCTGCGAGTTGTTCGTCGGTGAACGGCTTGGGCCACGGAAAGGCCAGCCGGAACTTCAACCCCGGCACCATCATTGCCCATTCCTTGTCGGTGAGCACGACACCGGGCGTCAAGAACTGGACGAATTTCTCCATGCGCTCGCGGGTGGGCCGCATACCCGCGAGGATCATTTTCAGCAGCAAGCTCCATCGCGGCTTGGCGAAGGTGGCCCCGCCCGGTTCCAGCATGGACACACTCGCCAGACGATCGGACCGGTGAACTCCGAACAGGCATGCGGTCCAAGCGCCGTCGGAATACCCGGCCAGATGCACGCGATCCTCGCCGAGCCCGTCGATGACCGCAACCAGCCACTCGACGATCTCGCCATGGTCGCGCACCGGCGCGCTCTGCTCGCTCCGACCGGCCCAACCGATGATGTCGGGGGTGTAGATGACGCGTTCACGCGCCAGCTCCTCGATGAACGGCAGCCAGAACAGACTGTTGCCGGGCATGCCTGGCAACAGCATCAGGGGCCGGCCAGATCCGGTCCCCGACTTGCGAACTCGGGTAGTCCCGAATCTCGTCTCGACGTCGATCTCTGTCGACGGCACCGGCCAGTCGGCGGCAAGTGCGTCGTAAGCACGTAGATAAGCCGTCTTAGCCTCGTCGCTGGTGAAACGCCCAATCTTCGACATGACCTCGCCATCCTCCTTTTACGGTATGCCCATACCACGTATGGTGGCATGACCATACCATTTAAATGGTATGGGCGTACCATCGAGCAGTTGTCGGACGACGGAAGGCGGCGGACCCGTGCCACGATTGGTCGACCATGATGTGCGGCGCAAGCAGATCACCGATGCCGTGCGCCGGGTCATCGTCGGCGGCGGGCTCGAAAGTGTCACCTTCCAGACGGTCGCCGTCGAGGCCGAGATGTCGATACGGCTGGTGCAGTACTACTTCGGATCCAAGCGAGAATTCCTGCTGGCGACCCACCGCTCGGTGATGGAGGATGCCGGCGCCCGTTTCATGCGCCGATGGACCACAATGGGTCAGGACGCGGCGCCGCGCGCAATGATCCATGCCATCCTCGCCGAATTGTTGCCCCTCGACGCCCAGCGCCGGGAGGAAACAATCGTTCTCGGCAGCTTCGGGTGGGCAGCGGTGACCGGCCAAGCCATTACCGCTGAAGAAACGTTCGCCGCCCCACGCACTCTGGTCACGGTTATCGCCAACCAGATCGCACGACTCGGACGCGCAGAGGCCAGGGCACAGCGCGACGCCGCACTGATCACAGCGGCAATCGGCGGACTGGCCCAAGGCCTGTTGCAGGGATACGACACCGCGCCGTCAGCACTCGATCTGATCGACCATCTTCTGGACTGCGTACTGGGTGTGACAACGCAAAGCTCCGCCGATCAGTCCGATCTCCTCTGAACACCCTTCCACAGGACGTTTGCTGATCCATCATCGGTTCGCTAGCTAGCGAGTTCTGTTCCAGGCGTAATCAATTCGTAGTAACAAGAAACAGTAGCGGTCTACGGTTTCTAATGCCATACTCGACAGCATGGCGAACACGCGAACCCGGCGGACGCAGGCCGAGCGGACTGCCCAGACACGTCGCGCGGTGCTCGACGCCACCATCGACGCGCTGGTCGAAGTCGGCTTCCGCGCAGTAACGACCACGGACGTGGCGCATCGAGCTCGGGTCTCCATCGGCGCACTGCTGCATCACTTTCCGACGAAATCGGATCTGCTCTGTGCCGCGGTCGCGCATTCGTTCGACCGTAGCGTCGAGGAGTACCGCGAGGTCATGCCCCGGCCCGATCCCTCGGCGGACCAGGTCGACATCGCGATCGAGCTGCTGTGGTCGATGTACCAGCGCCCCACCTACACCGCCTGGCAGGAGCTGTGGACAGCGGCCCGCACCGACGCGGAGTTGGCTGCCGCGGTCGTCGACATCGACCGGAAGGTGATGGCTGCCATCGAGCGGGGCTACACCGAGATGTTTCCGGCCGAAGGCGATTCGCGCAGCGCTCCCGTCGTGCTGCACCTGCTGTTCGCGCTGTTCGATGGGCTGGCCATGTCGCGGTCGATACCCGGCTATGAGCCGTATCCCACCGCCGCTGTCATAGCCGCTGTCAAAGGTATTGTCCGCCCGCTGGTTACGCACAGCAGGGAAGATCGCGAGAGAAATCGAGAAAATCATGAGCTGTTCATCCGGTAGTCCCCAACGGCCCATTCGAGTCCGCCGCATCCGATTCAGCTATCCCACCGGGTCACTGCGACAGCACTATGTCGACGGGGATCTGGTCATGAGCCACGCGATGGCCTACCTGTCATCAGTCTTTCCGGAGGGCGAGGACTTCTTCGTGCGCTCCGTCCGGCGGCACGCCGACCAGCTGACCGAGCCCGAACTCCAGTCGCGGGTCCGCGGTTTCATCGGCCAGGAAGTCACCCACGGCCGCGAGCATCAGCAGCTGAACGAACGACTGCACCAGATGGGCTATCCCACTCGTTTGGGCGACCGCACCACCCGCGAGTTCTTCGTACTATGCGAGCGCACGCTGTCACCGCTGACCTGCCTGGGGATCACGGCCGCGCTCGAGCATTACACGGCGGTATTCGCGGAAACCCTGCTCAGTGATGAGCGGGCGCAGGCCTTGCTGGGACAGACCGAAGTGCGCTCGATGCTGCTGTGGCATGCGGTCGAGGAGTCCGAGCACAAGTCGGTGGCCTTCGATGTCTACCGTGCCGCCGGTGGCACCGAACGCCGCCGCGTTGCCGCAATGTGGTTCACCATGGCCTTTTTCGGCATCGGCGTGATCGCACACACCGCAGCCTCTCTGGTCCGGGACCGCGCCACCTACAACCCCGTCACACTGGTGCGCAGCCTGGCCGCCCTGCGGTATTCGCCATTCCTGACCGGGAGCGTCTTCGCTCGGTTCGGCGAATACTTCGAATCCGGCTTCCATCCCGACCACACCGACAACGCCGCCCTGCTCGAACGCTGGACCGAGGAATTGTTCGGCGAGCAGGGCACGCTCGCCGACCATTTACACTGAGCCCCCCACTTTCTGGGGCATGGTCCGCACAGCCTGGCGTTAACACTTTGACCGAAGGTGCCCGGATCAGGGAGTTTCGGGCAACGAAGCGGCGAACTGCGTTGATTTGCAGCCGACTACACAAATCCGCACCGACGCGGAACGTAACGGCGACCGGCACACCTCGATGTGCAGCTTGCATACCGAACGGTTGCAGTACCGAACTCGAGGGGATCTCATGCGGATCACATCACTGCTCGTCGCCGGCTTCGCAGCGGGCGTCGCCATCACCGCCAGCGGTTGCGACTCGTCCACAACCACCCAGGCGACCCGAACACCGTTGCCTTCAGCACAAACCGAGCAGCCCACCCAACCAACGCACGCGAGTGAGCCCGGCGGCGGCGTCCCTGAGACCACCGCAGTGCCCGCGACCAAACCGCTGTCGCAGACCCGACTACTCCCGCCGAAACGGTTCCACCGAAATGCGTGACCGCGCAACTTCGCCTGGACAAGGGAGTCGGCGGCCAGGTGGGTGGGACCTGGTTCCTGAGGTTCATCAACTCCAGCTCGCGAACCTGTGTCCTGCAAGGGTTTCCGGGCGTCTCGCAAACCAACGGCCCCGCCGGTGAACCGGTAGGCGAGCCCGCGGTTCGGGACCAGGGTCCGCAGGCGCCCCAACCCGCACCGGTCACGCTCGCACCCAACGGTGCGGCGCAATTCGAGTTCATCTCCTACCCCAAGCAGATCAACGAGTGCGCAGCCCTGCGCACCAACACCCTGCGCGTCTACCCGCCCGACAACACCGAATCGCTGTGGCTGCCTTGGGATAACCTGATCTGCCCGAGCCCACAGCGCATGCTCGTCGTCCGGGCGATCACACCGATGTAGGCGCATCATTGCGGGCGCGCATCAGCGCAATGTGTAGTTGTTTCTGGAGAGGTTGGAGCCGTGTTCGGAGTTCACACATTGGATTCCCGGCTCCTTGGGCAATCCGGTGCATGAGATCCCGTTGTTGTTGCTGATGATCTTGCGGAAGGGCAGCGGATTACGATTATCGAGGATCACCAGACAGGTGTAGCCCACCCCGACGCGTACGTCCTGGCCGCGGATTTCTCGAAATACGCTGGCGGGTAACGGTTCAGGGAGTCCGGTGTGACGAAGATATCGACGAAGAACAGGCTGGTGTCCCCCCGAATTCGGTACCCGTTCCCTGCGGCCCAGGCGATCACGGCGTTCCGAATCGCTGTTTCGTTCTCGTCATGCCGCAGGGCGTCGAAGAACTGGTACTCCGCGAGCGCGCCGGTGAGCGAGACGAAACCGAACAGGCTCGCCAGGGAGACGCGATAGTAGCGGGTACGCGGCGCACGAATCTTGCTCTCGCACTGGCGAGAGCGCGGAGACCGGCCGGGCGGCCGGCCACAACATGCCGCTCGGTACTACGTGTTCGTACACGATGTTCAGCAAGGATTTCGCGGCGGACAGCTCACCCTTACGCAGCAGAACATCAGCCAAATCAATGTCTGCCGTGCTGATTTCGTGGCTGAGGTAGGACTGCGCTACCCGGCAATGGGTTTCCGCGTTGTCGAGTCCGCCTGCTGCGAGTGCGACTGCGGCACGGACCAATTCGTTGAGTGAGATAACCTTGCGGAAGTCGCACTCGCTCTGCTGGAACACATGCACCAGCAGTTCGACCTGTCCGAGGAATACGACGCGGAGAACGGGCACACCCGCCTGGACGACATCGCCGTTCGGCCTGCACGCTTGCGCGCGCCGCGAGACAAAGTGCACCCCATGCCCTTTCCGGCCTCAACATCGACAACCTGCCCTTCTTCGCCCTCATCGCGGCGATGGCCGAGGGCAAGACCCGCGTTCACGACTGGGTCTACGAAAATCGCGCCATCTACCTGACCGAACTCACCAAACTCGGCGCATCGATCACCCTGCTCGACCCCCGCCGCGTCTACGTCGAAGGCCCGACCCGCTGGTCCGCCGCAGAGGTCATCTGCCCGCCCGCTCTCCGGCCCGCAGTGGTCATCCTGCTCGCCGTGCTCACGGCAAAGGGAATCTCGGTCCTGCGCAACATCTACGTGATCAACCGCGGCTACGAACAACTCGCCGAACGTCTTGGACGGCTCAGCGCGCAAATCGAGACCTTCCGCGACTACTGAACAGCCTGCGCTTCCGGTGGGCGCGGCAGGCCAGGATGGCGCGGCGCTCGTCGTCGTCGACCACGCCTTGACACGAGAGGGGAGCCCAGTAGCGGACGTTCTCTAGATCAACTGTGCGCCTTGGCCTGTGCTCGATCGAACACCCGCGCGGCGGCATGTGCGGATGTTCGTTTCGGTCGGGCGGGCGGCAGTCCGCAAGAGGTCCTGGCCCTATGACAAGAGCAATCTGCCATCGGTGACGGTCGACTGCGACGCCTAGAGCAGCAAGACTACGACAGCTACACCGCCCTCCCGAATGCCTCGACGACCAGACTCCGTATGACCGACCCGAATAACGCGCGGAAGCCGAGCTCCTGGCCCGTCTCGCCCAGGAACAGGTCGATCGGGAGCGGGTGGTTCAGGCTGCGTTAGTCTTGGGGCGTTCGACCCGGTGACCGCGTTCGAAGCGGGCTGCGTGGTTCGGCGCCGAACGGGAGCAGCGGTCCGTCGACATCGAGGAAGAGCCGGTACAGCATCATCTCCACCACCAACCGGTCGTTTAGAGAAGTTACGACCTACGCGCCCTTCGGATTTCGGCAACAGCAACTCCAGCAACTCCCACTCCTTGTCCGTCATACCCGATACTGTCTATCGCCTGACGGGGTAAAATTAAGATCAAAATCACGGCTACTGTCGGCAGGATTGCCGCCCGGGGTTTGATGTCGCCGACTGGAGGCGCGCTGGACGTGGGCCGGTACACCGGATCGGAAATCAACGCAAGCGTCACGAAATCTGTTGGAGCCGTGACGATCTCCGGGCCTGAGTCATGACTGCCCTTGAGGCGGCGCGGTTCTTCGCGGCATTGACGACGGTGCCCGATGACGTCGGCGGGCCGGAACGGCTGTGCCAGGCATGCCTGCGGGTGCTGGCGTTCGAGCGGGCGGCGATCGCGGTGGACGTCGAGAGCACCGGGCGGGAACTGTTGTGCGCCAGCGACTCTGTCGCCGAACGGATCGAAGGGCTGCAAGCGACGGTGGGTGAAGGCCCCGGCATCGAGGCGGCGATCACCGGCATGCCGGTGATCTTGGATGACTTCGCGACCATCCACCGGCGGTGGCCGTTACTCGGTGCGGCGCTGGATCTTTCGGACTGCGGCGCGATGTATGCGTTGCCGTTGCAGGTCGGTGCGGTGCGGGTGGGGGTGCTAGATCTGTATCGCGTCAGACCGGGGCGGCTGGAACGCGCGGATTGGGTAGCGGCGACTTCGGTGGCGAGGATGGTCACGATGATCCTGCTCGGGGACGGTCGAGCCGACGGGAACGGCTCGAATGTGGTTTTGGGTTCGTGGTGGGATTCGGCGCCGCGCGCTCAGGAGATCCATCAGGCCAGCGGGATGATCGCCGTCCAGCTCACGGTTTCGGTGCGGCAAGCGTATGCGCGGTTGCAGGCACACGCGTTCGCCGGCGACCGCACGCTGGGCGATGTCGCTCACGATGTGGTGACGCGTCAGTTGCGGTTCGATCCTGCTGCCGAGCAGGCAGGATAAGACGCATCGTGCAGCGCGGCACGCCGACTCGACTATCTGCAGGAATTCTCGCAGGACCACACCACGGTGAACAGGGAGGATCTGATGACGGAGCGAGAAGGTCCGTTGGTGAAGGCATTCGTGGAACTGGCGGACACTCTGGTCGCGGACTACGACGTGATCGAACTGGCACAGCGGCTGGTCGACGATTGCGTGCGACTGTTGACCGTCGATGCCGCAGGCATCCTGCTCCGCGCGCCGGAGGGTGGATTGCAGGTGCTGGCCTCGACCAGCGAGCAAACCAGGCTACTAGAACTGTTTCAGGTCCAATCCGAAGCCGGACCATGTCTACAGGCCTACGGCACCGGCGAAGTCGTTGTCGTCGATGATCTTTCGGAGCAGGTGGACCGATGGCCCGCGTTCGCACGGCGGGCGCTCGCTGAGGGGTTTCATGCGGTGTGCGCGATACCGATGCGGTTGCGCGACGAGCGAATCGGCGCGATAAATGTGTTCTCCACCGCCACCGGGGCGCTGTCGGCGCCAGACTTGACGGTCGGGCAGGCGTTGGCCGATGTGGCCACGATCGGAATCCTGCACCAGCGTATGGCGACCCGCACCGAAGTGGTCAATCGGCAACTCCAGGTGGCGTTGAACACCAGAATCATCATCGAGCAGGCCAAAGGCGTGCTCTCCGAACGTGGCGGACTGAACATGGACGACGCCTTCAAGCAGTTGCGAACCTACGCACGCAGCAACAATCTGCGCCTTTCTGACTTCGCTCGAGACATTGTCGATGGCACCGCCGATGCGGGCGTATTGATTGACCGACCGGCACGATAGCTCCCGCCCCAGCGCGAATCATATTGGTTCGCAGCGACTATGACCCGATGGTGGGTGTGCGGCAGAAGATGTCCACGTGGCCCGCGGCTTCAGCTGTTGCGCCGGTCGCGTGGTATCTCATACAGTCCGGCCACACCGCGCAATCGCGGTGTGGCCGGGTTCGGTTGTCTATCTAGGCCGTATCAGCAGGAACCGCTGCCGCTTCCTGCGATACCCGGAGCGCCAGGGTTCAAGCCGGTACCGCCCGCCCCGCCCGACCCGCAATGCCCGAGGGTGCCCGTGCCGGTTTTGGCTCCGCCGTTGCCGCCGCCCCCGCCTGCGCCGCCGGTCCCCTGGGGACTAGCTCCGCCGTGACCGCCGTTCGCAGCGTTACCGCCGTTGTTGTTGACGCCGGAGGCACTGCCGCCATCGCCGCCACGGCCGCCTTGACCGCCGGTATCGGGCTTTTGGGCGTCGCCGCCGATCCCGCCGGCACCGCCAGCAGCGCCGCCGCTGCCTGCGACAGCGCCCGCGCCGCCTGCGCCGCCGTCACCGCCCGCGCCGCCGGATCCCGCAGTGGGCCCGCCGATCCCGCCGTTGCCGCCGAGTCCGCCGCTGCCCATCAACCCGAGTCCACCGACGCCGCCGTTGCCACCCGCGCCGCCAGCTCCGCCGCCGTAGCCGTTGCCGCCGTTACCGCCGTTGCCGCCTGGACAGTTGTCGGTGCCGGGGCTGCCGTTGAGCCCGGAGTTGCCGGCTGGATGGGAAGCCGTGCCCGGCGCGCCGTTGGCGCCGTTGATGGGTGAGCAGGTGGCGAATGCCGGTGGGGCTATTGCGATCATGGCGCCTGCGCTGAGTACCAGACCGCCCAGGAGGGCGGCGACGCGTGTTCGGGTGGTGCGAGGTGTGGTCATGATGGTGCTCCCTTGCTGATGCGCTGATGTCGGCGTACCGGCACCGGCTGGGTATGCGCTCTTTATCAATGCCGCAACGAAATTTCCGGCATTTCGGGGAATCCTCTGATTCGATATCAAGAATTATGCGACTACACCGTGCTACAGCGTATTCACCTGCTCGTCTCATTTCGTCCGACGAGCTGCTTTCACGTCGAGCCGCCTGCTTCTTTGCTGGCAGGAGAACGTAATTCGGCACGGGATGTCGTTCGCTGATGTTCAGCACTGTCCTGCCGGATGATATTGCCGAGGCCACCCCGGACGGCCGAGTGCAGCCTCGCCACACCTTCGATGGCGACCTCTTCGAGGCGGAACGCCACAATTCCGGCGAAAATGAAGTACTGGTATTTGCGAACTAGCCACCCATGCTCGAACTCCTCTGACAGCAGCGAAAACAAGCCTGATATGGCCGAGGTCTGGGGCGGTGAACTCAGCATACGCTACTCCAGAGGTGATTACTATGAAGTCGACGCCCGCACACCAACTTCCGTGCCTCATTTCGCGAATTCCATGTGGAAGCAAATATTTTCATACCAGCCGATGCGCGCCGGACATGTTTCGCCGATATATAAGTGCGTTTCTCGCGGCCTTGATTTGAAGAAACCTGGTGTCATGTAAGCATGTTTTGTAGTAGGCAAGCGAGCCACACGGCGCTATCGCGTGGTGTGGCTCGCTGTATTTCAGTTGCGAGAACCTGCCTCAGCAGGAGCCGCTGCCGCTACCTCCGGTGCCGGGGGCGCCAGCGACCAGGCCCGCGCCGCCGTTGCCGCCGTTGCCGCAAGCACCGAGCGTGCCGGTGCCGGTCTTGGCACCACCGTTGCCGCCGTTGCCGCCCGCGCCGCCGGTCCCGAGGACTCCGCTGCCGCCGTTGCCGCCGCGTGCGCCCGCGCCACCGTTGTTGTTGGCGCCGGTGGCGTTGCCGCCGTTGCCCGCACGCCCGCCGCGTCCGCCGGTATCGACGGCGAGGGCGTTACCGCCGAGGCCGCCCGCACCGCCGGCAGCACCCGCACTGCCTGCGCCGCCGCTCGCGCCCGCGCCACCGTTGCCGCCAGCGCCGCCCGCACCGCCAGAGCCCCCGACCGGTCCGCCGACCCCGCCGATGCCACCAGCGCCGCCTACGCCCGAGGCGCCGAGTCCGCCGCTTGCGCCGCTGCCGCCCGCGCCACCGGCGCCACCGCCGTAACCGTTGCCGCCGTTGCCACCGCTACCACCGGGACAGTTCGGGGCACCGGGGCTCCCGTTGCCGCCCGCACCACCTGCAGGGACGGTTGGGGTACCCGGGGCACCGTTGGCGCCATTGACCGTGACACACGCGGCCGCGAATACCGGTGGCGCCACAGCGATCATCGTGCCGGTACTCAGGACCAGGCCGCCGAGCAGAGCGGCGATACGTGTGCGTGTGGTGCGAGTTGTATTCATGGTCGTACTCCATTTTGCTGAAGCGCTGATGCGCTGAGGCCGATGTATCGGCACCGGCCGAGATGATGCGCTGCTATGCCTCCACTTCGATACGGAGGAATGTGAGTACGCCTCGCACCACGGCGCAGTCACCGACTCATCAGCAAACCGATAAGTCAATTACTTCGCCGTTTTCGTCAGCGATAAAGATTGAGATTCAGCGTCGAGCGCTGTTGCCAGTGGTGTCCAGACTCCCTGGAAATCCGTTGCTACCGAGTAGCTTACGGCAGATCGCTACGGTGGAAATCGCGAAACGGCCTCGATACGAGTATCGAAACACTGACATTTGTAAACAGTCACCCATGCTTTGACTCATCTGCCGGCAACGGAAACACCGATAATGTCGCCTAGGGCTCGAGCAGTGAACTCAGACTACGCCCTCCGAGCGCTGATTACTATGCAACCAATAACAAACCAGCGAATTCAGTATGCTGTGTAACATTTCTCGACGGACCGCGATATTGGTCCATCAGGGCGGCATCACCGAGGTCGGCGCGGCCGGATGCTCTCAGCCGGGCGAGCCGGACGCGCACGCCCTTTGCTCCCCCGCGCTTCGAAGCCGGTGAGCGTGATCCCGAGATCTCGCGCGTACTGCGCCGCGAGGCTGAACGTCTACGTTGAGCCAGTCGTGCGCTGAGCCCAGCACGGCATCCCGGCAGTGAGGACTTCCCCTCTGCCATCGCCGGTACGGACAGCCGCGCCCACAACGCGCCCACTGTCCACCGCCGCGACTGCCGGGCAGCTCGAGTCGAACTCGAATCATCCTCTCGCTCAGACAATTCAGCGACAAAGCTTGCAAGGCAACTGGAACCACGACAAAGCCCACTACCGCTGCCGCTTCCCCGCCGAATACGCCCTCGCCAACAAGATCGACCACCCAACAGTGGTCTACCTCCGCGAAGAGCGAATCATCGACCCGATCGACTCCTGGCTCGCCCAAGTCTTCCGCCGCGACCAGATCGAACACACCCTCGCCACGCTCGAACAAGCCCAACCAGACAGCAGCGCCGCAGTTGCCGCCATGCGCACCTCCGGCAATCACTGGCCGACTATGACCGCAAGCTCAACAGCTACCGCGCCGCGTTGGAAGCCGGCACCGACCCCCTACCGATCGCGACCTGGACCCGGCAAACCCAAGCCGAACGCGAAGCCACTGCCGCACAGCTCCTAGCCATGAAAGCTACAACCGAAGCACGTCCTACATTGAGCCGCAACGAGATTCGCCAACTCGTCAAGTCCTTCGGCGGACTCATCAAGATCCTGGGAGCAGCCGACCCTACCGACAAGCTCGAGGTCTACCGACAACTGGGCCTCAAGATGACCTATAACCACGAAACACGGGTGGTGGTGGCTGAAGTTCAGCCACCACCACCCGTGTGCGTATTGGTCGTGTCCGGAGGGGACACACGCGCTGAGCACACAACTCGACCTGCGGAAACGCTGACAAGCCCAGCACCGCGGCTGCGCCCCCGGTTGTGCGAAATCACGATTCTGCGCGATCTGCTGTTCGTGATCGATCGCTATCGGGTCAGTCATCGAGCTCAGGCCATTCGCCACGAAACGCTAATGACGCAGGATGAGAGCATAGAACGCCCCAGCAAAAAGGAACGTGCCGATCGGCAGAGACCAGGCGAAGACACGAAATCGCGGTAGTGCGTATCCGAATATGATCGATACGAGCACCGACGCGACAATCGGTACAACGAATACATCCAGGAATTCGTTGTCGATCACAGGTGTCAGTTGCTGAACTGCCGCCCATAACAGTGCACCGACTATGATCCCAGCTACAAACATCAGGACGGAAGGCAAGGCGGGCACACCACTGTTCCGTTGCGTTCCATCTACCCTATTCATACAAGCCCCCTTCGCGATAGCAAGGTGTCCTCTAAACATTTACAGTGCAGTACTGAGATTCGTCGATTCGCGCGAGATCAGGTTCATGCCAAGCATTTCATCGCCTTCTGCACCAGTGGATCACCATCCTGGATGGGGATATCTCGATTCGGCCAATTCGTCCACCGACCTGCCGCCGAGGTGATCGCGGCGAGCGAACTGGCACGTCCATCGACCGGCGCACCTTGCGATAATGCCTGTCCGCGTTCTGGTTTCGGCGAATTGGTGCCCAATCCCCACACCCCGTCGATGGTGGCTCCGTCCGGTATCTGGAAGCGCATCACGATGATGTAGTAATTCTGATAGGGAACCGATTGCCGGGACCTTGCGAAGGGGTTTTCCACAGCAAATGCGGCCCGAGGTTCGATGGGGCCCTCTGATGGTCGAGCCGCGATCATCGTTGTCACGCTGTCATCGACACGAAGGCAATCATCGGCATCGCGGGCATTGGTGACGACAGCTACCACCAGGGCTGCGGCCGCAACTCCCGCCGCGAGAAGTGCCATCACCGCATAGAACGAGGTCCTCTTGGGCCTCTTCAACCCGCATCCACCTCATCATGTCGCTGGAGCCGAAAACCCTTGCTCTGCCTACACCGCCGCCGATCGGCGGCCAACGCAATGTTACGGGTTCGCCGCCGATCTGGTAGCACTCGTCAGCTTACGGATCTCGAAGCACCACCAGGGCATCGGCCTTCTTGTTGTCCACGGGGTTCGGCGGGTCGGGAGTAACGGGAGCGACTCGCGCGTACTGGATGCACGCTTCGTCGATCTTGCCAGGATTGCCCTCGTTGCGTAGCCCGACACCACGACCGGTGATGTTGTTCCATTGGTCCATCTTTCCGGCCGCGGCCGAACCTGGCCAATCGATCTCGTGCGCGTTGCCCATCTGCGTCGCGAAGTCGGCATTTGCGCCCTCGGTCGTTCTTCCCATCCAGATGCAATGTCTCGCTGCGTCGACCCGATTGTCTTCTGCGCCGGCCGCGTCGGGAAATGGAGCGAGTGAGGCGTCAATAGCGATGTGGCTCACCTTCCGTGTCCGATAGCAGTCGAACGGGTTTCTCTCGCACGTGTCGCGTTCGTTTACACCGAGATCCCAGAACTCCTTCGATTGTTCGCTTGCCGAGTCGATGAAGGACAAGACTGGAAGTGCTGTCGTCGGACCGAACTGGTAGCTCAGCTGGTTTCCGGTCAACGAGGCTGTCACTGGTACCAACCTCTTGTTCGTATCGACCGCCAACGGAACGCCGACAGCGGCGACAACAGCACCGTCGGGGGCGATGATCTTGACCCTTCCTCTGGTTTGTTGAAGCGTGTGGCCCGGTGGGAGTCCGAGCATCAGGCTGAACGCCCGAGGCGCCTCGACACCGATCAGATCAATGCCAACCTGCACCGCATGGTCGGGCATCAACTCGAACCTCAGATCGAACCCGCTGCCATGGAATACGACACCATTCGGAACCAGTTCCGCCGGAAAGGGCGCGTTTGACGGGATGCCGAAGTTCACCAACTGTCCAGACCCACCGATCCGTATCTCGACGCCGGGTGTAGAGATCCATCCGTGTTCGAACTGCTGCTGGGTAACCGCGCCTGCAATCACCACCTGGTCGGCGATCGGATACCCCTGACTACTCCGCTCATACCCCGCACGCGACCACTGACTGAGAATCGCGCCGGATACCGGCCGTGCGCCAAAGGCCGGATGCCAGTAGATTACTCCGTTTTCGAAGCGGTTCATCCGTCCCTGGCCGTCGGGGAGTACCGTCTCGTCCGAGGTCGGGTAGCCGAGATGGCCGCCTTCCCAACCGGTTTCGCCCCACTTGTCGCGGATCGCGCCCGCAATGTAGTACGCCTCGTTGAGTTTCCAGTAGACGGTGCCGCCCTGGAAATACTGGCGACGCCCGAGGTTGTCAGGGTTCACGAGCTCATCAGAGGTCGGATAGCCGAGAACACCGCCTTCCCAGCCGTTGCGCTGCCACGCAGCAAAGAAATGGTTCACCACCGGGTGCGCGCCACCGGCCGGGGACCAGTAGATCGGGCCGTTCTGGAAGGTGGAGCGTTTGCCGACACCATCGGGGTTGCTCAGCTCGTTGGAGGTCGGAAACAGCAGGAAGCTGTTCGGTCCCCCCAGATCGTTGTATTTGTCCCGGATTGCGCCGCAAACCTCGTATGGCGCAGGCCAATACACCTGGCACCCGTCCGCAGCCGTGCGCTGCTGCGTGCGGGCCGCCACCGCGGCTTCCATCGTCTCGGCCTTATCGGCCTGCTCCTTAGTGAACCCGCCCGGGATCTCCTGGCAGTCCGATCGCATCCGGCCCGGTGCCACGCTCGACTGAGGATTACGAGTCGCCTCCCACTTCTCCGGAGCTTTCGAACGAGCACCCGGAACACACGCGGGACCGGGCGGCGCAGTGGCCGATGTCGAGGACGTGGCCGGTTTCGGCGGCATCGACGTGGTGGGCGAAGACGGTTGCGGCACAGGGGTTGTCGGCGATGTCGTCTTGCTAGGCTTCGCCGGCGCCGAACCCGGGGGCGACGCCGGCGGGGTGCTCGGTGCCGATGTCGTCGACGTAGGTGGCGGTGAACTCGATGCCGGGTCCGCGGCCGCGAATTGCGCCCCCGCCACGATCAACAGCGCCGCGGCACCAGTCACACCCGCACGCAACGGAATTCGCCGATCTACCCGACACCACCAAAGCACAGATAGTAATGAGCGCCTCATCCCTGCCCCCTGCACATCAGATTGCCAGTTCATTGCTGACGTGGATCAGGGTCCCACACGATCCCATTGCTGTCATCGTTGACGAACTGGGGAAACCAACTGGGCCAACATGTTCGGAATGGTGTCGGCGCGGGCGCGATACTCGTGCACAAAGCCCGAACTCGCAGCACCGCCCGAGGCATGCGCGAACGCCATGCGCAACAAGAGATTCCGAACTGCCTGATCGCATCGCCGTGCACCGCCTGGCATCAACGGACCAAACGAGGACGTAGGAAGCGGTTCACTTACGGTGGGTCCGCGGCGCTCACGATGCCTGCTCGGCCACGTTCATCATGGCGATCCAGCTGTGGGGCGCGCCGTCGCCGAGCATGATGTCGTAAATGTCCTCGCCTCCCGCTTCGGCGGCAGCACGCGAGAACATGGCCTGCTCGTACTCGGCCATCGCGGCCTCGACGTCATCGGGGTGCGCGGCGATGGCCTGGCCGAGTTCGGCTCCGTCCTGCATGGCCGTGTTCGCGCCTTCGCCGTTCGGGGGCGCGAGGTGGGCGGCGTCGCCGATCAGGGTCACTCCAGGCATCAGAGCCCAGCGGTGCCCGACCGGCAGTGAGTAGAGGGGGCGGATGGCCGGTTCGGTGTCGCTGTCGGTGATCAGCGCGGTGAGCTCGGGCGCCCACCCGTCGAACTCGGCAACGATCCGTGCCGACACGGCTGCGCCATCGGCCACATCGGTGTCTGCGAGCCAGTCCTGTGGCGCCGCTAGCTGTACGTACGTGTGCAGAGTGCCTCCTCTTTCCCGATAAACAAGGAAACCCTTGCCCGGCGCGAGCGCGAACAACGATCCGGAGCCGACCACCTCGGCCGTGGCGCGATGACGGGCGTCGGCGTGGAACATGAAGTACTCGACGGAAGTGACGCCCACATACTGCGGGGTGACGTCAGATAACACCGGCCGGACCCGCGACCACGCCCCGTCCGCCCCGACCAGCACGCTTGTGCCGACGGTGGCACCGTCGGTGAAGCGCAGCTCGTGGCGGCCCTCACCGAGGGCCCGCACGCCGCTGACCTTGCGCCCCCATTGCACGATGCCGTCCGGAAGCGAGTCCAACAGCATCTGGCGCAGCTCGCCGCGCGACACCTCGGGGCGCTCACCCGTGCCGTCGTCGGGTCGCTCGAGCAAAACAGTCCCTGCCCGGTCCAGAACGCGATAGGACTCGCGGCCGGGCAGGACCAGGCCGCGGAACTTCTCGATCAAGCCGGCCGCCTCGAGCGCCGGCTGGCCGTTCCAGGGGTGGATGTCGAGCAGCCCGCCCTGGGTGCGCGCGGCGGCCGAGGCCTCCGCTTCATAGACCGTGACCGGGATGCCATGCAGGTGCAGGACGCGGGCCAGGACGAGACCGCCGAGGCCGGCTCCGACAACGGTAATCGGGGTTTTCATCGTGCTCCTCCGAGATGTTTGGATTGCCACTCCAATGACGCTAGCAGAGGTTTGGAGCGGCGATCCATACGTGGCAGAATGGATCCCATGGCGACCAAGCCTCGACGAGCCCCCCGACGTACGGAGGCGCTGTCCAGGGACGTGATAGTCCAGGCCGCTACCGAAATACTCGACGCCGAGGGCGAGGACGCGCTGACCCTGCGAGCGCTCACCGTGCGGCTGTCCACCGGATACGGGGCGATATATCACCACGTCGCGGACCGGAACGATCTGCTCGCCGCGGCCACCGACCACGTCATCACGCCCATCGTGACCGGCCTCGTCGCCGACGCCGAGCCCCGACAAGTGCTGCGTACCATCGCGCTCGGCCTGTTCGATGCGATCGTCGCCCACCCCTGGGTCGGTGGCCAACTCACCCGAGAGCCTTGGCGACCGGCACTGTTGGACATCTACGAGAGCATCAGCGAGCAACTGCAGGCACTCGACGTGCCCGAACAAGGGTTGTCCGACTCCGCCGGGGTGCTCGTGAACTACATTCTCGGCGTCGCCGGGCAGAACGCCGCGAATGCCCGCGCGCTCGCCAACAGCAAGATGGACCGCTCAACTTTCCTCGCCGCCATCGCCGCGCAGTGGACGCAGCTCGACCCCGCTAGATACCCATCCGTGCACAAAGCCAGGACGCAACTGCGCGACCACGACGACCGCGAGCAGTTCCTCAACGGCATCGATCTCATCCTCGCTGGTATCGAGACCGTGCACCGTGCGGGCAAGAACAGCCCTGCCCGGTAGGAGCCAAAGTCGCACCGCAAGCTGGCCCATCTGCGGCGCCCCACGACCACATCGGTAGAGGCAGTGGAGATCAGACCGAACGCACGGTGATGCTGCGTATCGGTCGATCCGAGTGCGAGATCGCTTGCCGCGCTGAACATCCTGTAATGGCCGACTACCGGATGCTCGGGGCCCGTGGTGATGCGCGCCCGGAGGCGTTGCCCTTCACCAGACGTTCTGTCGCTAGCCTGACGCAGGTTGATCGTTCCATCGGTTGCCCGGGGGGTAGGTCGTGGGTGCAGTCACTACTCGAGCAGTCGTTTTCGATTGGCGCGGAACGCTGGGAGCGCTTCCACCCATCACAAGCTGGGCGGGCGAGGCACTGCGGCGGGTCGGCCGCGCGCACGACGACCCCGCCGCCAGCGCTGTGCTCCAAGCGATCCGTACCGCGGCTGGGCAACCGAACCGGCTCAACGGCCCCGACATCGACACAAACGTCGAACTACACAGACAAACCTACTTCAGCGTATTCGCAGACGCCGGTCTCGACGCAGAGCTCGCCAACTCACTCTATGCGGTCGAATCCGACCCGACTCATAATCCGTTCGCCGACGACGTCACACCTACGTTCACGGTCTTAGCCGAAAACGGCTGCAAGATAGGCGTTCTCAGCGACATTCACTTCGACCTGCGGCCCGCCTTCGCTGATGCCGGACTGCTCAGCCTGGTCGATACATTCGTTCTGTCCTACGAGCACGGCGTCCAGAAACCCGACCTCGCGATCTTCCGGCTCGCTCTGAACCAACTTGAAGCCCAGCCCGAAAACACTCTCATGGTCGGTGATCGCGCCTCCCACGACGGAGCCGCCGTCGACCTCGGCATACCAACACTGCTCGTCCCCACCCTCACCGATCCCCGACAACGACGACTCCACCTGGTCACCGGTATCGCCACAGCCCAGTGACCGCCACCCATGCCCGTCGCGCGCGAGTCCACCCAGATCAAATCCATCATGCCAGGCGGCTTCCTGGCACCCCTCCGACGTAGCGCCAGCTCAGAGCCCACGAGTCGGGCTGAGCCGCTGGTACTAACGTCTTATATTGCCGCGTGCCGCGCGTTCTGAACGGATGGCGGCCAGCCACTCCGCAGGCACGCCAACGACCCTCGGTTCAACCGACCGTCTACCACCGTCGAAGCTTCTGCCCTAGGCGGAATAAACGTCCTCTACTGCCGCTTATGGGTCGGTTCCGGTGGCGGACCCCGGCCGACCGAACGCACGCTCATGCCGAATTCAGGTCGTTCAACTCGTTCCTAGGAGGCAGGCTCCCAGCAGCGTTCGTCAAGGTTGTCCGCAGGGTGGTGTTTGTCGATCAATCGCCGAACTCGGTGGTGTCGCCGTGCGCGACGAGGCGCAGGACGCTGGTGCGTAGGGCCCTCTCCGCGTCGGGCAAGGGCATGCGATGAGCCCGGACCTCTTCGCCGGCGGCGTGACCGAGTCCGACGATGGCGGCGGCCAGCCACTCCGGTGTCGCGGCGGGATCGAATTCACCGGCATGCTGGCCGCGGCGGATGAGTCGGACGAGGTGGTCGTTCACCGGGACATGCCGCCGCCGGTCCGCCTCGGCGGTGGCGGTCACCTGTTGCAGCGCGGGCAGTTCCTCGAAGGTCCGCCAGCTGACCTCGAGCATCCGCAGCAGCGCCATGGTCGCCGAATCGCTGTCCAGATCGGCCGCCTGAATAGCCTCCAGCGCCTTGCCGGTGACGTGATCGGTGACCGCGGCGAGCAGCTCGTCACGAGAGGCGAAGTGTGCGTACACGGTTTGGCGGGTCACACCGGCGTCGGCGGCAATAGCGGCCAAACCCGCGTCCGGCCGCACGGCGAGCAGACGCGCGGCCGCATCGAGGATCGCCCGACGGCTGCGCCTGGCATCCGCCCGGCGGCGAGGGGAAGGAGAACCAGTCAATTCTTACACCCTTGTCAAAGTTATCGAGGAGGGCTTAACCTTTACATTGTTGTCAGAATTCTACGGTACGGAGACTCATGAACCTGCCATCCTTGCCACCACCGGAACAGTTCATCGGCGACTTCTACGCCGCCTTCACGACGGCCGCCCTCACCGACGACGACCCGGTCGAGGTCATCGACCGCTTCCACACCCCGGATATCGTGCAGATCGCCGACGGCATCCGCCTGGACCGCGACCGCCTCGTCGCCCACCTGCGGCCGTTGCGAAAGAACCTGCGCGAGTGCCGATTCGAGGTCCACGAAGCCGTCTTCGACGGGCAACGCATTGCCGCGCGTATGACTATTCACGCCCGCATGCGCGGCGATGAAAACGTCGTCACCGAGGTGTTCCTCTTCGCTCACTTCACTCCCGATGGTCGTATGTGCCGTGCCGAGCAGCTCACCCGAACCCGCAGCCCCACAGCCTGATTCAGGAGTATCACCGCGTGTTCCCGTCTCACCCAGGCCGTTACCCTGCTCGCCACCGGATTCCTCACCGGCGCGTTCGGCTACGGCGCGGTCAACCTCGCCCCACCTGCCACCGCGTCCCGCTTCAGATGCGGCTCGAGTTCCACACCGAGTTGATGAAGAACAACAGTGTCAGCATGCAGATCGCCATGGCCACAGCCACTGTGAGCTGCCGCGCCCTGGCCCTGCTCACCAGGGGGACGATCCCGGATCTTCGCCGCATCGGCCACCGGCCTGGTGATCGCGTCCTTCCTGATCACACGGTTGGGCAACGTGCCGATCAACCACAAGATCAACCGGTGGGCCGTCGAGGGCGCACCCGCCGACTACGCAGCCATCCTCACCCGCTGGGACTACTTCCACGACCTGCGCACCACCACCGCACTGATCGCCTTCGCATTGATGATCGCCCTTGCCATCCGGCCCCCACGAACCCCCGCCCCGGCCGGTCCCGCCACGCCCGAACGCCCCGAGGGCACCGCCACCTACTCCCGAAACCTGATCGGACACAACCGATGACGACACCCTCACCACTGCGCCGGGCCCGCACCCGCCTCGTCATCTGCCTGCACCGGCTGGGCGTACCGGCAGGACCGACCTATCTGCTGACCATCCCCGGCCGCCGAACCGGGCGACCGCGGACCACCCCCGTGGCACCGGTCGATATCGACGGAACTCATTACCTCGTCCAGGCATATCCGAACGCGAACTGGGTCGCCAACGCCCGCGCCGCCGGGTACGCGAAGCTCACCCGCAGCCGCCGAACCCAAACCGTCGATCTGACCGAAATCCCCGCAGCCGAACACGAACCGATCCGGCACGAATTCGCCCGGAATCGACGAGGCGTTGCCGCGCTCGCCAGAAAAGGCAACTCCACCGCATCGAACAACGTCGCTGTCACCACGACCTACACCATATTTCGAGCCACGCCCCACGACCAGCCACACCCAGCACACGGTCGAGTCCCGACAACCGGATACCGGGCAACGCACTCTATTGCCGCGACCCGAGCGGTTCGAAGCGTCGGCTTCATGCGGTTCCGTCTTCGGCCATGCCGGCCCAGCGGTGTGCCAGGCGTTGGCACGCGTGGATGAGTTCGGGCGGGTGGACATCGGTGAGTTCGGTGTCGAACGTCGCAAGGAGCCCGGCGAGGCCGGGCCAGGACCAGGCACCGAGGGTAAGCCGGCAGTGGTCGATGTCGAGGTATTCGACGACGGAACCGCCTGGCGCCCAGCGGGCTACGACGTGAGCGGGCAAGCTGAGTCGTGCGGTTCCGGTGCATTGCCAAGCTTCTGCGGTATCGCCTCGGTCGTGGGTGCCCATGACGAAGCGGGCGAGGCCGCCGTCGGGAAGTTCACGGGTGCTGAACCGTTGAGTGGTGGGGCGTGAGCGAAGCCGGTCGATTCGATGCACCCGCCACTGAGTGTCGGCGAGGTCGTAGGCGACCAGATACCAGCGGGCGGCCCAGACGACAAGGTGGTGTGGCTCGATGTGGCGGGCGGGTTGGAAGTCGGGGTCGCGGGGTTCGCGGCGAGTGCCGTCGGGGCGCCGGGTCTCGATGACGATCACCTGGCGGTGGCGTACTGCTTTGCCGACCGTGGTGAGAGCGGCAGGGTCGATAGGCGACGCGGGGAACTCCCAGTAATTCGGCAGGCGAGTCAGGCGAAGGTCTTCCATCGCCGCGCGCAGTGCGGGAGGCATGACCTGAAGAAGTGCGACGAGTGCTCGCTGCGCCTCGTCGCCGAGGCCGAATGTCGTACTGGGGGCAGTTTGCAGGGCAACCGCGACTGCCAGGGCCTGGTCGTGATCGAAACGCAGCGGCGGCAGTGTGTGCCCGGCGCCGAGGCGATAGCCGCCGTCGGGGCCGTGCATGGTGGTGATCGGGAAGTCGAGGCGGCGAAGGGTTTCGATGTCACGACGGACCGTGCGCTCGCTGGCTTCGAGTCGGGTAGCGAGATCGCGGAGCGACCATCGCCGGCCTGACCCGAGCAAGGACAACAGCCGCAGCGCCCGGTGAGAGGTATTGGCCACCGCCACATCTTGCCCGCAGTAGTGGCCGTTCCATGGCCACTACTGATGCAAAGGTCGTCCGGTCAGGCAGGCAGCGCTGGAGAGGATCGTGGATATGCGGATTGTCGTAGCAGGAGGCGGGATCGGCGGGCTTGCGCTGGGGGCAGGCTTGCGCCGCCGGGGGTTCGAGGTGTCGGTGTTCGATCGCGACACCGATGTGACCGAAACCGGCGGCTATCACATCACGTTGGACGGGCGGGCGTTGTCGGCGTTGAGCGAGCTGGTGGAGCCACAGATCATGCGGCGTCTGCTTGCGTCGGGTTCGGCGCTGCGGCTGCGCGAGCGGGACGCGTTCTGGGATCGCCGTGGCCGGTTGCTCGGTCACGGAACGGATCTCAGCAACAGTTCCAGTGTCGATGTCGACCGGATCACCCTTCGAATGCTGCTGGCCGAATCGGTGGGTGACGACCTGCATCTGGGGTGCCACGTGACCGGTGTCGAGGGCGGCGTGGCTGATGACCCCCGACTGTTGTTCGCCGATCGTGCGCCTGTCGCCGCGGATCTGGTGGTGGGCGCGGACGGCACGCACTCTGTCATTGCCCGGCACCTGGCGGGCGGCGCGACCAATCGGCCGGCGGGCATCATCGGGTTCTCCGGCCGTACGCTGCGTGCCGACCTGAGCGTCGGCGAGCAGAAGCGCCTGGGCCCACGCTCGGGGTTCGCGGCCGGCCCGCGTGGGGCCGCGCTGTATATCGGCTTTCTCGACCCGGTCGGCAACGCCGCACTCGACGCTCCGGAGTTGCGGATGTCGGTCACCACTGGACCTACCTACATCTGGGGTGCGATGTTTCCTGAGTCCGCAGCGACAGATGCTCTGCGTGAGCTTCGGGGGGAGAAATCGCGCTCCGCGTTGGTGGCGCGGTTCCGCGAACGAGGTTGGGCCGAGCGGAGTCTCGAAGTCCTCACTCGTGCCGACACACACAGTGTGGCCGGGTTCCGCTTCAACGCTGCCTCCACCCGCGCCGCCGATCTCGCGCCTTGGGCCGGAGGCCGAATCACTGCGCTCGGCGACGCCGTACATGCCACTCCGCCGACCGCTGGTATGGGTGCCGGCGCGGCCATCCGTGACGCCGCCGACCTAGTCGACCACCTCACCGTATCGGCTTCGGGAGCCATAACCCTCACCGCGGCGATCCAGCAGTTCGAGTCCGGCATGCGTGAGCGCGGTAGCGAGGTTCTCACCTCGGCCATGAAGACTGTCCGGTGGATCCTGGCCACCGACACCACGCTCGGCGCGACTGCTACCGCGATCAGCACGCCGATCCTGGCCGCAGCCACCCGGCTCCGGGCGAACCGCCGAGCATTCTGAGTTTGTGGGGAAAGGTGCTGCCGCTCAGCGGGTGAGCTCGCTGCGCGGACGGCACCGGCGGGCTCTGTTCAGGTGCCAAGCGCGGGTCGTGCCCTTATGAATCAACGCCCTGCCGCTTCCGGCTCAGTTCGAAGCGGGGCGCCTGCCGGCCGAACGAACACAGAAGCCTGGCCGTTCAGCAGGCGGCGGATCTCCTCGTCCGGATATGGGGTGCTCCGGCTCGTCTGCTGGAACTCGCGCATGAACGTGGACATCGCCGCGGCGATCGGTGCGTGCCGGGTGAGGACCGCGGCGGTTCCCTCGGGGATGCCCTCCGGCGGCTTGCCCTCAGCGATGGCGCGCACCATCGCGGCGCGTGTCTCCCGGCTTTCCAGCCCGTACAAGGCGGTGAGCAGCCAGTTCATCAGGTAGGTGGCGGTGAAGCCGCGGTCGTAGCTGTGGTGCTGGTCGAAGAACGCGGACTCGGTCGGCGAGAGGTCGAACCTGCGGGAGAGCGCGAGGCCGTAGTCGGCGAAGTAGAGGCGTCGACCGTCGGTCAGGATGTTCTGGAAGTGCGCGTCGATGTGTAGCAGCCCACGGCCGTTCATGAATGCGGTGCTGGCGGCCAGTTCCCGCTCCACCATGGCGCAAGCCCGATCGGCGGCCTCGCCACCCGCCTCGATCTGAACGTTCAGCCACTGATGCAGGGTCTGCGGGATGTACTCCAGAAACAGCGTGATGCTCGCCGAAGAGTCCCGGAGGGCCTCGATCCGGTGGCGTACCTGGGGTCGGCCGTCCCAGTAGGCGACGGCGCGATCGATGTCGGCGAGCTCGTCGGGCAGCGGCGTCGTGTCCGGCAACACCCGCCAGTGGTACATCAGCGGGAAGCTCTCGTGTTCGGCGGCGAGTACCCAATTCGTCGTCATGGTGTGCACGGCGAGCTCGCGCCAGGCCCCGAAGCCCGCCCCGCCGATGAGGCCGACGCCGTAATGGAAGAACGGCGGTAAGTCGAAAAGGTTCGCCGTGGACCGGACGTGCTCGGGCTGTCGTTCCAGGTCGGTGAGGGGTACTCGCTTCACGAAGATCTGGGTTCCGGCGACCTCGAGCACCGCCGTCTTCCCGCCGATACCGGTGCCGATCGGCGTGGCCGCGTCCACGAGCTCGCGTAACGTGTGATCGCTGTGCAGCGCCAAGGTTGTGGAGACGGCGCTGTGGGTGTGTAGGCGCGCCGGGCGCGGCATGTCGCGGGTCGCCGCCGCGAAGCGGGATATCGCCTCGCTGTCGCGCATCACCACGATCAACCTCCCAGTTGCACTGGCGATTCCGGCGCAATCAACAGTCAGCCTATCGCGATCTTTGGCCTGCCAAACATCCGCACATGCCGCTGGGCGCGCGTTCCCAAAGCGGTCAATGGGTTCCCGAAAAATCAAGGGGCGGAGATCATCGCGGCCACGGAAACGCACGCTATGCCGAAGTCAGTGCGACGAAGCGTGTACGAGACAGACTGACACCAAGATCATCCGGAACTGGTGGCGGACCGCACTCGCCCGATGCCACCCTCAGTTCCGGATGATCATGATCGCGCAGCGTGCGGATTGCTCACCACTGGGTGAACGCACTGGATTGCCGATGGTCGCGTATTTGCACAACTCTTACCGTGGGCGCGACGGGTCGGGACGAGCGGCATTACGTTGCAGGTAATCGACGCCGGTTGCCCGCTCGTGCATTGTGGCCGGTGTGAACAACATCGAGACGAACGCCACTCGCACTCTCGTGGACGAGCTGCTGCGTCGAATCGGCGCGGGTGACCAGGACGCTGCCGCTGCGCTCTACGCCCCGGTCAGCGACTGGAAGCTGGATTGGCCCGAAGATGCGCACGGCCGCGCTGCAACGCCGTGGATTCGGCACCGAGCAACGCGCGCCGACGCGGCCGAGCACTATCGCGAGATCGTCCGCTGCCACGTGCCAGAGGAGGTCGGCACCGTGATCGAACGCATTCTGGTTGACGGCCCAGATGCGGTGGTGTTGGGGGAGATCCGCCAGACAGCCCGGTCTACCGGCCGCGCCTATCGATCCCGCTTCGCACTGCACGTCACCGTCGACAACGGTCTCATCACCCGCCATCACGTCTACGAAGACAGCCTCGCGGTTGCTCAGGCATTCGACCCATCAGCAGCCGAGCACGATCGAAGTGACTCGAACGCACAATAATCTATGCCGCGACTCGCGCGGTTCGAAGGAGCCACCCGACGCTCCGGAAGATCAACTGGCCGAGACCATCTCGGCCAGCCAAACGTCCGCAACTGCCGAGTGCAGGACGCTGAAACATCATGTGGCTGAGGCCATGTAGGCGAGAGTATGTAGATGGGCAGTTGTGGTTGCTTCGGGCTCGGTCGTAGCAGACAGCGACACCGTGCCGAGTGTCGTGTTTCGAAATTAATTGGGGGCCAGTGCTATTAATGGTCCGTGTGCATCCAGACGAGCTCGGTGCACTCGCCCCCGCTGGGGCCGACATCGATTGCGATGGTCCGCTCAACGCCGACCTGCACGGCGTGCAGTGTATGCAAACCAGGAGTGTGCGGCGTCCACGTGACGAGGACATCACCGGTGCCGCTCGGTGGATCGAACTCGCCGTCCTGGCTGTCGTAGAAACTGATGTGGGAGCCGGGCTCGGTGCTCGCCCGCGTGATGTAGGCGCAGTCGGTGACGAAGGCCGAATCCAGCAGCTTCACAGTGAAATCGGTGATCGCGGCAGGCGCGGCGGGCGCAGTAAGCACCAGCGTGGCCAGCAGAGCGCCCATCGTTGACATCGCGGCCGCGGCGGACCTGTGTGAGCGGAGCATGAGAGGCCTTTCGAGTCATCGTGCATTGCGCCGAGACGAGCCTAACGGTCGGACCGTACTCCGGGCAGCGCCATTTCTGGGGCTACCCGAGGATCTCGCCGGCCTCGGCCATGTTGCGTGCGAACCGGTCGAACTTCGTGGTGGTCAACACCACCTGGCGGTCGGTGACGGCCGCGACCGCCGATGTGACGGCGGTGAGCGCGTTGTCCAGCCCTGCGCGGTTCTTGCGGGTGGTGCCCGAGAATCCTTTGTCGGTGAAGATCCTCTCGCGCGGGACTGCGAGGGCGCCACGGCTGACCGAGGACGATGTTGTTCACTGCCGCAACGGCACCGAACCCGAAGCTGGCGAGCGCGAACACTTTCGGATGCCCCCGTACAGTGCGAATCACCCAGTTCACAGCTCGGACGACCTGATCGGGATGAGTCACGCACCAGTGCACAACCAGAAATAGCAAAAAGCCAAATCCCTTGCGATGCAAGGCATTTCGGCCCTTCCAGTGTCTGGAGGGAGACTGGAACCCGCAGCGAAAGACGAGACGTTCAATGCGTCGGTCGACCGAAAGCTAGTTCAGCGTTGGGCGAGATAGCGGCGGCCGACGTCACACAGCCGCTGATGCACCCCGTCGTAGGGACGCTTGGCGCCGAGGATCGAGGTGGGAAGTTTGGCGATCATCGTGTAGTTGGTGTCGACCACATTGCCGGCCGGAGCTAATCCCGCCTGACTCACCAGCTGCAGTGCATCGAGTGGATCGAGGTCGAGCAATTCCGCCGTCCAGCCGATGAGGTCGTGCTGACTGACCCGGAACGCATCCTCCAACGGCCGAACGGAACCGGTGGAGATGATGAAGTCGTCGCTCTGAATTCTGGGCCACGCCGGCGCCGCGCCTCGAACGACGTCGACAACGATGGTGGTCTGCATAGCGGCCTCCACCGCCGTGCCGCAGACTTCCCCCTCCCCCTGGCGGCAATGACCGTCGCCGATGGCGAGCATTCCACCCGCCACATTGACCGGCAGGTACACGGTCGTGCCGACCCGAAGTTCGGGCGTGTCCATGTTTCCACCGTGCGCGCCCGGAGTGATCGACATGACGACCTCGTCGGCTGCCGGAGCGACACCGACCGTGCCGTGCATGGGATCGAGCGGAAGTTCAACGGTGAGGTCGCTGCGGCGCGCGTGGTAGCGCACTACACCGCGGTCGACGTCGACGTCGTATTTCCACACGACCTCCTCGAGCGGTGGATGCAGCATGGCCGTGCTGTGGGTCGTGGTCAGCGCGCCGAAATGGGGGAAGGTGGATGAGACCGCCCAATCGCGCCTCGGTCGAATATCGATGAAGTGCACCGCGAGCAGGTCTCCTGGGCGTGCGCCCGCAACGTGAATGGGCCCGGTGACCGGATTGAGTTTGGGAAAGTCGCAGACTCGGCTGGGGAGATCGTGGATTCCCCGGACTCGTCCGCCGTAACAGTCCTCGGTGGTGAGTTCGATGACGGTGCCCGGCGCCACGCTCACCAGTGGCTCGTGGCCGCCGAAGGTGTAGACGAGCCGGTCGGGGGCCGGGTCGACCCGCACGACGTCGAAGTCGTTCATACCGTTTCGCTTTCGGAGATGTCGGCCGGTGCGAGCTTATGTCCGGTCAGATTGGAGATGATGAGTATGACCATGCCGATGGCAAGCCACACGAAGCCGAGCACCTGGGCCGCGATATTGGCGTTGACGACGACGTAGAGCAGGATGGCGAAGCCGATGATCGGGAAGAGGAGGTGCCGGAACCAATCGCGGCTGCGCTTGCGAACCACATAATGCGTGACCACCGATACATGCAACACCAGGAATGCGGCCAGTGCGCCGAAATTGACCAGTGAGGTCATGACGCGGATACCGTCGTCCCTCAGGCTCATGAAGATCCCGAGGACCAGCGAGACGCCGGCGACCAGGAAGGTGGCGTTGACGGGCACCTTGCGGGTGGGATGGATACGGGCGAGGAACGAGGGCAGTTTCCGATCGCGAGCCATGGCGTACAGCAGTCGGGCGGTCGCGGCCTGCGCCACAAGGGAATTGGCGAATCCCCAGGCGACGGCGGTGGACACTGCGGTGAGGACGGCCAGCCACCCGCCACCCGCCGTGCGGGCGGTGTCATAGAACGCGGTCCCGTCGGGGTCACCGTGCGCGACGAGCCCGCCCGGGTCGGACACCAGCAGGGCGGCCACCCAGGTCTGAACGACGAACAGTGTGCCGGCCAGCAGTAGCGCGGCCACCATCGACCGGCCGATGGAACGGATCGAGTCCTTGTTCTCCTCGGCCAGCATGGAGATTCCGTCGAAGCCGAGGAACGACAGCACGGCAATAGAGACTGCGCCGAATACCAACCCCCACGAGAACATGGCACTGTCATAGAGCGGAGTCAGGTTGAACCCGTGCCCTTTACCGTGGGCCAGCGCGATGACGCCGACGATGAGGTAGATCGCCAACACGATCAGCTCACCGACAAGCATTAGTTTGTTGATCCGGGCGGTCATTTCGATGCCGAGGTAGTTGACCACGGTGTTCAGCGCGACGAAAGCGATCAGCCACGCCCAGACCGGTATAGCCGGCACCAGCGAATTCGTGGCCACGCTGGCGATCAGATAGAGCAGCCCCGGGACCAGGACGTAATCGAGGATGATCACCCAGCCCGCCAGGAATCCGACCGGCGCGGCGATCCCACGACTCGCGTAGGTATACACCGATCCGGCCATGGGGAACGCCCGTGACATCTGGGCGTAGGAGTTCGCGGTGAACATCATCGCGATCATGCCGATGATGTAGGCGAGGGCCACCATGCCGCCCGAGCCCTGGAACACACTGCCGAAGATGCCGAATGGCGCGATCGGCACCATGAAGATCAACCCATACACCAGCAGATCCCCGAATCGCAGGGATCGCTCGAGCTCCTGTTTATACCCGAACCGCTCGAGATCTTCGCTCACGTACCACTCCAGCATTCCGGCCCTGCCTGGTCACCGGAGACTACGAGAATATCGTCCCGTTTGGAAGCGGATCCGCCAAGTGCGTTCACTCGGCCGCGATGGACTCCGCCGGCTGATCTTCCGGGAGCGCCGCGGGCCGAGCCGGACCGCGTGCTGTGCGGCTACTCGTGGCCAATCAGCGGGTGCGCCGGTCGAATCGAGTTTCCTGGTGGGCGTCGGGAACAGCCGTTGCACGGCGGCAACGATGCGGCGCGACGCTCGGAAAGGACACAGTGTACCAACTTGTTCCACGTTGAAGTCGCATAGAACCTCAGCGGCAGTGGCACATTGGGCCGCGTTGCTTGATGTTCACTTCGATACTGCGGGAACGTAGTACGTCATCAAGATGAGGCGCGATACCGAACCTGTCCGATTCCAGTGCGGGTGCCGTGATGGCAGCGACGATCGGGTATGTATCGTCACCGGGCCGACCGTCGTTGCGATGTATCGCAGCGATGTATCGCGAAACACCTTGTACCGCAGGGTATCCGGACGCGGCCATAGTGCCAGAACCGGCCGACGATCGCGTTCTGCGGGAGGGATGATGAGCGACCCTGCTGCGAGAGTATGCCGACGCGACCTCGTAAATAATTGTCCGGCAACGGGTCTCGCCCGCACCGCTTAAGGGTAATATCGGCAGCGTTTCGCCTTGGCGCTACAAGGCGTGGCTTATGTCGACAGCGAAGAGCGTCGGTTGAGGCGAAGGAATGTATCGGCAAGCGCATTCACCGCAGTCGGTGGGTTCGTCCTCGACCGAGGTGTGGCTTGAACCTAGTGTGCCCGAGGATGACGCATGGATGAGATCGTGCACGGAGCGAGCGCGCCGTCATGGACCTAGACCCTGTGAGCTCGATCGGGCGTGGCCCGTTGAGTCGGCGCAGAGCCTTGAGGTTGATCGGTGCTGCGGCGACCGGACTGGCAGCCGGGTGTTCGGAGGCTGCTCGACAGAACGCGCCCGCCGAGCGAGTGCTCATCGACAACGTCCGCGGGTACACGATCACCAGTGATGGGCGATTACGCGAATTCGGCAGTCTACTCATCGGCGCGGATGCGAGGGTGGAGGCGCTCGATCTCGCCGGGGCAGCGGGAGCGCGGCGAATCGATGGGCGCGGGCGGGTCTGTCTGACCGGAATGCACGACGCGCACGGTCACGTCTGGGCATTCGGTGCCAAAGCGACGGAGGTGGACCTATCCGGTACCCGGTCATTGGGCGAAGCACTTCGGGCCGTCGAGACCTACGCGCGTGAGCACCCCGACAGGTCGTGGGTGCTGGGTCAAGGATGGAACGAGGTCGCCTGGGGGCTCGGCCGGTTGCCGACCGCAGTCGACATCGATCCGGTGACCGGCGACCGACCGGTCTGGCTGGAGCGTGTGGACGGACATGCGGGCCTGGCCAACTCCGCTGCCCTGCGTGCCGCCGGTATCGTCGCGTCGACTCCTGACCCGGCGGGCGGTCGGATCGTTCGCGATCCGGATGGCCGACCCAGTGGGGTACTGGTCGATGCCGCGGTGGATCTGGTGGGCAGCAAGGTGCCCGCGCCGACGCGACACGATCACGAAGAGCGCCTTGCGGCCGCCCAGCGCATCCTCAACCAGAGCGGACTCACGTCGGTCAGCGATCCGCACAGTGATGTCGATCAGCTTGGCGCACTGCATGATTGGGCCCGCAGTGGCCGATTGTCGATGCGGATCAACGCCTTCCTCGGCTGGGATACCTTCACCGACCGCGGCAGGGACGTCCGGACCGATTCGGTCGCCGACGACATGCTTCGGGTACGGACGGTCAAGCTCTATATCGACGGTGCCCTCGGCAGCCACGGCGCCGCGATGCTCGAACCGTATACCGACCAGCCGGACAGCCGGGGACTACCACAGATGTCGCAGCAGGAGCTGACTTCCCGTATGCGGCGGGTAGTCGACGCGGGCTATCAGGTGGCGGTGCACGCGATCGGTGACGACGGCAATCGAATAGTGCTGAACGCTTACGACGAAGTGCTGGGGGCGACGCGAGAACCGCGACTACGACACCGAATCGAACATGCCCAGGTCGTCGCTCCCCCGGATTTTCCACGGTTCACCCAGCTCGGTCTGATCGCGTCGATGCAACCGACGCACGCCACCGACGATATGAATATGGCCGAAACACGTGTCGGCGCAACGCGTATCGCCGGTGCCTACGCCTGGCGGACGTTCCTCGATCAAGGCACGATAATCGCGGCCGGGTCGGACTTTCCGTACTCGGCGCACAAACCATTCGATGGTATGCACGCAGCGGTGACCCGCACCGACCGCGACGGCCAGCCCCCGGGCGGCTGGCGCCACGACCAAGCGATGACGGTGACCGAAGCATTCCGGGCGTACACGCTGCACGCCGCCTACGCCGCTCATCAAGAGCAGGTTCTCGGCTCCCTCGAGCCCGGAAAGCACGCCGACTTCATCCTTGTCGATCAGAACCCGTTCGCCCTCGAACCGGGCCGTGCCCTGTGGGAGACGGGCGTGCTCCAGACCTGGGTCGGCGGCCGATGCGTCGGTGAGTACGGCCAACTCTGATCAGAGAATCGGTCGGATGCTGCACAACGAAAACGTCGCATTCTGCTTGGTGGCGATCGAGTCGAGAATGCTTGTCGGACAAAGGATGGCCCGATAGCCGGGATCGGACTCATCCGACACCAACAGTCGCATTCCTTGCATTGCAAGGGAATTCGGTTTCTAGCTGGACGATTACCGTGCCGGAGAGCGCGTCGCGAATCAGCCGCTCGCGCAACGACCTCGTCTGCTCGGGATAAAGAAATTCGATCGGATCTGCCTGCGGGTCAGATCGGCAAGGAGAACACGTCCCCGTCGCGGGCGATACTGAGACGCCCCCGATAGTTCCACCCGATGTGCTCGGCCCAACGCGTATCGTCCGCCGGTGCACCGTAATAGTGGCTCAGCACGAGATGCCGCGCCCCGGCCGCTGCGGCCACCTTACCCACGTCCTCGGCGCTGGTGTGCGAGGTCCGGCTGTAGTCGTCCTCATGCTCGAGAATGGCTTCGTGCACGAGAATATCTGTGCCGGAAGCCAGTTCGATGAGGTTGTCGGATTTCACGGTGTCGCCCGAGAACGTCACCGATCCGCCGCCTGCTAGGTCGAACCGGAAAGCGAACGACGGATACACGTTGTGATGCGGTACCAACGTCGCAGTGACGGACACCGTTTCGTCGGCGTACACCGGAAACGGCGACATACGCGGCGCGGTGTTGGTGAAATCCGACCCGGGCGGGACCGCGATCTCGTGAGCCTGGATCAACTGCCGGATATCGCCGCGGTGCAGGGATCGGATGTGCACGTTCACGCCGTAGGCGTAACCGGCGAGGATGTGATCGGTGAGCGCCGCAAGCCCAGGCTCGCCTGCGACGTCGACACCGGCCACACTGCCGACAACGGGCGCGAGGGGATCGTGACCCGGCTGCAGCCCGCCCGCCGACCCCGGCCCGTACACCCGCAACGGCCGATCGATGCTCCCGTCCCACCAGTAGGCGAGCAAGAAACTCGGATAGTCGACGATATGGTCGACATGCAGGTGCGTGACAAACATCGCCCGCAGTCGGCGGATATCCAACCCGGCATGTTTGAACAGCGGCGCCGTACCCCTGCCGCAGTCGACCACATAAACCTGCGCGTCGGCGCCGTCACCGATCTTCAGCGCGGTAGCGAATCCGGCCCGATCCGCGAGCGGCGGGCCCGCCGCGGTCCCGAGGGTGATCAACGAATTGGCCGGAGCCGAACCGGATGCGACCTGCGCGGGCTCCGCACTCGCGACCGGACTGCCCGGCACCGATAGACCAGCGGAACCCACCACCGCAGCGGCCGCGCCCATCAGCGACCGACGAGAGACCAGGCCCGCGGAAGCATCATGATCTTGACACATGAGCGACAAGCTAGCCGCCGTTCCGAGGCCCGGACAAGAGTAACCGTCACAGTGATTCTGCGGCACATGACCCGAGCAGACGCCCAGTGGCCGGACACAACGCCGCGCGGGCGGTCACGGTCGCCGCCACGGGCGATCGCCAAATGCAGCGCAAGCTGTTGGAGTGGAAGAATTTCCACTCCTGCTATGGCGGTCAGCGACCGGTTGCCGGGGACCCGATATAGCCGCAGGTTCAGGGTCTGCAGGGGTCCAAATTGCCGACAGAGACGAAAAGGCAGAATTCCCTTGCACTGCACGCCAATTCGGCTATTCCAGTGTCCGGAGGGGGACACACGCGCTAAACACACGAATCGACCTGCGGAAACACTGAAGCCGGTGTCGACTTAACAACATGGATGACAGTTTGCGGATTACTATATTGGATGCCCTCCTTCGCCCAGATCTCGGGACTACGATGATCCAGCAACCTAGATCCGTTTGCAGCCAGAGTTGACGGCTGACCAATCTCGAATGGACTGTGACGGTGCGTATCAACAGCATCGAGCCCAGAGTCGGACCGACTCCACATCCGCATCCTGTCAGGGACGACGATGTCTGCACGTACCGCGTAATCGAATCCACAATGGCACACCGCTGCTGCATTTGCAGCTAATATCTGGCAGCGGGAAGTCCAGCTTTCGGTCCAGTTCGACCGATAGTCGGCTGGGCGGCTGGTCGAAATATTCAGCGATGCCGATGTGCTCAGCCAGCTGACGCTGGACTGGCAGCGCATCGACGCCGATGGGTTTGAACGCCTGATCGTGCAAGCCAAGCACTGGCCCGGAAGAGGGGCCAGCGCCTCCGACATCGCCGACTTGGTTCACACCGAAATGCCGCTGTGGGAGGGTGAGCCGGTACGACGCTCGACTATCGCCACGTCAGGATTCGTTCACCCGTGTCGTCCCGTTGGCGATCCGCCCGTTGGTGGCGCTCGTTGATGAGCGAGCCGAATCGGTTCGTCGCAGTGAGCACCGCCTCTGGGACGAACTGCAGCGACGCGTTCGCCACACTGGCCGGAGACTTCGGCGCGGTTGTCACGCCGACATCATTCGCCCAGAACTCATTCTCTCGCAAGAACATTCGCGATGGGCGTGCTCGACAGGGCCCCGGCCCCGGTGGTCGAAGGGAATACACAACAGAACGGGCCGGCCGGGACCAGCGACGGATCCGGCCGGGCCACGCCACACCCCCACCTGCGGGCATCGAACGCACACGGGAAGGACCTGCCCATGAAATGGAGCCTGCGCCTCGTCGCGGCCCAACGCGGCATCTAGCGAGCCATCGACCTACACCAACTATGAACTCCGCACCCCCGAACCGGCCATCGTCGCCCCACCCCAACCCGCGGCCGTTACCGAGGACTCCGACTCGATCGGCCCGGAACTGCCGCGGCGAAAGCAGTAGTAATTCCGGATCGGCCGTGGACTCGTCGCCAGATGCGCGAGAGCTCGACGAGCTGATTCAGCTCGGCTTCGAGATCGCGGCGCTGTGCGGGGTGCGCGGAATACTCGGTGCGGCCGGGCGGCGGCGGAAGTTGTCCGCTGCGTTTCGCGGCGACCGCAGCGGAGATTCGACGCGCGTAGTCGCACAGTTCGTCGTGTTCGGATCCGGCGGCTCGATGGGGTGGCGCGCCCGGTGCGTAGCGGTTCAGGCGGACAAGACAGTCCCGAATTTCCATTGTCATGCGGTGCAGTTGGCTGATCGAATCTGCTGCGGTGCCGGTTGCCGGACGTTCGAGGACCACTTCCGGATAGGAGTCGGTCAGATCGCGCCACAGCGGTCTAATGCGGCGACAATAGCGTCCCGGTCTATCCCACCCGGTGCGGACGAGCAGGACTCCGATGAGCGGGACGGTGAGGATGGCGGTACCGACGACAAGTGCCACGAACGCGGTGAACGCCCTGGACTGCATCGACGGGTCCTGCGCCGCGGTGTGGGCGACAACCGCGGTCACCGTCTCGGCGGGTACGTAGATCGACTCGATGGTGAGATAACCGAAGTAGCCGAGAACGACCAGGTAGATGGCGATTTCGCGGGTGGTGTTGTCGCCGCTGCGCAGTTCCGCGACCATCATCTTGATGATCGATACGGAACTCGCCGCGAGCACGGAATAGTAAGCGATCCATACGACGGCCGCACCCCAGCCCTGGTATTCGTCGATCAGCATGTTGTGCGCACGAGCGGGGGTTCCAGCCGCGAGGATCACTGCGGCGGCGGTAAGTGCCACGGCATCGTAGCGTCGCTGGCGACGAGCCACGGTTGACCAGTCGTCGTCGGGCGAGGCGGCGAACCGGGCCATCCCGTAGATGCACATGATCGAAAGCAGCAGCGGGCCAAAGGATATCTGCCGGACGACGTTGATCACGTACGCGTCGTCGAACATCCAGCAGACGCGGGTAATGGCATGTTGGACGCTGGCGTTGCGCATCATGTCGCAGACGAGCCCGAACAACAGTGCGCGAGTGCCCAATCGGTCCATCGGCGTTTGAGCGACCAGGAGGTAGCGGCCCACGATCACGATGGCGACGACAACGAATGCGGTCCACTGGATGATGCCCGGCAGCTCTGATGTCATCGGTGTCGCGTCCGGAAGAGCGTGCGGCGCGCGACCGAGGGCCGCCTACGCGGCAAAGTGGCCTCGACCATCAGTAGATCCGCGAAAGTCTCTGCAGCCGTTTCTCGTTTGCTGCTGTAATCATTTCGGCCGAGGACGCTTTTGATCGCGTCGGGCGACAGCGAGGGCATGAGTTCGTGCAACGGCAGCCGGTCCGCGGGGCCGCCGTCGGCGGCGCCTTCTTCGTCGTGACCTAACAGCATGTGCCCTATCTCGTGGGAGATCACATGATCGGCATGCCATTCCGTATCGGCGAAGTACAAGACGATGTCAGCGTGCGTTGTCTTGATCCATAGGCCACTGGTAGTTGTTCCGCATCCGACACCGGACAGCAGTGCGGGATCCTCGACCGGCTGTAGCCGGATCGGTCGCCCGCGATGGCGCCCCACCGCGGAAACAAAGGTGTCGCGCTCCCACGGATAGGGAATCTCGATGTCGCGCAGCAAATCCGCGAACCGGCCTGTCACATCGGACACCGCGCCTGCCCCCTCGAAACAAGTCTTACCGCAACGCATTACCGGCACGGCGGCGGCGGACGATGCCCAGGAGGGCACATCCAGCGCCCCCGGTCGGCGCGGCTACCGCGCCCGGTGCCGCCGCACATGGCTGCAAGGTTCTCAGACCGAGCGGCGGGAGGCAATAGTTATAGACTTTCAAGAAGCCGGAAGCTGATTCCGGGAACGCATCCGCATCCTGAGCCCAGCTGGTTTCAGCGTGACGAGCTCGTCGACCGCGAGTTGATACTTCGGATCCGGCTCCAAGTCGAATGCGTACAGCACGTGCGCGAGGGTCAGCACGATTTCATGGATCGCGAACTGACGCCCGATACATGAACGCACTCCGATGCCGAACGGCTTGTACGCCCCCGCCGCGCGCCGCGGGGTGGCGTCCGGGGCGAATCGATCCGGGTCGAACTGGTCGGCGTCGGGTCCCCACGCGCGCTTGTCACGATGGACGGCAAGGAGATTCACATACACCCATGCGCCGCGACCGATGCGATGCTCCCCCAGGTGTGTGTCCTGTTTGGGGCGCCGGAAGTACCCGCCCGCCACCGGCCACAGTCGCAGGATCTCGTCGACAACTCGACGCAGATACTGCAGCTTCGCCACCTGCTCATAGGTGAGCGTCGCGGGGTCGCCGCCGGCGACCGTGTCGATCTCCTCACGCACCCGCTCGACGATGTCCGGCCGGTCCCCCAGCGCGTGCAGCGCGAAAGTCAAGGTGTTCGCGCTGGTTTCGTGGCCGGCGATCAGAAAGGTGAGTACCTGGTCCCGCACGACCGTCCGCGACAGCCGTTGCCCGGTGTCCGGGTCCGGCGTTTCCATCATGTGCTGCAACAGATTTGGTGCCTCGTCGGCCACCGGCGGGCAATTGTCGATCAGGCTGCCAGCGATTCGCTGCAGCTCGGTGACGTTGTGCCGGTGGCGCCGCAGGGCGAATCGACCGATCGTCGCATCGACGAGCTTTGCCGAAACCGGGCGACTGGCATACCGGAGCACGTCGACCATCAGTTTCACAACCGGCAGACTGTTGCCCGCGGGCGGCTCGTCGAGCGTCGTGAAGCTGTGCCCGAATCCCGCGCGTGCGATGACTTCCAGTGCCATGGAGTTCATTTCGCCCGCGACGTCGACGGGATCGCTGCCATGCTCCCACTTACGTATCAGCTCAGCGACCACCTGAACCATCGTCGGGTGGTAACCGCGCATCGCCTCGCGGCTGAACCCGGGCATGAGGACGCGGTGCGCGGCCCCCCACTGCGGATCCTCGGTCGCCGCGGCTATCAACCCGGTGCGGACCACCTTTCGAAGGCGCCGGATCGGCGGCCCGAACTCCTTCTCCCACAAGGCTTCCGATTGCACCTCGTCGACGAGTTCCGCGCTGTTGACGATCACCATCCGCATCGGACCGAAACGCAACTCATAGACCGGACCGAGCTTGTCCGCAAGCTTAGCCATCGACTGAACCGGCTTACCGGGGTTGAGCGACAACACGTCACCGAGCACGGGAAGTCTGTTAGGCGGGTACGGAAACTCGTTCACAGCGCGATAATTCCCTTCGACGTTCGATCCACCGTAGACGGTCGACCCCGGGCCCCCGGTGGTTACATGGCGCTCCGCCAGGCCGGACAGCTAGTCGACGCGTCGGTCCCGGTGTCATGAGGATCGAATCGACGATCAATCGTCGACCTATAGACAATCATGTTCGCAGAACACTCGCATGCTACCCAACCGAGGGATGGGCAACAAGCCCGGCTACCGCATCACATGTCGACTTCATACACGTGCTCGGCTGCATTCGAGCACCATGTCCATGAAGGCGGGTGGCACACGCCGAGCAGTTCCGTGCGCAGATATCCGTACGCGAGTGGCAGAACAGCCAGCAAGAGACCATTTCGTGTGCGCGACAATCGAATTCCGTTCGGGCGGTGCGAGAGTTCCGGATGTGAATCGACCCGCCGGCGAGGTGTCGAAGCATAGCCGCGATCAAGGCGCAGGCGGTCGAACGGCGCCGACGGGGGCGGTTGTCGTCGAGCTGACCAGCGGCGCCGTTCGACCACGGTATCTCCGACCCACCCCAAGCATGACGGCACTACCGGCGCCGACGAACCCAAGGACCGCATCGACTACCTCGGCCCCGCCACCCCCACTAGTTCCCGCGCCGAAGTCCGCAGCCCACCCCAGCCCTACCCAGCCACGCCGACAACCGATGGCCCACGCCCGGCACCCACACCCCTGCAGTTCCAGTGGACGTGGAGACTATACGACAGCATGCCGAGCTGAATGGGCTTGAATACTCAGGCCCACTCACTAACCCATCACTGCCGGATGACCCCCACCAAACACGATGCAAAACCTGCGGGAAAATCCAAGCCGAACGGGCAGGAGACTTGGGCTGGGGCTGCAGCACATGCCGCCGTAACCCAAAGCGTCAAACACCTGTCAGCGCGAGCACAAAACCTCCTACGCGACTCCGACAGCGAAGCAGTTCTATGGTGGGATCACGACGCCAACCCTGAATCCCTTTGGCAAACTGCCAAACTCCGGCCGCCGAAGGCTCACCCACACCCGGGCAAAGCTGCCGACGGCAATCGCTTGCACGTTCTCGAACCCGACCCCGTCACTGCCGCAGTTGTCCAGCGCATCTTCGCTGAGTACCTCACCGGGCTCGGCTTTTTCGCAATCGCTCAACGCCTCACCGCTGAAGACATCCCCTGTCCCTCGGCCTATGACCGCAAACGCAACAACCACCGCTGCGGGATCGCCTGGTCCAAAGACCATCCGCCATCGGTCTACCTTCGAGAAGACCAACTCGCCCGCCCCTTGGACTGATGGCTCGCGCAAGTCTTCCGAGCCGATCAGATCGAGCAATCACTCGCCATGCTCGAGTCTGCCCAGCCCCACCCCAGGACAGCGTTCTCCTCGATGGACGCGATCCAGCGGTCCCTGGCCGACTATGGCCGAAAGCTCAACAGCTACAGGGCAGCGCTGGAAGCTGGCACCGACCCCCAACTGATCGCGACCTGGACCAGATTAGGTCCAATCCGAACGAGAAGTCGCTGTCACACAACTCGCCTCAGCACAGGCCGCAATGGAAACACGCCCTACGTTGAGCCGCAACGCGATTCGTCAGCTCATCGAATCCGTGGGCGGCCTTGTGCACATCTTGCAACGCGCCGACGGCACAGCCAAGCTCAAGATCTATCGCCAACTCGGGCTCAAGATGACCTACAACCATGAAAAACGGGTTGTGCTAGCCGAAGTTCAGCCAACACAACCCGTGGACGTACTGTACGTGTCCGGAGGGGGACACAACCAATACGCACACCTTCTTCATCACCGGGCAGCGCTGGAACTGGAGTCCTAGAGGCCCAATCCACCCAGCCAACCCGCGTTGCAACCGGCCGCCCACAGACACTCAGCGGCCGACACGCGATGCAGACGACGCTTGCCAACTGTGCCGTACCGACTCCAGAGCACCCGTGGCTACCATTGAACGGAATTGGCAGACGTGTCAGATTCAACCCCCAATGTCCCAGGACGTAGGGGCGCAGGTCCCCTCTCGCGCATTACTTGTGTCATATGTGTCGCGTTCAGGGGTTCAAGAGCCCCCGAACGCGACACATATGCCCCGACCAGGGCTCTTCCGACGCTTCCCCGCTATCGAAGCCAGCTACCGTGTTCAAGACACCTCGAACACGCGCCCGCGGCACACGCGAGAAGTTTGCTCGGACCGGTCAGGAATCCGTCGAGCACCCGACCGACTGGCCTCTTCTAGATAACAGGGTGGTCGCTGGTCCAACACCGACGAAGGCCGAACGTGTCGGCGTGTCTCATCGAGCACGTTTTCCCGAACGCATGCGAAGCCAGCAACCAAGGTGTATTGGTCCGACAACCGCTTCTACCGCGAAGCAAAACCGGTCGAACACTCCCGAACCGGACACCGCAACACGGCAGCTAGCCCTCCCGCGGCCCGAGGAGCGGAATCACCGCCCGAGCCTGCGGATCCCGCACCGGCGCCAGCATCGGCGACAGGGCGCGGCCCAGCACCTGTGGACCCAGAACCACGACAAGGCCCTCCTCGGGCATCGCGACCAACAGCACCGGATCCCCCGCCTCGATTCCAGCATCGCGGCGCATCTCGGCCGGCAACCGGACATGACCCCGACGATCGATCACCGAACGACCCCACTCCACCGCTCCGATCGTGATCACGTCCCCGACGCACACGAACCCGACCACCGTCCCCGCCAGCCACCCCATCGCCTCGAACACCCGCGGCCCACACACCCGCGACCGATCATTGATGATCGACACCGCGAACTGCGGCAACCACAACCGATCCGACGGACCAGGACTCTCCGGCTCGAGCAAGCACTCCGCCGCGTCCAGACAACGGTCCATAAGAGCATGGAACTGTTTACGATCGAATGTGGACATAGGTCATCGGCTCCTGGCCCAGCCGCTGATCCTCGTCAAATTCCATCAAAGCCGAACTTCACCAAGCGCGCCACCCAAGGCTCGACTACATGCAGACTTGCGTGCCGACCGATGCCGACGAGAGTACCCCGGATCAGGATCGAATCTCGTTGACATCCAGCGTATTTCGCGAAGCGAGCGAATATCAATCGGCAACGAGCTCCGACATCGCCGCGAGGACAAGCGGCAAGACCCGCTGTGGCTCAACATATCCGCGAAGGGGGTAAGACGTTCCGAATCGCATTCACCGAAAGCTGACTACAGCCAACAAAAGTCACCCGTAAGTGCCCGCGTCAGCCCAGCAATCGCCAATGGTCCGTGATCACCGACGAAGCCCTGGTCACTCCGATCGAGTGCAGGTGAGCGCGTGGTGGGTGTCGTCCAGGTAGCGCGTGGGTCATATTCAGATCCGAACCGCCCACCTCGGTCAAGACGTTGCCGCCGGCCTCATCTCCTTTGACCACGGTGTCGAACGTCGGGTTATCACCTCTTTCTCGCTGACCCACCCAACTCATGCCGTCAGGCCAAGGCGGGCTCCTCTTCCGCGTCCTCGAAGTTGAAGTAGACGGCCAGCATGAACGGCTCCGGCTCACCGTATGCCCAGGTCCACGAGACGTCGATCAGGAAGACATTGTGCTGGCTGATCCACTGCTGTGCCTTCCCGAACACTTCTGCGGCGGTCTCGGCAGAGAACTGTCGGCAGGCTATGGGGTGAACCTGGGAGTCTTCGTTGGAGTCGTCGAAGCCGCGCGGGACATCGATGCAGTAGTCAGGATTCATGTTCTGCATTGTGTCGCGGGGAGAGCCGGATTGAGCGGAAAATTCCTTCCCCTATCGACACGAAAAGACGTGAGCGGTGACCCATCCTGACGCGCGGGGTCACCGATTCAGCTGTCACGCCCGATCAGAGAAGCTCAGCCGACAGATGACCTAATCCGCGCCCGACAACCCTGCGCCGCATCGCCCAACTTGACTGTGCCTCAGCGGCATGGACTGGACTGCCAGGCGCCCGGCACTCACGTGCCGTGACGCACCAAACACTGCGTCCGGCGCACCGAAACCGGAGAAGCGCGCGAACGCGATTCCGATCATAGAGGAAGAGATTCATGAAATCCATTGCAGGAGAGCTCATCATCGGCTTATGCGCTATCGCCGTATGCCTGCTCGCCGCGCCTGTCGCAAGCGCCACACCGACCACCGGGGTCGAAGCGACGACACTGGCCGAAACCACCGTCGCCGGCACGCACTACATCCTGCGCGAGCTGACACTGCAGCCCGGCGCGACCACCGGATGGCACTATCACGACGGCCCGCTGTACGCCATCGTGCGCAACGGCATACTGAGCCATTACGATTCGAGCTGCGCCGTCGACGGATCCCACGGGCCAGGCCACACGATCATCGAGCCCAGCGGACCGGGGTACATCCACATCGGCAGGAATCAAGGCAGCCAACCGGTCGTACTCGACGTCCTGTACATGTTGCCGGTCGGCGCTCCGCCGTCCGAAGATGTCCCGAATCCGGGCTGCCCATTCAAGTGATGCTCTAAGACCATGTCTCACATGGATGTAGTTCATTCCGATCTCACTGAGATCGGTTGTGTTGCATGATGTTCGACCGTGATGGACGAACTGTCGAAACGCCTTGCGCCGGAAGGGCTTTGGGAGCTGGTCGAGCCGTTGCTGCCGGAGTTCGCGCCGCGGACCCAGGGTGGAGGCCGGGCGCCGGTGGATCAGCGGGCGGTGTTCACGGCGGTGGTGTACGTGCTGGCCAGCGGCTGTGCGTGGCGGATGCTGCCGCCGACGTTCGGTGTCAGCGTACCCACCGCGCACCGGCGGTTCACCGCGTGGACGAAGACCGGTGTATGGCGGCGGCTGCACCGGGCGGTGCTCGACGAACTCGGCTCCCAGGGCCTTATCGACTGGTCACGGGCGGTGGTCGATGCAGCGAGCATCCGGGCGAAAAAGGGGGCGATATGACCGGCCCCAGCCCGGTCGATCGCGGCAAAGCCGGCTCGAAGCTGCACGTGCTGTCCGATCGCGCGGGAATCCCGCTGGCCGTGGCCATTTCGGCGGCCAATACCAACGACGCCGAGGCGCTGCGGCCGCTGGTGCGGGCGATCCCGCCGGTACGGTCGCGGCGCGGACCACGACGCCGCCGACCGGGGAAACTACACGCCGACAAGGCCTACGACACCGCAGAGCTGCGGCTGTGGGTACGTCGGCGCGGCATGGTGGTGCGCATCGCCCGCAAGGGCATCGAGTCCTCCGAACGCCTCGGCCGCCACCGCTGGGTGATCGAGCGGTCGATTTCGTGGCTGACGGGCTACCACCGGCTCAACATCCGCTACGAGCGCAAAGGAATCCACTTCTGCGCCTTCCTGACACTGGCCGCCGCGCTCATCTGCTACAAGAAGCTGGCGAAAGCCCGAGTGTGACGAGGCACGATAACTATCACTGATCAGCCGCAGCGTACTGGCGGCTTCCGAAGGCGGAGCACCGTTTCCGTCACTGGATCGGCAGATTGGTCTCCACCGAACTCCTCGGACTGGCACAGCAATTGGGGCACGATGGGAGCATGGTCGAATCCTGGATCACTCCGAAGGCCGCCAAGGGCGTGGACAGCACCATCGCCGGCCGGGGTCTCGTCGCCACCGCGCCGATCGCCGCGGATGAGACCGTCGCGGTCAAGGGCGGCCACATCGTCACCACCGACGAGCTGCACGAGCTGTCGGAATACTTGCAGAATTCGGAGATCCAGATCGACGACAACCTGCACCTCGTCGCACAGACCGACGACGAGTACGAACACGTGATGCTGTTCATCAACCACTCCTGCGAGCCCAACGTCGGGTTCGCAGGAAACATTCTGCTCGTCGCCATGCGCGACATCGCCGAGGGCGAGGAGCTGACCACGGACTATGCGCTATTCGACGACTACGACGGTTCGATGGATTGCTCCTGCGGACGTTCGACGTGCCGCCGGGTGATCGACGGCCATGACTGGCAGCGCCCGGACCTGCAGGCCAAGTACAGCGGTTACTTCTCCCAGTACCTCACCCGCCACATCAGCTCTTCGTCACCTGCGTGACGGCGAATCTGCCGTACCGAAGCGACGGATAACGGTGCTCGGTCCCAAAGAGCTTCCAAATGAGACACCGTTTAAGCGGCATGGCGCTGCTGCCGCTGTATTGGCAACTAATGCGAGGCGCGAGTGCACTCCGCGCCGGCCTGCTGGTCGCGCCCCTGGGCCTCGGCGCGCTCCTGAGCCGCCGCTGGCCGGTGGTCTCCGTGACAAGATCGGAGTCCGATGGGTCGCGACCCTCGGCTTCGGGATCGTGAAACTGGCCACGGTACCTTTCGCACTCGCCGCCGAGTCCACCATTCAGTGGTACTTGATGGCGGCGTTGGTGATACGCGGATTCGGCATCGCTACGGTAGCGATTCCGCTACGAGCGGCCGCCTTCGTTGGTCTTCGACGGGAGGAGATCCCGCACCCCGCCAGAAATCATCGAATCCGCCGCGGCTGATCGCGACTACGAGGTCTCGGCTCGTTGGCCAACGCCAGTTACTCCAGTGAACAATGCGTCGTTGACCGTGTGCGCGGCTACCTTTTGAGCAAGGATCGTTGCCATATGCTGCAGGAGAGCCGTTTCCTGCCAGATGGATGGCCACACCCTGAGGGCGCTCGCATGTTCCGTCGGGCGGGCGCTGAGAGCAGCTGTTCTGCCGTCCCAACCTGCCGGCTGTTGCGCATCGTCCAGGCGGCAGCTGGCGCGATCGGTCAGGCTGCTCCGGTATCGCCGACGACCCCGCACGTGTCGGGCTATTCGGGTCAGCGTTCTACAGAGCGCGCCAACGCGGTCAGGGTCTGTCTCATCGTCTGCCGGTTGCGCACCGAGCGGCGGCCATGGACGGTGGTGAGCACCGAGAACATTTTAAGGAACAAGCTGCGCTCGTCGACGGTCCGCTCGATGACCTCACAACCATCGGGCTGCGCCTTGATCTCGTACTCCCACGTCGCGACCGGCCGACCGGAGGCCCGGACGGCGAAGGCGAAGCGTTCTCCGGGGTCTGCGGCCGTGACCGTGCAGATCGTGCTCCACCTGATCCACGGACGCCGATTGTCCCCGCGGAATGTCGATCCGACGGCGCCCGGCTCGCCGCTGAGCCACTGTGCTCCCGCAGACTCCGGACTCCACTCGTTCATCCGAGTCACGTCGGTGATCAGCTCATACACTTTGTGCGGGTCGCCGGCCATCACGCGCCGGAGCTCGACTGCTACCACGAAAAGACCTACCTAACAGTGTCGTTCGATTGGATCCGAGGAAACACCGTGCCGTGACGGCACGGTCAACACCAGATTCGGATTCAGCCAGCGACATCGACTGCGGCGCAGACTATTCAGCAATTTCGATTGCCGGATTTTCGGGACGACCAAGCCCCCACCTCGCACAAGGCCGCTGAATATCGTGCGGAGCGCCTGCTGCCTGACGACGCCATTGATCGGCCGTGAACCTCGAACACGTTCCGGGGCAAGCCTTCCGCGGGCCGGGTGTTCGGGTGTTGGCCAGGCACCGCTGATCCTGATTCTGGCCCGGTCCGGGGCTACAGCACCGGATGGCGATCCCGCCAGGGCGCCGCAGTCTCCAGTTGCGTGGCTACTCGCAGCAACAGGTCCTCGCGGCCGGGCGCGGCCACCAGTTGCACACCGATTGGCAGACCGTCGGCGTCGACATGTAAGGGCAGGGAGATCGCGGGCTGGCCGGCGAAGTTGACGAACGGGGTGAAGGGTGCAAACTGTTGGCCGCGGCGCAGTGAGGCCAGCGGGTCGGCCGAGTCGGAGGCAAGCGTGCCTGACAGTAGCGGCGGCTCGGCCAGCGTCGGGGTGAGCAGCAGATCGTGGTCGTCCCACCAGCTCGCCACCGACCGAGCGAACCCGGCAACGCCGTCGACTGCGGCCTGCCCATCCGCGGCGGTCACTTCCGCCCCGAGCATGCCGAGAGTCCAGTTGAGCGGCTCCACATCCGCCTCGGTGACCTCGCGACCCAACCGGCGGGCGAGGTCACCGAGGACATCGGCCATGCCCGTGGCCCAGAACGCCGGGAGCAGCCGGTCCAGCGTCGAGTCGCTCAGCACAGCCGGGAAGCCGGGCTCGACGTGATGCCCCAGCGACTCCAGCAGACTGGCCGCCGATCGTGCAGCTTCGGCGCAATCCGGGTGCACCGGGGAACCGTCGAACCGGGTGTCGAGCAAGCCGACCCGCAACCGGCCGGGATCTGCCCCCAGCTCGGCGAGGTAACCGCAAGCGTGGCCCGCGCCCGTGGCGTCGCGCCCAATGTTCAGCAGCAACGCGGTGTCACGCACCGACCGCGTCACGGCGTGCTCACCCATCAGATCCTGCACGGAGCCGACAGCGCGCTGCCCGGCCGCTCGCGAAGGCTTCAGGCCGACCAATCCGCAGCAGGATGCCGGGATACGGATCGAACCGGCGCCGTCGTTGCCGTGGGCGGCCGGCACCATCCCCGCGGCCACCGCGGCAGCGGCGCCACCGCTGGACCCGCCGGAGCACAGTACGGTGTTCCACGGGTTACGGGTGGCGCCCCAGGCCACGGAGTCAGAGGAGGGCACGGTGCCGAACTCACTGCTCGCCGTCCGCCCGGCGAAGATCAGCCCGGCCGCGCGCAAGCGCGCCACCAGTGCACTGTCCGCCTCGGCCGCCCGGGCCTGCACCTTCAACGCCACATTGCCGTCGGTGCAGACCTGCCCCGCGACAGCGGTCATCACGTCCTTGATCAGGAACGGAACACCGGCCAGCGGCCCGGTCGGCTCCGCCGCCGCGGCAGCACGGGCTTGGTCGAAGTAGCGCAGGGTGACCGCGCCGAGAGCGGGGTCGTAGCGCTCGATCCGCTCGATCGCGGCCTCGACGAGCTCGCCGGGCGTCACCTCCCCCGCCACGACGAGTGCGGCCTGATCGGTCGCATCCAGCCAACGGGTCTGATCGGAAAGCTTCTGGTATTGCATATTCACTTCCTCCGCGATTGATACCGGCGATTCCGCGAACGGTGATGCCGCACCCCGACAGTCAGCACACACCTCGCCACAACGGCACAGTCAAGATCAGCCCTGGGAGATCCCCGTCACATCCAGTGATGACACGCAAACGCGCGCAACCGATTCCGAGACCACACAACCTCGGTAGGCGCGGCGTAGAGCACAGGATCTATTCGTTTCAAGCTGCTGGGGACCGCGTCTCGAGCGAATGGGAACAGCAACGGCCGTGCGGAGGGTTGGTCTCAGTGGGCCGCGGTGTCGTGATCGAGGCGCGGCAGGCTCTCCGCACGAGCCCCCGACAGCAACCGCCCCAAGCGTTGCTATGGCCGCCTGAACCCGCACCGATGTGCGGATGGTGCGGCGGGCCGTCCGCCCTGACGACCGAAGGCAGACGGCAAGGCCGCAGGCAGCGAACGCAAAGTAGCGCCGAGCGACTCGGCTGACCGAATACTGGTCGGATGCACGAGTCGAACGGGCTGAGCCCGCTCGCGCCAACACAAGAGTTGAGTGTGCCGTCGCGGCACGGTGTCTGCTGGCAGGTGCCAGTGCGGCTCACCGACAGTCGCGGGCTGTGGCATCTCGCGCAGTCGCAGCCGGAAGAGGTAGCGGCCGCAGGCCGAGCGGAACGGAGCGATGATGACAGTTGACGACGGGCGTGGGCGGGAGGTGCTCGAAAGCGGTTTTCGCATACTCCGCGCACTGCCGGATGCGGACGAGCACCGCCAAATGTCGAGCCTCGCCGACCTCACCTCGATCCCCCGCTCGACCGTCCACCGCCTGCTACACCAACTACGCCGCAACAAGGCAGTCGACATCCGTCCCGACGGCCGATGGATAGTCTCGCCGCACCTACTCGAAATCACCGGACACGCACAGCCACTCGCGACTCACCGCACCGACCTCAACCGAATCATCCAGACACTGCGGGACCAGACCGGCGCCACCGTCTCCCTCGTCGTCCCGACCCAGACCTCACTGGTGGCGATCGAAATGGTCCCCGGCCGTGAGACCCTGCCCATCGACGCCTACGCAGGCATCGAAATGCCCGACCGCACCGCCGCAGCCCTGGTCCTCGATCCGAAACATCAACAGCTACACCGCCTCCGGCCGTTCGACGCCGCCGTGGACGACGAAGACCTGCTCGAGGGACTCAGCTGTTACGCACGGCGACTGACCCTGCCCCACGGACAGCGAGCCGCACTGCAGATCGCGACTTCCACCCGGGTACGGGCGGAAAACTTCGCCGCACACGTCCAGCGAGCAGCCAACATGATCGAGGGACTCACCGCACGCAGTACCCGCACCGGCGAATCCTCCAGTGGCCGTTGAGTGGACACCTTGTGGCACGCACGCAGCAGCCCGCACACGATACAGCTGTGAACCATTCGAAGATCGCCCTGATCACCGGGGCAAGCCGAGGATTCGGCCGCAGCATGACAACCCACCTGACCCAAGCCGGGATATCGGTCATCGGCACGTACCACCGCAGCGCAGACGAGGCGACGAAGTTGACGGCCGAGGTCGAGGGAAACGGCGGCGCGCTCACTTTTCTACATTTCGATGCCGCGCGCCACGACCTCATTCCCGCCTTCGCACAGAGCGTTTCAGGCGTGCTGTCCGATTGGGGCGCCCATCGGTTCGACTATCTGATCAACAACGCAGGCATCGGATATTTCACGCCGTTCACTGCGACGACCGAGGAGCAATTCGACGAACTGGTGGCGGTGAACCTGAAGGCGCCCTACTTCCTCACCCAGCACTTGTTGCCGCTACTCAACGACGGCGGCCGCATCTTGAACCTGTCCACCGCCCTGACAAAACGCGTCGTCCCCACCGGATCCGCCTACACGGCAACCAAAGCGGCGGTGGAGGTGCTCACCAGATATCTGGCGGTGGAACTGGCCGTGCGCGGAATCCGCGTGAACACCCTCCAGGGAGGCGCCACCGACGGTGATTTCGGCGGCGGCATCATGCGCACCGAGCACGTACGGGAACTGGCCGTCCAAACCATCGCGCTCGGCAGGATGGGAACCGCGAACGACCTCGCCGCGGCCGTGCCTGCCCTGCTCTCCACCGAATTCGGCTGGGCGACCGGAAGTCTGATCGAGCTCAACGGCGGCCAGAGTCTCTAACGCACCGTGCGCGCCGACACCATCGGGCAAGGCCGGATCATTGTCGGCGCGCGGGTGCGTGGCTACACCGAGACGTGCACGTCGAACTCGGTGGCCGTCTCCGCCCACGGCACCCGCCCGTCGAACACCTCGGCGCGCTGCTCGCGATAGGTCAGCAGCGCGTCACGGCAGATGCACCACCACGCCATCAGCGGCACCGCAGCACCCGCACAGCCCCACCCGGCCGTTCACGATCCGAAACCCCTGTCGGCTAAAACATTGCCGCATTCCGGGCGTTCACGCACGCGTCGACCTGCCTCCGACCGGGTATTGGCTCGATGCCACTGTGCGCACTCGTTCGTTCAGTCGTTGGTCTTGCCACTGAGGCACGGCCGAGTTTGTGGGCTTCGAGTCGGCCACTGTGGCCTCTTCATATTTGTCGCGCGAAGAGCCGCAGTAGTAGCCGGGCCTTACCTGCATCTATGCATAGCAGGCATAGTCGATCCGTGATCGGCATTTCACAAGCCAATTTAAGTCCTCGTACTCTCGTGGCAGGAAGAAACGTCCGCCCACGCCAAAAACCGGCTATTCCGGAAAAGGCCGAGGGCCTGTAAAGGAGTGGAAAAGACAATGCCTTTGGTGCGCATCGACCTTATTCGCGGCCGGACCCGCGACCAGATCAACATCATCGCGGATGGCATCCACCACGCGATCGTGGACGTACTGGGGATCCCCGAACGCGATCGGTTCCAAATCATCACCCAACATGACGCCGATGACGTGATCGCCCAGGACGCCGGCCTCGGATTCGGCCGCACCCCGGCCTTGGTCATGGTGCAGATCTTCACCCAGACCGGACGTACTGCCGAGGTCAAACAGAAGCTGTTCCACGCCATCGCCCGGTCCCTCGGTCACCTGGGAATCGACGGCCACGACGTGTTCATCAGCATCATGGAGAACACCGCACAGGATTGGTCCTTCGCACACGGACGCGCCCAGTACCTCGAAGGTGACCTGCCCATCCCCGCCTGAGCCCTCCGCACCCCGGATCATTCTTCGCTGAGGAGTCCCGCACCATGTCCGTGAACACACCGCTGACCACCCGCCTGACCACCGCGCTCGAACTCACCTCTCCCGTAGTTCTCGCGCCTATGGACCTCGTCTCCGGTGGCCGGCTCGCAGCCGCCGTCACCCGCGCCGGCGGCCTGGGCATGATAGGCGGCGGCTACGGGGACCGAGACTGGTTGATCCGCGAGTTCGCCAACGCCGGACAAGCCCGGGTGGGATGCGGTTTCATCACCTGGAGCCTCGCTCGCCAGCCCCGCCTGCTCGATGTCGCACTCGACCACAACCCGGTGGCGATCATGCTGTCCTTCGGTGACCCTGCGCCGTTCGTCGACCGCATCCACACCGCGGGCGCGAAGGTCATCTGCCAAATCCACAGTCTCGACGACGCACGTCGAGCCTTATCCGCAGGGGCCGACATTCTCGTCGCCCAAGGCGGTGAAGCCGGCGGCCACGGCACCGCCACACGCTCCACCTTCACCCTGGTCCCGGAGATCGCCGACCTCGCGGCCGCCACCGCACCGGGCACCCTCGTCCTCGCGGCCGGCGGCATCGCCGACGGGCGCGGCCTGGCCGCCGCACTCATGCTGGGCGCGGACGGAGCCTTGATCGGCACCCGCCTCTGGGCCAGCAGCGAGGCCCTGGTGCCGGGCCCGGCCCAGCGACACGCGCTCGAGGCCACCGGTGACGACACCATCCGCACCAGCGTCTACGACCTCGTCCGAGAAAACCCCTGGCCTGGCCACTACACCGGACGCGTGCTGTGTAACGCCTTCACTGCCCGCTGGCACGGACACGAATCTCGCCTCGTCGAGGCCCTCCCCGATGCCCAAACCACCTACCGGCAGGCACACGCACACCACGACCTCGACAACCTCAACATCATCGTCGGCGAAGCCGTCGGTCAGGTCCACGACGTCACCCCCGCAGCCGAGCTGCTCCACACGATCACCAACCAAGCCCACCGCCTCCTGACCGTCTGACACCGCCGACGCCGCTCGCCGGACGGCTTTCCAACGCACACAGCCGATTATGTGGTGTTGGGCGCACGGGTCTCTCTGACTCTGTAACGTCGCGTCGTTCGCTTGGCCGACATCGCAGCTGAGGACCTATCGGCTGCCCCGGCGATCCTATCGGCGGAGTTATTCGGCCAACTGGCCGGTTTCGCCGGTCGTCGCCGCATTCTAGGTTCGACCCGTGCACGCATGGTGGATACCGATCTCGACCAACCCCGGCCAGCGGCCGTTGTAATACACAGATTTTTAACCTGGAGTTCAAGATTAGGAATCCCATGGATCTCGAATTGACCGGCAAGACCGCCGTCGTCACCGGCGCCAGCCGTGGCATCGGGCTTGCCATCGCGCAGGCGCTGACCGATGAGGGCGTCCTCGTGGTCGGAAGTGCTCGAACGATCACGCCGGAACTCGAAAAGGCCACCGTCGCAGCAGTTTCCGCCGACCTTGCCACACCGGAGGGCGTGACCGCCCTGATGGACGCGGCGCTCATCGAACTGGGCGGGATCGACATCCTGATCAACAATGTCGGCAGCCTGGACGCGTCCACGTCGCCGGTGGCCATGGCATGTGGGGCATCACCCTCGGCCCGGTCACGGGAAGCTGCTCGCCCAACAGATCATGACCGGCACGCAACTCCCCGAACTGGCCCCGTTCCACCCACTGCGTTCGCCGTACGGCAACTGGCGCGTCGGTGACCCATCACGCGGGATGCCCTTCATCCGTGGATGAGAGCCTGCCCCGAGTGCCCGTGGTCGGCTCATCGCCAAGGAAAACAGAACTGTGATCGACAATCGCCCTTCGGACTCACCGAATGAACAATCCTCCGGTACCACTGGGAGCCGCATACAGACCACCATGCTCGGAATCGCCCTGACCGCGGCGATAAGCGGCCTGCCACCGTCCTGCAAACCCCGCCGATGGCCCGTCGGCGAGAGTGAAGCCGATGATGTGCCGATAACGAACACAGCCCGGTGAATCCGATCACCGAGGTTGTGCGGTGCCGTCATAGCTTTCCCGGCCTCCTCGTACGACGCAGCCGTCTGATTGCGACTTGACCGTGCCGTGACGGCATGGGCTGGACTGTCGAGTATCCGGCGCGCGAGTGCGGTGACCCGGTTACTGCTCATGTAAGGACGCTGCATCGATGCAGCACGATCCGATAGTCCTGGACCCGTCAGGCGCGACGGCTTCCACCTCCCCACTTCCACCACGCCGATCGAACTAGAGGTCAACAATGACATTCCTCGTAACGGGCGCCTCCAGCGGCATCGGTCGAGCGGTCGCCGTCAGGCTCGCTGAGGGCGGCCACGAGGTTGTGGCTGGCGTGCGGCGAATTGCCGACGCGCCAATCCACTCGCGCATCCGGCCGGTAGCGCTGGACGTCACCGACGCTGCGCAGCTGGCTGCGGCGGCGAAGGACGTCGGGCCACTGAGCGGCTTGATCAACAACGCTGGAGTCACCTTTTCCGGACCCATGGAACACATACCCCTGGATCGCTTTCGTGAGCAACTGGAGATCAACGTTGTCGGGGTCCTAGCCGTGACCCAGGCGTTCTTGCCCGCGATCAGGGCTGGACGCGGACGCATCGTCATGATCAGTTCGACCGCCGGTCTCGTCGCGGCACCCCTCCTCGGCGCCTATAGCGCCTCGAAGTTCGCCGTTGAAGCGATCGCGGACGTGTTGCGTCAGGAACTGGCGCCATGGGGTGTGCCCGTCGTCGTGGTCAACCCCGGTAGCTTCAAATCGCGGAACCGGGCCAAAACCGAGGCAACCGTGCAGACAGACCGCGCGATCATGGGAGAGGCGGCAGAGCGCCGGTACGGCCGGGCCATGGATGCCGCCACTCAGTTCAACAAAAAGGTAGAGGCCGGGGCCGGCGCGCCAGAGCGGGTCGCCGCCGTCGTCGAGCGAGTGCTCACCGCGCGCCGTCCCCGACCGCGCTACCTCATCGGTACCGACGCACGAATAGCTGTCGCGCTAAAGCGACTGCTCCCGGCCCGAACCATGGACACGCTGCTGACCAGAACCATGGGCCTACCACGGAACTCCCCGGACTGAGACTGAACCACTTATCGCCGACGCCAGCGCGGCGACGAAAGCGCACTCGCTATTTCTTGACGCCTCCAACGGCCGAGAAGCCAACTGACCCAGAGCCCGTCCCGTACGCCGACCGACGGAACTTCCAGGTCAACGCCGCCAGGTGATTGTCGAGAACCAGACGCTCGCGGAGAAGATGACCGCCTTCGGCGCGGTGACCACCTACCTGGCCGAACTGGTTACGCGCAAACGCGTCGCTCCAGGCGAAGACATACTGTCCGACCTGACTCGCGACCGGCTCAAAGACCTCATCACGACCGTACCCAACCCGCGCCGCGCCCGACTTGCGCTCAATGACCTTGAAGAGCGCGGCGGCCAAAGCCTCCCGGTTTCACGTCGACACGACAGCACTGACCGATCCCGTCCAGGCAACGAAGATGGCGATACGCAGCGTCGGCCGCCGCATCGCGGCGCTGACTGATGAGATCGACACAGCGGCATCATAATTGACCGGCCTGCTGGAAGCGCTGGCATCAACGACGATGGCACTGTTCGGCGTGTCCACCGAACATGCGGGGCAACTGCGCTCGGAATCCGCGTTCGCCGCGCTGTGCGCCGCCAATCCGATCCCGGCCAGCAGCGGCAAGACCCACCGCCACCGGCTCAACCCGTACTGCGACCGCGACGCCAACGCTGCTCTGCACATGATCGCGGTCGTGCGGATGGGCCACGACCCGGCCACCCGCGCCTACGTCGCCAGACGCCACACCGACGGCTGGTCGCGTTGCGGCACCGCGATTGCGCTCATGGTGACCAACCGCGACCTCCGAGCCGGCTCGCGTCTCGACGATTGGATGCTGCTGGATCACGGTGTGTTCTGATCGAGCGGCTCGATCGGATTGAGCATGACAACAATACGGGGTGCCGCGTAGGCGTTCTCGCTGAGCTTCAAGTACTGCTGGAAGTAGTCGCGCTGGAGGACTTCGTTGACGTATTCGTCCAAGTCTCGCCAGCGCTCGTGCAAGACGATCGTTCCGGGTTCATCGACAGATTCGTTGGCGTACAAGAAGACGCATCCCGGCTCTGATCGCGCGGGAACCAGAACCGCACGCAATGACGCGAGGTACTCCGTACGCGACTCTGGCTTGATGGTCAACGTCACATGCATGCTAACGGCTTGTCCCACAGTCGGATTCCATTCTGTTCTACGACAACTATCGTGCTGCAACCGATCACGTTGTTCGGCTGTTGATACTCGAAGGTGCGCAACCTATTCCGTGATCACTCGGGCTCGGTCGGCGCGGCGGGGTTTGGTAACTCTTCTCCACGCCGCGTTCCCGGATCCGGCCTGTCGCGCGTCGGATACTCGACAGTCAAGACCGTGCCGCCAGGGCACGGTCAAATCGCCATCAGACGCTGCGACTCGGCAGGAGTCCAGCAAAGCCGTAAGCGTGGTCAGCGTCGTCGCCACCATCCACCGAGTCATCGGACCATCGCACTACTGCGCCGCTTCCCCGCGCTCGCGCTGGCTGTCCCCGCCGACGACGTGAGACTCCGTACCGATATGAACCATCTACGGCGTCCGCGAACTACCCGTTACCTGGATTGAAATGCCCCGGTAAAGCGCGTTCAAAGACTGTCGGGGTAGTCGACGTGATCCAGTGCGCGTCTTGACCGTGCCCCCACGGCATACCAGACAGTGTCGTTCGGGGACAGGTTATCCGGGAGTGAAATTTCATGCACGATCATCCATCGAGAGGAGCCGCCGTATGACACGCCACGTTGAATTCCTGACAGCGGAACATATTTCGGGCGACCTTCCAGATGAGGTGGATATCGTGGTCGTCGGTGCGGGTGCGGCCGGCTGCGTCATCGCCGCGCGCCTCAGTACGGACCCGGATTGCCGGGTTCTGCTGCTGGAGGCGGGCAGCACGACCGGGCTCGAGCCGGAAGCCCGGACTCCTGGTGCGGCCATGCGGCTGTGGGGTGGCGAAACGTCCTGGGGCGACAGTTCGATTCCGCAGCCGTCGCTGTGCGGCCGCCGAATCGTGCTCCCGCAGGGGCGTGGCCTCGGCGGTGGCAGCACCATGAACGGAATGGCCTGGTTCCATGGCCATCCCGCCGACTACGACGGCTGGCACGCGGGCGGGGCCACCGGGTGGGCGTGGCAGGACGTGCAACCGATCTTCCGGGCCATCGAGCACAGTGAACTCGGCACGGACGAATGGCACGGGTCCGATGGCCAGATACGGGTGACGCGGACCAGGGACGTCACGGCACTGCCGCGCGGCTTCGTCGCCGCAGGCGCCGAACTCGGGCTCCCGGTGGTCGAAGACTTCAACGGCGCCGAGCGCGAGGGCATCGGTCTGCTTCAGTCCAACATCGACGACGGTCGGCGCCACAGTGTCGTGGACGGATATCTGGTGCCGGCCCTCGACCGAGCGAACCTCACCGTCCGGGCCGGGACCTTGGTGACGTCGATCGTCGTCGAACGAGGCCGAGCCGGTGCCGTGCTGTGCGTCGATGCCCGCGGAGCAGTGCGACGTATCGCCGCCCGGCGCTCGATCGTCCTGGCGGCGGGGGCATTACGAACCCCGCAGCTGCTCATGCTGTCCGGCATCGGTCCGGCTGACCACCTGCGCGAACACGGTATCGACGTCGTCTACGACCTGCCTGGGGTGGGTGCCAACCTGCAGGACCACCCGGCGGTCTCGACCACCTGGCCGGTTCTCGACGGGAGTCCGCTGTGGAGCACTGTCACCGGCGCGGACCTGCGCGCCTACCAACTGCTGCGCCGCGGGCTGCTGGCGTCGTTCACGCAGGCCGCAGCGAAAGTTCGGACCCGAGAGGATCTCCCGGGTCCCAACATCCAGCTCACGCTCGCACTGATCGGCATCGACCCCGACGGGCAGGTATACGGTCAACCGGCGGCGACCTGCTCGGTGTGCCTGCTGACCCCTGCAAGCCAGGGTGAGGTCCGGCTCGCCTCGGCCGATCCCACCGTGGCCCCGCTGGTCGACCCGAAATACCTTGACGTTCAGGCCGATCGCGACGGGCTGGTCGAAGGTCTGCGCTTGGCGCAGCGATTGTTCCAGGCACCCTCATTGAAGGCCGCGACCGGGGGCACGGCCCTCGGTCCCCACGCCTGGGACGACCGGACGCTCGACACCTGGATCCAGGAGCAAGGAGCCAGCGAATGGCACCCAGTCGGCACGTGCCGCATGGGTACCGACCCGGCGGCCGTCGTCGACTCGGCCACCATGCAGGTCAACGGAATTCAGGGACTCTACGTCGGTGATGCCTCGGTAATGCCCACAATCCCACGCGCGAACACCCACGCTCCCACCATCATGACCGCCGAACGCGCCGTGCAGCTGATGCGAAAGGTGAGGCCGGTGTAGGTCAACCAGGGCAGGCAACGCCGGTGCAGCGATTCGGTTGACCATGCCGCTGCGGCACACTCCAAACTGTCGTCCGAGCATCGGATCTCGGGATCGCTCGACACGACCGGAGTGCTGGTCACACGCAAAGGAGACAGGGCATGTCGATGAATACCGGTGATATGAGCTGGGGCATCGAGTACGAAGCAGTCATTGTCGGAGCAGGGTTCGCCGGACTCTATGCGCTGCATCGTCTTCGGGACACGCTCGGTCTCACGGTCAAAGTCTTCGATATCGCCGGCGACGTCGGTGGTACCCGGTATTGGAATCGGTACCCCGGTGCCCGCTGTGATATCGAAAGCTGGCACTACTCTTACTCTTTCTCCGAGGAACTGCAGCAGGAGTGGACCTGGAGCGAGCGATTCGCGGGGCAATCGGAGATCCTGCGGTACCTACAGCACGTGGCCGACCGGTTCGATCTGCGCCGAGATATCCAGTTCGACACCGCGGTCACCGCCGCAACCTATGACGAGGCGACCGATCGGTGGGATATCGAGACCAATGACGGCGAGAGAACACGGGCGCGCTACCTCATCTCGGCCGTGGGTAACCTGTCAGCGATCAAGGAACCGGATTTCGCAGGCGTGGAACAGTTTTCGGGCCCGATATACTCCACCACCCGATGGCCCCACGAGCAGATCGACTTCACCGGACTGCGAGTCGGCGTGATCGGGACGGGATCCAGTGGTATTCAGATCATTCCGGAGATCGCCGAACAGGCAGCACATCTCACGGTCTTCCAACGGACGGCGAACTACGCCACGCCGCTGCGCAATATTCCGTTGGCGCGGGCCAGAAGTGACCGCATCAAGGCTTCCTACCGGGAACTCAGAGCGCCTTCGCGGGACTCATTCGGCGGCCTCCCGTACGCCCGCGCGCACGGCGACGCGCTCGCGGCCACCGCCGAACAGCGCCAGCGCATCTACGAAGAATGTTGGAACGAAGGCGGATTCGCCTTTTTCGTCGGCTCCTTCTCCGACATCCTGAGCGACCGCGAAGCGAACGAGACCGCCGCCGAGTTCATCCGGGCCAAGATTCGCGAGCGGGTCACCGACCCGAACACCGCCGAACTCCTCGTTCCGCGCGGATACGCCTATGGCACCAAACGCCCGCCCTTGGAGACGAACTACTACGAGACATTCAACCTCGACCACGTCGACCTCATCGACGTCGGTAAGGAGCCCATCGCCGAAATCACGGCGCGGGGCATCCAGATCGGGAACACCGAATACTCGATGGACACAATGATTTTCGCGCTCGGTTTTGACGCGATGACCGGTCCGCTGCTCCGAATGGGCATCACCGGCCGCGTCGGACTCACCCTCAACGAGGCATGGTCGGCGGGCCCCCAGACCTACCTCGGTCTCATGACCCACGACTTCCCCAATCTGTTCATGATCACCGGGCCACAGTGTCCGGCCGCGTTCTCGGTCACGCCGATCGCGATCGAGAACCATGTCCACTGGATCAGCGACTGCATCGCGTATCTGCGCGACCACGATGCCGTATCGATCGAGCCGACACGCCACGCGCAGGACCGATTGGTCGCCCACACAAACAAGCTGGCCGAACGCACACTCCTACCGAGCACCAACTCGTGGTACACCGGCGCCAATATTCCTGGTAAACCCCGGGTTTGCATGGTCTACACCGGATCGGGTTCCGGCTACCAGGCAGCCTGTCGTGAGGCCGCCGGCGAGGGATATACGGGGTTCCATCTCCGGCTACTTTCATCGGCCCCCGCATCGAGGCAGCAGCCGACGCCAGCTGCTGACACGGCTTGACCATGCCGTGGCGGCGTGGTTTGAACTTGTTCCCCGAGACGGTGAACGTGGCCGACGCTCGGGTTATAGAAACGTGAGATAGCAGGTGTGCTCAGACGCACCCGCATATGTGGAGGTACCGTGGTTCGCATCGATATGCTTCCGAGCGCAGCAGCTTCGGACGACCAGCTGGTCGCCGAACTGACCGCGCTGATCAATCAGGTGTACGAGGTCGCCGAGGCAGGGATATGGGTGGACGGCGCCGCCCGCAGCACGCACGCGGAGGTGGCCGATCTCGTCGCGGCGGGTGAGATCGCGGTGGCCCGCGATTCGGATGGGGAGCTCGTGGGCTCGGTGCGGATTCAGCGGCTGGGCGACGGGATCGGTGAGTTCGGCATGCTGGTCGCCGCACCCGGTCGGCGTGGTACCGGTATCGGACGCGAGCTGGTCCGGTTCACGGAACGGCGCAGCGCCGAAAACGGTGCTCACACCATGCAATTGGAACTTCTCGTCCCGCGAGATTGGACCCATCCGGAGAAGAAGTTCCTTGCCGAGTGGTACACCCGCATCGGCTATCGCGTCGTCCGCCGCGGTGCTCTCGAAGACGACTATCCGCACCTTGCCCCGCTGTTGGCCACACCCTGCGCCTTCATGATCTACCACAAGCCGCTGCCATGAAACATGGGGCTCACACACCCGATGAGCCTCGCCGATAGTTCGGCGCGCCGACTACAGTGTGCCGCGGCAGAGGCGTTGAACGAGTTGGTCGGACGACGCGATGTATTGCGGCACGAGTTACCGACTGGCACTAACGGCCGAATTGCAGTCCGCGAAAAGAGCGGATCGTGCTGCCGAACATGCTCGCCAGACACCCCTATTTGGAATCGCGGCGTGCACGACGGGCCGTCGAACCACTCCAAGATGATGCGTGCGAACTCGACGGAGCTGGTCCAGGTGCATGAAATGCCCGGCCTAGGAGAGGGTTTCGACGCGAGGGCCCGCGGCCAAGCTGACCGCCGATACGAATCCACCTCGTCACGGCCCTACTTCCCGCAGGCGGGTCATGCAGCGGGAAGGTGCTCCTCGGCGAAGGCGACGGCGGCGGCGATCGCCTTGTCCGCAGCCGGGAGATGGCCGGCGAGCAGATGCCACACGTGCCCCATCTGCGGTTCGATGTCCAGACGGGTGGGGACAGCGTCGGTCGCCAACCTAGTAGCCAGCCTGATGGCGTCGCTGAGCATGACTTCATGACCGCCGATCTGGATCAGGACCGGAGGCAGTCCACGGGTGTCGGCGAATACAGGCGAGGCCAGCGGATTGTTCCGCGCAGTGCCGCCCAGAACGAGGTCCGCGGCGCTGTGCAGCCCCGCACGACTGACGGAAGGGTCGATGCCGTCCAGTGTGCGCATCGTGGCCCCGGTGTGTTCGAGGTTCGCCCAAGGAGAGATGGCAATCGACGCGGCCGGCATCGCAAGCCCACGGTCACGAGCCGCGACCAGAACGCTGATCGCCATCGCGCCACCGGCGGAGTCACCGGCGAACACGACGTTCCCCGGCGCGACGCCCTGGTCCAGCAGCCAGCGGTAGGCCGCGACCGCGTCATCGACGGCGGCGGGGAACACGGCCTCGGGCGCGAGCCGGTAATCCGGCACCAGAACACGGGCCCGCAGACGCTCGGCGAGAGTGCCGACCAAACCGCGGTAGCCCTGCGGGTCCCCCACTAGGTAGGCGCCACCATGCAGATAGACCAGGTGACGGCTGGTGACCGCATTCGCGGGGGTCGCATACTCGGCGGGCACCCCATCAGCGTCCACCGGGACGAAACTGACCCAGTTCGGTGCAGGAAAGCTGTCCTGGAAGAACTTCCGGTACGCGAGCCGGATGTCGTCCAGAGTGTCGGGCCCCTGCCCGGCGGCTGCAGCGAAGACACCACCGCTGCGTGCCGCCCATTCCTGATAGAAGGTCGGGACATCGATCGAAACCATGGCAGGTTCTCCTTGATTCGCAGGTGCAGGCGGCTGGGTTCGAGCCGCTGGGCGAAGTCTGCGACCTTCACATCAATGTGAAGGTCAAGTCGAACGGGCCGGACACGTCGTCGTAGGCTCGACCCCATGAGAATCGGAGAGCTGGCAGAACGCACCGGCATCTCCCGGCGGTTGCTTCGCTACTACGAGGAGCAGCAGCTGATCGCGCCCGGGCGTTCCTTCAACGGTTACCGCGAGTACGAGGAAGGCCACGTGGGCCGCGTGCTGCAGATCAAAGGGCTGCTCGACGCCGGGCTGCCGACCCGGATCATCCGCCAGATCCTGCCCTGCCTGGACAAGCCCCACAGCATCTACTTCGACGACCTGACACCGGAGATGCTCTCCATTCTGGAGCGCGAGCACGACCACCTGACCCAGCGCATCGACTGCCTCACCCACAATCGAGACGCGATCGCCGACTACCTGCGAACGGTCCGCAGCAGAGGGACCGCCACCGCTTCCCCCGAGCAGGTGGCCTGACCGCACACGCGAACCGGACGGTGGGACGACTCCACCAACCCACCGTTTCCGAACGGCTCGACCGCTGGTGGGTCGGGCAGGTCGCGGAACAGCCGTGGCTACACCACGCACACAGCGACTCCTATGTCCACGAAGCGGCGGAGCAGATTTGCAGGTGCGCCACGGTCGGTGATGAGATCGTGGACTGCACTCGCCGGGCAGATCAACGCCTCAGCTTCGGCGACGAGTTTGGGGCTGTCGGCGACGATGACGACTCGGCGAGCCCGAGTCGTCATCAGCCTCCCGATGCTGGATTCGGCTGCACAGCGCGTTCGCGCCCCGATATCGACGCCGAACGCATCGACTCCGAGTATCGCCAGGTCGAGGTCGACGTGGCGCAGGGTGTCGCCGGTGACCGATCCGGTCAACTCCATCGAGTCCGGCAGTGCCATCCCGCCGGTCACCACAAGTTTCACTCCCCCGCAGACCGTCGGGTCTCCGGCGACGGCGATGGCGTTGGTGACGATAGTGACGCGACGACGGTCCTCGGGCATCCGCGACGCCCTGCTCGCGATCGCGCGGGCAACTTCGAGGGTCGTGGTACCGCCGTTGAGACCCACGGTGGCACCGGCCGCGACCATGTCCGCGGCTGCCTGAGCAATGCGCTGCTTACTCGAACTCTGGCCGCTGCCTGCAGCCTGGAGTGCGCCCGAACGGTCGACCGCCCCACCGTGCGTGCGCCACACGAGTCCGCGTTCGTGCAGGCGATTGAGGTCCCGACGGATCGTGACACTGGAGACACCCAGCCTTTTGGCGGTGTCGTCGACATCGGCATGCCCTTGCGAGGTGATGAGCTCGAGCAGTGTGATCAGGCGCGCGTGCCGGTTCATTTGTGGGACCGCCTTTCCGAAGCCTGCGGAATAGTCCGAGTTCAGGGCGCCAATGTGCCGCGCAACGAGGGTTGCAGCAGACCGGAGTGAGCCTGGACCATCTCATCGCACAGGGCCCAGATCTGCTCCACCGTCAACGTCGCCGCGGTGGCTGGATCCACCATCGCCGCGTGCCGGATGTGGCGGGGTTCGTTGTCAACCGCGGCGGACACGACCAGTCCCGTCACGCTCAGGTAGGCCCGGTTCAAGGCCGCCAATTGCGGCGGAAGTGCGCCTATCGGTTGGGGGTGAACGCCTGACCCGTCGACGACGCAGGGAACTTCGACGACGCCGTTGGGCAGGTTGGTGATCAGGCCGCGGTTCGGGACATTGCCGTACACGGTTCGAGGTGTGTCGCTGACGATGCTGTGGATGATCTGGGGTGCGTATTCCATCGTGTTCTGCACCTCCAGCGGGTTTCCTTCGGCCAGCAAACGCCGGGTGAGTTCGTATACCGCGACGTTCTCGGCCACGATGCCGAGGTACTCACCGACAGGTATCCGCAGCCGCTGCACTTCACTGCCATGGTGCAGGTACCAGGGCACATATTCAGCCGAGTGCTCACTGGTCTCGGTCGGGTAGTAACCCAGCCGCCGGTACATGTCGACGCGCACGCGGCGCCGCAGTTCTGGATCATTCTCGATCAATGCATCGAGGCGGTCGTACAGGTCCTCCCCGGCACGGGTGAATTCCAGCACCCAAGCCTGATGGTTCACTCCGGCCGCACGGTAGGACACCTCCTCGAACGGCACATCGACCAGCTCCGCGAGTCCCCGCATGGTCCAGTACACCGAATGGCACACCCCGATAACGCGGGTCAGGCCGGTGACCTCGCGCAGGTACTGCACGTTCATCACCATCGGGTTGGTGTAGTTCAGCAACCACGCTTCCGGGCACACCTGCGCGATGTCCGCGCCGAGCGCCTTCAGGAAAGGAAACGTACGCAGGCCACGGAAGATGCCGCCGATCCCGAGGGTGTCGCCGATCGTCTGGCGCAAGCCGTAGCGGGCCGGGATGTCGAAGTCGATCTCGGTGGCCGCGCCCATCCCGATCTGGACAGTGTTGATGACGAAATCGGCGCCGTCCAGCGCGGTACGCCGGTTGGTATGCGCGGTGATGTTCGGGGCGGCGCCGCGGGCCTCGGCGATGAATTTCGCGGCCGCCTCGGCAGTTTCCAGCCGTTCCTGGTCGATGTCGTGCAACGCGATATGCGCTTGCTGTAGCTCGGGAAACGCCAGCAGATCCGCTAGCAATCCCTGAGTGAACTCGACGCTGCCCGCGCCGACGAATGCAATCTTAGTCATGGATTCTTTCCATTCCGTGGAACGTCGCCATCGCTTCGCTCCAGGTCGGTTGGGCGGTCGTGCCGCCGATGCCGCGCGTGGACAGTGCCCCGCAGATCGCCGCGATCTCGAGCGCCCGCTGTGCCGTGCTGCCCGCGAGGGTTGCGGCGACGAAGCCCGCGTCGAAGCTGTCGCCGGCGCCGACACTGTCCACTGCAATCACAGGTATTCCTTTGGTTCTCAACAGATTCCGGCCGTCGTAGGACAGCGCTCCGGCGGCACCGTCCTTCACCACCACGGTCGGGCCGTGCCCGGCAAGCGCGATGGCCGCGGCTTCGACGGTGTCCGCGTCGGCCAAATGCATAGCTTCGGCGGCATTGGGCAAAAGAAAATCGACCTCGGAGTACATTCCTGGCACCTGCCACCGCCCGGCCGGATCGTCGTTGGTGTCGAGGGACGTGGTGTGTCCCAGCGACCGGACTTCGGCGAACAGAGCCGGAAGCTGGGCAGCCAGTGCGGGCATCAGGAAGTACGATGCGGCATGGACGTGCCGGCAGCTCCGCAGCAGCGCGCGCGGCACATCGGCCGTGGTGGTCGCCGACAGCGTCCCAGGCGCGGTGACGATCGCCCGGTCGTCGTCACGGGTGACCACCACCGTGAGCGGAGTGGCCAGCTCGGGGTCGGTGATCAGGCCCGAGGTGTCCACCCCGTGCGCATCGAGGGAATCTCGCACAAATCGCCCGCTCTCGTCGGCCCCTACGCGGCCGGCGAAAGCGACGGTCAGTCCGAGGCGAGCGGCGCCGCAGGCCATGATCGCCCCGGAACCGCCCAGCGTGAGCACTCCGGAGGACGCGAGCTGTTCTCGCTGACCGAATTCCAGCGGTCCGGCCAGCGGTCCGACGATCACGTCGGGGTTGGCGTCCCCGATGACCAGCAGGTCGATCATGGTCATCCTTTCAGCCCACTATTGGCTATGGACTGGATGAACGCCTTCTGCGCGCCGAGGAACGCCAGCAGCACGGGCGCCACGGTGATCACGTTGCCCGCCATCACCGCAGACCAGTGCGTCTGATGCTGTCCGTGGAAGGTCGTCATGCCCAGCTGCAGGGTGTAGGTGCTGTCGTGGTTGAGGGCGATCAATGGCCAGGTCAGGTCGTTCCACGTGGTCAGGAAGGTCAGCACGGCGACGGTGCTCAGCGCCGGGCGCGAGAGTGGCAGCACGATTTGCCACAACACGCGCAACGTCGAACAGCCGTCGATCCACGCTGCCTCTTCCAGCTCGCGGGGCAGCGACAGGAAGAACTGCCGCATCAAGAACACCGCGAACGGCGTGACCAGGGCCGGCACGATCAGCGCGCCGAGGGTGTCGATGAGGCCAAGCCATTTCATCACGATGAATGTCGGAATCATCGTGAGCTGGAACGGTACGACCAGCGTCGCCAGCATCAGCACCAACATCGTTCGTGACCCGAGGAACCGCATCCGAGCGAACGCATATCCGCCCAGCGTTCCGAAGGCGAGATTCGAGACGACCGCGGTACCCGAGACGATCAGCGAGTTGACGAACCAGGTCGGGAACTTGGCGTTCGACAACACGTACCGGTAGCCATCGAGATGAATGCCCGAGGGCCACATCGTGGGCGGGAACTTGTTGATTTCCGCGTCGGTCATCACCGAGCTGAGCGTCAACCAGATCAGCGGCACCGCGAAGAGCAGCGCTAACGGAGCCAGCAGCAAGTGCCACGCACTGAACGGCAGCCGGAGCCGACGAGCAGCAGCGGCGGCACCGTTGGACGGCAGTCGAATACGACTGTGCGCGTGGGCGATCACCGCAAATTCCCTTCCGTCGAGCGGCGGCGCGCCATGAGCCGTCGGGCCAGGCCTAGTCCCAACAGGACAACCGCGAGGACATAGGCCGCCGCGGCGCCGTAGCCCGCGGTGAAGTTGCGGAAAGCCTGCTGCCAGATGAAGAAGACGATCAAGGTCGTCGAGCCGAGCGGGCCGCCTTTGGTCGATACATACACCAGGTCGAACACCTGCAGCGCGGTGATCGCCTGCCACACCAGAAGGAACATCGTCACCGGCATTACCGTGGGAAACACAATGTGCCGCAACAGATTCCAGCGACCGGCGCCATCGAGACGCGCGGCCTCGAGCAATGTCTGTGGCACATCCTGCAGCGCGGCCAGATACACCACGACGCAAAACCCGGACCCGCTCCACAAGGTGATCGCGATCAGGACGAACAGGGCTTGTGCGGGGTCGGTGAGAAATCCCTGCGGAGACAGCCCCACGCGGTGTAGCAACGAATTCACCATACCGACCTGCGGGTCGAGCATGAAGGAGAACAACACGCCCTGAGCGGTCGCCGACACCACGAACGGCACGAAGAACAGCGTCCGATACAGGCTTACGAACCGCAGGCGTCGATTGAGCGCCAGCGCCAGCGCCAGCCCGAAGGCGATGCTCAGCGGCACGAACAACACCGTATAGATCAGCGTATTCCGCACAGCCTGACCGAAATTCGGATCCTGGAACAGAGCGCTGTAGTTGTCCATCCCGACCCAGCGACTGGGGGTGACCAAGTCGTTGGCTTGGAACGACAACAACAGCGACCAGATCACCGGAATCAAGCTCAAGCCGAGAATGACCAGAACAGACGGCGAGATGAACAGCCATGCGGTCCTCGACTCGCGCCGACGTCGGCGCATATCCCGCGGCAGCGGTGTCAGGGCAATAGGAACGGGAGACACGGGACTCCTCAACGGGGAATATGCAAAGCGGCATCGGCCTCGCGGCGACAACGCCGCAATGCCTCCGCTGGACTACGTCGGCCGTACAGAACTGACACGATCGCCTGGCCCAATGCCTGAGAGACCTGCGGATAGGCCGGATGCACCGGACGGGCTCGCGAATAGGCCAAGGCGCGGGTGAACACATCGAGGCCCTTGATGTCTTCGACCTGATGCTGCCATTCGGGCAGTGCCTGCGCCGGCCGACTGAGCGGCAGGCTGCCTGCCCCGATATCCCAGCGCACGTCCTGCTGAGGATCGTTGAGCCAGTTGACGAATGTCCGTGCCGCGTGGACCCGGGCCGTGCCGTTGTCGAACAGTGTCCAGGTGTCCGGACCCGAAATCGTTATCGGTTCACCGCTGAAGCTGGGCATCGGCACAACGGTGTAGTCCACCTTCGCGTCGATGATCTCGGCCAGCTGCCACTGTCCGGTGATCACCATGCCCATCAGCCCGGACTTGAACACCTGATACATCTGTTCGGTACCCGGTTTGGCGTCGACATAGACGCTCTTGTCCCCGGCGAGATCGGCAACCACCTGTAGAGCGCGCTCGCCGACGTCGGCGAACCCGACGGTCTTGCCGTCGGCAGCGATCACATCGCCGCCCAGATCCCACACCATCGGCCAGAGGCGCCACGTAGTGTCCTCGTCGCCCACGCCGGGCCAGCCGGTCCCGAAGGTCCCGCGGTCAGCATCGGTCAGCTTGCGGGCGGTATCGGTGAACTCTTTCCACGACCACGCCGTAACCGGCAGCGCGACAACAGCCTTGGCGAATACCGCATTGTTGCAGACCACCGCAAGGGAGTCGGTCAAAGCGGGAGCGGCACGCACCCGGCCATTGAGGGTCACCGCGGTCTGCACCGGCTTCCAGAGGTCGTTCCATACAGGCAATGCGTCGGTGAGGTCGACGACGTTCGGGCTGCGAGCGATGCTGGCCAGGTCCGAACCGAAGATATACGCGATGTCCGGGAAGGATCCGGAAGCCAAGGCCGCCAGCACCTTTTGCAGCATCTCGTCGGCGACCACGCCGCCGCCGCCCAGGTCGACCCGAATGTTCGGATATGCCCGCTCGAAATCAGCGACCAGTTCTTCGACCACCACCCGGTTTCGTTCGTTCTGCCCGTGCCAGAGCTGGATCGTCACCCGACCGTCCGGCCCGACACCGCCTTTGGATCCGCCATTACACGCCGCCGAAACCAGGCCCAGCGCAATCGCGGCGCCGCCGCGAAGTGCGGTACGGCGAGTCAGCGTGGTCACCGAATTCACTTACGGCAGGTTTCGCGGACATATTCGCCGCTATTGGGCGCGGTCACCATCTTGTCGCGCCGCACAATACTCAGTCGGTCCTTAAAATCCCCGCACGCATTCGCCAAACCTTTGGCAGTATATTCGATGACGACCACATGATCATTGAAAGTCGCTGCATATTTGTCGCATTCACTGTGCTGCCCACATTCTTCGGCGACAGCGAAGTCGAGGCCGTTCTTTCGGGCGGCGCCGAGTAGATCGGAGGTGTTCTTCTGTGCGATCGCCAGGCCCTTATCGTGTGCGTGCGCCGACAGTATCTGAATGAACAGCTGCGCCTCGTTCGTGGAGAACAGGCCTTGCGACCGTTCGTAGCTGTCGTAATTATCGGGTTCGACCCCCTGGAAACCCTTTGCGGCGCATGTGTCGATCCAGCCGTTGACCTTCGCGGCGATGCGCTTACGCTTGCCGTCCTCGCGCAGATCCAGGATCGCCTCGCCGGGCCATCCCTCGTCCTCGATGACCTCACCGTTCTCGTTGCGCAGCAGGAGGTCTGGATCCCACTGCCCCTGGGCGCCTGGTTGGGTTTGGAATGCGTTCACATAGCATATGTTGTAAACGCCGGGCACCGGCTCCTTGGTGTAGTCACGCGAAATCACACTGACGCCGGTAGGCGGGGTGTACGGCGCGCCGATTTGGTAATCGAATTCGGCATGCGGCGGCGGAGGAACCACGGGTGGCGCAGCGGATGCCGGCCCGGCCGAAGCGAGGAGGACGATCGATACGCAAGCGATAGCCAAGGCAGTTGCGGCAGCCACCCGAATACGATTGATGCTCATCTTGATTCCCATTGACTACTGCGGGTGGCGACCCCGCCTCGGACGGAATCAGAATCCGTCCTGGCGACTGGGGCCGGGCTCAGGTTATTCACCGATTACCGGCTGGGCGCACCTCGGGCGTCGAATACAACTCGACGCCCCTTGGAGTCAAACAAAGATTTCCGCTTACGTCAAGAAGCTACAGAATCGGATTCGAAGATCGATCGAAACCGATCATCCAACCACCCTGCACGATCAGGACTTCACGCCGTCCTCGTTGTCGATCAGACCTGTTGCGCGGCGGCGACCAGCGCACTCAGCAGTCGCAGGTGGTCGGCCAACGCGGGCTGTCGTGGCTGGCGCCGTGCGCAGCGCCCGGGCGGCAGCCGACGCAATCGGTAAGGCTGCTCCCGATCGCTGCTGTGACGTCGATTTGCGCAATTTTGTGCATCGCCCGCGTCGGAGTTTCGTCCTAGTGTCGCGGTCGTGACTGAGATCGAACCCTTTCCGATAAGCGTTCCCGAACGTGACCTGGAGGACCTGCGAGAGCGTCTCGACCGTGTTCGGCTTCCCGAAGTGGAGACGGTTCAGGACGGTACGCAGGGCATCGGCTTGGAACGTCTGCAGAGCCTGCTGGCCGCCTGGCGGCAGCACGAGTGGCGAGCTCTGGAGAAGCGATGGAATGCGTTGCCGCACTACCGCACTCGTCTGGATGGCCTGAACATCGCGTTCTGGCATGTGCGCTCGCCCGAGCCCGACGCGCTTCCTCTGGTGTTGACCCACGGCTGGCCCGGCTCGGTGCTGGAGTTCGAAAGCGTCATCGGACCACTGACCGACCCGGTCGCGCACGGCGGCTCCGCCGGCGACGCCTTCCACGTGGTCATACCCGCCCTGCCCGGTTTCGGGTTCAGCGAGCGGCCCCAGGAACCCGGCTGGAACCCTAGCCGTACCGCACGGGCCTGGGCAGATCTCATGACCAGGCTCGGGTACGAACGCTTCGTCGCGCACGGCGGTGACTGGGGCGCGCACGTAAGCACCGAGCTGGCTCGCCTGGCACCCGAGCGTGTTGCTGCCCTGCATCTGACCATGCCGCTTGCCTCTCCCCTGCCCGAGGATGTGGCGACAGCCGGCGACGCGGAACAAGCCATGCTCGCCAAACGTGACAGATTCATGCGGACCGGCCCCACCCATGTGATTGTCCAGGGCATGCTCCCGCAGACGCTCGGCTACTCCCTGCTCGACTCTCCGGCCGGGCTCGCCGCGTGGCTGAGCGAGGCGCTGGTCGCCTTTTCCGACACCCGCCCCGAAGCGGGTGGTGGTGTCAGTGTGGCGCAGCAGGTGGACGACATTGCCTTGTATTGGTTCACCGGCACTGGCGCCTCCACCGCTCGCTGGTACTGGGAGGCGGTGCGATGGACGCCGCGCAGCGCGGAGGCGCAGAACGCGCAGACGGTGACGGTGCCTACTGCCTGCACATTGTTTCCGGCCGAACCGTTCCCAGTCGCCCGGAGCTGGGCGCAACGGCGCTATCGCAATCTCATCAGCTGGAACGAGATGGAGTTCGGCGGCCACTATCCAGGTTGGGAAAATCCCAGTGTGCTGGTCGGTGAGCTCAGAAACGCCTTCCGCCAGGTCCGCGATCGCTAGAGCCGTGCTGGCTTACCTGACGGTTGCCAGCGTGACGGGCGGACACCGGTCTCGCGGACGAAGACCGCGGAAAGGTGTGCAGCGCTGTAGAACCCGCACAGTTGCGCTGCCCGGACGACCGTGACGCCCCGTTCCAGCAGTCGTTTGACCTCAGCGATGCGGAGCAGGGTGAGATAGCGGTGCGGCGTGTGGCCAGTGGCTCGCTTGAACATTCGCAAGAAGTGGTAGGGACTGAATCGCGCCACACCGGCCAGCTCCGCGAGAGTCACGGTCCGCTCCATCTGATCCTGCATGTACACCACCGCCCGCAGCACAGGGCTTCCGCCTTCTCCGGGGACGAGTTCGAGGTCACTGCTAAGCAGCTCGACGAGTGCGCTGCCGTCGGATCCACCGCTCAGCGCGTACTGCCTTGAATTAGCTGACCTGCACATCCGATTCCTTCCTGCTTCTTCCTGTCTTGCGGCCGCCACTCCGCTTCCGCCGCTCCGACCGGTGACGATTACGGCGTGACCAGCACAATCCCTGTGCGCAAATACGTCGTCGATCCACCGAGCCCACGCATGCCGATGCGTCCAGGTGCGCCTGTCCATTTCACATATCGACAACCCGGCATCAGCCACGCTCACCGCCTCGCGTGACAGTCAAAACCATGCCGCCGCGACATGGTCAAATCGCGTCAGCAGCTGACAGCCACCAGAGATCCAAGATCAGAGCGGCCCCAAATTCGTAAACCTGCCACGCCAACGCTCTTGCTCATAGTGGCCGGTAAGGCCGGTCGAGCCGGACACCGTACCGATCGTTGCCCGCAGCGATGGAGGCTAGGGACAACAACGGGGTCCGATACCCTCGCCCAGTTTGAGATGCTTGTGCCACCGCCGACCACCCGGGCGTTGTCGTGGCCGAGGTCCCGGATCGAGAACGGCACCACGCCGAGGGCGTGATAGGCGTCGACGACCAACTCAACCCGTGGTGTCGTCGTCGGCCGCAGCCACTGGCCTGCTCGCGCAGCGTGCCCACTGCCAAGACTTGCAACAGTCGCCGCGACCTGCCTTCGCCCACCGGTCTCGTCACCGCGTTCGACCGGGACGAGCGACTCCAGCAGTACTGCCTGTCAAACGGGTTCGGTCGCGAGCAGGTCCGAAGTTCGGCGGAGAATCTCGAGCTGAGCGGGGGTGTAGAGCTCGGTCAAGGCCAGGCCGATCGTTTCCAGGGCGACCCTGGCACCTCGCGGTGCCCCGACGGTGATGTCCGCCAGGTCCGGGTGGCTGTCGCGGATTGTGCCGACGAGTTGGGCGAGCCGTTGGGCCAGGTCGTGCCGGGCATGTTCGTCGAGGTCGGCGGGCAACCGGTCGAATTCGGTCACCTCCGGATGCGCGAAGTAGGTCCACAGCAGGTCGGCGCAGGCGTCGAGAATCGCGGGGCTGAGCACGCGGGTCAGCACGACGGCCAGGGCGCGGTCGGCGTCGGAGAGGTCCACCGCGACGGCGGCTACGGCCAGTCGCGGTGGGAGGTCGGTGGGTGAGGCTTGACGCAGCGACAGTGCCAGTTCGGCGCGGATGCGTTGGAGTCGGTCGATGGTCGCGGCGAGTTCGGTGTCCAGGGCACGTAGTGCTTGCGCGGGGTGTTCGGTGGCCTCGCCCATTTCGGCGATCTGGGCCAGTGAGAATCCCAGGTCCACAAGGCGTTTTATTCGGTGCAGGCGCACCAGGTGGGTGACGCCGTAACGTTTGTAACCGTTGGCTCGTCGCTCGGGCTCGTCCAGCAGTCCGATTTCGTGGTAGTGCCGTACCGCCCGCACACTGGTGCCAGCGAGTTCGGCGAGTTCGCGTGTGCTCCAAGCCATAACCATCCCTCCTCGCGAGCGAGATTCACCGATCTGAAACGCATCGGCGGAACAAGTCGAAAACCGCACCGTCACCGCACGATTGAGCGCGCACGGTGCTCGGCGGATTGCGCCCGGTAACGGATCGTCGGCGAGAACCTGTGGGTAGGCGGGATACTGCTCATCGCAGCGGTCAGGACGATTCCGAGCAGCGTGGTCCGCAGATGCCGGCTGGCAGCATCGGGGACTGACCGCGCACTCGGATCAGGCCAGTCGTGACCGCAGATGGGGACGGCGAAGCACTCGAAGTCAGACACCGTGGCCTCGCCCGAAATGGATGTGGTCCATCAAATGAACCGTAGGCGCCAGCTATCCCCTGGCCAATGCTCCAGATTCCGGTCTTCGGGTCAATAAGTACGGAAGGCGGAGGGTCGCGCCCCGGTGTGCCGCAGGAAGGCCGTCGACAGCGCACTGGCGTCGGCAAAGCCACACCTCGCCGCGATCTGGCCAAGTGTCAGATCGGTATCGCGCAACAGCCGTTTCGCCTCGTCGATGCGTAACCGGCTGAGGTGCCGGTACGGTGTCGTCCCAGTCACCTCCTTGAAGACCTGCAGGAAGTGGCGGGCGCTGAGGTGCACTTCATCGGCGATATCGGCCAAGGTGATCGAATCGGCCAGCCGCTCACGCATCATCGCCATGGCCGCACGCACGCGTGCATCCTCACGCATCGGCGATCGATCGACTGGCAATCGCGTATGGCGGGTAAGCAAGTGCACGGTCAACAAGGCGGCAGCCGCCTCGGCATACAGGTCGTCAACCCCGCCCGTGCCGCCGAGCGCCAGGACGGTCTCCTCGATCAGCGGGTCCCCTGCGGACAACGACGCGGCCATGGCGTCGAAATCCACCGCGCGGCCACCCAGTTGCGCCGCAACCGAATCGATGGTGCGCCGCGGAATATGAACCACCACACTGCGCATCGCCCCTTCCCCCCGATAACGACGAAATACGGGCCGATCCGGGATCCCCAACTCCAGCCGACCCGGCGCCCACACGCAGCGCCTCCCCCGGCCAGTACTGTGCGTCTCTATCACGGCCCGCCCCGCGACCGGCACCACCAGATGCAAATCCGCCGTCCCCGGCCATTCCATATCCTCGACCACGGGGACATGCTCGAGCCGCTGCACGAGCAGCGATCGCCAGCCGGAATCCTCCCAACTGCAATACGTCTGCCGAACGTAGCGAGTCATATCGAAATCGGCCACCGGCCGCGTATCGAAACGCGCGGAGTCGAACACCATGAGAGCGAGATTATCGACAGCAACAAAACATCACAGACCCCCCGTCAGCAGCTCGCGCTGAACACGGTCGTTTCACCAGTCCGTGAATCGTCAGGACGAGCACCGGTCGGACCGGCTCGGCGTGCTTGGAACGTCGTCACCCTCGGCCGCTGTGCCGCTTCGCGACCGGATTGATCGGCAACTCCGATCACGCCGACGATATCGTCCTGGAAACCCCTGCTCCGCTGTGGCAACGTCGGTCGCTGCTCGACGAGCCGGTGACCGCCCTGCGCGCGTGGCTGTCCACCGTCACCCGCACCCCGCGAGATCCTCCTCGCGACCGGGATGCTTGACCATGCCGCTACGTCACGGCCGACACTGTCGGTCGAGTCGACGGAGACCGTGCTGAGTGCGACAGCACAAGGCACCGATCTTGCCGCAGCTCGACCAGGCACTGGCTGCCGTCGCAAAATTCGTCTCCCGGTAACGGTCCTCAGGAGCACATCATGACCACCTCCCCAGCGTCACCCACTGCCGCCGGGTCCGGCGCGAACGCCACCGCCGCCTTCCGCGCCAGCGTCACCCGGCGCGGTCCTGCCCACGCCGAACGGACGACCGCTCAGAGTCGACGCCCCCGCCGCATTGTCTATCCGCACCACTGATTAGGAACCGCTCATGGCCGCACAGTCGCCGAACCAGATAGATCTACCCCGCGACGCCCTATCGAACGTGCTCCCTGACTCCACACTGTCCCTCTTCACAGCAGACGATCTCGCCGAACTCGTTGTCTTGCAACGATGCTGCTGGGTCCCGGAGGCAGTGCTCAACGACATGCCGGGCCTCCCCCCACTGCACGAGACCCACGACGAGGTACTGGCGTGGGCGACCACATCGACGACTCTGGTCGTGCGTCAACGCGGACGTCTTACTGCCGCGGTACGCGGCCAGGTGGAAGGCAGCGACTGGCACGTCGGCAGGCTCATGGTCGCTCCCGACCTGACCGGCCGGGGAATCGGTCGCCATCTGCTGCACCTGATCGAAACTCTCGCTCCCCCGCACATCGAACAATTCATCCTGTTCACCGGCGCCCGCAGTGAACGCAACATCCGCATGTATCAGAACGCGGGCTACCGACTCCTCCCCACACCGGACCCCCTCCCGCCCACCCACATCAGCGGTGCGGTCCACATGGTGAAACCGCGGCTATGAGACGCCGGGACGGGATTATGCGGCGGCGGTCAACAACAACCTCGTGGCGACGGTGGCGGCGTTCCCGCGGAACATCCATGCCCCAGCGGCCCACGGGCTGACCAACCACAGCCGAGTCACTATCGACGACCCTAGCTACACAGAGGCGTCCGGGATCGGCTGGCAGCTGGAGCCGCCCGGCAGCCCTCCAGCTGGCGAGAGTGCTGGTCAGGATGCGCGGCGGTGGGCCGCCGAGGAGGGCATACGAGACGGTCGCGTGCCGCTCATGGCGGCGGTCAGGAGGACTCCGAGCAGGGTTGTCCGCCTGCCGCGGCCAGCGGCACCGGGGGCAGACTGCGCGTCCGGCGTATCGGAAGGGTGGTTGTCGGTCACTGTTGTTCATTCCTTGTCACTGAGCCGACCAGGCTTGATAATAGCTGGTTACTTAAGTTATAGACTATAATAACAGTTGCTTTTAGGCAAGCATCGAAGTGATAGCCTCTAACCTTCATAGTGGACAGCGAGGCAAAGGGGGCAGTCGTGACGAACACGCCGGTGAAGAGTCCACGCGAGCGCTATCGCGTGCAGATGCAGGCAGAGATCAAGCAATTCGCCTGGGAACAGATAGCTACCGACGGTCCGTCCGCGCTGTCGCTCAAGGCGATCGCCAAGCGTATGAGCATGAGCGGACCCGCCCTGTACCGGTACTACGCCAGCCGCGACGAGTTGATCACCGCGCTCATTCGGGATTCCTATCGGAGCCTGGCCGACGCCCTGCGCGCGGCCCGAGACTCCGGCGCTGACGTGATCGGGCTCGCCGGCGCCGCGCGGGAATGGGCGCTGGCCGACCCTCAGCGATACTTTCTCATCTACGGCACGCCGATCCCCGGCTATCGTGCCCCCGATGACACCGTTTCGATTGCCCAGGAGATCATGGCGGTGTTGATCGAGGCCGTCGCGGCGCAGCCCATCGACGAGCAGGCGACACCGTTCGACGCCAACCTCGAACACCATCGCCATTGGGCCCCAGACGATTCCGTTCCGACCACCACCGTGCACCGTGCCCTGTCGTTCTGGACCCGAACCCACGGCGTTCTGTCCCTCGAGCTCGCCGGCCACTTCACCGGAATGGAGTTCGACTCCGCTCTCCTGTACGCCGACGAATTGAACAGCCTTGCGCCACGCTGAATTCAGCACCCTTTGAATCGGTTGTCGCCGGACCAACCCGTGTTGGCCCAGGTCTGCGGTGACGCGGGGGTGAAACCGGGGAACAGCCTGGCGAGTTCGTGAAGCAGCCAGCTGGCAAAGCGGGCGGCGCCCTGCGGGCAGGTGTGGATTCCATCGCTGCTGCGGTCCGGCTTGCCGTCACGGATTTGCTGGTAGCTGCTGCCCCATACGCTGTCGGCGTCGAGCATGGCGGCTTGCGCCGGCGATTGCGCCGCGACCGTTCGGGCCGCGCTCGGAGCCTGGTCCAGCTCGGCCATGTGGGGCTGGTAGAACTCGTCGGGCTTGATCGGTGGCATGGTGACGAAGACCAGTCTCGCACCAACGGTGGTGGCCGTCCCCAGAAGCTTGCCGTAGGCGGCCTGCTGTTCCTGCCGGCTGCCCCAGTCGAAGGTGGTGAGCTGGTAGATGATCACAGTGGGCTTGGCCGCGGCGATCTGGTCGGGTAGCTTCTTCCAGTTCTCCTCGGAGAACGGGCCCACCACATTTCCACCGCCCTCGGCGGCAAGGGATTGGAATTCGGTCTTGCCCGCCTCGAACGCGGCGCGCAGCGCAAGCGCCTCCCCTGCGGCGACCGAGTCGCCGAGAAACAGCACCTTCGACACGCCGGGGGCGGCGGGTGCGCCGGGAGAGGTTGCGCTGGTGGTGCTTTGGTTGGAGCACGCGGCGGTCAGCAGGAGCGTCGCGGTCACGCAGGCGACGCGGGATGCGTTGATCATGGCTTCGACGGTGCCGCCGTTTCGTTCCGACCCCGTCGCCGTCGTGTCGCGAGTTTGTCGCAGAGTTCACCAGAACTTGCGGACTGCCCAATACTGAAGCGGTGGCTGCGATTCTGCTCATCGAAGACGATCCCATGGTGCGGCGGGGCCTGCAGCTCGCGCTGCGCAGGCACGGCCACGATGTGCACACCGCCGACACCGGCGAGGACGGGTTGAGCGAATTGCGGGCAGGTGTCACGGATTTGGTTGTCCTCGACGTGATGCTGCCAGGCATCGACGGCTTCGAGGTATGCCGTCGTATCCGGGCCGACAGCGAGGTAGCGGTGATCATGCTCACCGCGCTCGGCGATGATTTCGATATCGTCGGCGGTCTGGAGGCGGGCGCGGACGACTACGTGATCAAGCCGGTGCAGCCGACCGTGCTCGACGCGCGGATCCGTGCCGTGTTACGCCGCAGCGTGGGTGCCTCCGACGAAGTACGAACGCACGGCGAATTGCGCATCGACACCATCGCATTGACGGTGACGGTGCGCGGGCAGCCGGTGATGTTGACATCCACCGAGTTGCGGCTGCTGATGACTCTGTCCCGCGCTCCGGGACGGGTGTTCAGTCGGCAGCAGCTCTTGGAAGAGGTGTGGGAGCACGACTACCTCGGTGATTCCCGGTTGGTCGACAACTGTGTGCAGCGTTTGCGGGCGAAGATCGAGACCGATTCGGCGGCGCCGGATTATGTGCAAACAGTGCGTGGGTTCGGTTATCGGTTCCGGTCGGCATGATCCGAAGATTGTGGCCGGGTGGGTTGCGCTCCCGGTTGTTGATCGCCTTTGTGCTGGTGACGGTGGTCGGTGCCGCCGCGGCGGCCTGGGCAAGCGCCGCACGGGCGAGTGGCGCGCTGGTCGCCGGCACCCAGCAGCGTTTCATCGAGACTGTCGCCGGTCGAATAGCTGCGCTGGCGCCACAACTGACCTACCCACCGGACCAGGACACGGTGAATAGACTGCGTGCTGCCGTCGGCTCGGACACACTGGTGATCTACCGGGATCTGCGATCCACCGACAGCGCGAACACCGCGCTGGTCACCGACGCCCTGCGCAGCGCAGTGCGGACCCGAAATCGGCTTGTCGCACAGCGTGTCTCCGCCGATGGCACGAGCTGGCTGCTGGTCGGCACGCCGGTCATGATCACCGGACCGGATGGCGCCCGCACCGGCTCCGGCATCGAGGTGTATGCGATGCGCGACCTCACCGACGTCGAACGGCAGGTCGACGCACTCACCCGGTCCGCGGTCGCTACCGCCGCGGCGGCGCTGCCGTTATCGACGTTGCTCGCGCTGTCGGCCGCGGGCAGTGTGCTGCGGCCGGTGCGCCGACTGCGCGACACCGCGCAGCGACTGGCCGCCGGTGACCTGAGCGCGCGATCGCCTCCGCGCGGGGCCGACGAGTTGGCCGAGCTGACTGTCGCGATCAACGAGATGGCCGAATCGGTTCAGACATCGGTGGCCGCGATGCAGCGGATGCAGGCCGACGCACGCAGATTCGTGGCCGATGTCTCCCATGAGCTACGTACCCCACTGACCACCTTGACGGCGGTGGTGGAGGTATGGGCGGCCGCGGCCGAGGGGATGGCGCCCGATGCTCGTGAGTCCGCGCAGATGGCGGTTGCGGCTACTCATCGGCTGGTCCGGCTCGTGGAGGATCTGATGGAGGTGTCCCGGTTCGATGCTGGCACAGCGCATTTGCGGGTGGAGCAGACCGACGTGGGCGAGGCCGTGCGCGACTGTCTGCGTGCCCGGGGTTGGCTGAATCGAGTGCAGTTAGTGGCCGAGAATCCGATTCGATTACCCCTGGATCGACGTCGGCTCGACGTGATCGTGGCCAATCTGGTCGGTAACGCGCTCGAACACGGCGAACCCCCTGTGCGACTACGCATCACAGGGTCGCCACATCAGGTGTGGATCGAGGTCACCGACCACGGACCGGGCCTGCCCGAGCAGGTGTTGCCACACGTGTTCGACCGCTTCTACAAAGCCGACGCCGCCCGCACCCGCACCCTGGGCAGCGGGCTCGGGCTGGCGATCGCCCGCGAGAACGCCCGGTTGCACGGCGGCGACCTCACCGCGGGCAATCTCACCGGCGGTGGTGCGCGGTTCCTCCTGCACCTGCCACGAAACCTGGAGAACGCGTGAGGCGAATCTGCTTGGCAGTTTTGGCTTTGCTGGCCGCAGGTTGTGGAGTGCAGCCCTCCGAGGTGTTGGATGCGGGACAGGCGCCGACGGGTGTGGCGCCCGGGGTGACGCTGTATTTCCTCGACGACCACGGTCGACTTCGGCCGCAGCTGCGGCAGTCGGGGCAGCTGGGCACAATCGCCGAGGCGATGTCACTGCTGTTGACCGGACCCGGCCCCACCGATCTGCACACCGACCTTCCCACCGACACCGAGACCAGGGTCCCCGTGCAAACCACGCCCGAGCTGGTCCGGTTGTGGGTGCCATGGACCATCGACGACCTCACTCCGCTGGGCATCGATCAGATCGTCTGCACCGCATTGGGAGTGCAGGTGCAGGCAGGCGGGTCCACAAGCACTCGCGTGCAGGTGCGGTTCACCCTGCCCACTCCGGAATCGGACAAACAACGAACCTGCCCGCCGATCGGATGATCATCCCAGCTCGGTGATATCGATGGTGACCGGAGCGGGATCAGGGACCGTCAACCACAACACCGCAAGGCCGATCATGAGCAGTGCGAACGCCATCAGCCCACCGCGCCCCCGAGCCCAGCGTGCGCGGAATCGAATGGGGTCCTCCACCAGGTACTTCGACAATGCCGCCACCACGACCGACACGGCACAGACAGCAATCGTCTCGCTCCACGCCATCGGTGCGGGCCGATGCGGGAACAACAGTACGAGAATCGGCCAGTGCCATAGATACAAGCTGTAGGAAATCAAGCCCAGCCACCGCAGTGGTTGCCAGGCCAGAATTTTGGCGACCACTGTGTTCGACTCCCGAACACACGACCCGATCAGCACGGCACAAGCGAGGGAATGTATGAAGAGCCCGCCGGTATACAGCCACAACGAGTTCACCCCATCAGCGAGCGACCACATAGCGCCGATCCCGATGGCCCCAAACGCAAGAATCGCACCCGCCCACTCACCCGACATTCGGGCCAGCGCGGCGCGCACCGGTTCCGTGGCTACCAACGCGCCGAGCAACAGTGAGAACGCGCGCGTGTCGGTGCCGGTATAGACCCGCGTCGGATCCGCCGGATCGGCCAGCCAGATCATCAGGGCCAGTGCGGCGGCCGAGCCGAGCGCCGCGGCGACCGCAACCGCTCGGTGCGGCCGCCGTATCCAGCGAGCCGATATCAGCACCAGGACCGGCCACACGAGGTAGAACTGCTCCTCGATCGCGATACTCCACAGATGCTCGAACACTCGCACGGATCCGAACCGATCCCAGTAACCAGCCGACTCCGCGAGCAGATGCCAGTTGATCAGGTTCAGCTGTACCCACGGACCGTCCGAGAGCGTCGTCCGCAATGTATCCACCGGACCCACCGCCCACACCAGCAGCGTGACGACCACCAACATCGTCGCCAGCGCGGGCAGCAGTCGGCGAATCCGCCTGCCCCAGAACGCGATCAGCGACACCGTGCCACTGACCGCGATCTCCCGCAACAGCAGATCTGTTATCAGGTAACCGGACAACACGAAGAACAGATCCACTCCGAGGAAACCTCCGGAAAGGTGACCGGTATGGAACAACAACACCCCGAGAATCGCAAGACCCCGCAAGCCGTCCAACGCAGGCAGATGTGATCCTCGCGCGCTCTCCCGCACATCCCGCGACGGCTGAACTCGCGTCATGACACGCACTCTGCCGCACCAGTGTCGAGACGGCGTCCCCATCATGTCGCAGCCGTGTCCCAGCCGATCATGACTGCGGCGGCCGCTACTCACCGCTCGGATGCACCGACGCTTGGCCCTCGGCCGTGTCCATCAGTACCGCTGCACGCCGGGCCCGTTCGGCGGCAGTGAACACGCCACCGCGCGCGTACCTGCTCATCCTATAGGGACCACCTCCGAACCAGCAGTCGCGCAGCAAGATTCATCATCCTCGACACACACTCTCAACCGCCTGAACACCGATAAGCCGTCCCTACGAGCGGGAACAACAGTGGAAAGGCTAAGCAGACCAGCGGCTACCCAAACTCTGCATCCATGGATCCATGGTTTAGTCGGCGGTGCGCGTGGCTTACCGGTTTTATGAGCTGATCCGTTGAGCTGACACTGTCATGTCGTCGACCCGTCCCATCCGGCGAACTCGGCCACATGCCGAGCCGACGACATCGCGGCAATGATTGCCTCGGTCCGGGCCGTGAGAGCTGGCGCGACGGAATCGTCGGTGGGGATGTAGAGGCGCTCCTCGCGGATCGCGTCGAGGGCCAGCTGCCCGACATCGTCGTTGGTTACATTGCTGTTGTTCAGGACCGCGTGGGCCTTTTCGAGTGTCTCGGCGTGCTGCTGTGACTGGGCGGGCGCGTGCTCCGGTCGCAGCCGCTGGGCGTTGCGGAGAATGTCGGTGGCGACCGCGCCGGGGCACAGGAGGCTGACGCCGATGCCGAATCCGGCCAGTTCCGCGCGCATCGACTCAGTCAGGCCGACGATTCCGAATTTCGATGTTTCATACAGGAACCCAGTTCCGGCGAGTACCAATCCCGCTGCCGACGCGGAATTGACGATGTAGGAATCACCGCCCCGATTGATCATGCGTGGCACGAAGGTCTGCATGCCGTTGTAGACGCCGCCGAGGTTGACGCCGATCACCCAGTCCCAGAGGGCGTAGTTCATCTGGGTGGGCGAGACGAATTCGTGCACACCGGCGTTGTTGAACAGCAGCGACACGGGGCCGAGATCGGATTCGACTTGGTCGGCAACGCGTTCGTAGGCCTCGCGGTCGCGGACGTCGAGGAGGTATGTCTCGGTTCTGGTCAGGTCCGACAGTTCGGTCCTTGCCTGAGCGAGTGCGTTCTCGTCGACGTCGACGAGGGCCAGGGTGATACCGGCCTTGGCGCAGGCACGTGCTATGCCGAGCCCGATGCCCCGCGCACCGCCGGTGATGAAGGCCGTCCGGCCTTTGAAGTTGTCCACTTTGTTCCTGCTTTCCGGTGTTGGTGCCTCTGGTGAGTGAATGCTGACGATCAGAGAGAACGCGGGTCTCTTTCGTTGGTCACGTCGAATTTGCGCACCTCATTGCGCATATGGGGGCTCCATTCGGTGAAGAGCGCCTTGACCTCTGGTGTGGCGAGGTGTCGGTCGAGGGCTTCCTGCGATGACCATTGCTCGAGCACCGTGACGGTCCCGGACGCCGCGTCGTGCAGGGTGAAAGAGATCAGTACGTTTCCGGCATTCGCCGCGGCGATCGGGTAGGTCGACTGGGCTTCGGCGACGAACGTTTCGACGTCGCGCGTGGGCACGAAGACCCGGTCGGCGACAATGATGGTCGTCCGGGCGTGGTGCTCGTCCGCCTCGTCGTGGTGCGGATTCACTGTTACGACTCATCCTTCGTATTCGGGCGCGGCGCGGTCCGTCTCCGCGCGAGCAGTGAACCGCCGGAGTTGCACCCCCATTTCGCTGCGTCGTGCAGGAAGCTGACCGCAGTCCATCGAGGTGCCGGTACCGCGATCGAACCGGAGCGTAGCCAGGCGGGCAGGCGGCCAGACACCCGCTGAACGGCTGGAACAGTCAGCCTTTCGGTGGAGGCCGCCACCGCGCATTCGCTGTTGAGCCGACCACAGGACCGCCGCGTTCACTGTTGCCGACAGTTGTTCACGTGGATTGCTCGACCCTCCCCCAGCATGCGACCAGTCGTGACTGTGCGATGGCGATCAGTCCATTGGAGGTCACGGCGGCGACCTCGCGCATCAAGGCGCGGAATTCTTCGGACGTGATGACGCCCGAACCGACGATGTGCTGCTGTACTGCGTGAAACGTTCGCTCCCACAAGGCCTTCCGCTCGCTGCCGAGGTAGAGAGGGTGGATCTGATCCATACCCGTGACGTCTAAGCCGGCGGTACGGAACAGGGTGTGCAAACGTGCGCCGATTTCGTAATCGATGCCGTGCGCGTGTCCGGCGGCCAGCACTACCTCACACAACCGCCGATAGGCGGCGGTTTCGGGACGGCTGGCGAGGCCGCTCACATCGACCTCGAAACAGACGACGTGGCCACCCGGCCCGGCCAGCCGGGCGGCTTCGCGCAGAACAGAAACCGGATCGCGCAGGTGGCTCAGGACGAACCGGCAGTAGACCAGGTCGAACGTGGCACCGGGAAGACCGGTATCGGACACATCTGCCTGCACTGTCCGCACATTGTCCAGACCGGCGTCGTGCGCACGCTGCTCGGTCAGTCGCAGTTGATCGGATGCGAGGTCCACACCGGTCACCGACCCGCCGGAGCCGACCTGCTCGGCCAACCAGGTGGACACCGTGCCGCTGCCGCACCCAAGATCCACCACGTGCAGGTCCGGGCCTGCGCCGATCTGTTGCAGAATTCTGCGGGTCGCATCACCGTAGACGTCGTCGAGCAGGTCCAGCCGTTCGGAGTCGGCAGCTCCGGTGGGCAGTGGATAGTTCATCGAGATCCCTTCTGATCCAGGGGCGTTTCCCGGCACGTCAACCGCGGCCCCATCGACAGTCTCGGCACCTCAGTCCAGATAGACCGGCAATGTCGCGTGCCCGTTGGTGATGTAGCTGCTGGGGTGTGCCAATTCCGTTGGTTCGACGGCGAATCGCAGGTTGGCGAACGCGCTTCGAGCATGTACGGCAGAAAGGCCTTGGTACCGTTGACACTCCCTAATAGTCGGCGCGCATGACAGCCTCGAAATCGTCGTCCGAAGTCGAAGCAACCGTTCCGGAATGCGCGATTCCGGCACAGTTGATCAAGATGTCGACTCCGCTGAAATGCTCAACGGCCGACTTCGCGAACTTTGCCACGGCATTTCGGTCCCCGACATCGACGTCGGATAGCACAACGTCCCCAGGCACGGCGCGACGGTGTCGAGTTTCGGTGAGGTCCCCGCGAGCGCGAGGCGCGCCCCCCGACGGTCGAGTTCCACGCCAATTCCCGCCCGGTGCCGGACGCCGCGCCCGTCACAGCAACCACAGATCCTGTATAGATATTGGATTTCATTGTCCACCAGCGTTTCTCGACCACATTGACTGCTGCCCTGATTTCCCGATCACATCAACAACTTTCGATCGGATTCGGGCGGCCAGTTCCGCGAGCAGGGCGCGTGTGCGTGCGGCGGATTCGCCTCCGGTGAACAATGTGCCGACGAATTCCGTTGCGCCCGCGGTGAATATCTCACGGATCCGAGTCACCACCTGCTCCTCGGTACCGATGATGGCTACATCGGCGGGCCCCTCGGCTCCCTCCCGGTCCAACACGGCGCGGTAGTTCGGCAATGTGCCGTAGAGCTCGAATATCTTGGCGGCCGCCGCACGTGCCTCGTCGGCGTGGTCGGTGACGCACACCGGTAACAAGCACACCACGCGTGGCGCGGGCCGCCCGGCTGCGGTGGCCGCGGCGGACAGGGCCGGCACGATATGCGAGCGGATGGTCGCCGGTCCGGTCAGCCAGAGCATTGCGCCGTCGGTGTGGCGACCGGCCAGCTCGAGCATCTGCGGGCCCAGCGCACCAGCACGGGTATCCGCTCCTCCCCCATCGCATCCAGCGTAAGGTTGGCACGGATCGTTTCGCCGGTGTAAGACACCGACTGTCCGTCCAACAGCGGCGACAGCACCGACAGGTACTCCCGCAGGTGCCTCACCGGTCTGGCGTAGTCGTAGCCGTACATCTGCTCGACAACGAACTTGCCCGACACCCCTATACCTAGACTCAGCCGCCCCGGCCCGACCGCGAGCGCGGTGGTGCGCGCCTGCTGCGCGAGTACGCCGGGATGGCGCGGATAGGTGGGTACGACCCCGACGCCCAGCCGGATTCCCGGAACTTGGCTGCCGCCCACCGCGAGTGCGGTCAGCGCGTCCATGCCGAACATCTGTGGCAGCCAAGCGGATTCGAAACCTTCCTCGACGGCTTGACGCAGGTCGTCGAGAAGCCGCGACATTCCGTCCGGCCCGGTCTGTTGATAGTCGAGCGTGATGCCGATGCGCATGGCAGATTCCTCCTAGCAGGATTCGGTGGGAAACAGACGATCGGCGCCGGGCGTGCCCGCCGCGTCGTAGAGCGCCTGCAGATTGTCGCGGGCGAAGAATTCGGAGCTTTTCATACCGCCGCCGACCATGGTGAAGTATCGATTCCGCCCCAGCGCGCTGCCGCTGGCGGCCTCGACTACGGCCTGGTGCAGGGGGGAGAGCGGCTTCATCTCGGCGCGCGTGCAGGTGAAATCGAAGGTGTCGGCGGTGCGTTCGTCGCGTAGTCGCTCGTACTCGCGCACTGCCTCGTCGACGGGTTGCTCGCCGGACAGGCCCGCATGCAGCTTGTCCGCGAGCAGCTCACCATAGACCAGCGCGTCGGAGATGCCCCACCCCGTCACTGGATCCTTGTGGTAGCCGGCGTCGCCGACCAGCGCCCAGCCGGGGCCTGCGGAGCGACGATAGTAGTTGTCCGGATAGCGAAGCGTGCGGAACGGTTCGGCACGCTCGGCGTCGCGAAGCTGGGCGCCGTACTCGGGCAGGACCTGATCGACCACCTGCTGGAAATTGCCTGCCACATTCGCGCGGAATTCCGAGTACCGGTCGAGCTGGCGCATGACAGCGACCAGGTGCCGGCCGTCGTTGGTGGGCCAACTGCCGAACACCTGAGGATCGGATCCGAACATGAGTTGCGGCTCCCAGTCCAGTCCGTCGTAATAGGTATAGGAGGCGAAGCTGAAGGCCGGGACCACCCGGTGATATTCGGCGTCCACCAGTGTGGCGACCGTGGAATTGCGGCCGTCCGCGCCGACGACCAAGGTCGCACGGAATTCCTGCTCGCCGGTGACCGAAGAAGAGCCTCGGACACCGGCGACCCGCCCATCATCCCAGATCAGTTCGGTGACGGTGAACCTCTCGATCACCGCGGCGCCGGCGGCGCGCGCGGCATCGACCAACAGCGCGTCCAGCAGGGTCCGGCGCGGGGCGTAGGTCTCGGTGATGCCCTCGACCTCGGCGAATCCGCGCAGTGTCGGCGAGGCGTGCCATCGACGCAGCGGCGGTACACCGGTGGCAATTAGTTTGTCCAGCAGACCCCAGTCTCGCAGCCGGGCTATGCCCGGCTGATGGATGTAGTGCGTGGAGAGGGTGTCGCTGGGAAAAGGATTCCGGTCGACCACCAGTACCCGGTGCCCGCGGCGGGCAAGCAGCATGGCCAATGGTGAACCAGCGCAGCGCGCGCCGACCACGATGACGTCGTACATGAAAATTCGACTCCTAGATGTCCTGTCCCCGAACGACACTGTCGGGCATGCCGTGGGGGCACGGTCAAGACGCGCACTGGATCACATCGACTTGATGGGTTCCCCTGGATCGATGCGGTGGCAACTGCACGAACAGGCACTTGCTGTGTTCGTCATCGACACTTCGGCTGCACCCTCGCCACGGGCCATCCGCGAGGCTTGCAGGACGGTGGCGGGCCGCTTATCGCCGCGGTCAAGGCGATTCCGAGCACGGTGGTCTGTATGCGGCTCAGAGTGGTGCCGGAGGATTGCTCATTCGGTGGCGCGCTCACCGGAGACGACCGGATCTGCACGGAAGCACGTGAAGCATTTCCCGGTGTCCGGACGGTGGAAACGAAGAAGTCGATCGGGTGGTCGGCGACGGACTCGCTCCAGCCCGCGACCGCATGCGCCGCAATCGAGGACGTCGTGGCCCAGACGACTGCCGGGGCTTCCGATCTGCTCGTGCGGCGCGTTCCGGAGCGACTGGATCTCGCAGTCGATTTCGCGTCTGCGCTGGGCGCCGACCTCGCCGCGGTCACGCCGGGCACCCAGCGAATCGACGCCCACACCCTCTGGTACCGACCTCGAGTGTCGACGAACTGCTCCGCGCGATCATGGCCTGGTACTACCTCGCCGCCCTGGCAGCGCAGCAAACCGCCACGCTCGCGTTGCGGCCATGATCGGTGCACTCGGTCCGGTCGGGCCGAGGAACCCCAGTCCCGTCCGACGCTCGAACGACAGTTTCGGGTGCCCCACAGCGGAGCGGTCAGTTGGCGCAAATGCGCACTAGCACATGCGAAGTCGAGTTGCGTGTGCCGCTGCGGCTGGGTGTGTTCTGAACTGTGACCGGGTTCGGTGAGCATCCGGTGTTGTCGGCGGATATTTCCCGTGGAGAGGACGTGGCAGTGCACGAAAACGTTGGACAGACAGAAGATGTGGACAGGATCCAGGCCGGACTGGCGGCAAAAGCCGCTATGAAGAGCTGGGCCGAGGGTATGGAACTGCTCGAGCTCATTCGATCCGCCCACGAGGCGGGTTGGCTCGACCAGCTGCGCACAGCGACCACCTCTGCGGAACTAGCCGCCGCACAGGGCGTTGCGGTCGAGCAGGCTTTGAATGTCCAGGCAGTGTTCACTGTGGCGGGAATAGTGGAGGCCGACGAGGCCTCGTTTCGGCTGACCCCCACCTTCGATGCTCTTGTTGCGGGCGTGTCCGGCATCGAGATGTCGGCCGTGCTCGATGCGCTGGACCTGGCACGGCACCAGGTCGGGCGGGCGGTGCGGCCGATCGCCGACCCGCCCGGCCTCGCCGGGGAGCAGGCACTGGTCCTCGCCCGCGACTGGGGCGTGCGGCCCGACGACGGGGCACAGCAGCTGTACCAGCTCCTGTTCCAGTCGCTACCGGAATTTCGGGACCGACTCGACCAGGGCGGTCCCGTGCTCGACGTCGGCAGCGGAGTGGGGGGCGGGCTCCTGACGACGCTGTCGCTGTTCGACACACTGCGCGCCGTCGGAGTCGAAGTCGTCCCGGAGGTCGCTGCCGAGCTTCGCCGCCGCGCCGAAGACGCCGATGTCGCCGACCGCGTGGAGATCCGAACCGTCGACGCCCGTGTCCTGACCTACGAAGCCGTCTTCCCCGTGTGCTATTGGGCGCAAGCCTTTTTCACCACCGACGCACGCGCCGCCACCCTCGCGGTCATCCTGCGCGCACTGCGCCCGGGCGGCCTGCTGCTGATGCAGGAGGACTTCCCACCGCTGCCGTTGGCCGAGCCCACTCTGCGCGCTGTGCTCGATCGGCTCTTCTTCCGACAGCAGGACGCCGCCTTCGGGCTGTCCGCGCAAGCCCTCGCCGCCGAGGCAACTACATCCGGGTTCGAACGCCCCGAGATCATCGACAATCCACTGGGACGACTCGTCCTCGTCCGCAAACCCGACCTCTGACTCTTCGAATGATCACGGGTGAAGCTGGAGTTTCACCCGTGATTCGCCTACTCGACGTCGGAGTCCCTTGACCTTGCCGCAGCGGCATACCCGACAGTGTCACCCGAGCATCGGACCGGTCGAGGTGCTTCGACACGGCCGGAGCACATCGATCGCGGAAGGCTGTACACACATGACTGGAAATTCGTCGACGTTCGTGCTGGTTCCCGGAGCTTGGCAGGGCGGCTGGTCCTGGCAGCCGGTAGCTCGGCGCCTGCGTGCCGCCGGACAGCAGGCGCTGACACTGACCCTGCCCGGCCTCGCCGATGGAGACTCGCCGACCGGGCTGCATTTGTCCGACGCGGTGGCCCACGTGGTGAGCGAGATCGAGAAGCGCGGCTTGGAGCAGGTGACCCTGGTGGCACACAGTAGGGGTGGGTATGTCGTTACCGGTGCCGCACACGAGCTCGCCGGGCGCGTTACGAAGGTGATCTATTACAACGCGTTGGTGCCGGAGCGCGGTGTGCCGCTTGTCGACGAGAACGAGGATTACTCGGTGATGATCAAGACTGCGATCGCGGCGTCGCCGGACGGGAGCATGTCCGTGGTACCGGAGCAGGTGCCGCTACTGCTACCCGACCAGACCGCAGACGCGCAGAGACTGTTCTTCGAGTTGCTCGTGGCGCAGCCCGGCGCGTACTTCCTCGAAGCGCTCGACGTCCCGGCGGTCACCACGCTGGGTATTCCAGCCGCTTACATCCTCAGCGAGGACGACCGCGCGCTAGCCCGTCCCGGGGCCGAGTTCGCTGCACGAGTGGGGTTGACACCAGTGATCATCCCGGGCGGTCACGAGTCGATGCTTACCCACCCGGACGACGTCACGCGGGCACTTCTGGCGGCCTGACGGGCCCTGTTGTCACCAGCCGATTCGAATCGGGCGCCCGTATCGATCACGTCGAGCAGACGGTACTCACCATTCGCAAGCTCTACTCCGACTCCGACTCCGGGTACCAGCCAGGCCTCGCGCGAAGCCGCCGGACGATGATTCTTCCTGCGACAGAAGATGTTTCACAGCCCTGATGGCGATGCTCGACCCGAACAACTTCGGCCACGTCGGGTGCAGTTCGAGCATGTCCGTTCGTGACCGAATCCACCACGAAGCAAGGGCAGTTCGTTGCTTCTGGCTTGACCGTGCCACGGCGGCATGGAACGACTGCCGAGTGTCCGGCGCCCTATCGGTTGCTCGAACAGCTCGAGGTCAACCTCATCCCGGCTCGTGGCGGCGACGCAACCCTACTTGCATACCGTCGGAATCTGTTGGAGGTAAAGAGAATTGAAGTGGCCCCTCACCGTGGCGGCAGTCCTTGTGCTGGCCGTCCCCGCCGCGATCGGCGCGTGTGCCGACGGCGACATACCGAAATCCCCCACCCGTCTGCAAGCGCTGCTGGATCAGCTCCTGCGCGACGCCGGTGTTCCCGGAGCGCAATTGGTGCTCACCCGCGACGGACATGATGTCCAACTCACCAGCGGCGTGGCCGACACAACCACCGGAGCCGTCTTCCCCGACGCCGCACGCGCGCGGATCGCGAGCAACACCAAGACATTCGTCGCCTCGGTCGTGCTGCAGCTGGTCGCGGAGAACCGCGTGGAACTCGACGCTCCCGTGGCACGCTATCTCCCCGGCATCGTCACCGGCCCCGGCGGCGACGGCAATCGGGTAACCGTGCGAAATCTGTTGCAGCACAACAGCGGAATCCCGGACTATCTCTCCCGAATGGATCTCGACTCCGTCGAAGCACTCACGCAATCCCACTCGATCAGCGACCTGATCCGGCTCGGTCTGGTTCAGCCCGCCCCGTTCTCCCCCGGCACCAGTTTCGAGTACTCCAACACCAACTACCTGCTGGCCGGACAACTGATCGAACGGGTGACCGGCGTGGCGGTCGATGTCGAAGTGGCCCAACGTATCATCGGCCCGTTGGGACTGCGCGACACGTATTGGCCTCGGTACCCGATCGACAGTGTCATCCGCGGCCCGCACCCGCGGGCCTACCTCGAGTCCGACGGCGGGCGCGTCGACATCACCGATATCGACCCCAACGGCGGTCTGCCGGACGGCGCCATGGTTTCCACCGGCCACGATTTGAACCATTTCTTCATCGCCTTGTTGTCGGGCACGGTGGTGCCACCGGCACAACTGGCCGAGATGCAGCGCACCATCCCCGACCCGTACTCATCGCATCGGATCGGATTAGGGCTGTTCGGCGGGACCACCGCGTCCGGTGTCGAAACGTGGGGTCACGGTGGGAGCGTCCCCGGCTTCTACACCGCCGGCGGCGCTACCCGCGACCGCGCGGTGACGATCATCCTGAATCAGGTTCCCGCCGAGTCAGGTCCGGGCATCGACGATCTCATCGACGCCCTCGTCGACCAGGCCATCCGTCCGTAACTCGAAGAAGATCCAGTAGCGCTGCAGCCCCTGTGGTATTTCCGTCTGCGGGTAGGGCGGCCGTTCGACGAATCCGCGTGAGCGATACAACCGTTGGGCATCGACCATGAACCGGGCGGTGTCGAGCCGCACGGTGGACATTCCTCGTTGCGCGGCCTCGCTGAGCAGGTAGTCGAGCAAACGCGAACCGACGTGCTGGCCACGGACGTCGGGAACGACGTACATCCGCTTCACCTCGGCGACGCCGGGGCCGAGGATCCGCAGCCCGGCCACCCCGACCAGTCCACGATTGGAATCCTGCGCTACCACTACGATATTCGGCGAGTGGGCGTACTCCTGCAGAGACGCGCGCACGCGGGATACATCGGTGAGTGCATCCTGGATGCCGAATGTCTCGAGGAGTTGTCGCTGCGCCGTCGTCATGTAATCCACCAGCAGTGCGGTGATCTCCTCGGTCTCGACAGCAAGGTCGGCATGTCGAACGACGATGGAGCCGTTGGTTGCCGCGTGGTCCACGGACGTGCTCACGGTGCTGGTGGATGCGGCCCCGAGCACGGCGATCCGAGGCGTGAAGTTGGCCGGAAAGCCTGCCCCGTCGAGCACCTGGATACGTTCGGGTTCCAGACGCAGCACTGTGAATTGCTCACTGTCCGGGCCGGGTGAGAATTGCCGCAGATCGTAGCCGAGAGGCGGCGGGGTCGTCATGAACAGGTTCCATACGCGGTGTTTCACCGCCGCGTCCGCTACCCATGTCGCGACGGCTTCGCCCTGCACGACATGCTGGGCGGGGCTCCAATACGAGAACGCCACAACAGGATTCGCGGCCAAGTGACGAACCTTCACCGGCGTCTTACCGGTTGCGATGAACCCCACCGGTCGGTCGTCGTCCATCTCCCACAACGGATGCAGAATCCGTGAACGCGGTCGGCCGCCACTGCCCACCGAAGTGACAGTGGACCAGACGATCTCCCGGGTGAACCGAAAGAAATCGTCTTTGATCGCATCGAATGTCACTGTCATACGGGTACTTCCTCGTCTTGATTGGGTGTTGGCTGAAATTCACGGTGCGGTCAGTGCTCCCCACTGGAACTCGCGGCCAGCAGCTCGGCGAGGCGGCGGAGCACATCGAGCTGAACGGGGGTGTATAGCTCGTTCAGAGCCAGGCCGATCGTTTCCGTGGCGACCCGTGCCCCACGTGGCGCCCCGACGGTGAGGTCCTTCAGGTCCGGATGACTACCGAACAGCTGACGCACGAGCCGGGCCAGTCGCTCCGCGCATTCATGCCGGACACACTCGTCGGCATCGGCGGGCAACCGGCCGAATTCGGTGACCGCAGGGTGTGCGAAGTAAGACTGCAGCATGTCGGCGTAAGCATCCAGCGTCGCGGGGCTCAGCACGCGGGTCAGCACAACAGCCAGTGCGCGATCGGCGTCGGACAGGTCCACTTCGACGGCGGCTGTAGCCAATGGGGTCGGCAGGTCGGTCGGTGTGGCCTGGCTCAGGCTCAGTGCCAGTTCGGTGCGGATCCGTTGCAGCCGTTCGACGGTCGCCGCGAGCTCGGCATCCAATGTGCGCAGCGCCTGTTCGGGATGGTGGGTCATATCACCCATCTCCGCGATCCGGGCCAGCGAGAAACCCAGATCGACAAGGCGTTTTATCCGCAGCAGGCGCACCAGGTGCGGCACACCGTAGAGCTTGTAACCGTTGGACCGCCGCTCGGGCTCGGCCAGCAAGCCGATCTCGTGATAGTGCCGCACCGCCCGCACACTGGTGCCGGCAAGATCGGCGATCTCACGCGTACTCCAAGCCATCACAATCCCTCCTTCGGAACCCGATCCACCCGCCGCGAACACACCGCACCAGCAGACACTGTGTCGCTGCGGCACAGTCAAACCAGCAACTCATAGCGTCTTCCAGCCAGCGGAACATCCCGACCGTGCTGACCGAGCCGCCCCGGCCGAGATCAACCTGCCGCACCCGGATATCGGACCGCACCGGAAACACGGAGCCACCGATCACACTCATGAAACAGTCTCTACCTTCAGAAGATGGCGAGCGGATTGACCGGCACGCCGCTCGCGGCACCGAGCCTCGGAGGCGCGGCAACGAACAGGAAGGTCGACCGGCCCTCCTCGACACAAGCGGCCGCCAGCTCGGCGGGGGCGGCGACGTCGATCAAGGGCATCCCCAAGCGAGCCAGAGCCACTCGGTGCAACGGACCCGGAACGCGGGGATCGACCGGCGGGCGCCCGTCGCCGATGTCACCGGCATAGACAGCCACGTCGTACCGGTGCATCCACGCGACCGCGTCGAGAGTCAGACCCGGAATACGTCGGTGCCGACTGGCCGCATAGTCCCAGCCGCCACGCACCACCAACGCGTCCCCACTACGCACCTGCACCCCGGCTCGCACACATGCCTGCTCGAGCTCCGCGCCGGTCACCCCGTGGCCGTCGGGCAATGGGCCATCGGCGGCCAGATCGACCAGGACGCCGCGGGTTACCACACCGTGGGCGAATATCGCGGTGGACCCGTGCCGGTAGCCCTCCGCACCACCGGCCTGCTCCAACGCGATCCCCGGGTACACCTTGCCATCCACGACCTGATGCACCAGGGAGTCGAAGTGTGTCACTTCGGGATGGTGCGTCATCATGATGACCAGTTCGGCCGTGGCCAGCGGGGCGGTACCGGTGAACAGCCCCGCCTGCATCACCCCGATCGAGTGCGCGCCCAGAGGCGCGCCGGGCCCGGCGACCAAGGGTGACGTCGGCATGGGCCGCGAGATCGACACGGTCCGCCCGCTGCGTGCCTCGGCGACTGCGGCGGCCTGCACCTCGGCGGTGATCAGGTTCAGGGTGCCCCGCTCGTCGTGCTCGCCCCATCTCCCCCAATTGGTCGGCAGGTCTTCACTCTCGGTCACCGGAGTCCCCATATCAATTCATTGCTCCCAGAAATGTTTCAGCGCGGTCCCGCTGTCGCACGAGAACGCTCGCTGGTAGGGAGTGCACACCCTGCCGCCACGGCAGGGTCAAGTCGACCTGACCGGATGAACTCGGTCACGGCGGTGAGGGCCCACCCGAATTGCCGATCGACCACGCTGTCGGATCACGGTGTCCTCTCGGATCCGAGGGCCGACGGGCACGTTTGCGCCGATTTCTGATTTGACCGTGCCGCCGCAGCGCGGTCGAGATTGTCGAGCGCCCGGTGTCCATGTCGGCCGCCAACGTGGTAGCCAGCCCATTGCGTCGCTGAGCATGATTTCATGACGGCCTGGAACTGACACCGACGGTGCGCGGACCCGTTATTGACGCGCCGTCGAATCCAGCTCGGCCGGGGTCATTCCGGGCGGGCCAAGGATAACGTCGCCGAATTCGTCGGTCACCGCTTGGAACAATGCCATATCCCATTCGGTCTCCGGCGTCGCCAAGTGCGCAGGTGTTCCAGTCCGGCTGATGAGTTCAGCGAACTTACCGGGATTGGTCAGATTGAGCGCACGTGCACCATCCGGGCTGGCGTTGATGGTGTGCGGAGTGTTCTTCGCAATCGCGTAGAAGTCGCCCGGTCCCAGGGTGAACGTGTCCGGTCCCGACCACACGGTCAAAGCACCGGAGACCACCCACAGCCGCTCCTCATAACGTGTATGCAGATGCAACGGAGTCCACGCCCCGCCGGGCAACGTGACCTCGCTCAGGTCGAATTGGCCACCGGTTTCATGGGCCGAGATGAGGATGGACAAGCGAAGGTGCTGACCGAGGTCGAATTGACGGTCCTGCGATACCGGGGGTGGAGCGGGGTACTGATTCATGATGCCTCCTAAATCGTCGCGTAAATTGGCCGGACAACAGTTTTGACCGTGCCGCAACGGCAAGGTCAAGAGGTCCGATATTCAATCGGCGTGAAATGCGCCCTGGCGCATGCGAAGTCAGGGTTTGAGTATGCCGCTACGGCACGGTGTTTCCTGGTCTGCGGCAGGGCCTCGGCAGGTGAATCCGGTGGTTATCGGTGGATAGTTCGCTGCCTAGGAGCGGAAGAGCCGGTGAAGCGGAACAACTGGAGCAAAGAATGAACGGCGCTGAAGTAATCATCGAAACGATGCTCGACAGCGATGTCGGAGTATGTTTCGGTAACCCGGGCACATCGGAGATGCACTTCATCGCCGCGCTGGACCGATACCCGGAAATGCGCGGCATCCTCTGCCTGTTCGAGGGGGTCGCGACCGGCGCGGCGGACGGATACGGCCGCATGACGCGACGGCCCGCGGCGACATTGCTGCACCTGGGCCCCGGCCTCGGAAACGGACTGGCCAATCTCCACAACGCCCGCCGCGCCGGCACCCCCGTGCTCAATATTGTCGGGGACCACTCGCGCGACCACAAACCCCTCGATTCCCCGCTCGACTCCGACATCGACGCGGTCGCCGGATCGGTCTCCGCCTGGCTGTACCGTCCGGCCGACAGCGCTGGACTCGGCCGCAACATCGCCGCCGCGATCGCCGCCACGAGAGGATTCGAGGATTCGGTCGCGCAGCGCACCGGTACCTCCGGATCCATAGCGACGGTGGTGGTACCCGCCGACCTGTCGTGGTCGACGGGTAAGCGTGGCAGCGCCCGCACTGCGGAACCGGCCTGCCCTAGATGCCGTCGTCGCCTCCGACGCCGCGGAGAAGATCCTGCGTTCCGGCGAAAAGACCGCCCTGCTGCTCGACGGCGACGCCCTCACCGAGGACGGGCTCAACGCGGCCGACCGCATCGCCCAGGCCACCGGAACACTCCTGTTCTGTCCGACCTGGCCCGCAACGCTGCGTCGAGGAGCGGGAATACCGACGGTGACTCCGCTCGCCTACCGCAGCGAAGACGTGCGCGCCCAGATGGCGGGAGTGCGTCATCTGATACTCGCCGGAGCCCGTTCGCCCGTAGCGTCTTTCGGCTATCCCGGCCAGGACGGAAACCTCGTTCCCGCGGGAATCAATCTGCACGTCCTCGCTGACGAGTTCACCCCGGTTCTCTCCGGCCTGACCAGTATCGCCGACCGGATCGCACCGGAGCTGAAACCCTGCCCCGCACCCGCAACTCTCACCGCCCTGCCCAAAGGTGTACTCACCCAAGCCAACTGGGCGTGGGTCATCGGCGGACTGCTGCCACAGGACGCGATCGTCTGCGACGAATCGATCACCGCGGGCATGCAGACGTTGGCGGCGGCCACCGCGGGCGCACCTGCCCACGACGGACTCGGGCTGGTCGGATTGGCTGTCGGCCAAGGCCTTCCACTCTCGGTCGGTGCCGCGGTGGCCTGTCCCGATCGACCGGTCGTGTGCCTGGAGGCCGACGGCAGCGCCATGTACACCATTTCCGCCCTATGGACCCAAGCCCGGGAAAACCTGGACATCACCACCGTCGTGCTCAACAACAAGTCCTACGCTATCCTGCGCTCGGAACTCGATCGCGTCGGCGCACAAGCCAATGGCAGCGCTTCCACCCGAATGCTCGACCTCTCCCATCCGGATCTCGACTTCGTCGCCCTCAGCCACGGCATGGGCGTGCCCGCGACCCGCGCCACCACAGCCGAACAACTCGCCGACCAGTTCGCCGCCGCGACCCGAGAACCAGGACCGCACCTGATCGAAGCCGTGCTGTCCTGACCCCGAAATTGCCGTTCCGCGTAAGGGTTTCGCCCACTCACTGCTGCGTCGTGGCCAAAGAGGCGTGCCCGAGGATCCATTGGACGTCGGTGATGTTCATCTGTGGGTCGTCGACCAATCCGCGAAGAAATCGAAACCCGCGTACGACACCTACTCGCCGAGCTCGGCATCCCGACCAGCTGCAATAATCCTGCCGCACCAGTCGATCGCGGTGTGGCCCGGCACGAGCCATTCTGCGCCCGGCATGATCATCAGCGCGGCCGTCCAACGCCGGAGTGGTCCGGAGGAACGGCATCGGGACGTGGCGCGCCGCGCAGGGATTTCCGAGGGACAGTGTTTACCGGACTGGTGAAGACCGGAGGAGGTCCGGGGCGCGGCCCACCGTGCAGGCCGCCGGGGCCGCAGCACCACAGCACACGACAAGAGTAGAACCTCCCCAGCCGCGGCGCCGCTACCTCACCGACCTGGCCGCTGGCGGCGGCGCCCAGCAGACCGCGACGTTGACCGACGCACCTAGCAGCACGGCCATGGCGATCAGGAACACGGTCGACGAGGGGGTTGGCGTAGCAGCGAGGCCAGGATCGCGGTACCGGTAAGGATGGGCAGGGCTGGCGAGACGCCTAGGGCGGCGAGGATAGTCAGGCACCCGAACAAGCGTGGTCGAATGCCCTCCGTCATCGTTCGCGCACCCGGCGGTGCGGCTGACCGCACCCCAGGCCGTGCGGTCGAGTGCCTCACCCCTGGAGGCAGCATTTAGCGCACCCCGTCACACCACAACACCAGCACACACCCACAACCGAACACGAGCAATACATCCCACCGCAGCGCCACCACCGTAAGAAGGTGCGCGCCGTGCTGGTCCCACCGGCCATCCCACCCCTGACACCGATAGACGAATTGATCGAAACCCTGCGTACCGCACCACCACCGGTCACGCAACCGATCGACCGCGACATCGTCTACGGCATGTGCACCGTCGGTGATGCCGGACGCATCCACGACAAACACCTACTCACCGCAATGGATTGGCCCGCCGGCACCCGACTCGATATCAGCTGCTGCCCTGACGGTGCCGTGCTCGTCCACCCCAGCGAGTACGGCGAGACGCACGTGAGCGCGAACCACCATTTCCGTGTCCCCTACCGGCAACGCCGCATCGCCGACCTCAACGTCGGCGACAAAGTCCTGCTCGTCGCCCACCCCACCGATCAGCAACTCGCGATATACCCACCACCAGCACTACACGCCACCTTCGGGCAGCCGCGAAACCAGGCGATATAGGAGATGACCACACCCGTCCGCAGCGTCGCGGACCCCGCCGCCATCGCCACCACCCGAATCCTGCTCTCGCAGATCGGCATCACACCCGCCGACCTCCTCACCGACACCCACCCAGCACCCACCTTCAGCCAAGCGATCCCGCAACTGCGCACCACCCTCACCCCAGGAACCCTGCGCACCTACAACACCCACCTGCGCTGGCTCGAAAACCTCTGGCACGACCGACAATTGGACCAAGTCACCAAAGCTGAACTCGACCAACGAGCACGACACGTCCAAGCCAACGTCAAGACCAGCCGTGGTACCCGCAACGGCGCCAGCGCCCGCGAACACTTCATCAGCACCGTGCGCTGCCTCTACCGCTATGCCGAAGACAACAACTGGATCCATCCAGCGCACAACCCCGCCCGCGCCTTGACCATGCCTGCCCGGCCACCGTCGCACCGCCAAGCGATTCCTTCACCGCGGCTGGCCGAGATCTGCCAAGTCGCCTCTCACCGGCAGCGACCGCGAACTCGATACCCTGCTCCTGCGCTTACACACCGAAACGGCCTGCCGCCGCAGTGGCGCATTGAACCTGCGCCCGTGTGACCTCGACCCGCACCAATGCCTGATCCTGCTGCGCGAGAAGGAAGGCATCGACCGCTGGCAACCGGTCTCCCCCACCCTCATGCACCATCTGTTCCGCCAGAACAACGCGGCAGCCCACCCAACAGTCAGCTCCTGCGCTACCGCAACGGCAAACCTATCGCCCGCCGACGCTACGAACACCTCTGGAAACGCACCGGCACCCACCTGCCCTGGTCACCAGCCCAACACATCACCACCCACTGGCTCCGACACACCACCCTCACCTGGGTCGAACGCACCCTCGGCAACAAGAACTTTGGTGCCAGCGAAGGTTCTGATGGAACCGGTGTTGAAGCCGAATGATGGTGGGTGAGCACCGCCACTAGCGGCCTCGCCGAAGATCGGGTTTGATGGTCTAAGGGTTTGACGGGACGATCGGCGGAAGGCCGATCTCCCATGCTCTCGATCGATCACGACTGGCCAGTCCCGCTCTTGCCAACGCCGCTCCTGACTCCACGTACAAATCGGCACTTCCCCCCGAACGACTGCAAGCACCTACGTCAGAGCAGTCATGACCCGCGGTGAAGGGCACGACACCGCAGATAGTCGCAACCAGGACAACGACGAGTTCACAGTCATCTGCCCGGACAACCCGCCCGTGCTCGACTCAACGGCAGCCAAAGCACTGCTGCAGCTCATCCTCCGTCACGCCGCCGACCATCGCGGTAAAGCGAATAGGCTCAATCGAGCTCAACGCGTCAATCTCGAGTAGATGCCCAACACTGCAGCCTTGTGCGAACAGGGTATGGCACGCACCTAGACACCGCCCGGCCAAACGCACCCGGGTGCGTCCCTGAGAACCGGAAGGCGGCTCAACCATGATCAGATTCGCGTTCGCAGGACGGGTATCAACCGAAGACCAACAAGACCCCGTCGCCTCCCGCAACTGGCAACGCGGGCGAGCGCAGGCTCTCATCGAACCACACGGCCACATCGTCACCGAGTTCTTCGACGTCGCACAGTCCAGATCGATCCCGTGGAAACGCCGCCCACAAGCCTCACGGCTGCTCGACATGCTCGCCCGCCCCGACCGCGGGTTCGATGCAGTCGTCATCGGCGAGCCCCAACGCGCCTTCTACGGCAACCAGTTCGGGCTGACATTCCCCGTCTTCGTCCACTACGGAGTGCAACTGTGGGTCCCCGAGGTCGGCGGCCCCATAGACCCCGAATCCGAGGCACACGATCTCATCATGTCGGTCTTCGGCGGCATGTCCAAAGGTGAACGCAACAGGATCAAGATCCGCGTGCGGGCCGCCATGGCCGCCCAAGCGCAAGTCGAAGGCCGGTACCTCGGCGGCCGACCTCCCTACGGCTACCGCCTCGCCGACGCTGGCCCGCACCCCAACCCCGCCAAAGCCGCTGACGGTAAACGCCTCCACATCCTCGAACCCGACCCGACCACAGCTCCAGTCGTCCAGCGGATCTTCCGAGACTATCTCGCCGGCTTCGGCATCTTCGCGATCGCCCAACGCCTCACAGCACAAGATATCCCTTGCCCATCGGCCTACGACCGCAAACGCAACCAACATCGCTCCGGGATCGCCTGGTCGAAAAGCGCTGTGCGCGTGATACTTACCAACCCCCGCTACACCGGCCACGAGGTATGGAACAAGCAGCACAAACATGAATCCCTGATCGACGTCAACGACGTCGCCCTCGGCCATCAAACCCGTCTGAAATGGAACCCCATCAAGGACTGGGTCCACTCCGACCAACCATCACACGAAGCACTCATCAGCCCCGAGATCTTCGAACAAACCCAGCTGCGTCTCGCCGCCCGGAACCAACGATCAGTCCGCAGCAAAGTGCGCCTTCAACACCCCTACGCCTTCAAAGGACTCCTGTTCCACGAGACGTGCAAACGCCGGATGCAAGGCAACTGGAACCACGACCAAGCCCACTACCGCTGCCGCTTCCCAGCCGAATACGCCATCGCCAACAAGATCGACCACCCCACAGTCGTTTACCTACGCGAAGACCAAATCATCGGCCCGATCGACTCCTGGCTCGCGCAGGTCTTCCGGCGCGATCAGATCGAACATTCCCTCGCCATGCTCCAACACGCCCAACCAGACAGCAACGCAGCAATCGCGGCCGCACGCGAGATTCAGCAATCACTCGCCCACTACGACCGAAAACTCAACAGCCACCGGGCAGCACTGGAAGCAGGCACCGACCCCCAACTGATCGCGACCTGGACCCGACAAGTCCAATCCGAACGAGAAGCCGCTGCCGCACAACTCACCGCGATCGAAGCTTCGGCCAAAGCACGTCCCACGTTGAACAGCAACGAGATTCGTCAACTCGTCAAGTCCTTCGGTGGACTCATGAAGATTCTGCGAGCCGCCGACCCCGCAGACAAGCTCGAGGTCTACCGACAACTCGGCCTAAAAATGACCTACAACCACGAAACACGGGTGGTGGTGGCCGAAGTTCAGCCACCACCACCCGTGTGCGTAAATATCGTGTCCGGAGGGGGACTTGAACCCCCACGCCCGTTAAAGGGCACTAGCACCTCAAGCTAGCGCGTCTGCCATTCCGCCACCCGGACCGGTGGTGCTCAGCAAGATTATAGGATCTCGCGGCGTGGACCAAATCGCCGGTTGACCACGTGTTTTGTGGAGAGTCAGGTGGTGCGGGGGTGGCGGGGGGCGCCTGATAGGTTCGCGCGCATGTCTCGCGGCGAGGATAAGAGCGTCGGCCTCATTCTGGTGACGTATCAGAGTGCGGAGGATCTGCCGCCATTTCTGGAGTCACTAGGGACCGCGGTGGCACCGTTCGCGCTGGATGTGGTCGGTGTCGACAATGTTTCCGCTGATCGAAGCGTGGAACTGGTCGAGGCGTTCGGTGGTCGGGTGATCCGTAACCGGGAGAACGTGGGTCTTGCTGCGGCGATCAACCAGGGTGCCGCGGCGACCAATGCGGAATGGATATTGGTCGCCAATCCCGACACCAGGCTCGCGCCGGGGTCGATAGCTGGGCTGGTCGAGACGGCGATGAGCGACGACGGTATCGGGATGATCGGGCCGCGGGTGGCCCGGCTCGATGGGACGCCGTACCCGACCGGGCGCCGGTTTCCGTCGCTGGCGGTGGGGATCGTGCACGCATTGCTCGGTGGGGTTTGGCCGGGCAATCCTGCGACGCGCCGGTATTTCGGTGAGCCTGTCACCGCGGTCAGCGATGTCGACTGGATCTCTGGTTGCTGTATGTTGTTCCGCCGCAGTGCGTTCGATTCGATCGGCGGGTTCGATACTCGGTACTTTCTGTACTTCGAGGAGACCAAAGCAGCGTTGGACATGCGCCGTGCCGGATGGCGAGTTGTTCTCGATCCGAATGTCGAGATCCGCCACCGCGAAGGCGGCAGCATGCGGTCGGCGCCGTTTCGCAAGATCCGCTGCCACCACCGCAGCGCGTTGCGGTTCTACTGCGACTATCACCGACGGTCGCCATGGTTGATATTCGCGCCGGTGGTAGCAGTGGGGCTGGTGGTTCGCGGTGCGATATCAGGACTACGCACCGCGATCACTCGACGCACTGCTAGGCAATAGCCTTCAGGACCAGACTGAATTGACCTAGCGATGTCCGTTAACCGTGGCCATTACGTATACACGCCAGCGGCGGGCCGACAATTTCTACCGCAGCCACTTCGCCGCTAACCGGCGACCAACGCCCCCTGCCAGGCAGGCACCGACTCCTACCTGAACGACTTCGCCGCAGAAAGCAACATGCCGACCGCATGACGTACCGACCGGGCGACGACCTCTTCCGGCTCACCGTCGTAATGCCGATGTTCCGCGTCGACTCCCGCACGCGTGGCCACGGCGAACCAGACCGAGCCGGCCGGTTCGCCGTCCTGTGGGTCCGGACCGCCGACGCCGGTGGTGGCCACGGCGATGTCAGTATCCATCAGTGCCCGAACGCTTTCGGCCATCGCCCTGGCCGCCGCCTCGGAGACAACGGGTACGTCGGGAACGTCGAGCACGCGGTACTTGACCATCGTGGAATAGGCGACAACTCCCCCACGGAACCACTGGGCCGAATCCGGCGCGGCGCCGAGCGTCGCGGCGAGGTTTCCGGCGGTCAGCGATTCGGCGACGGCGATCGTCAGGCCGTCACGCTTGGCGAGCTCGGCAAGCTTCACCGCAGACTTCATTGCGGTACCTCCTGCTAGTTGTCATGGGTGCCTTCAGCACATAACCGGATATGCCCGAGACAAACCCCTCATCTCCGAATTCAGTAGAAGCCGAACTCCCGTGCGATGCATGAGAGTTCGGCTTTGATAGAGGTCCGTCAGACCAGTTCTTCGATAGTTCGCGCAAACTCTTGGGAACCGTGGCCGTCAGCCACCTGACGATCGATGAGGTTTTTGATGGGGGCGACGAAGTCGACGGTGACGCCTGCGTCGCGGGTGGCTCGGTTGATGGCGTCTAGGGCGGCTTTGTGGAAGGCGAGGGATTGGATAGGTTGGGTGTAGTCGCCGCCGTCGATGATCCGGCCGTAGGCGGGCAGCCTCTGGGCCATGGCGGCGACCCATGGGGTGGCACGCTCGGCGAAGGCGCTGGCTGAGACGCCTACCGAGCGCATCATGGCCGCGCCGTGCATGAAGCCGGTGAACATGGCGTACATGATGGCGAGCAAAGCGAAGTCGTAGGTCGAGGCCAGTCCGGCGTCGTCGCCGAAATATTCTGCGGCCGCTAGCAATTCGAGGGTTTCGCGGTGTTGTTCGAAGACGGCGCCCGATCCGCTGTACAGGATGGACGCGCCGGGCTGTCCGATCATCGGCGGGACGGCCATGATGCCGCCGTCGAGGTAGTCGACGCCGTGCCGGGCGGCCCAGGTGGCGAGTTCGCGGGCCTCGTTGGGGGCGGTGCTGGTCAGGTTGATGACCTGCCTGCCGGACAGTTCGCCGGCCACCGGGTCGAGGGTGGCGTGCACAGAAGCGTGGTCGAACAGGACGACGATGATCGGCCCGGCGGCTTGGATGGCCTGGGCAACCGACGCGGCACCGTCAGCACCGGCGGCGACGAGGTCGGCATCCTTGCCGGGGGTGCGGTTCCACACCGTTGTCGGGTGGCCGCCCTTCAGCAGGGTCGCGGCCAGCGCCTGGCCCATCGCGCCTAGCCCGAGGATCGTCACCGGGGTGTTCTTGGTTTCCGCCATTGTGGGGTCAACTCCTTGGAAAGTCAGTGAACAGGGTGGTCAGCGCGCTGAAACCAACCTTGCTCTTTGCCAGCGATGACGACAAGTACCTACTATTTGGTCGGGTACTTACCAATGGGTGTGTGAACAGGTAGCGAGGTCGGGCGATGGGCGAAAAGAGATCCGGACCATACTTTTGCGGCATCGACGCGGCGATGGACGTGGTCGGCGGCAAGTGGAAGGTGCTGATCCTGTGGGAGCTGGAGACGCACGGCGTCCGCCGGTTCGGTGAACTCCGCCGCGGCCTGCCCGGTGTCTCGGAGAAGATGCTCATCCAGCAGCTGCGGGAGCTGGAGGAGGACGGGATCGTGTCCCGCGAGGTCTATCGCGAGGTGCCGCCGCGCGTCGAGTACCGGCTCACCGAATCGGGCGCCGCCCTCAACCGCGCACTGGAACCGCTCGGCGCCTGGGGGCGCGACCGCATCGATCGGATCGGCGCGGGCCGCGTCCACCCGGCAACGACATAGCGTTACTCCCGACCCGGCGTGGGCTTATCGATTGTGACGGAAGGCATTTGGTCGACGGTTGTCGTCGAGGGGGTCGAGATGTACGGCAATGTCCGCACCTGCTGATCGTTCGCGGGCATCGGGGGCTCGTTCTCGGGCATCAGGAACAGGGCCATGATGATGAGCAGCAGAGCTGCCAACCCGCCAAGAATCGGTCGGCAGTAAACGCGCACATGCAGATGATCGGATCCCATGCCCGATCCGTTACCTACCACCGCGCATAAGTCGCCGTCAGCGCAGCGGTGAAGTCGACGGCGATACGAGTATCGCATTTCGCCAATACCATTCCGACACAATCCGTTTCGATGCCTGCGTCAGCCCTGCGGATCAACCCGAGCCGACCGTCGGACGCCGCCATCACCGCAACGGACGCCAGGCCCAGGCCAGCAGGCGATCTCGTCGAGCCCCGCCATGGGCACCCACACGCATCTGCGACCCGCATCACATTTGCCTATTGAATGTGACCCCACTTGATGCTAAACATTGTGGCACGCAACGCAATACACGTTGCATTATATGCAATGAATGGGACCTGAGAACCTTGATGCTGCACCGTGAATTCCGGCCGGGCGGGGCCGTGCGACGCGCACTCACACTCGGAGCCGCACTGTTCCTGCTCGCCGGGTGCGCGCCGGTGCAGTCCGGTCCGGCCGGATCGGGTGGCGACGAGAAGACCGGCACCGTCCGGATCTGGCTTTTCGACGAGGCGACTCGCGCCCCGAAGGAAGCGGTGATCAACGAGGCGATCGCGGAGTTCAAGGCGTCCCGGCCGAATGTCGACGTGGACGTGCAGTGGGTGCCGGTCGCCGCACGAGCGGAGAAGTTCGCCGGCGCCTTCAACGACCCGGCCAGCGCGCCCGATCTCGCCGAGTTCGGCAACACCGACCTCGCGGGTTACGCCGTCACGGGCGCGTTCGCCGACCTGGGAGCCGACCTCGCGGCCTGGCCGGAGGGCAAGGACATCGACCCGTCAGTCCTGGAAACCGCGAAATCTGGTGGCAAGGTCTACGGGCTGCCCTGGTACACGGGCATCCGCGCGCTCTACTACCGCACCGACGTCTTCACGGAACTGGGCCTGCGGCCACCGGCCACCCTGGCCGAACTCACCGACACCGCCCGCCGCATCCACGCGAAAAAGCCGGACCTGTACGGGATTTCGGTCGGCGGCAAGTACACCTACGCGATGCTGCCGTTCCTGTGGGCCTACCGCGGCGAGCTCGCCGAGAACGACGGCACGATGTGGAACTCCACGGTCAACTCGGACCGGGCGAAGGAGGGGATCACCCGCTACTCGGAGCTGATCCACGACGACATCTGCCCGCCCGCGCAGTGCGCCGACTTCACCGGAACCCAGAGCGTGCAGGCCTTCGCGGGCGGCAAGGCCGCGATGACGATCGGTGGCGACTTCAGTCGTAAGGCCATGGACCAGGGTGCCTCCAAGGGCAAATACGCGGTGATCCCGCTGCCCGGCACCGAAACGGGCTCCGTCGCACCGGCTTTCGCGGGCGGCAACCTGCTCGGCGTCTTCCGCGCGAGCCAGCGGCGCGGCCTGGCCGTCGACTTCGTCGAATTGCTCGGCAGCGCAAAGTATCAGGAAAAGATGTACGTGGCGATGGGGAACCTGCCGACGCTGTCCAGCGTGCAGCACAACCTCGCGGCGAACGACGCGTTCCTGACGCCGTTCGTCGAATCGCTCCGGGCCGGGACGAAGTTCGTGCCGAGTACACCGGCGTGGTCGAAGATCGACAGCCAGAACCTGCTGCCGACCGCGGTGCAGCAGATCGCCACCGGCGCCAAGGAGCCCTCGGCGGCGTTGAACGCGGCAGCTGCCGCGATGAACAAGGCATTCAGGTAGGCGCACATGGCAATTCGAGAACTACCGGTCACCACCGCAGCCCCGCGGCCGTCGCCGAAACCGCGGCGCCTGAGCCGAGACACGATCACCGCGTGGCTCTACCTGGCCCCGGCGGGGATCCTGCTGGCCGCCGTGCTGATCTATCCGATCTATCAGATCGTGCTGATCTCGTTCTACGACTACGGCCAGGCGCAGGCGACCGGCGCGGCGCCGTTGGAGTTCATCGGCCTGGGCAATTATCGAGAACTCCTGTCGGACAGCCAGTTCTGGACGGTGCTCGCGAACACCTTCGTGTTCGGCGCGGTCTGCGTGGTGGGCGGGCTGGTGGTCGGCACGGCGCTGGCCGTGCTCGCCACGCGAGTCCGCGCAGTCCCCCGAATGTTGTTGTTCCTCGCGGCACTCGGCGCATGGGCGACACCGGCCATGGCGGGTTCGTACGTCTGGCTTTTCCTGTTCGACACCGACTTCGGTGTGGTGAACGAGGCGCTGTCGGGCCTCGGGTTCCGTTCGATGGACGGGCACTCGTGGACCTTCGGCACCCTCAGCGCGTTCGGACTGGTTGCCGCCGAGGTGATCTGGTGTTCGTTCCCGTTCGTCATGGTGACCATGTACGCGGGTATCAAAGCGATCCCCGAAGAGGTGCTGGAGGCCGCCGCGCTGGACGGCGCCTCGGTGTGGCGGTCGGCCCGCTCGGTGATCCTGCCAATGTTGCGGCCGCTGCTGCTGATCGCGACGATCCAGTCGATCATCTGGGACTTCAAGGTGTTCACCCAGATCTACGTCATGACCAATGGTGGCGGCGTCGCCGGGCGCAACCTGGTGCTCAATGTCTACGCCTACCAAAAGGCCTTCGCCGGGCAGGAATACGGGCTCGGCTCAGCGATCGGAGTCCTGATGACGCTGTTGCTGTTGTCGATCACCGGCCTCTACGTCCGGTCCCAGCGCAGGAGCACGCCATGGCAGTGAAACCGATGCCGCGCGCCCCACGCAAGCCCGGCCGGCTGCTCGCCGAGGCGGTGACGGTGGTGATCGCCGGATTAGTGGCGTTCCCGCTGTACTGGATGGTGCTCTCGGCGCTCAAGCCGCCGGGCGAGATTCAGTCGGCCGACCAGAAACCGTGGACTTTGGCGCCCAGTCTGGACAGTTTCACCCGGGTGCTGTCGATGAACGGTTTCGGCCGGTTCTTTCTCAACAGCCTGCTGATCGCCGTTGTGGTCGTGCTGTTTTCGCTGCTGCTCTCTTTCCTGTCCGCGGTGGCGTTGACCCGCTTCCGGTTCCGCGGCCGGACCGTGCTGCTGGTGATGATTCTGGTAGCGCAGATGGTTCCCGTTGAAGCGCTGACCATTCCGCTGTTCTTCCTGATGCGCTCGATCGGCGGCACCGTTCCGGCGTTGGGGCTCAACGAACTCGGTTCGATCATGCTGGTAGATCTGGTGTTCAGCCTGCCACTGGCCATCTGGCTACTGCGCGGCTTCGTCGCGGCGGTGCCCATCGAGTTGGAAGAGGCGGCGAAACTCGATGGGGCGAGCCGACTTCGGTTCGCGTGGCAGATCCTGCTGCCGCTGGTGGCGCCAGGGCTGGTGTCGGTCAGTGTGCTGTCGTTTATCCACGCCTGGAACGACTTCCTGTTCGCGAAAACGTTCATCATCTCCAAGACCGAGAATCAGACACTGCCGCAGGCGATCCTGGTGTTCTTCAAACCAGAAGACACCGATTGGGGCGCGGTGATGGCGGCCTCGACGTTGATGACCATTCCGGCGCTCGTGCTGTTCGTGCTCGTGCAACGCAAGCTCGTCTCCGGCCTCGGTGGCGCGGTGAAAGGCTGACATGCCAGGTTTCGATAACCTGCTCCCCCGGCCCGTTTCGGCGACTCCGGCGCCCGGCGTTTGCGCATGGCCCACCGAACTCGACGTCCGCATCGACCCGGACCTGCCGTCCGAGGGGTACCGGTTGGAGATCACACCGAACGGGATCACGCTCACCGCGGCGGATCTGGCCGGGCAGACCCACGCGCAGCAGACGCTGCGCCAACTCGCCGGTCCGAACGCGTTGCGCGCCGCGATCATCGACACTCACCAGCTTGTCGTGCCGTGTGGTGTCATCGAGGACAGCCCCCGATTCGGTTGGCGCGGTTGCCTGCTCGACGTGGCGCGGAACTTTCGCACCAAAGCGGAGGTGCTGCGGTTCATCGATCTCCTGTCGGCACACAAACTCAACGTGCTGCACCTGCACCTGACCGACGATCAGGGCTGGCGCATCGAAGTCCCCGGCTTCCCGAAGCTGACCGAAATCGCTTCGTGGCGAACCGGATCGATGGTCGGACGACATGATGGCCCCGAACGCGACGGACGACCGCACGGCGGCTTCTACACCACCGACGACCTTCGGGAGATCGTCGCGTACGCGGGCGATCGGTCTATCACCGTAGTGCCGGAGATCGATGTCCCCGGCCATGCTCGCGCCGCGATCACGGCCTACCCCGAACTCGGCCCCGAGTCCGAAAGCCCTTGGGAGGTATGGACGTCCTGGGGCATCAGCACCGCACTGCTGAATCCCACACCCGACACACTCGACTTCTTCCGCCGAGTCTTCGACCATGTGCTGACCGTCTTCCCGTCGGCGGTCATCGGTATCGGCGGCGACGAAGTCCCCGGCGTGACACCAGAACACGGCCGACTCGTCGCCGACCTCGCCGCATATCTCGCCACCCGGGGACGCCGAGCCTTGGGGTGGGACGAGGTGCTCGACGCGGGCCCGCTCCCGCCCATGGTGATCGCCGCATGGCGCGACGCGACCGCCGCCAGCCGAGCGGCGGCGGCAGGCCACGACGTGGTGCTGTGCCCGGAAGACCACTTCTACCTGGACCACCGTCAATCCGATCACCCCGACGAACCGATCCCCGTCGGCTACCTGCGCACCCTCGAAGACGTATACCGATACGAGCCCACCTTCGACGGCCCACGAGTCATCGGTCTCCAAGCCCAACTCTGGAGCGAGCACCTGGATTCGGTGCGCCGAGTCGACTACGCCGCCTTCCCACGCCTGTGCGCCATCGCCGAACTCGCTTGGAGCCCAGCCGATCGCGACTACGCCGAGTTTTTCCCCCGGCTACGCGACCACCACCTTCCCCGCCTGGATGCCCTAGGCGTCGAATACCGCCCGCTGGACGGCCCGCACCCCTGGCAAACTCGGCCCGACGTCCCACCGACCGCACACCGCCCGAACCAATTGCCAGTGGCGTCAGGGTCCTAACGGTCGGCCAGCACACGGTCGAGTGCCGCCCGACCCGCTTTTCCCCAAGTCGGCTGACCACCGGGAAGCCCGCGTTCCCAGGCCAGGCCGATGCTCATCAGCCCAATGGCACGCAGCACGGCCCATCCTCGCGCGCGCTGGATCGTCGCGGCGTCCGCGTTCGCGTAGGTGTCGAAGAATCGCGTGGCCGCGCCAGTGGGCAGCACCAGCCATGCGGCCGAAAGATCCGTGGCCGGGTCGCCCGCGCAGAGCTCACCGAAGTCGATCACGCCCGCGAGCGTGCCGTTCGAGACCACGACATTCGCCGGATGCAGGTCACCGTGCAGCCACACCGGCGGTCCGTCCCACTGGGGAGCCGAAACGGCTGCGTCCCATACCCGTTGGACGTCGTCAGCGATTCCTTCCGGGACAACAGCGTCGAACTGCGCGCCTACACCGCACGTCTCGAGCGCAGCCCCCCGACTCGGATTCACTGGCGCATCGGCGGGTGCTTCCTGGTGCAGCACACCGAGGAAGCCCGCCAAAGCATCCGCCGAGTGGTCACCGCGGCTGATCGTCGCCCGGTCACTCGGCTCTCCGGGAACCCATCGCGCAATGGTCCACGGCCGCGGAAAGCGTTCCGACGCTTCGCCGAACCGCAACGGTGTCGGGACCGGAAGCGGAAGGCGCGCGGCCAGCATCGGCAGCCATCGCCGTTCCTTATCCAGTAAGCCCGGGGCCCGCTCCGTACGCGGCAGCCGAACCGCCAATTCCGCACCGAGCCGCCACATTTGATTGTCCCACCCGCCGTCCACCGGTCGCAGGTCGAGCTCGGCCAGGTCCGGGTGCTGCTCGATCAGGAGGGAGCGCACCAGGACATCGTCAACCTTGTTCATGTCGCGATTCAATTCCCCGTTGTCCAGCCGCTCTCCTGCGCCCACGCTTCTGCCCGTCCGGTGATCTCGATGATCAACGGCCCCTTGGCAGCTGCGTAAGCGTTCATGTCGGGCCAGTCCCGCTGCGCTAGTTGCTGTTTCAGCCGCCCATAGGCCGCTCGGTCCCCGGCGTCGTGCCGAAGCCAGTCGCGGAACAGCAGGTGGCGACGTTCCCAATCGCTGCCGACCGTGGAAATGTGCACGTGCACATCACGTTCCGGTGTTCGCACCATTCGATGCCCCGGCTCACGCACGCGAAGTCGATAACCTACGGTCAGTAGCGGTGGGAGGTAAGCGCCCTCATCCTCGACATCGGGCACGCTGAGGTCGATATCGATGATCGGCTTTGCCGCAAGGCCGGGCACCGAGGTCGAGCCGATGTGGTCGATGCGACGGGCGACAGCGCCGAGCGCGGTGCCGATGCGGCTACGCTCCTCGTCGAACCGCTCCGGCCAGGTGGGGCAGTAACCGACAAGGCGGATCTCCCGCTTCTCGATGCCGCCGATCAACTCCATCCGAGCATGCATACCGCCCATCCTTGCGCGCCGACAGTCCACCATGCCACCCGACGCTGGAACGGACGGCGAAGACCGCTATCCGGAGATACCTCTGCGGATAGCGGTCGAATTCGCGTCGGCCTGGTGATCGCCCACCGATCACCACGCTGATTCAGGAATTGTCACCCTCAGGCGTATTTCACTAAGGGCAAGACTTCCATGCGAAGTGATAAGTGGTGGTGATGCTTCCGTCCGTGGAGTCCATCGTGATGAAGCTGGTGGTCTTTTTCGGGTCGGACGTGCCGGCGTCGACGCGCAATTGAGTATTGATGTTGAAATTGCGGAACTCGCCGCACGGCTGGTAAACGATCGCCCCGACCTCGGTGGAGTCGGTATTCTGCCAATCGTCACCGAACGGACCCTTGAGCGTGTGATCGGCGAAGTCGGTCGGCGAATTGCCCTGGAAGTAGTACCTGGCCCGCTCCAGCGAAGTCGCACCCTTCGCCAATGACGCGAATCCGCGGTAATCCGCCGACGCGATTCCATAGGTGAAGCCCTGTGGGACATGCACTTTCAGGTTGAGCTGGCAGTTCATTCGGAAGTCGGTCGGACCGGCTCCGATGCCCACCTTCGCGGTGTACTGGCTGTAGGTGACCGTGAAGGCCGTGTTGTCGGGCGAGACCGCGACGGCCGCGGTTCCTGCTGGGCAACCGGTGCCATTGACGGTCGCGACGTCGATGACAATCTTGTCCGGCGGAACGGGCCCGTTCCAATCGGGCAACGGCACTCCAGATGCCGGCGAGCCGGCCATCGGAATAGCAAGCGCGAATAGGGCAGCACTGAAAGTGGCTAATTTCTTGTACATGGGATGCCTCACAATGGGCGGATCGGACAGATCTCACTGTAAGACGTCTATACCCACACGAAGCTCCCCAGCAGAAGTGGGGAAAATCCGGAAACTCTTACCGCCCCTACATAATTGGCGGTCGGTTCTCCGGATACTTCGATAACCGTTGAATGTTGGAATTGTGGCTGCTCCGCGACGCGTTCACGGCCGGAGCAGGCGGAAGGTGTCCATCCGCTGTCGATGGTACGCCAGGTCGTCCGCGTCGTGCTGCACGCCACGGCCGACGGCGATGCCGAAATACACTGCCTCCCTACGCAACCGGTGCCGCATCAGCTGCGCGAGCGCGATATCGTCCAGGCGCCCGGCCGTGCCGCCTTCGGCGTGATAGGCGTCGGCGAACTGTCGGGCGCCGGTCAGATCACGCCCCAGCACGTCGGCGAATTCCAATGCGGCGGAGGCCAGTTCGACTTCAGGCGGGCCGATCAGTGCCTCGTCCCAATCGAGCACGGCGGTGACGTGTCCGTCCCAGGCCAGCAGATTGCCCTCGTAGTAGTCACCATGCAGCGGTTGCGGGCGCGCGGACTTGCTGAACTCGGCCAGCCAACGGTCCAAGTCGGGGTCGGGCAATTCCGCCGACGGCGCACCGTCGAGCCCGATCTCCAGGAACGACTTCTCGGGTCGCGGGGGCGGCCGATAGTCGGCCAATGCACGGTGTACCCGCGCCAGCAGCCCGGCCGCCTCGGCAACCTGCACCGGATCCGCACTACTTGCCCACTGTCCCTCGATCAGCGGCCACACGGTGATCGGACGACCCGCCACCACCTCGACCGTCGCCCCATTCGCACGCGGCAGCGGCGCCACGGCCTCCGGCACCGTACGGGCAGCGGCAACGGCAATCCCGTTGCACCACTCCACTTCCGCCGGGTCACGATCCACCGCCCCGATCCGCACGACCACCTCGCCGACCCGATACGCGGCGGACTCCTCACCGCCATACAAGCGCACACCGTCGCCCTTGCATCCCCATTCAGCCGCAACAGCAGCCCGAATATCCTCGGTCAGCGGAACGTCGACATAGATCACGCATCCACTTGTACCAGCGCAATCGACCGGAACGCAGCAGCAGGGTTTTCCGGCGGCCACCTATAGCCACCAGGCGTAATACGCGCGTATTATGGCCGGTGTGGGTTTCGAGTGGCCTGATTGGGCGTTGGACATGCTCATCGGGATCTCTCCGAACGAGGTGATGCAGGTGCTGACCAAGCAGCGACGATGGCCACGGCGTGGACGCGGCACTGCGGGCATGGAGCTGCTGACGATCTGGGGTCGCACGGCCGCGGGTCGCCCGCTGATCGTCGGCCTGCGCCAGGCTGAGCCCTGGCAATGGCAGATCGTCGCCGCCCGAACGATGAGCCCGGAGCAGGTAACCGAGTTCGAAAAGTGGGAACAGGAGAACCAGTGATGGGCGACAACGACTTCCCCGCCACCCCTCGAGGTGTGGACGAGTTGATGAACAGCCTCGTCTTCGACGACGCACCGGTGCGCGAGGCCGACGTACCGCCCCCGCTGGCGCCCGGCGAGGACATCATGGTGGTGCGATCCCTGCGCATCCCCCTCGACATGGACCAATCCATCAAAGCCGAAGCCCAGTCTCGCGGCATCACCATGAGCGAACTCATCCGCGACTGGCTCGCCGTCGAACTCGCCGCCCTGGCCGACGACCAACCCATCTCCCGCGCCGACGCCTTACGCGCCCTCGCCGGCGTCCGCCCAATCCACCACCGCGCCAGCTGACCCCTACGCCCCGCGGCACCCCTTTGCCCGCTCGGGACAGAATCCACACTGTTTCTCGGGACCCACACTCGCTGTAGGGCACTATTCCGAGTGCAGGTCCCGAGAGACAGTGCGGATCCCCGGCAACAGCCGCGAGGGCGGCGCGACCACCGACACCGCCATCACCGCGACCGGCGGGCGTCGCTGAGCAGCCCGCAATCCTGCAACCGCGTGGCTAGCGGCAGGATCCGCCCCCTGACTCGGGGCGCACTGGCTTTAGGGCCCTATTTCGAGTGCGGATCCCGAGTTGGGGTGCAGACCTTTGGGGGTGGCGTCGGGGGCGGAGGGGTGCGCAACGAGGTGCGTTCGACAGTGCTGAACTGGTGGAACGTTGGGTGAACTGTTGGTTAGGTGCGGGTTGGTGGGGCGTGGGGATTTGCATGTCGACCGGCTGTGGGGTGCCGGGGGCGCGGGGCGGGCGGAGCGGCGTGAAAGTGGTCACGGCTAATTTCTAGCGAATTGGACCTAGTCTTCGTTCAACTGGTCGTACGACCAGTTTCTATTCACCTCCACACGCCTGTGCCCAAAGCACCATCTTCCTAGGAATCAGCAAATGAGAAGCATCCTCCGTTCGTCGCGCTCGGTCGCGGCGATCATGGCAGCCGCGATTGTCGGATTAGGGCTCAATGCCGCGGTGGCCGTTGGGGATCCAGGTCCGGTTTCGGAAACGCATTCGGCCGACACCGTCGGATACGGTCCGGTGCTGACGGACGAGGCCGCGGCCTTCGCCTATGGACTCGTCAATCCGGACGTCGCACCGCAGGGGTCCAACGACTGGGCGTGCAAGCCCGATGACGCGCACCCGCGCCCGGTCGTACTGGTGCACGGGACCTGGGCCAGCGCCTTCGGCGCCTACTCGTACATGTCCCCGCAACTCGCCAAGGCGGGCTACTGCGTCTTTACCTTCAATTACGGCCGCGCCAACGTCGCGGGCGCCGGACTCAACCTGCCGACCATCGGCGCCACCGGCTACATCGAGGACTCCGCGAAACAGCTCGCCGCCTTCGTCGATCGGGTCCTCGCGGTCACCGGCACCGGACAGGTCGACATGATCGGCCACTCCCAGGGCGGCGTAGTGGCACGTCAGTACCTGAAATTCGAGGGCGGCGCGAACGCCGGCGACCCCACCGCGAACAAGGTGAAGAAGCTCATCACCTTCGGCGCCACCAACCACGGCACCACGCTCAGCGGCCTCGGCAGTCTCCTCGATGTGTTCAAAAATACGATGGGACTTGACCTTTCGACCCCGACCGAAGCGCTCATCGGTCACGCGGGCATCCAGCAGCTCATCGGATCGCCGGTGCTCACCAGGCTCAACGAGGGCGGCGACACGATGTCCGGCGTCGAGTACACCATCGTCGCCGACCGCTACGACGAGGTGTCCAGCCCGTTCACCCGCACCTACCTCGCGGCGGGCCCCGGCGCGATAGTCGACGATGTCCTGCTGCAGGACGGGTGCGTGCAGGACATCTCCGACCACAACTCGATGCTCTACTCCCCTCGCGCGGTCTCCCTGGCACTGCGCGCGCTCAATCCGGCCACCCATCCCGCGCCGGTCTGCTCGATGAATCCGTGGCTGCTCTGATCAGTCGCGGCTGAGCCAGTTCCTGATCTCATCGGTCAGCGGAATCGGGGCGTCGTAGTGCATCAGATGCCCCGAATCCCCGATCAACCGGAGCGTCGCGCCGGGAATGAGATCGGTCAGTCTGCGGGCTTGGGCAGCGGGGATCCAGGTGTCCTCGCTGCCCCACAGCACCCGGACCGGGATGTCTATCCGGCCGAGTCGCTGCTCGTTCTCCCGCAGGAAACGTTCGTCGTAGTCGGCAATCTGGTGATAGAAGGCGGGCTGCCCGTCCTCTCCTGTCCACGGCGCGACCAGTGTGTCGAGATCGTCCGAGCGCAGACCGCGATGACTCGCTCCCTGGATATAGGCCCGCACGATCGCGGTGTGAATGTAAGCGGGGAGCTGCCCGAGCAGATCGGGATGTTCCTGCACGAACCGGAAGAACGGTGATCCACTCGGCGGGATGGCGACGACGTCGATGAGCATCAGCGATCGATACGGCACGCCCTCGACCAGATGCGTCCGCAACGACACCGCCCCACCGAAGTCGTGCGCGATGACGTGCGGACGGTCGAGTCGCCAGTGCTCGAGTAACGCGGCGAACGCCGCCGCCTGGCTACCGAAGTCGACGGCATCCTCGGGCCGCTTGGACGATCGGCCGTATCCAGGCATGTCCCACACATAAACAGTAAAATCGCCGCTCAAAGCCTCCGCGAACGGATGCCACAGCACCGACGAGAACGGCGTCCCGTGGCAGAGCACGACCGCCGGTCCTTTCCCGACGCTCCCCCACGCGATCCGCCGACCCTGCCATTCGAAACATTCCGAAAGGTCCATACAACAGCGCTACCCTCGATCGCACCCACGAAAACCAGCAGACAGGGCCCCATTTCCGCCGGGGCTTCAGTAGGGTGGCAGTGCGCACCCAGGACGCGGATGTCCTTGCGGTGCAGCTATATCCGGAGGGGTCCCGATGAATGTGCTGGTGTTGGGAGGATATGGAGCGGTCGGCGGGCACGCCGTGCGATTGCTCCGGGCGGACGGACTGCCGGTACTGGCCGCTGGGCGGGACCGGGCGCGTGCGGACCTGCTGCTCGACCTGTCCGAGGTGGGCAGTTTCGAGTCCGCGTTGGACGGCGTCGCCGCGGTGCTCAATTGCTCGGGCGCCGAAGACATTCGGTTGGCCGAGGCATGCGCCGGGCGCGGGATCCCGTTCCTCGACATCTCCGCCACCAGCGAATACGTACGAAGTTTGGAAAACGTCGCGGGGCCGGTTGTGCTCGGCGTCGGGCTGGCACCTGGCCTGACCACACTGCTCGCCGTCGACGCCTGGTCCAGTCACCGCAGCCCGATCGACATCATGATCGGCTTGGGATCCGGCGAACGCCACGGCGCCGCCGCGGCCGCGTGGACCTACGGCCTACTCGGAAAACACTTTTCCGATCCCGACGGCACCGCCGTCCGAAACTTCACCAGCCCAAGGCGTTTCGAGGTGCCGAAGGAGTCCGGCTATCAATCGGCCTCGGCCGTGCGCGCCGATTTCGCCGACCAGCACCGACTCACCCGCGAATTCGGTGTCCCGGTCCGTACGTATCTCCGCATGGACACACGCCTCGCCACGCTCGGACTCAGCATGCTCACCAGAGCACCCGCGCTGCGGGCACTGGCACCGAAACGGATGCCGGGCAGCGATAAATGGGTCGTGCTCGCACGCGCGACGAACGGCTCGGCACGCTGGGCCGCCGGGCGCGGCCAGTCCAAAGCAACCGCCGTAGTTGCCGCGGCAGCCGTGCGCGCGGCGATACTGCGCCAACCCACCGGACCGACGTGGATCCACCAAATCCTCAGGATCGACGACCTGCGAGATACTTTGCGCGACAACGAGATCAGTCTCGGCCAGTGATCCTCAAGCGAGCGCGATACCCGCGATGGAACCCGCCGCGAGAACGAGCCCGAATACCTGAGCGCGCGAAACACGTTCGCGTAACACGGTGAGCCCGAGCACAACTGGAATCACAGGGTAGAGCGCGGCCAGCACCACGGCGATCGCGAGCAACTGTTGCCAGGTTGCCAAGGTGTAGAGCGCGATGGCCACCGTACCGAGCGCACCGGTGCCGAACGCACCGAGCAATAGTCGGGGACGCAGCCGCAGTGACGCGTGCGCACCCAACGCGAGCGGCAGGATCGCGACCACCGAGGCGAACCGGCTGGCGACCAGCGGCCAGAGCCCCGCCGCCGAATCCACCCTGGCCAGCGCGATGAACTGCAAAGCGAATCCGACCCCCGCGATCAGCCCGTCGACGCTGCCGTTGCCGAAACGCCCCTCGCCGTCCGCGTCACCGGGCGACCGGGAGACCGGCCAGAGCGCGGGTATGGCGACGGCGATGCCGGCCCAGCTCAGCAGCGCCGGCCGTTCGCCGAGCAGCGCGACGCCGACCAGCACCGGCAGCATCAGCGCGCCGACGTCGCTCAGCGGAACCACCACGCTCAGCCGGCCACCACTGACCCCGCGATACAAAAAGGTGACGCCGAGCCCGGTCCCGATGCCGGACAACACACCCCAGGCCAACGCGGAGGCGGTGACGGCGTGCGCCGGCACCAGCGGCGCGGCCGCCAGAATCAGCACACACCCGCCGACCTGCGCGTACAACGCCACGGCGGTGGCGTCGGCGCGGCGGGCGAGCAGTGCGCTGAGAAAGTGCGTCGTACCGAAGAACACCGCCGAGGCCAACGCCAGTAACTCTCCCGCACCCATGATCGATACCTCCCGCCGTCGCCCGGCGGGATCCAGTCCCCGGGCCCGATCGTGTACTGCTGCTGCATAACCGGCCGCACGCCCGCGAAACCAGGCAGGACCGGGAGGCGCGGCCCGCTTGTCCGTGGATAACCACAAACGTGCTGATCAGCGGCGTGTCGGAGGGTCGAGGCACGCCGCGGGCTGCCAGGATGGGCAGGCACAGAGGCAACGTTGTCGCCATCGCTCGTCGAGGAGAGGTATGTCGCGTCGCCGGCTTGTCGGCATCGTTGTGCCATTGTTGCTTCCCTTGATTCCCGTTGTGGCGCACGCTGAGACGGTGGGCGATTCCAGTAGGTATGTGAACCCGTTCGTCGGAACGCAGGACGGTGGGCCCGATTTCGGGCACGGCGGCGGGGCGGGGATGACGTTTCCCGGCGCGGTCGCGCCATTCGGGATGCTGCAGTGGAGCCCGGATACGGTGCGCACCGCGGGCGGCGGTTACAAGTACGAGGACAACCGGCTCTACGGGTTCTCGATGACGCACATCTCCGGCCCCGGTTGCACTGGCGCACAGGACTTTCCGGTGCTCCCGATCTCCGGGATCATCGGCCGGTCACCGGCCGTCGACGGCGCGGGCTACCTGCAGACCTTCGATCACGCGAACGAGCAGGCCAACCCGGGCTACTACCGCGTCACCACCGACTCCGGCGTGCAGACCGAACTGACCACGTCGACCAGGGCAGGCGTCGCCCGCTTCACCTTCCCGCAGAGCAAGCCGGGCACGCTGCTGCTCGATGTCACCGGCTCGGTGAACGGGGTCGACGACGCCGAGATCACCATCGACGGCAACACCGTGTCCGGCTGGGCGCTCACCGGCGGATTCTGTGGCGCACGCACCCGATACCGCGTCTACTTCCACGCCGCGTTCGACCGCCCGATCACGGCGTCGGGCATCTGGAAGGACGACGTCATCAAGCCGGGCACGACCACCACCCGCGGCGCGGCACCGACGCGACGCACGAACTCCGGCGATATCGCGAGCAACGGCCTCGGCACCGGCGCGTTCCTGCAATTCGACTCGGCGCAGCCGGTACAGATGCGCACCGGCCTGTCCTATGTCAGCATCGACGGCGCCCGCCGCAATCTCGCCGCCGAGATCGGCGCGAAGGATTTCGACACTGTCCGGGTGGACGCGCGCGACGCGTGGCGGCGCAGGCTCGATCAGGTCCAGGTGACCGGCGGCGATCAGGATCGGTTGCGCACCTTCTATTCCGCGCTCTACCACGTCTTCCTACAGCCGTACATCTTCGACGACGTCGACGGCAGCTACACCGGATTCGACGGCCAGACCCACCAGGTGCGTCCCGCAACCCCCGGGCAACCCGCACACCACTACTACGCCACCTTCTCCGGCTGGGACATCTACCGCAGCGAGGCCCAGCTGCTCGCCTGGCTGGCACCCGACGTGGCCTCCGACATCGCCCAGTCGATGTACGACAACGCGCACGTCCTCGGCGACGTGTGGGACCGCTGGTCGCATCAGAACACCATCACCGGAGTGATGAACGGCGACCCGTACCACTCGGTCGTGGCCACCGCGTACGCGTTCGGGGCCGACGACTTCGACGCCGGGGGCGCGCTCGATTCGATGGTCGCGGGCGCCGAACGCGTCGGCGAGAAGGCCGGTTATACCGAACGGCCGGCAAACGACGAATATCAGCGGCTCGGCTGGGTTCCCGGCCAGGTGTCCGACACGCTCGAGTACAACATCGCCGACTTCGGCATCTCCCAGTTGGCGCAGCGGCTCGGTAACCGCGCGGTCAGCGACAAGTTCCTGCGCAGCGCACACGGCTGGCAACATCTGTACAACCCGCTCACCGGCTGGCTGCAACCGCGCTCCGCCGAGGGCTTCTTCGCCCTGCTGTACGACCCGGCGGGCACCGACGGATACGTGGAAGGCAATGGCGCGCAATACCATTGGATGACCTTCCAGGACGTCCGCGGCCTCTTCGACCTGATGGGTGGCCGGGCCAAGGCGGCCGGGCGGCTGGACACCTTCTTCACCCAGTTGAACGCCGGCCCGCATGCGCCCTTCGCCTACCTCGGCAACGAACCGTCGCTGCAAACGCCGTGGCTCTACGCCTGGGCGGGACTGCCCTCCCGCACCCAGGACGTGGTCCGCCGCGCCCGCACCGAACTGTTTGGCCCGACGCCGAACGGTCTGGTCGGCAACGACGATCTCGGCACCATGTCGGCCTGGTATGTCTGGGCTTCACTCGGCATCTATCCTGTAATCCCCGGCCGCGCTGAGCTTTTCGTGCATAGCCCGGCATTCACCAAGGCGGAGATCCGGCGTTCGTCCGGCGAGCAGTTCACCATCAGCGCCCCCGAGCTCTGCGATGCCGCCCCGTACATTCAGTCGTTGCAGGTGAACGGCGAGAACACCACCAAGGCGTGGCTGCCCGAATCCTTCGCGCTGTCCGGCGGCCGCCTCGACTTCACCATGGGCGCCCAGCCCGGCCTGGAGTTCGGCACCGCCGAAGCGGACGCGCCACCCTCGTTCGGCGTCCCCCGCTAGTACTCCGGGCGTCAGGGCTTGATTACCGTCAGCACAAGGCACTGGCCGCTTGCACTTCGCTGAGTGCTCGCCGGGTGAGTTCGCCGAACTCGTCATCGTTGGCCGGGTCGCGCCAGCGCTCGAAGGCGATCTGCCAGGCGAGCGCGCCGAGTTCCGCGGCCACGCGGGAGGTCAAGGCGGGTACACCGCGGCGTTCGAGCGCGTCGATGATCAACGCGGTGAGCCGAATCCCCTTCAGCGCCTCGCGTTCCCGCAGTTCCGGGCTGGCGGCGATCACCGCCGACCGCCGCGCGCTGAACTCGCGACGATCGAGGGGAAAGGCCTCCCGCCCGATGAAGTCCAAAGCATGCGCCACCGCTTCGAGCGGGCCCGCCTCGGCCGGCGCCGCAGCGATCCCGTCGACGACCAGTCCGTCCATCGTGCCCCCGCCGAAGAGCACCTCTCGCTTGTCCGGGAAATGCCGGAAGAAGGTGCTCTTGGTGAGCCCGGCCCGCTCGGCGATCTCGATCACCGTCGTGTCCTCATAGCCGCGCTCCTCGAACAGATCGAGGGCGGCGACAACAAGTCGCTCCGATGCGTTGGGCTGCCAGCGGGCCATGCGAACAGCCTACGGCACTTAGTGCCGTCACTGCGTGTATGGTGACAGGACCAAGTCCCATCACTTATCGGAGGCCACCATGAGAGCTGTTATCTACGAGACGTTCGGCGGTCCCGAAGTACTGGAGGTGCGTGACGTACCGGAACCGCACGCGGGCCCCGGTGAGGTCCGCGTCCGCGTGACGGTCGCCGGGCTGAATCCCATGGACTGGGGTATTGCCGCGCGACCCGAGTTGGCGGCGCAGTTCGGCATTGCCGTGCCCGCCGGCTTCGGTTACGACTTCGCCGGCGTGGTGGACGAGGTCGACGGCGGCGTCACGGGTTTCGCGGTGGGCGACCGCGTATACGGCGGAGCGCTCGGCAGAGCCGCCGCGGATTTCGTGGTGCTCGAGACGCCCGGCGGGGCGACCGAGGCGCTCTGGCATACGCCGGAGGGCATCAGTGACCAGCTGGCGGCCACCCTTCCGGTGGCCGGCATGACCGCCGCCGCCGCGGTGGCCGCGATCGACCTGCGACCCGGCGACACCGTCCTGGTCGGCGGTGCCGCGGGCGGCGTGGGGGTGCTCGTCGTACAGCTCGCGAAGCTCGCGGGCGCCAGGGTGATCGGGACCGCAGGGGCGAGCACGTTCGAGTTCCTGCGGCAGTTCGGTGCCGAGCCCGTGGCATACGGCCCGGGGCTGGCGGACCGCGTGCGGACCCTGGCGCCCGGCGGCGTGACCGCGGCAACCGACCTGTTCGGCACCGAGACGGCGGAGACCGCGCTCGCGCTCGGCGTACCTCCCGAGCGGATCTGCACGATCGCCGCGGGCCCCAACCCGCCCGGTGGAGTGCGCGCGACCGGCGGCTTCGACGCGAGCCCTGATGCGCAGCAAGGGATCACCGCCGCGATCCTGGCCGGCGGGATCACCGTGCCGATCGCCGCGACCTTTCCGATCGAGCAGATCCGCGATGCCGTGACACTGCAGGCCGGGCGCCATGTGCACGGCAAAGTCGTGGTCACGCTGTAACCCACCAGCCCGTCACCGGCCCTGCCGATAATTGGTTCGGTCATCGGATGTTAGGAGGTGTGCCAATCTTGCGGGATCCCTTCTGCCGGGCCCAAACTGGCCCGTAGGCCACGCGCCGCGCCCACTATTGATGAGGGCGGAGGATGAAGGTTGCGGTGGCGGATCAGGTGAACAAGATCGTCGGTGTTGTCGAGCGGATCGACTCGTTTCCCACGGTGGACGAATTGAGTGAGTTCGTCGACAAGTTGGCCGAGGCGGTGCCGGATCGGGTGACGGTCGCCGAGATCGGCAGGTCACGCGGGGGTGATCCGATTCGCGAGGTGCGGGTCGGTTCGGGGGCACGGCAGGTGGTCGTCATCGGAAATCCGCATCCGAACGAACCGATCGGGATGGCGACGATCCGCCACCTGCTCGGCAGGCTGACCGCGGACGACGCGCAAACCTTGGGCGCCACCTGGCATTTCGTGCTCTGCATCGATCCCGACGGAACGCGCCTCAACGAGGGATGGTTCGCCGAGGCGCGGACCAGGACCGGCGTCGCGCGCAATTTCTATCGCCCGCCCGCGGCCGAGCAGCCGGAGTGGTGCTTCCCGACCCGTTGGCGAGGCAACGATGTCGGCACGCCCCTGCCGGAAACTCGGGCACTGATGGGCTTGATCGATCGCACCCGTCCGGCGCTGATCGTGTCGCTGCACAACGCCGATTTCGGCGGCGGTTTCTTCTACACCACCGGCGGCGATCGCGACTACTGGACCGGACTCACCGACCAGCTGACCGCCGCGGGCGTGCCGATCTACGAAGGGGAACCCGACGTGCCCGGCGCCAGAACTTGGGCGCCAGGGGTTTTCGAACTTCCGACGTTCCAGCGGATAGCCGAAACCCTGACCGCCGACGGTGTCGAACCACTGGCGATGATGTACGGCGCAGGCATCCGCGACTACGCGGCCGCCCACGAAACCGCCCTGCTGGTCTGCGAATTGCCGATGTGGGTCGACGCACGGGTTACCGACGACACCCCTAGCGGACACTCCCTGGCGAGTGTCTTATGTTCCACCGCAACCGCTTACGAGGAAATCGCCGACATCGTGCACGGCGTCCTCGACCGACTGGCCGATCGCCTGACCGGCCGCAGTCCCTTCGAACGTGCACTCATCGACACGGTCCGGGCCCTACGCGGAAACGCCACCGCCAAACGCGCCGCCACCGACTCGCGCACCGCGACACTCGGCGAAATCTTCATCGAAAACTACGTCTGGGTCGGCGTCGCCCGGCTCCGGGCAGGCGGCATGCTCCTACGCCTCTTGGACGAGGCGGCCCGCCACCACCCCACCACCCAAATAGCCACCGAGCGCACCCAATTCGCCGCCATCTTCGAAAAATGGTGCACCGACATCGAAACCAACGCCCCTGGCCACCCCATTCCCATCCACCGCCTGGTCACCATCCAATCCGCGGCGATCCTCACCGCCGTCACCCGCCTGACAACCAACCTCCCGCTCTGAGGACACCGAATTCCGTCATCTGGCTGCCATTGGTGACGGAATCGGCCGAACATAGTCAGCTAGCTGGTGACCGACTGGCCGGTCGGGTGAGCTGAGGTCATGATTCTCGACTTCGATGACCTGTATACGACCTCTACCGTGCCGTGGGATCTCGGCGAGCCGCAACCGGCTGTTGTCGCATTGGAGCGGGCGGGACGACTGTCCGGTTCGGTGCTCGATGTCGGCTGTGGTCTTGGGGACAACGCGATCTATCTGGCTCGACTGGGTTATCGGGTAACCGCGATCGACGCCGCCGCGCGAGCTGTCGAGCTGGCTCGTAGACGGGCTGCGGCGGGTGGGGTGGACGTCGAGTTCGCGGTGGCCGATGCCACTCGACTCGACGGGTTCGACGGCCGGTTCGACACGGTGCTGGACAGCGCGCTCTATCACTGTCTGACCGATGGGCAGCGCGTGCGTTTCGTCGCGGCCTTGCATCGCGCCACGAAACCCGGCGCGTTGTTGAGCATGTTGTGCTTCTCGGACGGGACGGTCGGTGGCGTACCCGCGCCGCTTCCGGTGCCGGAGCGGAATATTCGCGACACGCTGGCCGCTGGCGGCTGGGACGTCACCGACCTGACGTCCGGTGAGCTGCTTGCGCTGACCGGGTCCTCACACGAGTTCTTGACGCAGTACCCGGACGCGGTGGCGGATGCTCAGGGGCGGATTCCGATGCCGATCTGGATCGTGCGGGCGCTTCGCGGGTAGGTGGTGAAATCACCTGGCACGGCGGGGTGGTTGGTGATGTGGCTCCCCACCATACGGTGGCTTCGGGATGTCGACACCGCGCTGTCCACCGCCTCCGCCGATCTGACCAGCCGGGTCGCCCGTGGCGGCAAGCTGGCCATCGTCTTCGACATCGACAACACCACCGGCGTACCGCGCCCAGATCGAGGACGACGGCTACACGATCATCCAGAACGTCGGCAACAACTGGACCGACCTCAACGGTGGCCACGCCGAACGCACCTACAAACTCCCGACTACGACGGCGCCCTCTCGTAGGTGCGTGATCGGTGCACGGACGAGCCGCTGACGTTGCGATTCAACAGTCACGGTTTCGTAACGGCGCCGAGTGGGTACTGAGAGAAGTATGACATCGACGGATCACCGACCAGCCCGGATCGCCGGCGTGGAGCCGGGGACCGCGGTTCTGGCATTTGCTACGTGCCTTGCCTTTTCGATCGGCATCGCCGCTATTACGCAGTCTGCTACCACCACGGTCCTCGCGTTCGCCAGCATCGCGGCCGGACTCGCTCTCGTACTGACCATCTTGCCGCACAAGGCATAACCCCCTCCCGCCTCCGCCACCGCTGCGACACTGAGCTTTCGGCTATTGATTCCCGGGCTCGAGCCTGGTGGCATAGCGCCAAGGAGATCGGCGCGACTCGGAGGCAAACATGCTGTCCCTACAGGAGATTTCGGACCGCCTGGAGATCCAGGACCTCATAGTCCGGTATTCCCACGCGGTCGACACCGGACAGTGGGACCTGCTCGACGACATCTTCACCGATGACGCGCACATCGATTACACCGCGATGGGCGGCTCGGCAGGCGATGTAGCGGCGACGAAGAAATTCCTTGCCGCCATGTTGCCGAACTTCCCCGCGTTCCAACACTTGATCAGCAATTCCGCGATCACCGTCGACGGCGACACCGCCACCGGACGGACCATGTGTCACAACCCGATGATGCTGGCCGGCGGTGACGGCCCGCCGAGTCTGATGCTGTGCGGGCTGTGGTACCTGGACACCTTCGCCCGCGTCGACGGCCAATGGCGGATCGCGCGGCGGGTCGAGGAGAAGAGCTACATGTTCGTCGCACAGGCCCTACCCGGCACGAGCTGAACACTGCCCGGCGCTGAATCGGCTGCTCATCAGCCGACGATGGGCAGCCCGCGCTCGTCCGCGAGGCCGCTCAGTGCCTCCTGCATGACGCCGGTGACGTGCTCGTAAGCCGCTTCCAGATCAAGCTCCGGTCCCAGCTCGGCACGCAGATCGATCGGCTCGAGGAACTCGACGGTGACCTTGCTCGGCAACGGAATGTGCCCGGCGAGATCGCCCACATTGAGCCCCCACGGCAGGGCGAGCGAGATGGGAAACACCTTCAGCCGCAACATCTGATCCAACCGCAGCAGCCGGGCCAGCCGGTCCCCGCGCGACAGCATCAACGCGGTCTGCTGGGCACCCATGTTGACCATCGGCACGATGGGAACGTTTTCATCCCAGGCCAATTGGAGAAACCCGGTGCGCCCGGCGAAGTCAATCTCGTCCTCTTTCCAGGTGGGGCGGTGCACCTCCCAGTCACCACCGGGATACACCAGCACCACCGCCCCGTCCCGGAGCACCTGACGAGCGCTGTCCGGGTCCGCACCGACCGTGCCGAAGCGGCGCAACAACGTGCCGATGACCGGATAGGCCATCACCATGTCGTGCGCCAACTGGAAGAACGGGCGGTGCGGACCGAACCGGCGCACGAATGCCAACGTGGCGACCATGACCTCCGGTGAGACGTTGCCCCCGGAATGATTGCCGACCAACAGGACCGGGCCCTCGACCGGGATCCGGTCGAGACCCCTGACCTCCGCGCGGAAGTACAGCCGCGCGAACAACCAGCCGGGACCCACGGTGTCGATGATGAATTCGGGATCCCGCTCGGCCGGGTCGGCCGCGGGGACCCGCGCGTTCACCTGCTTGGACACCCAGTCGGCCACCTGGTCGATCCGGTCGGTCGGCAATCGAAACAAGTTCATGGACAACGCCTTCCGCTAGGGCCGCTTACGACTCGATCGACAGCAACCGGTGGAAGAAGCCCCGATAGCCGCGTAGCGCCTGGCGCAGATCCTCGGTATCCGCGTCCTGCACACCGGAAGTCCGCTCCTCGAGCACCCGCTTGCGCTCCGCGATGGCGGTGGTCAACTGATAGATGATGTCGGTGACGATCTGGTCCGCCTGGGTGACCGCGTCCCGGGGGTTGTCGACGAAGGTGCCCTGCACCTCACGCCACTTGGTGCGCAGTTGGTCGAGATCGGTGTCGGCGAACAGTGGAGTGTCGACGTCGTCGAGCGAAGTCTGTTGCCGTTCAGCACTATTGCCCGTGGTGGTCGACTGTTCCGGCGCTGCGGGCGTGACCTGATCCGGCGCGACGGTCTGGTCCGCTTCGGTCGCGGCGGAGACACCACCCTCGTCGGCATCGCTGGCCGCGGTCGGTTGGGCGTCGTAGTCGTAGTCGGCGGTGCTCGTCGCCGCGGGTTGCGCGTCGAAGTCCGCCTTGGTGGCCCCCTCCCCGCCCGCGTTCGCCGTGGTCGCGCGCTCCGACTCCGCGCCGTACTCCGTCGCGCTCGCGCCCGCCGGCTCGACATCCGAATCCGTCGTGCTCGCCCGCTGGGATTCGGTGTCCGCCGCTGTCGTGTTCGCGTCATGCTCGGCGAGTCCGGTCTCCGATTCGCTTGCCACCCGGTCACTCTCGGTGTCGTCGCGGTCACCATGCCAGGACGACGAACTCGCCTCCTGCTCACTCAGCGGGATACTTTCGGTGGACTTATCGGAATGCACGGTGCGCTCGTATTCGGTACTCATGACAGTGCTTTCTTGTCGTGCTCGGAATTCTTGTCAGCTGTCTTCTTGTCGTCACCCGCACCATTGAGCAAGTCCTGGAACAGCTCTCGGTAGTGCACGATGGCGGTGCGCCGGTCCTCGGTGGACACCTCGGTGCCGGTCGCCCTGGTCGCGATCTCGTGGGCGGCGCGGTAGTGGCCGAGCGGCGCCGCGTGTTCCACGGACAGATCGGCGACCTGCTGGTCGAAATTCTCGGTGGGATAACCGCGTTGGCCCATCACCGTCGTCAGCAACCGATCGGCGGCCTGCAGCGCCTCGGCCGGATCGTCGATGAACCGCTCCTGCACCTCGACCCACTCCGCGGTGTAGAGCTGCTTCTGCTCCGGGGTCAGCGCACGCAGTTCCAGTTCGGCGTGGCGCTTTTCCCGTTCGGCCAGTTCACGTTCGGCCGCCCGGCGGTCGTCGTGTTCCTCGACCGTCCGGTCGTACTCGGGTCCGAACTTGCCGCGCAGCCGCTGCCTGCGCACCATGGGCCACACCAATAACGCGACGACCAACGCCGCGACGACGACCAGAACGATCACAATGATCAACACTCCAGACGACATCTGTACCTCCTTGCCGAGCCTGTCGTATTCGGACAGGGAATGCCTCGCCGCCAAGGTTCCAAACTCTTGATCTCGCCCGGATCTCCGCAAATACGAAGCCATCTCCCGCGCACCGCGGCTCGGGAATCAGGTCAGGCGGAGGGCCTCGACCGGGCAGCTGTCCACGGCAAGTCGGAGGAGGTCGTGGTTACTTTCGTCGCTGTCGGCGGTGGACGGCTCGACGATGCCGTCGTCTCCGACACGGAACAGGTTGGGGGCCAAGGCTTCACACATACCGTGGCCTTCGCAGCGGGTGCGGTCGGCGGTGATCCTCATGCGGGCAGTCGTTCCAGGCGGATGGGCAGGCCGTCGGCGGGCATGGGGCCGGTGCCCGATACCAGCGGGACCTCGTAGCCCGGCTGGACGGACCAGCTGTATTGCAACAACATTTGATGCAGAAGGGCTTTGACGGTCATGCCGCCGAAGTACAAGCCGATGCACTTGTGCGCGCCGCCGCCGAACGGCGCCCAGGCGAGCCGGTGGGATTTGTCCTCGCGACGGTCGGCGGCGAATCGCTCCGGATCGAAAACGTCGGGGTGGTGCCAGTAGTCCTCGGTGCGCATCATCGGGTACGCGCCGATCATGACCAGCGTGCCCTTCGGCACGTAGTAGCCGAGAATGTCGGTGTCCCTGGTGGTTTCGCGCACCTGCTGCGCCACCGGCGAGTACATGCGCAGCGTCTCTTTGAAGGCCAGGTCCAGGCCGGGCAGCTGATCGAGGTCGCCGTAGTCGAGGGCGGGCTTGCCGAGGGCGCGGGATTCCGCGCGCAACCGATCCTGCCATTCCGGGTGGCGAGCGAGTTCGTAAACGAGCATGGACGCGGCGATCGTGCTGGTGTCGTGCGCGGCCATCATCACGAAGATCATGTGCTCGATCACCTCCGCATCCGAGAAGGCATGCCCCTCTTCGGTTTCGGCATGACACAGCACGCTGAACAGGTCGGTGCCGTCGCCCGCACGCTTGGCGGGCAGCTCGCGGCGGAAATAGTCGCCGAGAATCCGCCGTCCGCGAATGCCGCGCGACCATGCCCCGCCTGGCACGTTGGTGCGGATGAGCGCGGTCGCGCCGTGCACGGCATCCTCGAAAGCCCGTTCCAACACCACACTTTCGGGACCCAACTCGGCGCCGGCGAACACCTCGGTGGCCTGCGCGAGCAGGATCTGCTTGATCGCGTCGAAGACCAGGAAGTGCTCGCCCGGCCGCCACCCGGCGACGTCGCGGGTGATCCGCGGGGTCGTCAGGTCCAGGTAGCCGACCAGCCGGGGCCGGGTGAATGCCTGCTGCATGATCCGGCGATGGAACAGATGCTCGTCGAAATCCCGCAGCAGCAACCCGCCGCGAAAGAACGGGCCGATCAAGAACTCCCAGCCGCGTTGCGCCGAGAAGACCTTGTCGCGATCCATGAGCACAGCCTCGATGGCCGCGGGACTACCGACGCCGACCGTCTTGCGGCCGAGGATACCCATCCAGTTCACCGGCCCGTAGCGCTGAAAGCGCTTGCGTGTCAGGCCGATCGGATCACTCAGCGCGTGCAGGGTGTAGCCGATTCCCGGTGCGCCGAAATCGCCGGGCACCGGCCGCAATCCACTGCCCGGCGGCGGCTCGGCCAGCGCGAGCGCGGCGGACGGGTACCGACTGGCGACGCGAGCACCCCACGTTTGCGCACGTTTGGCGACTCGCGCACGTAAGCGACGGACATCCCCTTGGACATCGGTGACTTTCGGGGGAACCAGAAGACTCATGACGGCCGTCCCTTCGCGACGCTGCGATCCCTTCAGACCATATCGGAAACACACGTTTCCGTAAACATTTGTTTCCCGACTCCTCTTGTGCAAGGCTGCTCGGGTGACCCGAGCATTCAGCGGCACCTACCGCGGCACCTCGACCGCCGAACGCCGGGAGGATCGGCGCAGGCGGCTACTGGACACCGCCCTCGATATCGTCGGCACCCAGGGCCTTTCCGCGCTCACCGTGCGCGGGCTCTGCGAACAGGCCAAGGTCGGGCCCCGTTTCTTCTACGAGGCGTTCCCCGATCTGGACACGCTCGCGTCGGAGCTACTGCTGGAGATCCAGGACGCCGCGCTCGACACCGCGCGCGCGGCCGTCGCGGGCACCGATGGCGCGCCATCGGACAAGATCCGTGCCGGTGTCGCCGCCCTCATCATCGAACTCACCGACGACCCGCGCCGGGCCCAGGTCGTGTTCGCCCAGGCCTACGGCAGCGAAGCCTTGATGCGCAGCCGCTTCGACGGCATGCGCCGGGTCGCCGACGTCATCATCGAGCAGACCCGCCTGGTGCTCGACCTCCCCGCGGGCCACGACACCGCCGTCGCCGCGACCTCGCAGCTGATCACCGGCGGCGCCGCGGAACTGGTGCTGGTCTGGCTCGACGGCGGACTCGACGTCGACCGCGACGGTCTCATCGATCTACTGGTCGAGTTCACCATCTCGATGGTCGGCAGGCTCCCCGACGTCGCCCAGCGCTTGTCGGCGGGCCACGGGCGTTGATCCGGAACCCGTTACCCCTGGCGCCGACTACCGCACCAGGCATCGATCCCTTACGCTTTTGTTCGTGAACACGCGCACACGATTTCCGCACCCCGGGCCGTCAGTCGGCCGCGGGGTTCGCTGCGTGCGCCTGAACACGTAGTTCCTGTGGCCGTCGCCGGTTCGGGGGTTTCACCGAATCCGACTGGCTACCAAAGGAATTACTCATGCCTACCTATCTCACTCCGCTGGATCTGTCGCGCGCGCTGACCGTGCGAGACCTGAGCGACGCCGCGCAGGGATCACACGCCATGCAGGCACTGCTCGACGGGACCGTCGACGCGCTCGTCCGCGCGTGGGCGTCGACGGTGCGCGTGGTGCGCAATTCGCCGCTCGTCGCCGTCGTGGACAACTACGACAAGCTGGGCTACGACCCGGCCGACGTCACCCGCGATACGCGCTACACCCGCTACGTCAGCCCAACCACCATGTTGCGCAGCCACACCAGCGCCGACATCCCCGAAACCCTGCGGTGCTATACGGAGGTGACCACCGAGGTCGACGACCTCATCGTCATCCCGGGCCTGGTCTACCGCAGGGACGTCGTCGATCGAATCCACGTGGGCGAACCCCATCAGGTCGACCTCTGGCGGCTACGGTCGCGCCCGGACACCGGCGACGGCGACGTGCAGGCCATGGTCGCCCACCTGGTCGAGGCCGTACTCCCCGGTGCCGAATGGCGTACGACGCCCGCCCGGCACCCCTACACCGCGCTCGGACGGCAAGTAGACGTGCGCCTCGGCGACGAGTGGCTGGAACTCGCCGAATGCGGTCTCATCGCCGACCATGTCCTCGCGGGCGCCGGGCTCGATCCCACGCAGTGGTCCGGCACCGCGCTCGGCATGGGCCTGGACCGAGCGCTGATGCTGCGCAAGGGAATTCCCGATATCCGCTATCTGCGGTCCACCAACCCGCGCATCGCCGATCAGCTGCTGGATCTGTCGCCATGGCGCCCGGTTTCGATGCTGCCGCCGATCCGCCGCGATCTGTCGGTGGTGACCGCCGACGACACCGACGACGAAACCCTCGGCGACACCGTGCGAAAGGTGCTGCACGATCGGGTCGACGACATCGAGTCGGTACTCGTCACGGCACGGACGCCGTGGGCCGAGCTTTCCGAAAAGGCAAGGGAACGACTCGAAATCGTCCCCGGCCAGACGAATGCCGTTGTCCGACTGATCCTCCGGCCGCTGTCCCGTACCCTCACCGACGAGGAAGCCAACGCGCTGCGCAATCAGGTGTATCTCGCGATACACATCGGCCCGCGGCTGGAGCTGGCATGAACTACGCCGCGGCACCGAACCAACGGACCAGCGCCGCTTCCAGTCCGTCCCGGCTGCCGGAGTCAGCGGCCCACGCCACGAATCCGTCGGGACGAACCAGCATCGCCGTCAGAGCGCCAGGTTTCACCGTCTTGGCGGTGACCACCCGCACCTCAGGCGCCCAACGTGCCGCCACCGCACGCAATTTCGCCGAATCGGCCAAATCGAACAGCACCGCCCCACCGCCTTCGAAGTGGTTCCCGATCCTGGTCCCGTCCGACAACTCGAAGTCCGGCACCGCGGCACCGGCACGTTCATGCCCGCCGCCGAGGTCGTAGCGGTGCAGCACACCGGAAATCTTCTGGAACACCGTAGTCGCGGCTTCGCGGGCGCCGAGCAGTTCGGTCAGCACCGCGCGAAGTGCCCTGCTGCGCTGGTCGGTTCGCATCAGGGCAACCTGCGCCCTGGTCCATTCCAGCACCCAGGCACCGATCGGATGCCGCTCGGTGGTGTAGGTGTCGAGCAGGCCCAGCTGCGCCCGGCCGTGCACCACCGCGGCCAGCTTCCAGCCGAGGTTCACCGCGTCACCGACGCCCAGGTTCAGTCCCTGCCCGCCGAACGGCGAATGCACATGTGCCGCATCGCCGGCCAGCAACACCCGGCCCTTGCGATACTCGGTGACCTGACGGGTGTTGTCGGTGAACCGGGTGGCCGAACGCACGGCGGTGATCTCCACCGGAACACCGGACACCGCACGCAGACTCGCCTGTAGCTCCGCGATGGTGATCCGCGCGTCCCGGTCGGCGGGCGGCCCGTCCATCTCCACGGTGAGGATGCGCCCCGTCGGCGGGTTGTAGACGTACATGCCGGTTTCGGTCGTCGCCCACCCTGGCGTCAGAGCTTCGGCCCCGGTCATCTCGACGATGGCTTGATGCCCGGTCAGTTCCGGGTCGACGCCCGGAAAGTCGAATCCGGTCAGCTTGCGCACGGTGCTGCGGCCGCCGTCGCAGCCGATCAGCCAGCCTGCCCGAATAGTGTTGTCGCCGAGCCGGATCGTGACGCCGTCGCCATCGTCGGTGAAATCGGCGAGCTCGACACCGCGCCGCACGGTGACGCCCAACTCGGCGGCGCGCCGCCCGAGGGTGGCCTCGATGTACTGCTGCGGCACCAGGAACACCTCGCCGGCGGGGCCCAAGTCAGCGAAGGCAGGATTGCCGAAGTCGACAACGCCGACGTCGAGCATGACGCCCGCGAAATGCCCCGCGAACACCGGCTTGGGCCGCTCGGTACGGGCCGACTCGGTGCGATCCCGCACGAACAATCCCATCCGCTCCCGCGCCCGCTCCTGGTCGGCGATCAATTCCGGCAGCAGCCCACGCCGGTAGAACGCTTGCGCGGTAGGCACATTGATCCCCGCGGCCTTGAGCGTCTGATCGATCTCGTCGAGCCGCTCGACCACGAGAACATGCACCCCGGCGAGCCCCAATTCGCATGCCAGCATCAGCCCGATAGGCCCGGCCCCGGCTACCACCACATCAAATGTCTCATTCATGAATCCGACTGTGCCGTCGGACCATTGCGGCACCCTTGCACCGCCCTTGCGCGCGCCTTACCGCCCAGTCAGCGGGTCACTTCGTCTTGCGAAGCAGCCGGATCACCGCCTGGTCGACCAGCTCTCGGCGGGCGTCATCGGAGTCGGCCCGCCGCGCGCGACGCAGTGCCGCGGCGATCGTCGACCCGTTCTCGAAAGCCGTCACCACGCGCGGATCGACATACGAGTTACGCGCGACTGTCGGCGTGTTGCCCAGTGCCGTCGCGACGTCTTCCATGACCTTCTTCACCACCGCTTTGCGGCCCCGTATCGACGCCGGGCGTTCGACCGACGCGAAGTCCGCCGCCGCCAAAACCGTTGCCTGCCAAGTGCGCAGGTCTTTGGCGCTGCACTCGCAACACGCCAGTTCCTTGAAGCGCAGGTTGATGTCGTCGGCGTGCAATTCGCGATAGCCGCTGCCGTTGCGATAGACGAGCAGCCGTGGCGAGTCGGATCCGCAACGCTGCAGCGCCCGAATAGTCTTGGCCACCAACGGTTCCCGGATACTCACCCGCCGCCGAATGCCGCCCTTGGCCGGATAGTCGAACAGCATCTCGTCACCGGAGAGCCGCACCTGCGTACGCAGCAGGGTGGCGACGCCGCGCGTGCCGTGTTCCTCCGCGTATGCCTCACCGCCGACCCGGAAAACGCCACGGTCCAGCAGTTCGATCGCCACCGCCTCGGCGCGCCGCCTGCTCAACCCCTTGGACGACAGGTCGGCCCTGACCTGCCGTCGCACCTCGGGTAATCGGGCGGCCAGCTCGAGCACCCGGTCGAACTTCTCCTCGTCCCGTTCCCTGCGCCATTGCTCGTGATACAGGTACTGCCGCCGACCGGCCGCATCCGTACCCACCGCCTGCACGTGGCCGTTGGGGTGTGGGGAAATCCACACCTTGCGCCACGCGGGCGGGATCACCAAAGCTTTGATGCGGTCGAGGGTTTCGTCGTCGGTTACCGCGGCACCGTCGGTGGTCGTATAGGAAAACCCGCGGCCACGCCTGACCCGGGTCAGGCCGGAGCCGTTGATCGTGCTGCGGCGCAAGCGCATCGGGCTACCATCCCCTCGGGACGGAGGATGGGCGAGGCAGCTGCCTCGCCCATCGACTGTTTTCGACTATCGGTTCAGGTGGCTGCGTTCGCCGCCGAGGCGCTTGGCCGCGGTCGGCTGCGCCGCCGCGCCCTTTTTGCCTGCCTCGCTCGCGCGTTTCGGGTCGTTGTCGAAGCTGCCGCTACTCGCCTTGCCACCTTGGCTGGCGATCTTGCGCTGCTGCTCCGCGTCCATGGCGGCAAAGCCACGTCGGGCGGCCATGAATCCCTCCTTGCCTCGAGTAATTCTGTCGGCGACGGCAGGGTGCCGTCACTGACGGCCCTACCCGGGGATCACGGCAGCAAACACTAAGTGGTCAGAATCAGTGCTGCGGGACGAGCGCGGGCACGGGTTCCGGCACCCGTGCCGCGCGGCGGCCCGCGACGAAATACAGCGCGACGAGCAGGACGCTGAACCACACGTAGGTGTTACCGATGATGTGTTGCCATGGCGTCCACTGGGTTTCGCGATGCTCGCCGTCGGGCAGCCAGTTTTGCGGGCCATACACGAAGACCGCGGTCATCACGGCGATGGTGATCCACCAGCCGATGGCCTGCCTGCGCGGCAACAGCGTGGCGTAGCCGATCGCGCCGGCCAGCGCCGGGGCGATCCAGACCCAGTGGTGCGACCAGGAAATCGGGGACAGCAGCAGGGTGAAGACCGCGTTGATGGCGAGCGCGAGCGGCGGGAAGTCGGCGGCCCGCCGCATGGCGGCGACCACCAGCACCAACAGCGCGGCACCGAGCACCAGCCACACGATGGTGAACAGCGGCTTGGGCACCTGCAACCGGGACAGCACCGCCTGGATCGACTGGTTCGTGTGGAACGCCGATCCGCTCAAGCCGGACACATTGCCCATGCCGCCGAACCAGTACTTCGCGGACTCGTGCGGCAGCACGGCGAAGCCGAGCGCGGTAGCCGCCGCGCCGGTCGCCGCCGCCGTTGCCGCCGACTTGTAGTCGCGGCGCACCAGGAAATACAGCACGAACGCGGCGGGCGTCAGCTTGATGGCCGCGGCGACGCCGATCAGCATGCCGCGCCGCCAGCGCGGTTTTATCGCCAAGCAGTCGGCCGCGACCAGCGCCATCAGCAGCAGGTTCACCTGACCGAAGTCCAGCGTCGAATGCACCGGTTCGAGCAGCAGCGCCAGCGGTGTCGCGCACGCGGTCGCCACCAGGACCAGCCTGCGCTGATCCTCGCCGGGCCAGACCCGCCGGGCGACCAGGTACATGGTGAGCGCCAGCGCGAGCACCGACGACACGAAGAAGGTGAACGCGGCCGCGTGCCAGGGCAGCAGCGCGAACGGGCTCAGCGCCAGCGCGGCGAACGGCGGATAGATGAACGGCAGCCCGGCGCCGATGGTGGTCTGCGGCAGCTGTCCGTACATGTCGTGGCCATGCCGTAGCGCGTCCACCCCGAGGCGATACACCTGTAGGTCGATGAACCCACCGGTGATCTTGTGGAAGGGCCAGGTCGGCAGCAGCAGGCAGAACGCGGCGAACGCGATACAGAGGACCGGTGCCAGCCACCCAACGACGCCGAGTCGACGGTTCTTGGCTTCCGGCTCAACGCGGGTGGTCACACTACTCATCCGCGGCGACTATACCGACCTATCCCGTCCGGTACACCAGGTGGGAGGGCCCTTCGGTGGCTTGCCGAGTGATCCCTCGCAAAACGGGTACCTCGCCAGCACGCTCCCACCCGAAGGAGGTCGACCCGATGACCGCGTTGACGGCTGTAGCGCTGGTGTGCAGTTTGAAGAAGTCGCCCGAACCGTCGAGCAGTGAACTGCTGGCCGGGCAGGTGCTCGACGAGCTCGAACGCCATGGTGTGGACGGCCGGGTGGTCCGGGTGGTCGACTACGACGTGCGGCCCGGGGTGAGCGCCGACGAGGGCGACGGGGATGCCTGGCCGATGCTGCGCGAGATGATCGCCGCCGCCGATATCGTCCTCATCGCGACACCGACCTGGGTCGGGCACATGTCGTCGGTGGCGCAGCGCGTGCTCGAACGGCTGGACGCGGAACTGTCGGAGACCGACGACGAGGGCAGGCCGAGCATGGTCGGCAAGGTCGCGATCGCCGCGGTGGTCGGCAACGAGGACGGCGCGCACAAGATCGTCGCGGATCTGTTCCAAGCGCTCAACGACATCGGGTTCACCATCCCCGCGCAGGGCGGCACCTACTGGAACGGGCAGGCGATGGGTTCGGTCGACTACAAGGATCTGTACCAGGTCCCCGACGCCGTCCAGCACGCCACGGAAGCGGTGGCCCGCAACGCCGCGCACCTGGCCGGGTTGCTGCGCGCCGAGGTCTATCCGGCCTACGCGCGCGAAACCCAGGAGGCGTGATGAAGGCCCCGGGCGCGGACGAGTTCGTCCCCGACACCCGGGATCTGGCGACGTTGCGCACCGCGTCCTGCGAGTGCCGGGGCTGCGACCTATACCGGCACGCGACGCAAACCGTCTTCGGGGAGGGTCCGGCGGACGCGGCGGTCGTGCTGGTCGGCGAGCAGCCCGGCGATCAGGAGGATCAACAGGGGCATCCCTTCGTCGGACCCGCCGGGCACCTGCTCGACCGTGCGCTGGCCGACGCCGGACTCGATCGCGAGACGCTCTATCTGACCAACGCCGTCAAGCACTTCAAGTTCGTCGAGCGCGGCAAGCGGCGGATCCACAAGCCACCGGGGCGCACCGAGATCGTCGCCTGCTCGGCCTGGATGACCGCCGAATTGGCGCTGATCCGGCCCAAGCTGGTCGTCTGCCTCGGCGCGATCGCGGCGCAGGCGGTGATCGACCCCGCCTTCAAGGTGAGTAAGCAACGCGGACACGTCATTTCGATGTCGGACTACCGGGCGATCGCCACGGTGCATCCGTCGGCGGTGCTGCGCGCGCCCGATCGGGCGGAGGCCTATGCGGCCTTCGTCGACGACCTGAAGAAGGTGCGCGCCGAGATGAGCAAGCGCGCGACCTCGCGCTGAGTGTCTTCGGGGCATGGTAGGAATGGGCCAATGGGCGCTGACATGGATCCGGAAATCATCGAGCTGGCCACCAAGCTGTTCGGCTTCGCGCGGCAGGGGGACGCCGCCTCGCTGGCCAGCTACGTGGATGCCGGGGTCTCCCCTGACCTGGCCAACGACTCGGGCGACACGCTGCTCATGCTGGCCGCCTACCACGGCCATCGCGATGCCGTCGCGGCGCTGCTCGATCGTGACGCCGACCCGAACCGGGCCAACGACAAGGGCCAAACCCCGTTGGCCGGTGCGGTTTTCAAGGGCGAGAACGAGATCGCCCGGCTGCTCATCGAATCGGGCGCCGACCCGGACGGGGGCACCCCGTCCGCCCGCGAGGCTGCCGTCATGTTCGGCAAGGCGGAGCTGCTGGAGCTGATGGCCGACTACTGAGCGCTACTCGCGCTCACGCACCGCGGTGACCGCCTTGCGCGCGGCCACCAGGATCGGATCCCACACCGGGGAGAACGGCGGCGCGTAGCCGAGATCGAGGGCGGTCATCTGCTCGACCGTCATGCGCGCGGTGAGCGCGACGGCGGCGATGTCCACCCGTTTGCCCGCGCCCTCGCGGCCGACGATCTGCGCGCCGAGCAGGCGACCGGTGCGGCGCTCGGCGAGCATCTTCACGGTCATCGTCGCGGCGTCGGGGTAATAGCCCGCGCGGCTGGTGGATTCGATGGTGACGGTGACGAACTGCAGACCCGCGGCTTGGGCGTCCTTCTCGCGCAAGCCGGTTCGCGCTACCTCGAGGTCGCAGACCTTGCTGACCGCGGTGCCGACGACACCCGGGAAGGTCGCGTAGCCGCCACCGACACCGGTGCCGATGATCTGGCCGTGCTTGTTGGCGTGGGTGCCAAGAGCGATATGGCGTTCACGCCCGGACACCAGGTCGAGCACCTCGACGCAATCGCCACCCGCCCAGATGTTTTCGTGGCCGCGCACCCGCATCGCCAGATCGGTGAGCAGTCCGCCGTGCTCCCCCAGCGGCAGGCCCGCCGCGCGGGCCAGTTCCGTGTCCGGGCGCACGCCGATGCCGAGCACCACAACATCCGCGCCGTATTCGGCACCGTCGGCGACCACCGCGCGGACCAGACCCTGTGCGTCGGTGCGAATCTCGCTGACCTCGGCATTGCCGACCACCTTGATCCCCATGCCGCACATGGCATCCCGGACCAGCGCACCCATGTCCGGGTCCATCGTCGACATCGGCTCGGGGCCGCGGTGCACCATCGTGACGTCGTAACCGCGCTGAATCAGCGCCTCCGCCATCTCGACCCCGATGTAGCCCGCGCCGACCACCACCGCGCGCTTGCCCTCGGTGCGTTCGAGGGTGTCGATCAGCGCTTGCCCGTCGTCGAGAGTCTGCACGCCGTGCACGCCCGGTGCGTCGATGCCGGGCAGCGGCGGACGGATCGGGCGGGCGCCGGTGGCGATGACGAGTTTGTCGTAGTCCGTCCATGATTCGGTGCTGGACTCGAGGTCACGGGCGCGTACCCGGCGGCCCGCGACATCGATCTCGGTCGCCTCGGTGCGCAGCCGCAGGTCGATGTCGTGGGATCGATGCTCCTCGGGCGTGCGGGCGATCAGCGCGTCCCGTTCGAGCACCTCGCCGCCCACCCAGTAGGGGATGCCGCACGCGGAGAACGAGGTGAACCGGCCCCGCTCGAACACCACGATCTCCAGCTCGCTCGCGCCCCGCAACCTGCGTGCCTGCGAGGCCGCCGACATGCCTGCCGCGTCACCACCGATGACCACCAGTCGCTCCATACGTCTCACGCTACGGCCGACGGCCGACGGGCCGTGGCAGGGGGTCGCCGCGATTTGCCGCGGTATTCCTGGTTGCCGTGCGGTCGACCCGGGATTACCTCAGACTGATCTTCTGGCAAACGCTGTGTGAGGGCAGCGTTTACACCCGGGAGCTGTATATGAGTGATACCCCGTCTCCGTCCGACGATGAACGTCGGCTCGCCGAACTCGGCTACAAGCAAGAATTGGCCCGATCCTGGTCCGGATTCTCGAACTTCGCCATCAGTTTCACCATCGTCTCCATCCTGACCGGCGGATTGGCCAGTTACGGAATCGGTTTGGCCAATGGCGGCCCGATTACCATGGCCTGGGGCTGGCCGCTCGTCTCGATCATGGTGCTGTTCATCGGCATGGCGATGGCCGAATTGGCGTCCGCGTATCCCACCTCCGGCGGCCTGTATTGGTGGGCGTCGCAGCTCGGCGGGCCGGTCTGGGGTTGGTTCACCGGGTGGTTCAACCTGATCGGCCAGATCGCGGTGACCGCGGCCATCGATTACGGGGCCGCGATCTTCACCACCGTGGTCTTGAATGTGATCGGCATCGATATCGGCACCGACCGCACCGCGATCTTCCTGGTTTTCCTGGTGATCCTGGTGCTGCACGCGGTGCTGAACGCGATCGGACCGCATCTGTCCGCGGTGATCAACAACATTTCCGCGTGGTGGCACGTCGGCGGTGTGGCGATATTCGTGCTGGTGCTCGCGTTCGGCGCGAATCATCATCAGAGCGTCGAGTTCGTGTTCACCAAGACCGTCGACAACGCCGGGGTCGGATTCGGCGGCGTCGCCTTCAGCTTCCTGCTCGGCCTGCTGCACGCGCAATACACCTTCACCGGCTACGACGCGTCCGCGCACATGTCCGAGGAAACCCACGACGCCTCGCGGATGGCGGCAAAAGGCATCATCAACACCATCGTGGTGTCGGCGATCGCCGGATATCTGCTCATCATGGCGGTGACCTTCGCGATTCCGAATCTCGACGACGCCCTCGATCCGACGAAGAACAGCGGCTATCCGGTGATCTACATCCTGGAGAACTCGCTCACGTCGTTCTGGTCCGGGCTGCTGCTGGTCATCGCCGCGATCGCGCAGTTGTTCTGCGGATACGCCTCGGTCACCTCGGCCTCGCGCATGCTGTTCGCGTTCGCCCGCGACGGCGCGGTGCCGGGATCGTCGCTCTGGTCGAAACTTTCGGCGAAGCGGGTGCCGGTGAACGCGGTGTTGTTCATCTCGGTCTTCGCGTTCGTGCTGTTGATTCCGTCGATGCTGGTGCCGGCCGAGAACGCGCCGACCGCCTACGCGGCCGCCACCTCGGTGGCCACCATCGGTCTCTACATCGCCTACGGAATACCCATCCTGCTGCGGCAGCTGCACGGGACCCGATTCCGCACCGGCCCTTGGCAACTCGGCCGCTGGTATCGCCCGATCGGCGTCGTCGCGCTGATCTGGATCGTCCTGATCAGCGTCTTGTTCATCCTGCCCACCGACGACCGCGGTTATCCGTGGAACAGCGAGTTCACCTGGAACACCGTCAACTACGCGCCGATCGCGCTGGTCGGCGTGGTCGGCGCGATCGGCATCTGGTGGCTGGTATCGGCGCGCACCTGGTTCACCGGGCCGAAGCGCACGGTCGAGCAGGCCCCCGACGCCGGTGACGAGACGACGGTCAACGCCTGAGTGGACGGCACCGAACGACTACTGGTTCGCGGTGTGTCGGTGCCGGTCGCTAGGTTCGTCACATGGAAAGGATCGACCTGGAAGACAATCCGACCATCGGTTGGATTGTTTTTCCGGGAAACCCGTGGCCGGACGGACATGCGATCGAGGAGTTCGCGTGGACCGGGCGGATCGACGAGAACGGCAATTTATGGTTCGACTTGCACCTGCGGTCGGCGGAGTATGTGGCCGCGGGAGAGCCGGAAAGTGGCATGGGGGCCGGGGATTGGTCGTCGCCTGACGTGTGGCAGAACTACCGGAGTTGCACGTTGTCGTCCACCTACTGGGGCGAGGACGACGGCACCGGATTGCTCGCCGCCACGCCCGGTAATCCATTCCAGCTGAAAGAGTTGACGCCACAACGATTGACGGCCGATCCGCTGCCGCTCATCGAGCTCGATCAGCTCGAATATCTCGCCTTCAACATCTACCTGCTCGGCCACGATTCGGTGGCCGACCAGGAGGTGGTTTTCACGCGCCGCGCCGACGGCACCCACGCCATCGACTGGCGGGGCCGCATCGCGCTGACCTATGTCGGCGACAATGACTTTCGCCATGAATTCGAGGCCCGCATCGCCGCGTCACTCGAATACATCCGATATCCGGCCAGCCTTTCCCTCGAGGAGGCGCACGACCATCTCCAGGCCGTCGTCGACGCGCCCGAGTTGTTCGAGACCGGGCTGGTAGACGGCCAACCGGCCTGGGTGCCGAAGCGGTAGCGACCGGACAGCGATAATCGTTTGTCAGGCGGCCGAATGGCCGGGCAGCATACAGGCGGTGTCGAGGCCGAGCACGCGATTCAGCCGGCCGAAAGCCAGCCAGGAACCGATGCTCATGCTGAGTTCCACGAGTTCGACCTGGGAGTACTCGGTGAGCATCCGAGCCAAGAACTCGTCATCGATGCCGTGATGATCGAGGGCATAGCGTTCGGCGTATTCGGCGGCGAGCCTGGTGCGTTCGTCGAAAGCTTCGGTCAGGCGCCAGTCGGTAACGGCGTCGGCGAACTCCGGCTCCACCTTCTTGCCGTCGCGTTCGGTGCGCCAGTCCTGGCAGAAGATGCAGCCGTTGATTTGCGCGATGCGCAGCCGAGCCGCCTCGAATTCGCGCAGCCCGAGGGTGCTGTGCGAATACACCGACATCGAGAACTGTGCCGCGGCAACGCCGATACCGGGCACCATTTCGCCCCAGACGTAACCGATCGGATCCTTGCCCTCGGGGATATCGATGATCATGGATTTTTCCTTCCGAGTTTGCCGACTGCCGGACGCAGCGGAATATCGAGCGCGTCATAGAGTCCGGGTTCGGCGTCGGCGAGCCAATCGATGGCGCTCACCAAACGGCCTACGGCAGTGGCGTTTCCGCCCGCGGCGCGGTTGCCGTTCTCGTCCGACGCCTCGATGCTGACCTCGATGCGCGGGCGGCCCTCGATGATCACCCGGTGCGCGCCGTCGCCGTCGGCGGGCGCGGGCCAGTCCGGCGCGCAGGACGCGTGGATGCGGGTGATGTGTTCGACGATGATGCGCGGCTCGCCCGCGACGATGCCCTGCACCTCGAACCGCACCGCGCCCTGGGTGCCCGCCGCGAACTCCCCCATCGACGGGGTGGTGATCGTGGTGTCGAGGTGGCGCCGCTCCAGCGTTTCGCGGATCTCGTCCAGTTCGACGCCGAGCGCCCGCGCCATCAGTCGAATCTGGCCGCCCCACACCATGGTCGGCACCGTCGGCGCGAGCATGGGCGGTTGATAGTCCATCGGCTGACCCATACCGACCAGGTAGCGGACCGAGTCCGGCTGGTCGTAGGTGGCGTAGTCGAAGATCTCCTGGCAGCGGATCACGTCGACGGTGCCGCCGAGTCCGCTGATCAGCAGCGGCAGCACGTCGTTGCCCCAGCCGGGGTCGACGCCGGAGACGAACAGCGAACCGCCGCCTTCGGCGATCGCGGCGAGCACCGGGTCGCGGATCTCCGCCGGGGCGTTGCGCGGGTCGTAGAGCGCGTACAGCGCGGGCGTGACGACTATCGCGCCCGCGCGCAGGGCACGAACGATGTCGGCGAGCGCGTCGTCGGGGCGGATATCGCCGGATGCCGCGTAGACGATCGCGCGCGGTTTCGTCGCGAGCACCGCGTCGATGTCCGCGACGGCCGCGACGCCGACCCGGTAGTCGAGACCGCTCAACTCCCCGGCGTCGCGCCCGACCTTGTCGGGATTGTGCACGAGCACACTGGTGAGCTGCAGCGCCGGATGTGCCTCGACGGCTCGAATGGCCGCCCGGCCGACATTGCCGGTGCCCCACACCGTCGTGGAGATCATGCGGCGAGCGTAGCAAGCGCTTGGTCGGTTTCACGGGGTTATCGCAAAGCCAGGGTCCGGTGGCGGCCATGCGCGGCAGCGGGTACGCTGACTACATCTCGGGGGGCCGCGTGACCGATCCGCGACCAGAAATTCACCCCAGAATCCTCCCGAAGTTATCTGTAACCGACGGTTACAGATAACTTCCGTAGGTGCGATCGGTAGCCGGACGGTTACCAGTTTCGGCCACTGCCCCGCAGGTACCGGTGGGAGACTGGGTTCATGATTCCCACGGATCAGCTGACCGACCCTGCCGTGCGCGCCTTCGTGACCGCCGTCAACAGCAACGACCCCAGCGCGTTCCGCGGCACCCTCACCCCGGATGCCACCATGTCCGACGACGGCAGCGCCGAAGACCTAGACCAGTGGGCCGAGAAGGAAATCTTCGCCGCCAACGGCCGGATGGAAGTCGAGAGCGAAGCCGACGACGGACACTCGCTGATCGCCAATTTCCACAACGACACCTGGGGCGATATGCGCACCAAGTGGCGCTTCACCGTGGACGGCGGGCAGGTCGCGCGCTTCGACACCGGGCAGGCTTGACCGGCCGATCGACCCCGTAATCGACTGCCGCACAACACATCACAACAGCCAATCGCACGCCCGGAACTGCGCATCCAGCACCCTTCCCGCCGGAGGGTTCCCCAGTCGAGGGTTCCAGTACCCGAAACCGGTGCTCTCCATGGCAAGAGCGAGTTAGGTTTAGGAGGCTCGGGGGCGGGCTACAGGGTGGCGTGATGCGCGTCAGGTCAACTTCTTACGGCGAGAAGGGGTGGTGATGATGACAGAAAGGGCGACCGCACTCGGTTACCTGCGGCGTGACGTCTCTGGCGCGCAGCAAACCTGGGATGAAACCCAGATCCGAAGCCTCGCAAAGCGACTCGGCTACGATCTCGTCAAAACCATTATCTTCGACGCGGACACCCAATACCGCCTCGACCAACTGGAGACCGCGGTCCAGCTCAACCAGGCCGAGGCGGTGATAACACCGACGCTCGACCATCTCGACGGCGCCGCGGACCCCCTCGTCAAATTCTGCGACGTCATCACCGTGCGCCCCGAGAACACCTACGCCCGCTGGGCCTTCCCCAAAGCCCATGGCGACGGGTAAGTCCCTAAGCGCTGGCCGGCGGGTTCCCCAGTAGGAGATCCGCTGCGCGGAAGGCCACTTCGTCGCGCGTCAGGTTGTTGTGGTCGGCGGCGAGGAAGTGCTTGCCGACCGCCAGGCAGAAGGCGAGCAAGCTGCGCGCCTCGACCTCGATCGGATCCGAGTAGAGGGTGCCGAACAGTTCACGCGCGTAATCCATCCGGTAGTTGTCGACGCGACGCAGCCGTTCGGCGACCGCGTCATCGCGTCGGGCCCAGTCGCGGATCGCCAGGTCGATCGGCAGCATCCGATCATCGGAGAAGGTGAGCAGACCGGCGCGGCGAATCTTGGTCCGCGCATCGCCGCCCTCGCGTTCGACCTGCGCGCGGACCACGTCGGTACTCCCCCGCTCCCAGGCGTCGAGCATCTCGTCGAGCAGCGCGTTCCGATCCGCGAAGTGCCCATAGAAGCCGCCCTTCGTGACACCGAGCGTCTGGGCGAGGCTCTCGACGCGGACGGCATCCGGACCGCCGGTCGACAGTGCCAGCAGGCCCTGCTCGATCCAACTGTCCCGTGGTGTGCGAGTGACGGCGACCATACCCCCCAGTATTGCCGACGGTGTTGACACTCCCGCACCGAGCGCTACGATCGAAATATACGGCGCCGTATATTTGAAAACCGTTGGGAAGTAACCGGATTGCGTGATCAACGTGGCCCACGCCGATGTCAGGGGCACGCCATGACCGTCGGTTTCGTAGCCTGTCACTTCATCCGAGCTTCGTAATCAATCGGCACAACCTGGATCGAGGCCGACGAATGCCGCTCCCGAAAACTGCCCACACCTCCCTGCCATGGCGCATCCACGAACTCACCGACGATTTCGAGCTCGAGGACGTCTGGGCCCTACCGACACCGGGCGGCCCCGACGACTTGCCGCGCCTCGTACAGCTCATCGCCGCTCACAACGATCCGAGCCAGTTCTCCCCGTCCTATCGGATCCTTTTCGCGATCCGCTGGAAGCTCGGAGCATTACTCGGCTGGGACAAGCAAGACACCGGCATCGCGGGCCGCGTGCCCTCGCTGCGCGACCGGCTACCCGCGGATCTCCGCGACGCACCGCCCGGCCCGGAATTTCAGAGCCTCCCGTTCCACTCCGTCTACCAGACGCACGACGAATGGGCCGCCGAGATCGCCAACAGCACCGTGCACTCGATAATGCATATCGGTTGGGTCCCGAACGAAACCGGCGGTTACCGCGGCCAAATGGCTGTGCTGGTCAAGCCGAACGGCCTGTTCGGACGGCTGTACATGGCCGCTATCCTGCCGCTGCGCCGCCTCCTGGTCTACCCGGCCCTGATGCGCGCAATGGCACGCACCTGGCAGACCCTGCCCACCTAGCCGCCGCGAACGTCCGGTTTCCGGCGGGTGCCGGGGCTACGATGCGCAGATGGCGCACCCTGCCCCGGCGGTTTCGGGGGCGACGGTCGCATCGGATCGTTCGCCCGGCGGATCGCGCGGGGGTGGGGTCGCCGAGGTGGTCGAACGATTTGCCGAGGCGTGGCGCGCGGGTGCGGAGCCGCCGGATCTGCTGGCTTACCTGCCGGAATCGCCCGGCATTCGACGGGTCTCGTTGATCGAGTTGATCAAGGTCGACCTGGCCCATCGCTGGGGACGCGGCGTGGCGCCGAAACGGCTCGCGGAGTACGTGGCGGAGCTGCCCGAATTGCGAACCTGGCCGTTGCCGCCGGATCTCATCTACGAGGAGTTCCACGTCCGGCGGCGGGCGGGCACGCCGGTGCGGGTCGCGGAGTACACCGCGGCGTATCCCGAACAGGCCGAACACCTTTCGGAGATGCTGGCGACCGACGACTATCACAGCACGATGATGTCGGCCGCCGAGCCGGTGAATCTCGACGATATCGAGGTCGGTCAGAAGATCGACGACTTCGATCTGATGACCGGACTCGGGCGCGGCGCGTTCGCGCGGGTGTTCCTGGCGCGGCAACGGTCGATGCAGCGGCTGGTCGCGGTGAAGATCTCCCGCGACAAGGGCACCGAGCCGCAGACATTGGCACAGCTGGACCACGACTACATCGTTCGGGTCTTCGATCAGCGCGTGCTGGCGAGCCGTGGGCTGCGGCTGCTGTACATGCAGTATGTGCCGGGCGGGACGCTGTTCACCGTGCTCGAACGGGTTCGGGCGACACCGCCGGAACAGCGCGACGGCACGTTGCTGCTCGACGTGATCGACACAGTGCTGGCCGACAAAGGCGAGATCAGGCCGAGCGAATCTGCGTTGCGCGCGGAACTGGCCAACCTGTCCTGGCCGGAAACCATTGCCTGGCTCGGACGCAGGCTGGCCGAGGCACTCGATTACGCGGGCAATGTCGGCGTGCTGCACCGCGATATCAAGCCGGCGAATGTATTGCTCACCGCCGACGGCATTCCCAAGCTCGCCGACTTCAATATCAGCTTCAGCGGCAATGTCTCGGGCGACAGCCCGGTCGCCTATTTCGGCGGCTCGCTTGCCTATATGTCGCCCGAACAGCTGGCTGCGGTGCATCCGGATCGAACGGGCACGGCCGCGGATCTCGACACCCGAAGCGACCTCTACGCGCTCGCCGTGGTGCTGTGGGAATTACTCACCGGCCGCAAGCCTTTCGACGACGACTCGGTGACCGGCGGCGACCGCACGGCGCTGGACGGCATGCTGGAGCGCCGCTCCGGCAGCCCGGAAGCATTGCCGTATCAAGACCTTCCGGCGGACTGTCCGGCCGCGCTGGAACGCGCGCTGGTGCGCGCGCTCGACCCGGAACCCGGCAACCGCTGGCCGCGCGGCACGGACATGGCGCAGCAACTGGAGGTCTGCCTCGACGCCCGAGCCCGCGACCTGGTCGACCCGCCGCCGACCAGCTGGCGGCTGCGGGCTCGCCGGCTGATGCACCCGATCATGGCGCTCGCCATCGCGGTGCCGAACGCGCTGGCGATCTGGTACAGCTACAACCACAATCGGACACTGATCATCAGCAAGCTGGACGCACCGGCGCAGCACCAGTTCGACCAGATCGCGGTGACCACCTATGGGCTGTGCTTCCTGATCGGCTTCTTGGTCACGAATGTGCTGCTCGCGAACCTGTGGTCGATTTCGCGCGGGCTGCGCAAAGGAAAGTCTTATGACGCGGCCACGCTCGCCCGCGCACGCGGCGACACCTTGCAGCTCGGCAAGCGAAATGTGCTGACCTGCTTCGCGCTGTGGGTTATCGCGGGCGTGGTCGTCCCGGTTTCGGTGCAGGCATCCGGTAACCAGATCACGTCGGCGTCCTACGTGCACTTCTTCATCACGCAGATCGTGTGCGGTGCCATCGCCATGGCGTACCCGTATTTCATGGTCAACTTTTACGCGGTGCGCTCGCTGTATCCGATGTTTCTGCGGCACGGCGGGCTCGGGGCGCAGGACGCGCGCCGACTGCGCCAGCTCGATCGCCGCAGCACCTATTTTTTGGCGATCGCCGCCGCCGTTCCGCTGCTCGGTGTCGCGGGTGCGACGTTCATTCCGCCCGAGGACATTCCGGCGGTTATCGTGGCGCTGCGCGTGCTGTGTGTGGGTAGCGCGCTCGCGTTCGTCGGGGTGTATTGGCTGTTCCGCATGTTGGAGCAGGATCTGGCCGCGTTGGAACGCATTGTCGCCCGCTCGGTGTGATCACCGAACACGCTGTGCCTGACGCTGATGCGCCAGCACGCCAATTCGGACAAAACAACGTTTTTGCCACTGGGCGAATAATTTCTACGGCACGAACCCTGGCCTTGGGAGGAACGCCACCCTAGCATTGGGGGCCGTCGGATTGCTGCGCCTTTCCCGGCTATGGCAGGTACGGTATACCCCGCCGCACAGCGCAAGGACGGCACGACGCATTCGGCGGAAAGGCGGGCATCGATGAACGAGCCCTATTCGTCATGGGTGGCTCGGAATTCGCCCGACGACCGGCCGCTTTCCGCCCGGTATCAGAGCGCGGAACCCATCGTCCTGCGTGGCAGCAAGGTCTATCCGATGTACACCGAGCAGGTCGGGCCCGAGCCCACGACCCTCACGGTGACGCTGCTGTCCGCCGCTCCCCCGGCGGGGCTGCGCGGGCTCGGCATGGGCCTGTCGGTCGTCGACGGCTACGTCGCCCTGAACGGTCGCCGCCTGGCCGGGGTCGACGTGTGGTCCGACGCCCTGGTCGGCGGCATCAGCTTCGACATCATCGGCACCGCACCCGGCACCCTGGTGACGCTGACGCCCGTCTGGGTCGACGGATTCGGCGAGCAGAAGTCCTGGATCGGCAATTACGGCATCGTCATCGAGAACACACCGGATGGCCGAATCGTCCTGTGGTGCAGCATCGGTGAGGGCCCCGCCAACTTCGCCAACCTCGTCGTCGAGGTGCAGTCCACCCCGGCGGAACCGCAGGCGGAACCGCAACCCGCGCCGGACGCCCAGCACACTCATCCGCTGCGCTCGATGCCGAACCTGCCGACGAATCCGAGCGGCGCTTACCCGTCGACCACGCAGCACAGCACGCACCACCCGACCATGCAGTCGGCGCAGACCAAACCCGGCGGGCCGGGCCCGAATGCCAATGCACCGCAGCCCGCACCGAATCCACCGCCGGTGCCGAACCCGGCGCCCGCGGCGAACCCCCAGTCCGCACCGAATCAGCACAAGGCACCGAATCCACATAACGGAGCGAGCCAACGACCCGCACCGAACCCACCTGAGGCACCGAGCCAACAGCCAGCACCGAGCTCACAGAGCGCGCCAAACCCGCAGCCGGCACCAAACCCGCAACCCGCACCGAACTTACCCAGCGAAGCGCCACCCGCCCCGACGCCACATCTCGGCTCCGACGCCAAGTACGGCCCCGGCGTGCAGTCCGCGCCGACCCGTCCCATGCAGACGAGACCGGCGGTCGAGGCGGAGCCCGCACAGGACACCAGCTACCGGACCGCCCTCTACGACCTCGGCGTCGCCATGTACGGCCGCGGCGAGGAAGACCAGGCGTGCGGACTGTGGGAGCAGGCCGCCGACGCGGGACATCCCGGCGCAGCCTACGACCTCGGCGTCGTTCGCTTCCGCCGCGGCGACCTGGCCGACGCCGAACGCTGGTGGCGCACCGCGGCGGACCGCCGGGAGCCGCGCGCGATGGCCGGGCTCGCCGAACTCTTGGACCGCCAAGGCAATTACGCCGAGGCCCGCGTCTGGCGCGCGTGCGCCGACGAGGAGCGCGTCACGAACGCAGATCAGTCGGTCGGCTGACCACGACGTAGTTCCGCGCGCGCGTCCATCAGCGCGAAGCCGAGCAGGTTCAGCCCCGGCCACCGTGCGGGATCCTCGGCCTTCGGACTGTCGGAGGCCAGCCCGATCCCCCAGATCCGGTCCACCGGACTGGCTTCCACCAGTACCCGATCGCCGGTGCCGAGCAGATACTCCCGCAACTCCGCGTGCTGTCCGAACTTCGCGACATTCCCGCGCACCACTACTTCGTACCGGTGCTCGCTCCACACGGTGCCATCGAATCCACGGACTTCCCGCCCGAGCCGCTTCGCGTCCTTCGGTGTCGGCGCCGCCAATACCCGCTCGGCATTCGCCGCGTCCCCGAACAACTGGGCCTTGCCCCACATCATGTAGTGCTCGGCCGACGCGAACTCCGTCCCGTCGACGACGAACGACGCAGGCCACCACTGACTCAGGCAGCTGGCCCCGATCCGTCCGCTCCGCTCCGGCTGATGTCCCCAGAACAGCAGATAGTCCACCTTCTCGCCCGCAGTTGTCACCCTGACCAGGTCGGCTACCGAACGCAGGTTCATGATCAAAGTGTGCCCTATGGTGTGCCGTCGCTGCCGCTCGATTATCGTGAGCGCCGTTGTGGGCGGCCGACATAGGGTTCGTGTGGTGAACAGACACATCCACTTCGAACGACTACACAACTTCCGTGATCTGGGCGGCTACCCGACCGAGGACGGACAGGTAGTGCGATGGCAGCGTCTGTTTCGCTCCGACTCCCTGAGCAAGCTGCGCGACGAGGACTGGACAAGCTTTCTGAACCTGGGCGTCACGACCGTCATCGATCTGCGCTACCCCTGGGAGATCGACCGGGCAGGCCGGGTCCGCCACCACCAGTCGCTCGCCTACCACAACCTCAGCATCGAACATCGCCCGTACGATCAGGCGGCGCTCGGTCCGGAAATCGAGACGGGCCCCTACCTTGCCGAGCGCTTTGTGGAGGTCGCCAATGACGGCGTCGCCGAAATCCGCCGAGCCCTCGAGGTCATCGCCGAAGCCGACGGCCCGACGGTCTTCCACTGCGCGTCCGGCAAGGACCGCACCGGGCTGCTCGCCGCACTCGTGCTGACCTTGCTCGGCGTCTCCGAAGAACGGATCATCGAGGACTTCACGCTGACCGAGCTCGCCACCGGACGTCTCGTCGCGGACTGGCGGGCCGCGTATCCCGGCAAGGAGCTGAAGTGGCCAGGGTACGGGCGGGCACCCGCCGCGGTAATGCGGTTGTTCCTCGACGCGTTGACGGCCGAACATGGCTCTGTGCACGGATATACGACGGATCTGCTCGGCGTCGACGCCGACTTGATCGCCGCGCTGCGCCGGAATCTGCTCGAACCGGCGTAGCGCGTCGGTAAATAATCGGTCGCGGGGCGCGGTGGCGGTGCGATACCTTGCGGGCATGTGCAGTGTGGAGATGAACGGAGTGTGCGCGGTCGGCGTGTACTACCTGCGGCTGCGCGCGGAGGCCTGGGCTCTGCCAGTGCACCGTCACGCTCCGGTGTCCCGACTGTCCTGATCGGGAGCTGCGCCGGCGGTCGATGACCGTCGGATTTTTTGTGCACTGGCATGGGTCCGGGCGAATCACCTGTTCTGATTCGACCACTCCGTTCGGAGGACACCCATGTCCCGCAATCGTTCGCTGCCGCGCGCCCGTAAGCGCCTGTCCCAGAACTTTCTCACCGATGTCGGTGCCGCCCGGTTGATCGTGCGCTCGTCGGGCGTCACGGCCGAGGATCTGGTGCTCGAGATCGGTCCCGGCGACGGCATGCTGACCAGGCAACTGCTCGGCTCGGCAGGCCGGGTACACGCCTATGAGAAAGACGCCATCTATGCCGACCGCCTGCGCAGGCGGTATCTCGGCAATGACCGAATACGGCTGTACCACATGGATTTCCGGTCGGTGCGCGAGCCAGCGAAGCCGTTCGCGGTGGTGGCGAATGTGCCCTTCGCCGTCACCACCGACCTGGTTCGCTGGTGTCTGGCCGCCCGGCAGCTCACCTCGGCCACGCTGCTCACCCAATACGAGTTCGCGCGTAAGCATTCCGGTGACTATGGCCGGTGGACAAAGCTCACTGTCACCCATTGGCCCACTGTCGCAATGGAATTGGGTGCGCGCATCGGGCGGCACAGCTTCGATCCGGTGCCACGGGTCGACACCGCGATCCTGCGTCTGCGCCGTCGGCCTCGACCGCTCCTGCCCGGCTCAGCGCTGGCCGACTACCGGCGGGTGGTCGAACTCGGCTTCGCCGGGGTGGGCGGCTCGCTGGCGAGCTCGTTGCGCCGCGAGTTTCCGACGCGCACCGTGCGGGCCGCCTGTGTCGCCGCGGAAATCGCGCTCGACGAACCGGTCGGACTGATCGATCCGAACCGCTGGCTGACCCTCTACGGCGCACTGCGAACAGACGCCAACTCACACCGCTACACAAATGTATCGGATACATTCATGTATCAAACGAGGAAGGGAGCGCCGTGACCGGCAACTTCGGTGACTACCAGTACGAGATCTACTTCCAGGGCCTCGGCGGCGTCCAGCCCGACCTGCCGATGACCTTCGCCGACCTGGAGGCGCGGGCGCAGGCCGCGCTGCCGCCGGGCATCTGGTCCTACGTGGCGGGCGGTGCCGGCGACGAGCTCACCCAGCGCACCAACGCGACGGCCTTCGAACGGCTTGGCCTCTTCCCGCGGATGCTGCGCGCCACGAAAGAACGCGATCTCACGATCGATCTCTTCGGCATGAAGCTGCCGTCGCCGATCTTCATGGCCCCGGTCGGCGTGATCGGGCTGTGCGCGCAGGACGGCCACGGCGACCTCGCGACCGCCAAGGCCGCCGCCCGCACCGGCGTGCCCATGGTGGCGTCCACGCTGACGGTCGACCCGCTCGAGGACGTAGCCGCCGAATTCGGCGCCACCCCAGGCATATTCCAGCTCTACACACCGACCGACCGTGACCTCGCGCAGAGCCTGGTCAGCCGCGCCGAGGCCGCGGGCTTCAAAGCCATTGTGGTAACCCTGGATACGTGGGTCCCCGGCTGGCGGCCCCGCGACCTGAGCACCTCGAACTTCCCGCAGCTGCGCGGCCACTGCCTGGCGAACTACTTCAGCGACCCGGTATTCCGCGCGATGCTCGCGAAGAGCCCCGAGGAAGACCCGAAAACCGCCATCCTGACCTGGGTTTCGCAGTTCGGTAATCCAGTCACCTGGGACGACCTGTCCTGGCTTCGATCGCTGACCGATTTGCCGTTGGTACTCAAGGGAATCTGTCACCCGGACGACGCGCGCCGCGCCAAAGACGCCGGCGTGGACGGCATCTACTGCTCCAATCACGGCGGCAGGCAGGCCAACGGCGGCATCCCGGCGATCGAGCACCTGCCCGGCGTGGTCGCGGACGCGGACGGACTGCCCGTGCTGTTCGACTCCGGAATCCGTTCCGGCGCAGACATTGTCAAGGCACTGGCGTTGGGCGCGACCGCCGTCGGCATCGGTCGCCCGTACTGTTACGGCCTGGCACTCGGCGGTGCCGACGGCATCGTGCACGTGCTGCGCACGCTGCTTGCCGAGGCGGATCTACTGATGGCCGTTGACGGCTATCCGACGATCGCCGACCTGACCCCGGAAATCATCCGCCGGTCGAACTGACCCGTCAGCCGAGCTGAGCCCGCGCTCAGCTCGGCTGAATCAGCGTGCGCTTCAGGATCTTTCCGGTCGCGTTGCGCGGCAACGCCTCCAGGAAGGTCACGTCGCGCGGCACCGAGAACCGGCTGAGCCGGTGGCGGATGTAGTTGCGGACCATGTCGCGATCGAGCCCGAACCCCTCCCGCGTCACCACGAACGCCGCGAGCCGCTGGCCGTACTCCTTGTCCGGCACGCCGACGACGGCGACCTCGCTCACCTGCGGTAGGTGCGACAACGCCTCCTCCACCGGTCGCGGGAAGACGTTCTCGCCGCCGGAGATGATCATCTCGTCGTCCCGGCCCGCCACGAACAACAGCCCGTCGGCGTCGAGATAGCCCAGATCGCCGGTGTCGAGCATGCCGCCCGACTCGATGGGCGGCTTGGCGTCGGTGTAGCCGTCGAACAGCATGTGATTCAGCACGAAGATGCGTCCGGTGACACCGCGCGGCACCGGACGCAGATCCTTGTCCAGCACAGCGAGTTTCGTGCCGAGCGGCGGGCGGCCCGCAGTGGTCGGTGCCGCGCGCAGATCGGCCGGATCGGCGATGGTGGCCCAGGACACCTCAGTCGAGCCGTACACGTTGTAGAGCACATCACCGAAGCTGTCCATGAACTTGAGCACCGTCGGACCGGCAAGGGGCGCACCGCAACTCGCGACCACCCGCAGGCTCGACGTGTCGTAGCGATCCCGGATGTGCGTGGGCAGGTCCAGGATTCGGTTCACCATCACCGGCACCACGATCAGTGAGGTGACGGCGTGTTCCTCGATCAGCCGCAGGCAGTCCTCGGCGTCGAACCGTTCCGGCAATACGACACTGGCCCGGATCGGGGTGCTGATCTGCAAGGCCGCCAGCCCCCAGGTGTGGAACAGCGGCGCGGGGATGAGCATGGTCTCGTCCATCCGCAGCGGAATCCGCGACAGCAGCGCGGCGACGGTGCCGAATCCCTTGGGCTGCGGGCGTTGTGCGCTCTTGGGCGTGCCGCTGGTGCCGGAGGTGAGCACGATGAGCCGGCCGGGATGCGACGGCCTGGCGAACGTCGGCGCTTCCAGGGCGATCAGATCGTCGACGGTGTTGCGCTCGAACACCGACTCCCGCCCGGTCGCGAAACGCGGCACCCCCGACCCGACATACTTGGTCTGCGCGTCGTATTCGTCGTCGAGGAAGAGCGCGGACAGACCGTGCCGATCGGCGACGTCCTCGATCTGCCTGGCCGACAGCCCGGTGTTCAGCAGCACGGTATCCACGCCGAGTTTGCCGGTGGCGACCATGCATTCGACCATTGCCACGCGATTGCGCGACAGTAGCCCTATTTTGTCGCGCGCGCCGATGCCGAGCAACGTCAGCGCCGACGCGAGTTTATGCGTGCGATCGTGCATTTGACCGAACGTGTAGGCGGACACGTCGTCCACCACGGCCAGACGATGCGGCGAGTGCCCCGCGGCGGCCGCGTAACCACCGGCCAGGGTGAAGCCCCACTTGGCCAGTCCGCCCATCTGCTTGAGCGCGCGATCCGGCCGGAAGGTGCGCACGACACCGGTCGACACCATCTGCTTCAGCGTGCCGACCTGCTGTTTCGTGCCCGAATCCTCGCCGTTGACCAGCACCGAGGTCGGCGCGCCGATGATGGCGTCGACGATCCGGTCCAGCCCGGCCATGGTCCAGTCGATCACGTCGGCGTTGTCCTGCTCGGCGATCCACGGATGGATCCGCGCCGCGCCGAAATAGGTGATGGTGACCCGGGTCTGTTCCTCTTCGCCGCGTAGTCGGATCGCGGCGAAACTGCCCAGCCCAGGGCACTGTAGTTCGAAGGTTTCCAGCTCCTTGCCGACGACGAGCCGGAGCGCTGGCACGGTCAGTTCATGACCGGCGTGCCGCGCCCGGATCAGGAGAACGGGGTGCGTATCCGAGGTTTCCGCGCGATCACAATCTCCGATTCCGAGGAACATCCGGGTGTAGGTCTGTGGGTCCATGAAAAAGTCCCACAACGCTTTGCGTGCGGCTGCGAACTCCGCATCGATAGTGATGACGTCCGTTACCAACTGCGTGCATTTCTTCATGGGCCGACCGAGCGGTATGCGTCGGCATGGTTACGTAGTTGTACCCACCGGTAACAATTAGGTCAAGGGCTTCGCCCGTTGCCGATGATTTGCCACCAAATTGGTCAAACGCCCATGTTTGTGCACGATGCTGGCAGCTGACGGCACTCTGCACAATTCGTCCGAAACCGCCGCCCGGCCAGCCGTGATCGGGTATCCGATCGAGAAGACCACGCGCACAGCGTCGGTCAGTAACCGGATCGGCACGCGGTCGCGATCACGCGGCACCGGGGCGATGAGTCATCTTGTGGCGAACGCCAACACCCGCAGGTTGTCCAGAATATTGCGCACGCCAGAAGAACATTTGGCGGGAGAACCGGAACAGGGGGCGAATCCGGCCGTGTGGGGCGGCAACAGCAGATGGCCGACAGGATCGTACCGCCGATCCACCCGCGGCGCGCGGCGAGCACCCGACGCCCACATCGGGCTTTCGCCGAGCAACCGAAAGCGCCCTTCGGACTGCGGGCGCCTTCGGTCAGTGCATCAGGCAGACAGTGGCGTGAAGTCGCGGCTGCCGATGTAACCCGGCCGCGGCGCGGGTGCCGCGAACGGTTCCGTCAGGGTGTTTTCCACGCTGTTGAACACCAGGAAGATGTTCGAGCGCGGGAACGGGGTGATGTTGTTCGACGAGCCGTGCATCAGGTTCGAGTCGAACAGCAGCGCCGAGCCTGCCCGGCCGGTGAACTGGCTGATGCCGTAGGTGTTCGCCAGGGTAGTGATGTCGTCCTGGGTCGGCACCCCGATCTCCTGCTCCTGCAACGACTCCCGATAGTGCTCGGCGGGCGTGCTGCCCAGGCAGGGCACGAACGTCCGATGCGAGCCGGGCATCACCATCAGGCTGCCGTTGATCGGATAGTTGTCGGTCAGCGCGATGGACAGGCTGACCGCCCGCGGCGCGGGCATGCCGTCCTCGGCGTGCCACGTCTCGAAATCCGAGTGCCAGTAGAAGCCGGTGCCGCGGAACCCGGGCATGTAGTTCACCCGGCTCTGGTGGATGTAGACCTCGGAACCGAGGATCTGCCTGGCCAACCCGGCAACCCGGGATTCCCGGGTCAGTTCGGCGATCGCCGCGCTGAGCCGATGCACCTCGAAGACCGACCGCACCCGCTTCGACGACTTCTCCACGATCACCCGCTCGTCGTCGCGCAGCGACGGATCGCCTGCGAGACGGCCGATTTCGGCGCTGAAGTCAGCGACCTCGGTGGGCGTGAGCAGGTCGTCGACGCTGGCGAAACCGTCGGCCTCGAAGCTCGCCAGCGCCGGAGACTCGACCCGTCCCCACACCGTCGGATCCTTGCGATCCAGATGGGTGCCGGGAGTACTGAGCCGGGTCGGGTAACGATCGACCGGGCCGGTCTCGGGTCGAGTTTCAGTGTGCAGCAAAACCATTACTACCTCTATCCCCCGATCGTCGCGGCGACCAATGGGTACGCGCCACTGCTGTCGTGGACCTCCTGCCCGGTGACCGGCGGGTTGAACACGCACATCATCCGCATCTTGGTGCGGGCTTCCAGACGGTGCCGTTCGTGTTCGTCCAGCAGATACATCGAACCCGGCTCGAGCACGTAGGTGACGTTGTTGTCGAGATCGGTGAGGCTGCCCGTTCCCTCGATCAGCCATACCGCTTCTACATGATAACGATAATGGAACTCGTGGGTGGTGCCCGCGTCGATGGTCGTCTCGTGGAACGAGAAGCCGACGCCGTCGCCGCCGAGGATGATGCGCTTGCTGCGCCAACCCTCGCCCGCCACATCACGTTCGGTGCCGGTGATCTCTTCGGTGCTACGCACGATCATGCGATCGCTCCCATTCCACTGCAGACGGTGTCGATGGCGCCGGTGAGGATGCCGAGGCCGTGGTCGAGTTCCTGATCGGTAACGGTCAACGGCGGCAACAACTTCACCACCTCGTCGGTGGAACCGGAGGTCTCCACCAGCAGGCCGCGCTCGAAGGCGACCTGGCAGACCTTGCCCGCCTGCGAGGCGTCGTCGAACACCACGCCCTGCACCAGCCCGCGACCGCGGGTCGAGAGGCCGGGGAGGTGATCGGCGAGCTCGCCGAGCGTCCGCGCGACGCGCTCACCCTTGGCCAGCGTCGAGGCCTGCAGCGCACCGTCGGACCAGTAGTGCCGCAACGCGACTCCGGCCGTGACGAACGCGGGGTTGTTGCCGCGGAAGGTGCCGTTGTGCTCGCCCGGCGACCACTGGTCGAGCTCGGACTTGAACAGCACCAGCGCCATCGGCAGGCCGTAGCCGCCGATCGACTTGGACAGCGTGACGATGTCCGGGGTGATCCCGGCCAGCTCGAACGAGAAGAACGGGCCGGTGCGGCCGCAGCCCATCTGCACGTCGTCGACGATCAGCAGGATCTCCCTGGCCTCGCACAGCCCGGCCAGATGCCGAAGCCATTCGGCGCGAGCGACATTGACGCCGCCCTCGCCCTGCACCGTCTCGACGATCACCGCGGCGGGACGGTCGAAGCCCGACGACGTGTCGTCCAAAACCTTTTCCATCCACTGGAAGTCGGCCGTGGTGCCGTCGAAGTAGCCGTCGTAGGGCATGTGCGCGGCGTGCACCAGCGGCACCCCCGCGCCGGCCCGCTTGGCGGCGTTGCCGGTGACCGACAGCGCGCCGAGCGTCATGCCGTGGAAGGCGTTGGTGAAGCTGACGATCGTCTCGCGCCCGGTGATCTTGCGGGCAAGCTTGAGCGCGGCCTCGACGGCGTTGGCGCCGGTCGGGCCAGGGAACTGGACCTTGTAGTCCAGGCCGCGGGGCGCGAACAGGGTGTCGCGCAAGGTGGTCAGCAGGTCACGCTTGGCGGTGGTGGACATGTCGAGGCCGTGCGTGATGCCGTCGCCCGCGATGTAGTCCAGCAGCGGCTGCTTGAGCACGTCGTTGTTGTGGCCGTAGTTCAGCGCGCCCGCGCCCGCGAAGAAGTCCAGATAGTCGTTGCCTGCTTCGTCACGTAACCAGCTGCCCTTGGCCTTGGTGAACACGGTCGGCCAATTGCGGCAGTAGCCGCGGACATTCGATTCCAGACTTTCGAAAATGCTCGTGTCAGCGTTGATCATCGGTGGTCCTCCTGCGTTGTGCGAGCGGTCGGTGCGATGAGATAGAGATCCTCGGGCGCGTGGCTGTCCGGGAAGACGCCCGCGTCGAACAAGGGGCGCTTGGTGATTCCGGCGTCGCGACGCCGTGCCACCGAGCTGAACAAGGCGATCGATGCGGCGTTGTCCGGCGAGATCGTGGTCTCCAGCTTGGAAACGTCCTGGGCGGCAACATTGTTGAGCAAGGCGTGCAGCATCTGCGCACCGATTCCCTTGCCCTTGTGCGCCCGGTCGACGGCCACCTGCCAGACGAACACGGTGTCCGGCGCCTGCGGCCGGACGAAGCCGATCACATAGCCGACCACGCGGCCCGCCCGCTCGGCGACCACCGAGGTGGCCGCGAAGTCGCGACACCAGAGCACGTAGGCGTAGCTCGAATTGGTGTCGAGCACGGCCGAGTCCTTCGCGATCCGCCACAGCTCGGCGCCGTCGCCGATGCGTGGCGCGCGCAGGACCACGGCGGGTCCGGCCTGCGTGCGAGCCTGGGTGGAGCCAAGTGCGGCTGCGGCCTGGACAACACGAGATCGTTCGATCTCCGCGGTGTTCAACGTTGGCAGTGGCATACAACTCCCTCGTCGGTAGTACTTATCCAGGCTTACGAATCAACTTTGAGGTGGCCTGGTCGACTTCATTACGGTCGTGTTACGACTCGATTGCGTCGAGTCCCGGCAGGGTGACGACAAACCGGGCCCCGCCGCCCGGGCGATCGGCGCATTCGACCTGGCCACCGTGCTTGGCGACGGTCTCGGACACCAGCGCGAGGCCGATGCCGGTGCCCGTCGCGGAGCGCCGCCCGCTGCGCGCGGTCGCGAAACGTTCGAAGATGCGGACGCGGTCCAGCGGCGGCACGCCCGGCCCCGTGTCGTCCACCACGATCACCGCGTCGCGGCCACGCCGGTCCGCGGTGACCGCGACGACGCCACCGCCGTGCAGATCGGCATTGCGCAGCAGGTTGCCCACCGCACGCTCCAGCTCGAGCTTGCGGCCGCGCACCACCACGTCGTCGGCGATGGTCAGCAGGCCCGGCGGATACCGCCGCTCGGCGAGGGTGTGCGTCAGCAGATCGCGCACCGACAGCGGTTCCATGTCGCCGCGATGCATGCCCGCCTCGACCCGGGCCAAGGCCAGCAGATCGTCGAGCAGCCGCCGCAGATGGTCCACCTCGACGGTGACCAGTCCGAGCGCCCGCTGGGAACGTTCCGGCAGATCCGCGCTGTGTCGATTGAGCACGTCCACGCTGGCCATCAAAGTGGTTAGTGGCGTGCGCAATTCGTGACTGACATCGCCGAACAGCCGGTGCTCGCGCTCGATCCGGCGCTGCAGCGAGTCGACCATGCTGTTGAACGACTCCACCGTGGTGGCCAGATCCTGATCGCGGGTGGCGGCCAAGCGCAGATCCAGATCACCGGAGGCGATCTGAGCCGCCGCACCGGCCAGCTGATGCAGCGGCGTGAGCACCCGCCTGCTCGCCCACCAGCCGACGCCGGCGCCGATCAGCGTCACCACCACGGCACAGCCGATCAGCACATTGCGCAGCAGATTCAGATTCGACTGCAGATCGGTGCCGCCGGCCTGCGCGTGTTCGAGATAGCTGCGGCTGATAGTGAACACCGACACCACGAGCACCAGCGACATGAGCGCGGCGATCGCCGCGAACATGGCCGTCACCCGGCCGCGCAGACTCCAGCGTTTCGGATCGAACCAGCGCTCAGCGCTGAACATCGAGGCGATAGCCGAGCCCACGCACGGTTACCACAATGTGCGGATCGGACGGGTCCCGTTCGATCTTGGTGCGCAGCCTGCGCATGTGCACGTCGACGATCCGCTCGTCACCGAAAAACCCTTGGTCCCATACGCGTTCGAGCAGCACGGTACGACTGAGCACCCGGCCCGGCGCCTCGGCCAGCTCACACAGCAGCCGGAACTCGGTGAGCGTCAGCCGGATCTCCTCGTCGCCGCGACGGACAACGCCGCCGTCCTGCGCGAGCACCAGCGGGCTGTCCGGATCGGCGTCGAGCACCATCTCCTGCGGTGCGTCGCGCTCGACGGTGGACCGCGCGCGGCGGCGCACCGCACGCATGCGGGCGGTGATCTCCTTGATCTCGAACGGCTTCGTCACGAAATCGTCCGCGCCGGCTTCCAGCGCGGCCACCACATCGTGGGTATCGTCGCGGGCACTGACCACAATGATCGGCACGTCGTGCTCGCGACGGATCTCGCGAATGCAGTCGAAACCATCCATGCCGCCGAGCATCAGATCGACGATCATCACATCGGGAACACCGTTACTGCGCAGATGAGTGAGCGCGTCCTCGGCCTCTTCCGCCTCCTCGACGTCATAGCCTTCGTCTTCCATGGCGAGCCGCAGCGCACCACGGACCCTATCGTCATCTTCAACGATCATAAGGTTCGCGCTCAAATACCTATCCTTCGCAGACGCGCGGTACACGTCGCCGGTACGGAATTTCGCATCCCCATACCGACACGACATTCCGCTGTTCGAGCACCTTGCCGAAGCCACGATTACCCGAACAGACTGTTCGGTAAACGTCGACTGGACGCCCGATCAATAGCCGTTGAGCTCTGGCTACTCTCCACTCTTGCCCCCATCGCACCCGTTACGCAACCGTTACGTGATGCCTGACACATTGGCGCCACCAGCTGTTCATCGGCCTCGCCGCGATGGTGTATCGGAGCCCGTTCAGCGGGCGATTATCGACTCGAGCCGACCGAAATCAGCGATCCTCGCGAGTCGGGCGTTCCAGGCGATTGAAGTTGCTCGGTGTCCCGTCCGCGCGCCGATCCTGGTAGCGAAAATGCATATGCTTCGCGTCGAAGGCGGCGAACCAGTCGTCCCAATCCACCGGCCGCAGTACCGCGCCGCCGTAGCCCGGAAAATCGAAGCGCAACACCCGGAGTTGTCCGTCGTATTCGCTGCCCGGCATGGTCGCGGGGCGGGCACCGCGCCGCTCCGCCCACTGCCGGATGATGTCATGGTTCCTGGTAACCCGGGTGCGCTCCACATTCGCGGCGCGCAGCCGATCCAACCGCTGCTGCGACTGGATTTCTTGCGAGTACTTCGGCGACCTCGTGCTCCCCGATCCGGCGTACGGATTCCGGGTGCCTAGTCGGTGATCGTTCATCAACGAGCTCCTGAGCCATCGGCATCGTATGTCCGGTTCCCCTTCACGTACCCGACGTGAACTTCGTGCAAACCGGCTGCAGGTCACTCGGCTGTCGAATCAGGCGAAAGGTCTGGCGAAAAGCGCTGACCGGCAGTACGTGTGTGCGCCGAATCACTCGCGACGAGGTGGCGACCGCGGCCGATTCAGGAGCTCGCGGGTGGGTAACTCCCCCGCCGAGGAGGAATACGATGACCACTCCAGTGTCACCCGATCCGAGCCCGATTCCGTCGCCGCCGAATCCGGTCCCACCCGCGCCGAATCCGAATCCCGACCCGGTACCGCCGGTGCCGGGGCCCGACCCGGCGCCCGCTCCGCCGGACCCGATACCACCGGTTCCCGGGCCCGACCCGGCACCGGCCCCGCCGAGCCCCGGCGATCCAAGCCCGCTCCCGCCGGTGCCGGAACCCGGCGGGCCGTTCCCGCCGGCACAGCCGACGCCACCCAATCCGCTGTGAGCCACCGGTATTTCAGGCGCTCAGTCCCGTAATGCCTGCTCGCGCAGCTGATTCAGGGTGCGCGATAGAATCCGCGAGACGTGCATCTGGGAGACGCCGAGCACGTCCGCGATCTGGGTCTGCGTCTTGTTCTCGAAGAACCGCATGATCAGCACCTGACGCTCACGCTCGGGCAGCTCTTCGATCAGCGGCCGAACGGCGAGGTAGTCCTCCACCAGATGGTAGGAGGGCTCCTCTGCCCCAAGGCTTTCCAGCAGCGGCAGCGGCGCGTTCTCGATGTCGTCGCCGGCCACCGCGTCGATGGACGACGATTGATAGGCGTTGCCCGCGATCAGCGCCTGGGTGACCTCGACGAGGTCGACGTCCAATTCCGCGGCGATCTCCCTGGCCCGCGGTATCCGGCCGAGCCGCTGCGACAGCGCCTCCACCGTCGCGCCGATGCTGAGCTGAATCTCCTTGGTGCGCCGCGGCACTCGCACCGACCAGGTGTTGTCCCGGAAGTGCCTGCGCACCTCGCCCATGATGGTCGGCACCGCGAATGCCAGAAACGACGAGCCACGGGTGACGTCGAACCGGTCCGTCGCCTGCACCAAGCCGAGCCTGGCGACCTGCAGCAGATCATCGAAATTCTCACCGCGCCCGGCGAATTTACGCGCGATGTGCTCGGCGAGCGGCAGACAGCGCCGGATCAGCTCCTCGCGCATCGGCTCGCGCCGCGGGTCGTCCTCGGTCAGTGCGGCGATCTTCTCGAACAGCGGCTCGATATTGTCGTAGCTGTCGCCGCGTGATCTCGATTCACCCGCCATCCGAGGCCCCTCGTATCCAACTGAAGTCGACGACAGTCGGATACCCGGAAATCACGCCGTCGAACGGGGCCTGCGCGGCAGCGATCGAATGGGTCAGCGTGCGCACGATATGCCAGCCGAATCCGGCCTGTCCCACCACCGACTCCGTGGTGGTCACCGACGCGACATGGACGAACATCTGGTTGCTGTCATAGGTGAATTCGCAGTCGAGGGTGGAGCCGGGCACCGCGTCCAGGATCAGCGAGGTGGCGACCTCATCCAACGCGAGGCGGATGTCGGTGACCTCATCGAGCGCGAAATCGGCGATGAGGGCGACGGTCTCGGCGAGCGCGCGCAGCATCGTCAGCTGTTCCAGCTGCGCGGGGATTCGGACGCCGATAGTTGTTGTTTCCGTTGAGGATCGGGAAGTCCATTCCCCCATGCCCATCACCACCTTGCTCTCGCAGCCAACTCCGGAGACGACGTCGTTACTCGTCGATCCGAGTTCTTCCGGGCCGCCCGCTGCCCAACACCGCGACAGGCCAGGACTCCGAGGTCGCAGCGCTCCTCATCGGTACCGACGTACCCGCCGCGCCGCACCCGAAACGTGCGCGCGAGATCAGCTCGCGTCGATGCGCTGGTGCGCGGTGAGCAGCAGATGGTCGAACCGCGTACGTAATCCCACGGTCGAGCCGTTCAGCGAGCCCAGGTCGGTGACGAGGCGCGAAGCCAAGGTGCGCAGCTTGATGTTGGTCTCCTGCGAGCGCCAGCTGAGCACCCGGAACGCCTGTTCCGAGCTGACGCCGTAGACCAGCATCACCGCGCCTTTGGCCTGCTCGATCACCGCACGGGAAGCCCACAGTTCGGGCAACGCGTCGTCCAGGGCTTCCTGCCGATGGTGTTCGAGGGTGTCGGTCACGTCGATGTAATAGCCGGCGGTGCCCGCGACCTCGCCCTCGTCGTCGAACAGGTGGTCGGCGACGACGATGACGTGGTGGATGCCGCCCGAGGTGTCGATGATCCGGTGCCTGCTGGAGAACGGCTCGCCCTCATCGATGGACTTGGCCAGAGCGTTGGCCACCTGGGCACGATCTTCGGGGTGCTTGTGCGTCAGCAGCAGATCAGTGGTCGGTGTGACGCTGCCCGGCGAATAGCCGTGCATCGTCGCGACCTCGTCCGACCATTCCCACCGCTGATCGGCGAACCAGAAACGAAAACTACCGACACTCTGCGGTGTCCCTAATCCGATCACCCGGTCCAGCGCGAGGGAATCCTCGGGCTGGACCGGCCCCATTTCAGTCACAGCGCAAGTATCCATCGTAAACCAGCGCCACGCGACCAGATCAGCACTCGCCACGCCGGAATCGGCGACCCGGTGAAATCGGCCGCTCCTTACGCGTCCAGTGCCGCTTGCATCGACGGAAAGTGGCTGAATAGCTGGCGCACGCCGGAGACCTCGAGTGACCGTTCGATCGCCTGCCGACCGGCGACGATGCGCACATCAGTGCCGTCGCCCTCGGCGCGTTGTTTGACCGAGCCGAGTGCGTCGGCCGTTCGGAGACTGAGGAATCGCGCCGCGCGCAGATCGATCACCACGGCCCGGCAGTTCGAGCGGACCGCCCGTTCGATTGTGGCAAAGAATTGCGGCGACGCGGCCGCGTCCAATTCGCCTTCGACGCGGACTACCACGCATTCGTGGCGGCGGTCTACGCGTTGGGCCCAGGCGTGGCTGGCGTGGGGCCCCGAGCCGTTCTGGTGCACGCCTTCAGCGTGCTCATGCAGAGCGGAACTAACGGACATAACTGCGCCTCCCGTATAAGGGGGGAATTCCAGCTCTACGCGACAGGCTGGGTCGATGGGAGATAAGGGAGCGAACAACTGTCGCAACACTGCGAATTGGCTGCCGCTACGTTTCCATCGACCGGTTTTCGGCGGGTGTGGTGCGCCCTGCGTGGAACCGGGGTCGGCTGTAGTCTCAACCTTCCTATAGTGTCGCACGGTCCGTCGCCGATGTCACAAAGTCACGGGCGAGCCGCGGATAGCAGGCGCTGTTCAGTGGGGCGCGGGTGTCGTCTTTCCGTCATGCGAGCGCGCAAACCGGCGCCGGATTGCCGTTCCCGCCATCGGGTACGCCATATCCATGGATTCCGACCCGATCAAGGCCATGGACCCCGACCCGATGACCACCCCCGGCCTGGAGCCGGGCGGTGGCGTACCGCCCGGCTCCACTCCGCCGGAGACCGCACAGACGTCGGGCCTATCCGCGCCGGAGCCAGCCACCAGCCACCATTTCCCCGGTACCGGCGTCGCCGCGATGATCGCTACGGTGCTGCTCGTGGTCGTCTTCACCGCGGTCGCGGTCGGCATCATCGTGTCGATGTTCTGACCCTGTTCCGTATTACGCGGCGGGGTCAGTGGTTTCGTTCTCGCGCGCACGGGCATAACTGGGACATATCCGAATTCGACACATGTCACGCGATGCCTGGTCGCGGGCCCCGCGCAGCGCCGTGTGCCCGTCACCCGTAGTGAGAACGGAGCACGTCGTGAAGATTGCCATGGTTTCCGAACACGCCAGCCCGCTTACCGGGCTCGGCGGAACCACCGCGACCGGCCAGCACATCCACGTCGCGGAGTTGGCGGCGGCGTATGTGCGGCGCGGACACGACGTCACCGTGTACACCCGTCGCGAGGATCCGAAGCTTCCCGCGGAGGTCGTCACCGGTGCGGGCTACCGCGTGGTGCACGTGACCGCCGGTCCGGTCGAGCCGCTGCCGCGCGACCAAAGTTTGCCGTATCTAGGCGATTTCGGCAGCTACCTGCAACGCCAGTGGGGCCTCGACACCCCCGACATCGTGCACGCGCACTTCTGGATGTCCGGGCTCGCCGCGGAATTGGCCGCACGCGCACACGGGATTCCGGTGGTGGTCACCTTCCACGCACTCGGCACCGTGCGCCGCCGCCATCAGGGTCTGGCCGACACCAGCCCGCGCTCCCGAATCCGCTTCGAGCGGCTGATCGCCGGCCGCGCGGCGCATATCGTGGCGACCAGCTCGGACGAGGTGATGGAGCTGACCAGGATGGGCGTCCCCCGGTTCCGCATCTCGGTCGTGCCGAGCGGGGTCGACCTGTCTGCCTTCACCCCGGAGGGCCCGGCCGCCGATCGCAACCAACGACACCGCCTGCACCGCGTGCTCTCCGTCGGAAGGTTGGTGCCGCGCAAGGGATTCGACGTCGCGATCAAGGCGCTACAGGAACTGCCCGACACCGAATTGGTGATCGCGGGCGGACCGGTCGGCGACGATATCGAGGATGACGGCGAAGGCAGGCGACTGCGCAGGCTCGCAATGGAATACGGTGTGCAGGAACGGCTTCGGATGCTAGGACCGGTCCGTCGTGCCGATTTGCCGCGCTGGTATCGATCGGCCGACGTAGTACTCAGCACCCCGTGGTACGAGCCGTTCGGCATGGTCGCGCTGGAGGCGATGGCGTGCCGGAAACCGGTGGTGGCCACCGCGGTCGGCGGCCTGCTCGACACCATCGTCGACGGGGTCACCGGCAGGCTCGTCGCGCCGCCGGATCCGCTCACCGTGGCCAGGGCCGTCCGCCAGCTGCTCGAAGACAAGACCCTGCGCGACACCTGGGGCGCGGCCGGATATCAACGCGCCGCGAGCCGCTACGCCTGGGATCAGGTCGCCCTCGAGACGCTGACCGCCTATCACCGGGCCGCACCCGCGCACGCGGGGGAGGTCGTCTCGGCCCGCTGACGACGCGCCGTCACCGACCCTCGGGCTTGCTCGATCTACGCCAGCACAGCGGCGCGATCCACCACGCCACCAAGAACAGCACCGCGATCGTCACCCCGGCGACCACGCCACCGACCGTCCCGGCGACCATGCTCACCACTAGCACCATTGCCCCGGTCAGCGCGATACCGAGCAGGCCGACACCGGCGATCGCACACCGGTGCGCCGCGGCGACCACGTTGCCGAGACGATGCCGCCGGAACAGCATTCGATGCCAGGACACCGGCGCGACCAGGAACACCGTCGCCCCGATGGCGGCGCAGAGGGTGACCAGGTAGAGCAGCCGCAACGGGTGCGACAGCGTCCCGAACGTCGCCTGGAACGGCACGATCAGCAGTGCCGAGATGAGGAACTGCACCCCGGTCTGCACCACCCGCAGCTCCTGGATCAGCGTGCTCCAATTGCGGTCCAGTCGCTCGGTTTCGGTCTCGCCACGCGCATTGTGGTTCCAGGCTTCGTCACTGCTGGGCACGGGTGGTCCCCGTCTGCTCGATCGAGACGAGTCGGTCCCCGGTCATCTCCCACCGCCCTTTCCAGCACAGGCCGTTGCGCAGGAAAGCGGGTACCCGTTCACACCCCGATTAACCAGGTGCCCGCCGGGTAACCGCAGTGCGCGCCCGGACGTCGGCGTCCAGCCCCATCGAAGACGGAGAGAGTTGAGCCTCATGCGGATCGCGGCGATCGGCGATGTCCATTTCGGCACCGAATCCTCCGACCTGCTCCGGCCCGAGCTGCTCGAACTGCCGGGGCGGGCCGACGTTCTACTGCTGGCCGGCGACCTGACCAACCACGGCACCATGGACGAGGCGCGGGTGGTGGCGGCCGAATTCACCGATCTCGGCGTTCCGGTGGTCGCGGTGCTCGGCAACCACGATCACCACAGCGATGCCGAGGGCGAGATCGCGGCACTGCTGTGCGACCACGGCATCACCGTCCTGGAGGGCACCTCGGTCACCCTCGACGTCGACGGCCGGACGCTCGGCATCGCCGGAACCAAGGGCTTCGGTGGCGGCTTCGCAGGCAAGTGCGCGGGCATTTTCGGCGAGCGGCAGATGCGCGAATTCGCCGGGCACACGGCCGATCTCGCGGCCTCACTCGGCTCGGCGCTGGCGGAGCTGTGCACCGATGTCACCCTCGCCCTCACGCACTACTCCCCCGTCACCGACACCTTGCTCGGCGAGCCGGCCGAGCTGTACCCGTTCCTCGGGACCTATCTGCTCGGCGAGGCGATCGACGAGTCCGGCGCCGATCTCGCGCTGCACGGCCACGCGCACGCGGGTAGCGAACACGGAAAGACACCGGGTGGCGTCCCGGTGCGCAATGTCGCCCAGCCGGTGATCCACGCCGCCTATCGAGTCTACGAATTGGTGCCCGCCGCCACCTGATCATGGAGAGCGTGCGTTTCGGATTTCCCGACACGGGCACCCGGCCCTTATGGATGCGCCGACGACTGAAACGAATCCTCGCCCGACCGCCGCGCACCGGGCGTTGCCGACCCGATGACCGGGCACGTACTGGTGGCGCGCCTGGACAGCGCCGGCGATGTGCTCCTCGCCGGGCCCGCCGTGCGCGCCGTCGCACGCCGAGCCGATACGGTCACCTTTCTCGCCGGTCCGCGCGGTAGCTCGGCCGCCGCGCTGCTACCCGGCGTCGACCGGGTGCTGCAATTCGAGGCCGCCTGGGTCGAAGCCGACCCACCGGCGCTGACCGATGCGGCCGTGCGCGCCCTGATCGAATGTGTCCGCATGCTGGCGCCGGACGAGGCGCTGATCAGCACCTCGGCGCATCAGTCCCCGTTGCCGCTCGCGATGCTCCTGCGGATGGCGGGCGTGCCGCGAATCAGCGCGATCACCACCGACCACGCCGGATCGCTGCTCGATGTCCGGCATCGCGTGAACGACGATATGCCGGAACAGATTCGGGCGCTGTCGTTGGCCGTCGCGGCCGGCTATCCGCCCGGCAGCCACCGGCTGCGGGTGCGCGACGATCTGCCCGAGGTGGCCGAATTGACCGGCGGCCCAGGCTATGTCGTGCTGCACCCCGGCGCCACCGAGCCCGCCCGCCGGATGTCGGCACCGCGCAGCAGGCAGGTGGCGGCGGCGCTGGCCGAGGCGGGCCATCGGGTAGTGGTGACCGGAAGCGCGGCCGAGCGGTCGCTCACCGACGCCGTCGCCGGCGGTCACGCCCGCGATCTGGGCGGGGCCACCGACCTGGCCTGCTTCGCCGCCGTGCTGCGCGACGCCGACGCGGTGGTCGCCCCGAACACCGGCGCCGCCCCGCTGGCCGCGGCGGTGGCGACTCCCGTGGTTTCGCTGTTCGCACCCGTCGTCCCAGCCCGGCACTGGGCGCCCTACGGCGTACCGACCGTCGTGCTCGGCGATCAGCGCACACCGTGCGGGCGATACGGCCTGGACGCCATTCCGGACGTCGCGATCGTCTCCGCCACCGAGCAGGTGCTGCGCGCCACCGATTGATCCCCGGCTGGCCGGGTATGCGGTCGAATGCCCCCTCTTCGGTGGTAGGACCAGAAAGGATCCCCATGCTTCCCGGACCGGACGAGACGACCACGGGACACGGCGGTGCCGAGCACCACGGCCGCCCCGATGACAATTTCCCGGATTACACCCGGACCTCACGCGCCCACGTCGGGGAATCCATCGAGGACGCACGCAACTGGCCCGGCATCATTCTGGTCGCGATCGGCCTGGTCGGCCTGGGTCTGACGCTCACGGCGGCCGGCTACGGGTTCGAAGGCTGGGTCATCATCGGCGCCATCGCGACCGTGGTGTGCATCGCGCTCGGTATTTTCCTGGTGGTCCTCGAGCATCGTCGGCTGAAGCAGCGTGAGGGCTTGGACCTCACCGATCAGGCAGGTCATTGAGATGACCCGAGATCGCCATCGGCCGATGCTGCGCGCACTGCTGATCACCGGCGCGCTCGCCGCCGCCCCGCTGATCGCCGCGTGTTCGAGCAACGATAAGGACCCGGCGGCCCCGGCCACCGCGACGAACAGCACCATCGTTTTCTCGATGCCCTCGACCACGGCCCAGGTGCCCGATCCCGACAAGCAGATTTCCGGCGCGGCGGCCAAACAGTTGTGCGACATGATGCGCCCGGACATCGACAAGTGGCACACCGAAGGCGCGGCCCTCGGCCGAGTCGCCTTCAACGGCACCGTACAGAACTGGGCCGCCCGCAACGGTGGCCTCAACGACACGGTGATCAAGGACCGTGGCGTCATCGACCAGATCACCGAACAGAACTGTCCCGATGTGCGGCAGCAGGCACTCGAGGCGCTCGACACCGCTGACCTTGCCAGTGCCCTTGTCGGATTCGGAGGCTGACCATGATCAAGACCATCAAGTTCTTCACGTTTGTGCTCATCGCGGCGTTCTTCGTCGGCGGCTGTGGTGATGAGCCGAAGAAGATCGTCAACAAGGGCGGTAGCACGCCGTGCAGCGAGTTCTCGGCGCAGGATCCCGACAAGCAACGGATCACCGTCACCAAGTTCCTGGAACAGGAACGCAACAATGACGCGCCGGCCACCAATGACGGGACCACCGACGCGGCCATCGCCTCGATCAAGTTGATGTGCGCGGCACAGGCGAACCCGGACACCCCGATCAACAAGGCCGATCTGACCGGCATCCTGGTCCCGAAGTAAATCGCAGTCGAACGAGGGCGAACATGACATCGCGTCACTACAGAAACGTCGTGGAACTCCTTGTTCTGCAACACAACCGGATGCGTGAGCTACTCGACGACCTGCAGTCGACGGCGGGACCCGACCGCAGGGAGTCGTTCGAAGAGCTGGCGCGCTGGCTCGCCGTGCACGAGGCCACCGAGGCGGAATTGATGGCGGACACCGTCAACTAGCGGTGAGCAGCCGCAGCACCTGATCCACCGGCAGCGCCGGTGAGCGATGACCGCCGCGGCCGATCATCGTCTCGCCGGCGAAGAGTGCGTTGACCACGGCTTCCTCGACCACGTGCACAACCGCGTCGTAGAACGGGTTGAGTTGACCCCACGGGATGAATGTCAGTTGTTCGTACGGGGTTTCGGCATTCGGGAAGGTGCTGGTGAGCGCGCCCTCGTTGGCGGTGGAGAAAGCGAGGAAGATGTCGCCGGAGAAGTGCGAGCCGCTGGTTCCGGTGCGGGCCAAGCCGAGTGGCACCCGGCGGGTCAACGCGGTCAGCTGGCCGGGCAGCAGCGGCGCGTCCGTCGCGATGACGACGATGACCGAGCCGGAGCCCGACGGTGGACTCCACTCCTCCAGCGGATTGTCTTCGGCCAGTAACGGGCCGAGCGGGACGCCGCTGATCGTCAGTTCTTTGCGGGAGCCGAAATTCGCCTGCACGAACGCGCCGACCGTGTAGGTATCTTTACCGTAATCGACTCGGCGAGACGCGGTTCCGCTGCCGCCCTTGAAGCCGTAACAGTTCATGCCGGTGCCGCCGCCGACGCTGCCCTCGGCGATGGGTCCGCTCGCCGCGGCATCGATCGCGGCCACCGCGTCGGCGGAGGTGACATGGGTGCCGTTGATGTCGTTGAGATAGCCGTCCCAGGTCTCGGCGACCACCGGAAGTGACCAGTCGTCGGGCAATTCGGGAAACGCGCCGATCAGCCAGTCGATGATCCCGCGATGGCAGGTGCCGACCGCATGAGTGTTGGTGATGAGGATCGGCAGTGCCAGCGAACCCGTTTCGGTGAGCCAGGTGGTTCCGGTCATCTCACCGTTGCCGTTGAGCGAATACCAGCCTGCCGCACAGGGTGTGAATACCCGATCGCGGCCGCGCGGCAGGATCGCCGTCACGCCGGTGCGCACGTCCTCGCCCCGGATGAGGGTGGTGTAGCCGACCTCGACACCGGGGACGTCGGTAATCGCGTTCAATTCGCCCGTGGCTCCAGGGAATTGCAGCCCATACTCCCTTGCGCGCACATTCATGGGATGATCTTAGGCAAGGAAACGGTCTTCCGCTCGGAAACTTCTACGGTTCAGATACTCGATTTCCGTACAACAACCGGCGGGTTTGCCGAACCACACACCGGCTATGCCGTGGTTATGACGTCACTTTGGTTGAACGACGCAGAGATCCCGGCACGTCTGCGATTAACGCCAGGATCGCGCTTCGACACCGTCGTGATCGGCGGCGGCCTCACCGGCCTGATCACCGCGCTGCTGCTGGCGGAGAACGGCGTCGAGGTGGCGGTGGTCGAAGGCCGACGGGTCGGCGCGGGCACCACCGGCGCCACCACCGGAAAGATCAGCCTGCTGCAGGGAACTCGGGCCCAGCAGATTCGCCGGCGACATACCGCGGGCACGGTGCGCGACTATGTCGCGGCGAATCGTGATGGGCAGCAATGGTTGTTGCGGTTCTGCGCGGAACACGGGGTGCCGGTGCAGCATGCCGCCGCGCTCACCTATGCGCAGTCGGCGGCCGAAATCGGCAAGGTGCGTGCGGAATTCGAGGCGACGAAGGAGGCGGGGCTGGCCACCGAGCTGGTGGCGAAGTTGGACGTGCCGTTCCCGTCGCACGGCGCGGTGCGGCTCGACGATCAGGCTCAGGTCGATCCGATGGCCACGCTGGCCGCGCTCGCCGCCGAGGTCGAATCGCATGCCGCGCCGATCTATGAGTCGACGATGGTGCGCGGGGTGCGCGATGGGGTGAACGGCGACCTCACGGTGGAGACCGAGCACGGTGATCTCGGTGCGGGGACCGTCGTGTTGACCACGGGCACACCGATACTCGATCGCGGCGGGTTCTTCGCACGACTGACGGCGCAGCGGTCCTATCTTGCCGCCTTTCGCGTGGACGAGCCGTTTCCGCGGGACATGTACCTCAGTGCAGGACAACCCACTCGCTCACTGCGGTACGCGCCGACGCCGGAGGGCGACGTGCTGCTCGTCGGCGGGAACGGGCACGTCGTCGGACGCACCAGGTCGGAACGCGAGAAGGCCGACGAGCTGCTGCGCTGGACGCGAACCTGGTTCCCCACAGCGGAACCCATGCAGGAGTGGTCGGCTCAGGACTACTCGCCGGTCGGCGAACTGCCCTACGTCGGTCCGCTGTTGCCCGGACGGGACAAAATTCTGGTCGGCACCGGATACGCGAAATGGGGCCTCACCAACGGTGTTGCCGCCGCCTTGGCGCTGGCCGGGCGCATCACCGGTAAGCCGCCGAGTTGGAGCGGCGCGCTGGCCAGTTGGCGGCCGGGCGAACTCAAGGCGCTGCCGTCGGCCACCCGCACGAATAGTGCGGTGGCCCAACAACTCACGGCCGGATGGTTACGCATGGCCACCCACACCTCCGATCAGGCGCCCGCGGAGGGGTGCGGCACGGTCGAACGACGGGGTGTGCGCCCCACCGCTACCTGCACGGTCGACGGCACCACCACCGAATTGTCCGCCGTGTGCCCGCACCTCTACGGCATCGTCCGCTGGAACGATGCCGAACGCTCCTGGGATTGTCCGCTGCACGGTTCCCGCTTCGCGCCCGACGGCACTGTTCTCGAAGGGCCTGCCACCAAACCACTCACCCCGCTGAGCCCGCCGCATACGCACGACCTGGCCTAGCAAGTTCCTGCCGCGGGGTCGCTACGTCAGCGGCTGCGCGCGGGTCAATATCTCATCGACCGTCTGCTGGACGGTGAGATACGAAGTGTCCAGCCACAATCCGATTCGCGGCGTGCTCTGCCACAACGCCGCGTCCAGCTCCGCGACGCTGAACGCCCCATAGGCATGCTTGCCCCGCCCCGCCTCCCGAGCGGCAACAATGTCCGGCCGCGGCGCGAGCACCACCACGAACAGCGGCCGCGTCTCGATCTGATCGATGGTGTACTGCAACAACTCCCCGAGCACCGTGTCCTGCACGACCGCCGTAAACCCCTCCGCCGCATAGGCATCGGCGGCCTTCGCGGCCAGCCGATGCCGCAGGCACAGCTGCCGGAGCGCCTCCTGCGACGGCTCCTGACTCATCTCCTCCCGGCCCCCGACCACAAAGCGCCGGAACGTATCTCCCCGCACATGCGCCGACCGAGGCAACCGCTCGGCCAGCGCCTGCGCCACCGTCGACTTCCCAGCCGCCTGAATGCCGGAGATGAGGTAGACCGAAGGTGTCATGGCGATCATGATTGCACTCGAGGCAACAGAGTGCCCGCCGACATCCAAAACGGCCGCCGTTCCCCCGAATACGCGCGACCATCCCTAATATGGAGTACTGCGGCGCCGTAACGGCATCTCGGCATCGCCGAAGTGGTTCGATAGGGCGATGGCAGTCGATCCGATTCCCCCCGGCCAGCACAGTCTGACGGCGTACTTGGCCGTCGAAGACGCGCGCGCGGCAATCCAGTTCTACACAGACGCCTTCGGCGCCGTCGAGCTCTACCGCGGCGAATCTCCCACCGGCCGCATCGATCACGCGGAGCTGAGGATCGGCGACTCATCCCTGGTCCTCACCGAACCGTCCGAAGGCAACCCCCTGGTCACCGCGGGCCAGCCCGGAACATCGGTGGGCCTGCGCCTCTACATCGACAACGTCGACAAACACTTCGCCCGAGCCCTGCAACTCGGCGCCCGCCAGTTCAGCCCCGTCAAAGACCTCTTCTACGGCGACCGCAGCGGCACCCTGGTCGACCCCTTCGGCCACGTCTGGATCATCTGCACCCGCACCGAAAACCTCACCGTCGAGGAAATCCAGGAGCGGGCCAAGAAGTTGTACGGCGGATAGATCGGGGCCTCTACAGTGGAGCGGCATGGGGTACGTGCGGTTCTGTTCGACATCGGTGGGGTCCTCGAAATCACGCCGCCGATGACCTTCCTCGCCGATTGGGTGCGTCGACTCGGGTTGTCGGCCAATGAGATCGGGCCGTCGTTGTTCGACATCTGGGCGGCGGGAGAGCTCGGCAGAGTCACCAACGCACAGGTGGGTGAGGCGATCCGGATTGGTCTGGCCATCGATCAGACGGTCACCGACGCGGTAATCGCCGACATGTGGACACAGTATCTCGGGGTCGCCAACACCGAACTGATCGAGTATCTCGGCGGATTACGTCCGCGGTACCGAACCGGCCTGGTGAGCAACAGCTTCGTCGGCGCGCGCGAACGCGAAAGAGCCGCATACGGTTTCGAGCACCTGGTCGACGACATCGTCTACTCCCACGAGGTCGGCATGACCAAACCCGACCCCCAGATCTACCTCCTGGCCTGCGCGCGCCTGGACGTCGCCCCTTGCGAGACCGTTTTCGTAGACGACGCGGAGGTAGCGGTGGCCGGAGCGGAGTCCGTCGGGATCACCGCGATCCACCACCTGAACAACGCGTCCACCATCTCGGCGCTGGACACGTTGCTGGCGAAGGAATAGACGCCCTTCGATCGAAGTGGTCCGGTCGAACCCTCTAGGTGGGTTCGCCGAGCCACTCTCCCGGCAAGCGGTTGTACACCTGCGGTATGTCCTCGGCTGGGCATCCGCGAGTGAGTTCGACGTACACATCGCCCCATCGGGTGGGAATGATCAAGTGCTCGAACTGGTCGAGCTCGGTGTCGCAAAACCGTTGGAGCAGCATGAAGAATTGGCGCAGCTCCGCTTCTGTCATGGACCGGCCGGAGGTGTCTGCCATGTCGGAAGTCTAGTTTCGTGGGAGCGCAGGCCGTGGGGTCGATCAGATCATCGAGCGGTGGATTCCCTGCGGCTCACCGCCGAGTTGGGTCAGTGCCGACGAATGGAAGATCGAGCCCGGGACGTGGATGGCGTGGGACAGTCCCGCGTGCGCGTCGCGCCAGAACCGTTGCAGCGGCGTCTTCATTTGCAGCGCGCCGCCGCCCGAGCGGGCGAAGATTTCGTCCACGGCGCGGACGACCCGCCATGCGGCGGCGGTTTGGGTGCGGCGACCGATCGCGCGCATTTCGAAGGTGACGTCCTGTCCTCGCTCGACCATGTCCCAGAACCGGTCCACCGTTTCGAGGATCGCGGCCCGCGACGCCGCGATCTCGGCGGCAGCGTCACCGATCGCGTACAGCACGTACGGATCTTCTTTGATCGCGACGCCAGTGATCGCCACCCGCGATTTTTGTGCGGCGATGTGACATGCCAACGCGCCCTCGGCAATTCCGATCAGCGACGAGGTGATGCCGAGCGGAAAGATGCACGAGAACGGGAAGTTGTAGAGCGTTTCGGTGCGTCCCGCGTCCTTCGGCGCGGTGCCATCGAACACCTTCGCGGCGTCGATGGTGCGATACGCCGGAACGAACGCGTCCTTGACGATCAGATCCTTACTCCCGGTCCCGCGCAGCCCGACGACGTCCCAACTCTCCTGATCGATCTCATAGTCGCTGCGCGGCAACAACACATGCATCGTCTGCGGCGGCATCAACCGCTTACCCTGCTCGTCGCCGACGGCCGCGCCGATCATCACCCACTGACAATGATCTGTGCCGGACGAGAACGACCAGCGCCCATTGAGCAGATACCCGCCGTCCACCGGCTTCGCGACCCCCATCGGCGCGTACGGCGACGCCATCCACGTATCCGGATCCCGCCCCCACACCTCGTCCTGTGCCTTGGTGTCGAAAAACGCCAGCTCCCACGGATGCACGCCGACAATCCCGGTAACCCAACCGGCAGCACCGTCCATCGCCCCGATCGCCATCGTGGTCTCCGCGAACTCCCGCGGATGCACCTCGAGCCCCCCATACTGCTTCGGCTGCAACATCCGAATCGCCCCGCTAGCCCGCAGCCGACCCGCCGTCCCCTCAGCCAACCGCATCAGCTTGTCCCCCTCAGCACCAGCCGCCCGGATCTCCTCCGCATGCTGCTCGACCCGATCCAGAACCTCTCCCATGATGTACCCCATCCACACTGATCGTCCGCGACTTCCAAACTAGAACACGTTCCATTATGCGTGCAGCAAAACGCCCATCACGAGCGGGCATATCCACCTGGATAGTTCGGCTACGAAGCGCAGGACGCGACCGCGAAGACCAACTGGCCATGCGATCACAGCGAACCGGTGCCGCCGACCTCCGGAACTGCGGATTCAACAGTGACCCCGACCTGCCACGCTGAATGATGGTCAACGCGAGGTTCTGGCCCGACGATCCGGCTGCGGCCGCGGCGATGCGCTGTGGTGAAACCTGTTGACATACAGGGGGATTCACAGAGCCTGCGTACCCCTCACAGGCACCTGGCGCCTGGTGGAAGGTGTGGGGGGCTGTGGGATCGGTTAGCGGCCCGGGTCGTTGGGGTGGGGTTGCAGGGGGGTGATGGTGAAGGTCATCCAGGCTCGTAGGGGGAGGGAGTCGAGGACGTTGGTGCGGAGGTCGGCTTCGTCGGTGGCGCGCCAGAGGCCGATGCTGCGGAGTTCGTCTACTGGGCGCCAGAGGCGGCCCAGGTTGCCGGTGGCGGCGAGTTCTTTGGCTCGGACTGCTTCGGCGGCGCGTCGGGCGTCGACGTCGGCTGGGTCGGTGCCGTCGGGGATGGTGGTGGTGATTTCGACGAGGAATTCCTGCATGCCTTGCTCCGTTCGGTGATTGTGCTCGGCCCGGTCCGCGGGTGGCATCGTTGCGGCGCGAAACAGCGTTGCGCTAATCGTGCGCCCGGGTCCGATGTGTCCACAACGTCCGGTTGCCGTGAAGATCGCCCGGCTGCCGGGACGACGTACCGGTCTTTGGTGGCTACGATCGAGCCAATATCGCGGTCCTGGCCTTGCGCGACGGCCGTTTGCCCGAATCTGATCAGGAGACCAGTTGACGTTCCGCAGTGTGGTCGGTGTGCAGCTGTTGATGAGCCGGGGCGAACGTGTGTTGCTTGCGCGCCGGCGGAACACCAGTTTCGGGGACGGGGAGTGGAATGCTCCCGGGGGCAGGCTCGATGACGGGGAGGATGTGCTCACCGCGGTCATTCGCGAGGCCGAGGAAGAGATCGGGGTGCGGGTCGATCGCGAGGACGTGCGGATGGTGGCGTCGATGCACATCCAGTCCCCGCCAGGACAGGCGCTGATCGTGTTCGTCTTCCACACCGACACCTGGTCCGGCGAACCGCGCAACCTCGAACCCGACCGCTGTTCGGACCTGCGCTGGTTCGCCTTCGACGACATTCCGGACGAAACGATCCTCAGCACCCGCGCCGGCATCGACATGTTCCGGCGCAAGCAGCATTTCGGGCTGTACGGCTGGCCAGAGCACGCGTCGCTCGGCGCCAAGAACTGACAGCTCAGAGCAGCGTTCCACCGCTGGCGTCGATGTAGGACCCGGTGATCCAGCGGGAGTCGTCGGAGGCGATGAACGCGACGACGTCGGCAATATCGGAGACCTCGCCGACCCGGTTGAAGGTGGACCACGCGGACATTTCGGCGACGGTATCGGGGTCGTCGAAGACCGGGTCGCCATTGTTGGTGACGCCCGGCGCGACGGTGTCGATGGTTATCCCGCGCGGCGCGACCCTAGTCGGCGCGCCCCGTCCGCAAGGTGAGGTAGCTCGGCTGGTCGGGGTCGAGCACGATGGTCTGGCCGATGATCTCGCGCTGCTTCCACGGTGGAATCAGGTGACGCGGAAAGCTGGTGCGGCTCACCGCTACTCGCAATCGATGACCCGCGCGCAGCACCGCTTCGGTGGGGTTGATCTCGATGTCGACGACGAACGGCTCACCGGGGATCACCGGCAGCGCGGATTCGGCGGTCAGGGTGTGCAGCGGGAACAGCAGCTCACCGTCGACGTAGTCGCTACCCGCGGTATCGATCGCCCGCAGACTGGACAGCAACGCACCGCGCGTGAGCGGCACGGAGGCACCGCCGGGCTCCACATCGCACACCGTCACCGACCAGAATGCGTCCGTCCCTTCGGCTTCCACGTTCAGGTGCAGGTTCATCGGACCGGACACCACGAGGTCTTCGGCGAAGGGCTCGGTGGTGAACGTGACCGCCCCGGCCTCCGCATGCCGGTCGTCGGTACCGAACCGACGACCGAAGAGCAGGGTCACCCCCATGCTCATCACCCCGGTGTTGTTGGAAGCCATCCGGATTCGCCCGGTGGGCAACGGTAGTCGGGACTCGATATCGCCGACCTCGGCAGCCAACCCGGCGTCGGTCCCGGCATGCGGTGCGGCACCGGTGATTTCGGAGTTCAGGTAGAGCCGTTGCAGCGTGCTCGCCGGATCCGGGAACTCGTTGTGCCGCAACCACTGTCCGTCGCCTTGCCGGCGGACGGTGATCGGACCGTAGCGGTCGATACCGTTGTCGATGTCCTTGACCCACCGGTCGAACCAGGCGCATTGCAGCTCGTCGATCGCCTGCGGACTGCCCGGAGCGCCGAGACCCGACCCGACGGTGAGGTGGTAGGAATCATCGACCAGCACCTGTTTCGCCCCGCCGGACAACGGGATTCGATCGAACATCCGGAAGTTGGAGCGGTTGTAGACGTCGTGCCAGCCGCCATGAATCCAGGTCGGCGCGGTGATGTCCTCGAAGCGCGCCAGCTTGCTCGCCCACGTCGGGTTGAGGAAGCTGTCGGGATGGTTCTCGGTGAGCCCGATCTCGATCGCGTGCCGCACCCAGCCCGCCGGGTCGGCGATCCGATCGCGCAGGAACTGCCTGGTGATCCCGGCGCGCAGCAGGCCGGACACCGACGGCAGCCATTTGAAGCCGGTGACGGCCAGGATCCACAGCAGCATCCCTGGCGTCGGCACCCCACCGGTCAGGCCGAGTTCGCGCATCGGGTCCTCGCCCGCCTCGATGGCGAACACGGCGCGCAGGCCCGCCGGCCGCAGACCCGCGGTGATCAGCGCGGAGATCGCCCCGTAGGACACCCCGGTCACCGCGAAATCGCCGTTGCACCAGGGCTGTTCGCGCACCCACGCGATCGCCTCCAGATAGTCCTGCTGCTCGCGCGGTTGGAAGAAATCCCAACTGCCGGTGGAGGTTCCGGTGCCGCGCACGTCGATCATCAGCCCGACATACCCGCGGCGCACCGCGGTGCGGTTGATCACGAATGGTTCCAGGATCCCGCCCGCGGGCGTGTGCAGCACGTCGCGCGCGGTGAACCGCCGCCGATCCGAGGAGCCGACCCGCGCGGCCAGCCCGCGCAGCGTGTGGTGCCAGCGCATGCCCTGACGATTGATCATCTTGTTGTACGGGGTGAAATTGATGATCGCGGGCAACGGTTCACGGGCGGGCCCGGCTCCGTCCCCGGGGCGCAGGATATCGGCGGTGAGGATCGCGCCATCCGACATCGCGATGGGAACGGTGGTGGCGCCGAACAACTTCGAGTATCGGGCCGGCCCGATATCGAATCGATGATCAGGCGGCACCGTCGCCGCGGTGGTGGTCAGCGGCTGGGCCATGGTGGGTCCTCTCGGCGTCAGCGCACGGTGGTCGTCGTGGCCGGTTGATCGATATAGCGGCTCATCGCCCAGTTCAGGCCGCGCATGGCGAGGTGGTAGGACGGCGGGAAATACCGCTGCGCCCAGTGCCCGATGCGAATGTCGTTCGAGGTGTAGACCAGATAGGTATCGCGCTCGACCCCGCGCACGATCGAGCGCGCCGCGGCCTCCGGCGTCACCGCCCGCTTCATGAACAGCCCCATCGCACGCTGCACGACGTCGGCGTTGCGATCGATGCCCGCGATGTCGACCCGGTCGACCATCGGCGTCGCCATCGCGCCCGGACACACGAGGCTGACCCCGATCCGGTGCCTGCGCAGATCGAACCGCAGCACCTCCGACACCCCGCGCAGGCCGAATTTGCCCGCGCTGTACGGCGCGTGCCACGGCAGCCCGAACAGTCCGGCGGCGGAGGACACGTTCACCAGATGCCCACCGCGGCCCGCCGCGATCATCGGCGGCAGGAATTCCTCGATGACATGGATCGGGCCCATCAGATCGACGTCGATGGTGCGCCGCCACTGCGTGTGAGTCAGCCGGTCGACGGTGCCCCAGGTCGCGATCCCGGCCACGTTCATGATGATGTCGACGCTGTCCACCTCGTCGTGCGCCCTGGCCGCCAACGCCACCACCTGATCATGGTCGCTGACGTCCGCGGTCGCCGCGAGGTGCACATTCGCGCCCGCCGCCCGCGCCAGCGTCGCGGTCTGCTGCAGACCCTGCGCATCGATGTCGGTCAGGATCAGCGAGGCGCCCTTGGCCGCGACGGCGAGGGCGGTACTGCGGCCGAGACCGCTGGCCGCACCGGTGATCAAGCAGCTCTTGCCGCCGAACGTGGTCATGACTCACGACGATAGGCGCAAATGAACATTGTTGTCTACAAAACGACGGATGCTGTCCCAGACGCAAAAGGGCTGGCGCTCAAGCGGGTTCGCGCCCGGCCGGATCGAGGGCGAACACGATGGTCGTCCAGCCACCGAGATGGATCCGATCGCCGCTGCGCAACGGCACCGGCACCTTCGCGGGGATGAGCTCGTCACTGCCGTTGACGCTGGTGCCGTTCGTCGAGCCGAGATCGGTGACGGTCAACTCCTCGCCGTCGAGGTGGATCGTCGCGTGCGCCCGGGACACACCCACGTCGGCGGGCGCGATACCGAGATCGATATCGGGCGTCAGTCCCTGCGAGACGCTGCGCTTCCCGATCAGGATGTCGTTGCCACGCAGGACAATTCGACGTTCCGGGTAGAACGCGGGAAAACCGACCTGGTCGGCATCGGGGCCCTTGCGGGCGATCACCCGATCGTAGAACGCACGATCCGCGGTGATGGTGGCCACCCAGGCGGTCGAGGGGGCGGACACCGCGCTCGAGGCCTCCGCGATCAGCAGATCGGGCCGAACGGCCGGCGTCGGCAACGCCGAATCATGCCCGCACACTTCACAAAAGCGCCCGCTGCTCGGCGCACCGCAGGACGGGCACAGCGCGACCGGTGCCGCGGCAACCGTCGCCTGCGCCGTTCCGATCGGCGCTCCGCACACGTCGCAGTAGTCGGTCGCGCTCGACTGATGCCCTTCGGGACAGGTAACGCCCACTATCCCTCCTTCCGGACCCTGGCGGTCTTGGTCGAGCGAGCGTCCAAGGCCATCTCGTCGGCGGCCGCGACGCTGGCCCGCAATCGCACCGTCCCGTTGCGCTCATCGACCTCGACCACACCGCGCAGCAGCTTCGCGGTGCTCTCGTTCCCCGACTCCGCCGCGAGCTCGACGGCGCGCCGCAGTTTGGCCGTCGCGGTGTCGGTATCGCCGCTCTTGCGCGCCGCTAGACCCTCCTGCACCACCTGCGCCAATTCCGCCTGCCCGGTGTAATGCGCCACCCGCCTGCTGATTCGGGTCGACAGCTCGGTATCGGTGGTCCACACCGCCTTCACCAGACCCTGCCCGAGCACCTCGTCGCCACTCACCACGCTCACCCGCGCGGCCAGCTTCTCCCGGCCGGGCGCGGCGGGTTCCACTTCGACCTGCACGTGATAGTCGCGGTCCTCCGCGCCCCACGCGCCGAGCGGGTACTCCCCCACCTGCGCTGCGGACTCCACCCGCCGCGCGGTGAGATCCTCGATGGCCGGGGCGACCTGCTTGACGAACCGCACCTTGGCACCCGCCGGGGTCCAGACCCGCAACGTCAGTTCCGGAATCGCCTTCGCCATCGAGCCCCGGATCATCGTGGCGAAGTCGTCGGCCAGCTTGGCCGGGTCGGCGACAATGTCGACGGTGCCGTGCAGCGCCGAGGCGATGGTGCGCAATTCGTCCACCCGCCAATCGGTTCCGACGCCGCGACAGTCACAGGTGAATACGCCTTCGGACTGCTTGATCTCCGCGGCCAGCGCGGCGGGCTCCTCGTGCTCGTTCTTGCCGTCGGTGAGCAGGATGGCGTGCACCATGGCGCCGGGATGCTTCGTGGCCAGCTGCCTGGTCAGGCCGAGCCAGGTGCCCATCGCGGTACCGCCGCCGGGCGTCAGCTTGTCGAGTGCGCGCCGCGCGGCCGCCCGGGATTCCCGATTCACCGCCATGGACGGCACATTCGACGGAAAAGCCAACCGCGCCATCGCCGTTCCCTCGATGATCGCGAATTTCGTACCGTCGGCCATGACATCGAGCGCGGCCAGCGCGGCCTGGCGTGCGCCGGGGAACTTGCGGCCGGTGGCCATCGATCCGGAGCAGTCCAGGATGAGGATCTCCAGCCGCTCCTGCGGCGCGGCCGCGACCACCAGATCGGCGGCGGTCTCGACGGTCACCACCGCGTCCACCGTGCCGACGCCGTCGGCCAGATACTCGTTCTGATCGATGGCTACCGAAATGCCATTGCCTGCAACGGAACTCACTGCACTTCTCCTGGCTGTGGAACGGGAACGATCGCGACGGTGATGTTGTCGCTGCCGCCGCAACGCAGCGCGAACTCGACGAGTTCCCGCGCGGCGACGGCGGGGGCGGTCGCGGTGGCCACCTCGGCGAGCGCGGTCGCGTCGGACAGGTAATTCCAGAGACCGTCGCTGCACAGCAGCAGCACGCCGGGCCCGGTGGTGCGCAGCGTCCGAATGCAGCTGTCCGACCACGGTTTTGCCGGCCCGTCCGCGCCGAGCCAGCGGATCAGGGTGTGCGCCCTCGGGTCGTTCATCGCGGCCTGCTCGTCCATCGCGCCCGCGTCGACCAGGGCCTGTGCCCAGGAGTCGTCCGAGGTGAGCCGCTGCGACGGCGGGTTGCCCGGCTCGTCGGGTGCGTCGGCGTGCAGCCAATACGCCCTGCTGTCACCGACATTCGCGACGGTGATCTCGGTGCCGTCGGCGTCGGTGCGCACCACGGCCGACACGTAGGTGCACGACGGCGCGTGACCGTCGGCCACCGCGATATCGCGGACCGCCTGTGCGGCCGCCGCGAGGCCCGCCATCGCGGCTTCGGCCGCGGGCAGCCCGTCGAGCAGCGCCGTGCGGCAGGCATCGACACCCGTCCTGGCCGCCGTCCCCGAGGCCACCTGCGGATCTTCCGAGGAGGACACCCCGTCGGCGACCACGATCACCGTCGCGCCACCCAGACCGTCCAGCACCGCCGCCGCGACGGCATCCTCGTTGCGCGCGTGCGAGATTCCGCGATCGGTGGCCACCGCGACCGCGCCGAGGTCGGCCGCGAATCGGTCCGGTGCCCCGCGCAACTGCCCGCACCCGACGCAGTAACCATCGCCGTCGTACCGCAATCCGCCGCACCCGTCGCAGGCGCCGGGCGGCCCGGGTTCGTTATTCGGCAACGCGATTCGCTTGCCGCCCAATTCCTGTCCGCAGTTCTCGCAGAAGCGATCCTGCTGGTGCACCTCGGCATCGCAACCGGGACAGTGCAACCCGACCCCGGTGCTCATAACCTGGTCCTGGGCCGGACGGTGTTCGCCTGCTCTACCAATGCGAATCGCTCCCACATGTCGTCGGTTTCCCGGGCCAAGTCCCGATAACAACGCTCCAATCCGGTGCGGACACCGTCTTGATCCAGCTTCGCGCCGAGCAGCGGATCGAGTGCGCTCGCGACCCCGCCCACCCGTAGCCAGTCCAGCGCGGCGGTCAGCACTCGCAAACGCACCTGTGCGCCACGGCGTTTGGAATCCAGTCGCAACCGGCCGACCCGCTCGCCCGCGTCACGCACGATCAGCTCGGTGAATTCGGCCGGTGACCGCCCGTTCAGTTTCGTCTCGACCGCCGCGATCCTGGCCTCGGTGAACAGCGAAGAACCCGCGTCCACCTGATCGAGGGCGGCTACCGCACCGTCGCGATCGCCTGCGGACGCACGTAACCTGGCCAGCCCGAACACCGCACTGAGATACGTCCGATCGGTGCGCCACACAGTCTCGTAATAGCTTGCGGCCCTGCGCTTTTCCTCGGCGGCCTGGAAGCCTTCGGCATCGGGTGCCTCGGCACCGGACAGCTCAGCGACGGCGGCCAGCGCGAGTTTGGGTGCCCCTTCGCCAGGCAGCGCGGCGTACACCGCATCGAATTCGGCGGCGGCTGCCGGGAAATCACCGGCGAGCAGCCGACTTTCGCCGCGATACCAGGCGAGCCGCCAATCGCCGGGCAGCGTCGCGGCGACCTCGGTCAGCCGCCGATCCGCCTCGGCGGTATCGCCGGTCTCCAGCGCGGCCCGAATGAGCCGCAACGGAATCTCGGTCGACGCGCTGCGTCCGGTGACGACCGAGCGCAGTCCGGCCTCGAACGCCTGCTCCAGTTCCGCCGGCGTGGTGCCGCTCGTCGTGGCGAGCAGCGCGGCCGCGCTGTCGGTCGGATCGACCAGCGGAACAGGCAGGGCGGCAACGATATTCGCCGCATCCACCGGCGCGTCCACGCCGAATACGCCGCGGGGCGGCCCGAAGTAGGTCGACATCCCGGGCCGCGGCACGCCGTCCTCGGTCGACAGCACCTCGCGCAGCACCCCGGTGAGCTGGTCGGTCATCTCCTCCATCGAGGCGAACCGCACCTCGGGGTCGTCGTCGGTGGCCCGCAGCAGGAATCGGTAGAGCGAGTCGTAGGTGACCAGCAGCGGTTCGGTGTCCGGCCCTGGCAGCTCGGCGAAATGACCACCCCGCTGCGGCACGTCCATGAGCAGCACGGCCAGCGTGCGCCCGACCGTATAGACCTCGGTGGCCACGGTCGGCCCGGTCTCGGCGATCTCGGGTGCCTGGTAGCCGATGGTGCCGTAGATCGGACTGTCCTGATCGTCCATGGCGATCACCGCGCCCAGGTCGATGAGCTTGAGCTGCTCGTCGGTCTGCATCACGTTGTCGGGCTTGAAGTCACAGTAGGCCAGGCCGAGAGAATGCAGATAGCCGAGCGCGGGCAGCATCTCCAGCACGTAGGCGATCGCCTGGGCCGGGGGCAGGAATCCGCCGCCCGCGTCGCGGTGGGCGCGCAGGATCTGCTTGAGCGAGGTGCCGCCGACGTACTCCATCACGATGTAGCCGACCGCGACCCCGTCCGCCCCGGCGTGCTCGACGAAGTTGTGGATCTTGACGATGCTCGGATGCTCCACCTCGGCGAGGAAGCGCTTCTCCGCCACCGCCGCCAGCATCGCGTCGGCGTCGCCGGAGTTGAGCAGGCCCTTCAGCACCACCCAGCGGTCGCTGACATTGCGGTCGATCGCCAGGTAGATCCAGCCGAGCCCGCCGTGCGCGAGGCACCCGGCGACCTCGTACTGACCGGCGACCAGATCGCCCTTGGCCAGCTTGGGCGCGAAAGAGAATGGGGTGCCGCAGTTGGCACAGAAACCCGCGCTGCGGCCGGGTTTTCCGTCGCGGCCCCGGCCCACCGGCTTCTCGCATTTGCCGCAGAACCGTTTGTTCTCCGGCACCTGCGGGTCGGTCATGATCGCGGTGCTCGGATCGATGCGCGGCACGCGGGGCACCTCGACCATGCCCGCGCCGAGCCGGCCGCGCCTGCTCGACTTGGACGAGGATCGACCGGTGCGCACCGAACGCGAGCCGCTCCGGGCGCTGCGGGCGCTGCCGGACACCGTCGCGACCGTCTCCGGGGCGGGCGCGGTGCCGCATACTTCGCAATAACCGTCGATAATCGTTGCGCCGCAACCGGGTTCGGCGCATTGCCGATGCGCGGACTCGGCCGTCGGCGCCTCGGTGGACGCCTCGGCCGCCGTCGCCCCCTTGGCCTGGGCCGCCGTCGAATGCACGGTCGTCGCCTCGGCCGGTGCGGTTCCGCACACCGCGCAGTAGCCGTCTTCGATGGTGCCCGTGCAGCCGGGTTCGGTGCATGCCGTCACGGTCGCCTCCCCGATTTCTCCGCGATGAGTTGCTGATAGTCGGCGACCGCGCGGGTGACCGCCGCCAGATCACACGGCGTGCGGGTGAGCAGCCCGGCGGCGATCTGATGGGCGGCGAGCAGGTCTCGGTCCTCGCCGACACCGAGGCGCGCCGCCTTGGCCTGGTAAGCGGCCAGCCTGCCGCGCAGTTCGCCGCGACGGTCGAGCAGACCCTGCGCCAGGTTTTCCGCGGTAGCCGCGGCGGCGGTGGCCGCGTCGATGCGGCGGCCCAGTTCCAGCAGCGCCGCTGCCGCACCCGGATCGGCCGGGACGGCGTCCAGTTGTGCGCGCAGCCGGTCGATATCGTCCGCGAGTATTGGCAGCGGACCGGACACGATGGTGCGTTCGACTTTCACCCTGGCTTGTGCGGCCCGCTCCCGCGTTTCCCCCAGTGCGTCCAGTCGCTGGCGTGCACTGGCGATCGCGGCGGGCCAATTCGCCGCGACCGCGGCGAGTTCGGCGAGCACGGCCGCCTCCCGGCGCACCGCGCCGCTCAGTTCGGCGAGGCGAGCGTCGATCTCGGCGGCGGTCAGTGCGAGCGGATCAGTCGCCGAGCGCCGCAACAGTTCGGCGATGCCCGCGCTGACGGCGCGCAGCTCAGGGGTCGCTCCCCCGGCCTTGTCGAGTTGAGCCTGCAGCGGCGCGAGGCCGGCCATCACGCGGGTGTTCACCTTGTCCACCGCGTCGAGGAATTCGGCGATCATCGGGAAAGTCGCCCGCATGCGATCAAGCGTATCGGCGAGCCCGACGAACAGCACGTATTCGCTCGGACCCGTCAGCGAACGCTCGGCCAGCGGGATCGGCGTGCGCGAGACCTCATGCGGCCGGCCGCGCAGCAACTCGGTCAGCTGCGCGCGCTGGTCGTCGTCCAGCCTGGCGCGATTCCCACGCACCGTGCGCGCCGAATCCAGGATCGCGCGCATCCGGCCGAAGTCCTCCCACATCAGCGCGAGCGCGTCCCGGACCGGCAGCCAGCGGGCCTCGGTGACCCCGGACGGCGGATAGCTACGCACCAGGTTGAGCCCCGGATGTTGGTCGAGCTCCAGCAGGGTGGCCACGATCGAATCGGCTTCGCTTGCGCGCCGGGATATTTCGCGGTCGATCTCGATGAGGGTGAGCGGCTCCATGACGGTCGGGCTCATCCCACATACCGGGGCGCGGGCTGGCCCGGCGAGGGGCCGAGTGCGCTCAGCCGGGTCGCGTAGATCCGCTCCCAGGTGCCGTCGGAGCGCATCCGCTCGAGCACGCCGTTGACGAAGCGCACCAGATCGTCGCTGCCCTTCGGCAGGCCGACCGCGTAGCCGCCGACACCGATGGGGTCGCCGACCACCTGGAGGTTGCGGTCCTGCTCGACCAGGCCGAACAGAATCGGCGCGTCGCCACTGATCGCGTCGACCAGCCGCTGCTGCAGCGCGACGAGGCAATCGGTCCAGTTGGTGACGCCGATGACGGTGGGGCGGTTGGCCATCGCGAACAGCGGCGTGGACGCCGTGGTGCCGCGGGCGACGCACACCCGCTTGCCCGTCAGGTCGGCACCGGAGTTGATGCCCGAGTCGCGTGGCGCCAGGATCCGTTGTGCCGCACCGTAATAAACCGAGGAGAAGTCGACTTCCTTGCGTCGTTCGCAGGTCGCCGAGAAGGTGCGCACGATCATGTCGACCTTCTTGTCCCGCAGCGCGGGCAGCCGTTCGGCGGCGGTCACCGAGCGCAGCTCGATCTTGCTCGGGTCGCCGAACAGCGCGTTGGCGATCTCGTGCGCGATGTCGATGTCGAAGCCCTCGAGCTCGCCGGTGCCTGGATTGCGGAAGCCGAACAGATAGGTGTTCTGATCGACGCCGACCTTCAGCTTGCCGTTGGCGACGATCGCCGCCATCGCCGAACCCTGCGGCATCGCACCGGGTCTCGGCAGCGGGCCGGGCCGCAGGCTTGCCTCCGTGTCACAGGAACTCTCGATCGGCGGCGGCTCGGTGATCTCGCCGGCGCCCGCGGGTTCCGGGTTCACCGCTGCCATGGTGTTCGGCGCGGGCAGCTCGCCCGAGCCGCAGCCGGTCAGCAAAGCCGCCGCGGTCACCAGCAGTGCGGCAAGCATCAGGCGTGTGTTCACAGGAACTCCTTCAGCCGCGGCCACACCCCGGCGACCACGGCGGCCGCGGCGACAACCAGCAGCACCAGCGTGCCGGACGGGCTGAGGAGCAACGCCGTACCCGCCGTCCGCAGGCCGTCCCGGAGATCGCGGCGGGCCTGGGCGAGGTTGTCGTTCAACGAGCGGTCCAGCGCCGCGAACTGGGTGGCCGACGAGGTGGGCGCGGTGCCGATGGCCTGCGCGACCGCCGCCGGATAGTTCGCCGCCTGGTACGCCGTCACCTGCGCCTGGTGCCCGGCCGACCACTTGGTGAGCTCTTGCCCGGCAACGGAATCGGTGCCGAGCCGGACGCGCAGGTCGGCGGCGTGCTTGTTGTACATGTCCTCACCGGCCGCGATGTCGCCGCGGGTGATCAGTTCCAGCGTCTCCTGGGTACGGGCCTGCTGCGCCGCGATGCGCGCCTTCGCCAGGGACTCGAAACGGTTGCTCGCGCCGGACGCGCCGGTGTCGAGCGCGTTCGCTGCCACACCCGTCGCGACGACCAGCCACAGCAGCGCGAGCACCGCAGCGGCCGCCGCGCCCGCCATGCCGAGGTTGGCCAGCCGGTTGGTGCGGCGCACCAGGATCCACGATCCCACCGCGCAGCTGATCAGCACCAGGACGACCAGCGCGACGCTCACGATCGGCGTCGCGGCGATGGCCCGCTGGTCGGTGCGCACCGCGGCGAATCGGTCGGCGGTGAGCCGTTCGGCGTTGGGCAGCAGGGACTTCTGCATCACCTCCGACGCCTCACTCAGGTAGGACGAGCCCACCGGGAAACCCTGCCGATTGTTCGCCCGCGCGGTCTCGACCAGGCCGGTATAGGCGGGCAGGTCCGCGGCGATGCTGGCCACGATCTGCCTGGTCCGCTCGTCGGATGCGCCCGCGGTGGCCTCCGCCAGCGCGGCGGCGGCGTCGGCCAGTGATTGCTGGTACCGCTGGCGCGGGGCGGCCGCCTCGTTGCCCGGGGACAGGAACTCCGCGGCCGCGGCGGCGTCGGCGGCCGAAAGCGCCACGTACAACCCCTGTGCGGCGAACGCGAGCGGCTCGGTCCGGTCGAGCGCGACGTCACGACGCGCGCTCTTGTCGCTCATCTCGTTCGCGCAGGCGAAACCGGCGAGCAGGCACAGCACGACGGAAACGACGACAACAACGGCGATCACCCCCGGCGTCGTTCCGGCGAAGCGTCGCAACCACAGGGTCCCGTTGCGGATGCGAGGTCCCACACCGTCCTCCTAACATCTCCCCGGCCGGTGTATTCGATCGCGATAGTACGGGAGCAGGATTAGGTGTGCCGACCGATTGCCCAGGTAGTGGACAATCAGGGTTTCAGACGTCGGCGCGAACCAGCTTGGGAGCGGTGCTGATTCGGGCGACGATCAGGGCGGCCGCGCACAGGCCGGTGATGGTCAGCCAGCCGAGGTTGGCCGGTGCCCGGAAGGCCCCGGCCGAGGTCAGGGCGTCGGGATGGCTGGCGATCAGTGACCCGATCACCGCGACGCCGAGCGACTGGCCGATCTGCCGTGACGTGGTCGCCAGGCTGGCCGCGACCCCGGACTGCGCGGCGGGCAGTCCGGCCACCGCCGTCGCCGTGATGGGCGTGTAGATCAGCCCGATGCCCGCACCGAACATCGCGTAACCGATGAGTAGCAACAGGTTTCCGCTGCCGTCGAAGGTGGCCGTCAGCACCGCCGCCGCGGCGGTGGCCACCACCGCTCCGGCGCTCAGCGCGCTGCGGGCGCCGCGACGCGCGACGATCCGGCCCGACATCGGCCCGAACACGAACATGGCGACCGCCATCGGCACCAGCGCGAGCCCGGCCGTCAGCGGCGAGTCCCGCCGAATCTCCTGGAGGTAGAACGTATTCAGGAACAGGAACCCGCCCAGCGCGGCGAACGCGAGGATCGCGATCACGAACGCGCCGGTGAACGGGATCGACCGGAACACCCGCAGGTCTATCAGCGGGTGCGGGTGCCGCGGCGCGTACCGCAGTATCGCGCCGAGGCAGGCCGCCGACCCGGCGAAGCAGCCGACCGTCAGCGGCGCGAGCCAACCCCGATGCGGCCCTTCGATAATCGCGAATACCAGCAGCCCGAGCAGGCCGATCACCAGCAGCTGCCCCAGCGGATCGAGCGCGCGCGGGCGATCCGACTTCGACTGCGGAACAACAAGAAAGGTGAGTGCCAGCGCGATGACCGCGATCGGTACATTGATCCAGAACACCGCCTCCCAGCCGATCGCGTCGACCAGAAATCCGCCGACCACCGGCCCGGCCGCCATGCCGATCCCGATCGACCCGCTCCAGATGCCGATGGCCCTGATCCGCTGCCCCGGTTCGGTGAATACCGCCGAAATGATCGCCATCGCTACCGGAGTGAGCATCGACCCGCCGACCGCCTGCAGCACCCGGAACGCGATGAGCCAGCCGACCGAGGACGCGAGACTACATGCCAGCGAACCCACGGCGAATATGGCGAGGCCGATCTGGAAGATGGTCCGGCGACCAATCCGGTCGGCCAGCGAGCCGGACAGCGTCAACAGACAGGCCAGGGTCAACGTGTAGGCGGCGACCACCCACTGCGCCCCGGCCACCGAACCCTCCAGCCCACGACCGATCACCGGTAGCGCGACGTTGACCGCGGTGGTGTCCACATTCGCCATCACCACGGCGGTGCAGCAGACGGCCAATATCGTGGCCTGCCGGATCGTCTTCGGGACACTCGGCGCGACAGGGGCGCTGATCGACATGGCAGCATACTTGCAGCATCCAGGCGGTCTTCGGCACCCAACACACCGAGTGATGCGACTGGTTCCAGTTGGAACTCCGTGTGAACGATCTAGTGGGCGCCCGCGGGGACCGGCGCTCTGATCGGCGCGGGCGATCGGCCGCCATGCAGCCGGAACTCCTGCGGAGGGCACCCTTTCCAGCGCCGGAAGGCCCGAATGAAGGACGCGGCTTCCGCGTAACCGAGGCGGGCGGCGACCTGCTCGGTGCTCAGATCGGTATCGGCGAGCAGCTGCTCCGACATCAGCTGCCTGACCTCGTCGAGCAAGCCGCGGAAGGAGGTGTCCTCCTCGTTGAGCCGCCGCGACAGGGTGCGCGGGCTCATGAACAACTCGTTGGCGACCGCGATCTGATCGGGAATGGTGCCGGGGGTACGGACGAGCAGATCGCGGACCGCGCCCGCGACGCCGGAGCGGGTGCGATGCCTATCCAGCAGGTCCCGGCAGAACTGCACGCAGGCGCCGCGCGCCCGTTCGTCGATTGTCGGCACCGGAAGGTCGAGGAAGCGATCGTCGAATGACACCGCATCGGTCTCGGTGCCGAAAAGGGGCTCCACCCCGTATATCTCGCGATACCTGGCGATGCTCGCGGGAGCCGGGTGCCGGAATTCGACCCGGGTAGCCGGAATTCCGGATTCGAACACCGCGCTACCGATTGTCTTGATACCGGCGAGGATTCGCTCGGCAAGAAAAACGCGCAGGTCCGGCGGGCATTCGGCAGCGTCGAACCGCACCCGAGTCACACCGCCGGATTCCTCGACCGCGAGTCGCCCGGACACCGAGAAGCGATCGAGATAGCGCACCATGACATCGACCGCGTCGCCCATGGTGCGGCTGCTGAGCAGCGCGAGCCCCCATGGGCCGGACAGCGGAATATCGGCGCTGCTACCCGCTTCCGCGCCGAGACCTGGCTCGGCGCCGCAGCGTTCGAGCAGATTACGCACGGCCAGTAGTTCCTGAGTAGCGGTGCACTCGATATCGTTCGGCGACAACATGGTGCCGGATAGGCAGTCCGCGCTGGACATTCCGCGTTCCTCGGCGATCGTGATCAGCACGCGAACACTGGAAGTGCTACGGCGAAAATTCCGGTCGAACATGTACTCGCATTCCCTCATCGAATTCACCGTGCCAGACGGCTTGGCGAAATCTATCAATGCCGGGCCGGTCAGTGGGGCAAAACGACAAACTGGTCAGGGTGCGCGCAGCAGCATTTCATTCAGCGTGGCGATGATTCGGTCGGTGCGCGTAGGAGGGCAACGCTGACTGCGAGCAGCCAAAGAATGGTCAGCCCACCCGTTGTCGCCGTCGTGCCCCAGCCGTTGGCCGCGTAGAAGTTCGCGGGGTCGTTTCCGCAGAACATCGAGGGCACGAAGGCCAGATGGATTGCGGCCAAGGCGAAAGCGGTCCACCTGGTCCAACGCGGGAGCAGGGCGGTGCCCGCGATCGCGACGCCGAAGGCGGTCAGGAACAAGGCGATCAGCAGCTTCGACAGCGAGCCGTAGAGCAGGTAGGTCCCGGTGACGGCGATGGTCGGATCGATCGGGTCGGGGGCGGCGATGGTCGCGCCGACCTCGAGGCAGGTGGACACGGCACTGACCGTCAGCCAGGCCGTCCATGGATTCTCACTTTCGCCGGCCTGCCGCCTCGTTGCGCGGCGACCAGGCTCTTTCCTCTTTAGTATATCTCTTATACTATAAGCCGCATGCTAATGTTCCGGCCGTTCGAGCACAAGCGCTGAGGAGGCGAACGCACGATGGTCGACGACACCCCACCGAACGAGCTGGTCCGCCTCTGGCGCCTGCCCGTCGGTCAGCGACTCGGCCGCCCGGCCGGGCTCGACGTCGAACTGGTCGTCCGTACCGCCGTGCAACTGGCCGACCGCGCCGGATTGCCGGGCGCCACCTTGCCGAAGATCGCCGAAAACCTCGGCGTCACACCGATGTCGCTCTACCGCCACATCGGATCCAAGGAAGAGCTACTCGTCCTCATGAGCGACGCCGCCATCGGCCCGCCCCCGGCCTTCCCTGCGCCGGTGCAGGATTGGCGCTCAGCACTGCGTGCGTGGGCCGTCAGCCTCTGGTCCGTGCACCGGCAGCGCCCCTGGCTGACCCAATTGCCGATCGCGGGCCCACCCAGCGGGCCCGGCACCATCGGCTGGATGGACGCGGGCCTGCGCGCCCTGCGACCCGCCGGTCTCGATATCGGTGCGAAGGTCGGCGTGGTGATGGTCGTCAGCGGCTACGTCCGCCAGGCCGACCTGCTCGCCCAGCAACTCGAACAGGGCAGGCGCGCAACCGGTCTCGACGAATCCGAGACCAATCGCCACTACGCCCGGCAGATGGCCCGCCTGGTCGATCCGGAACGCTTCCCCGACGCGGCCGCACTCTTCAACTCCGGCCTGTTCGAATCGGCCCCACCACCGCCGACCCCCGACCCCGCCCAGGACGATTTCGACTTCGGACTGGAGGTCGTGCTCGACGGCGTGGCCGCGACGATCGCCCGCATCGGTTCAGGCGGATAACCCGCACTCCGGTCGAACCTGCTGTGTAATCAGGAGTTTCGGACCACGATGCCGAGGTGGCGGGCGAAAGCCGGTGCCAGCTCCATCAATTGGCCGTTGTCGATGGTCGCGCCACGGAGGGAGTCCAGGCCGTCGGTGATGTCGAGGGCACGGGCGCCGCGCAGGTCGACCTTGGTCAGCTTGACCCGGTTCAGCACCATGCTTTCCAGGATCGAGCCGGGGAAGGTCACGTCGGTAAGCGTGGCGTCGCCGAAATCGCAGTCGCGCAAGACACATTCGACGAAGGTGACGTCGCGTAGCTGTGCGGTGCGGAAGTTGACGGAGTCGAACTTGCAGCCCTCGAAACGCACCCGGCGCAGGCGGGAGCCCGCCAGGTCGACGCCGGACATGGCGCCCGCGATGACTTCGCTGTCGATCCAGCCGGTGTCGGCGAGTTCAGTGCCGATCCAGCGGACGTTACGCAGCCAGACGTCGGCGAATCTGGTGTGCCGCATGCTGCCCCTGGTGAAGGCCATCGAGGTGAAGGCGGACTCGCTGAAGCGGGCGTTCCGCACGTCGACCTCGTCGAGCTCGCCGCCGTCCAGGTGCACGCAGTCGTAGTCGCCTTCCGGCTCGAGGTCGCCCTCCAGTGCCGCGAGATGGCGCGCGTAGGGCAGGTCTTCGAGCTCGCTGGGCATGCGGAATCCTCCTGGTGACGGTTCGTGGTGCGACAACGGTCGAGTATTCCGGTCGGCACCGACAGGTTCATCCCGAGGTCGGTAGATCACCGAGGCGGGCGGCACGGGTGTTCAAGTAGCGCTGTTGCGGGAGGCTCATAGTCTTTTGTGCGGCAAGGAGATACGCGGTGCGGGCGGCCGCGATGTCGCCCGTGGTCTCCAGTAGGTGAGCGCGGACGGCGTGCAGGCGGTGGTCGTCGGCGATGCGGGCGTCGGCTTCGAGGTCGTCGACCAGTTTCAGGCCCGCCTGCGGGCCGCGGGCCATGGCGACCGCGACGGCGTGGTTCAGCGCGATCATCGGGTTGTCGACGAGGGCGAGCAGGCGTTCGTAGAGCAGCATGATCTGCGGCCAGTCGGTGTCCGGGTAGCTCGGCGCCTCGTCGTGCAGGGCGGCGATCGCGGCCTGGAGTTGATACGGCCCGGGGACACCGCGCGGCAGGGACGCGGTAAGGAGCGCGATGCCCTCGGCGATGAACCCGGCGTGCCAGCGGCCGCGGTCCTGCTCTTGCATCGGGACGAGTTCACCGCTGGGTCCGGTGCGCGCCTCGCGGCGGGCGTCGGTGAGCAAAAGCAGCGCGAGCAGACCGGCCACCTCCGCGTCGCCGGGCAGCAGCCGATGCACCAGGCGGGTGAGCCTGATTGCCTCCGTGGACAATTCAACGCGATGCAGGCGCGCACCAGCGGTGGCGGCATAGCCCTCGGTGAAGATCAGGTAGAGCACGTGCAGCACCGCGGCGAGGCGCGCGTCGCGGTCGCCGAGGCGCGGGGGCGCGAAGGGCACGCCGCTGTCCTTGACCGTCTTCTTGGCCCGGCCGATGCGCTTGGTCATCGTCGGCTCGGGGACCAGGAAGGCGCGGGCGATCTCCGCGGTGGTCAGGCCGCCGACCGCGCGCAAGGTGAGCGCGACCTGCGACGGTGGCGAGAGCGTCGGGTGGCAGCACAGGAACAGCAGGATCAAGGTGTCGTCGGAATCCGATGGCTGCCGATCGGCGGCCGGGGTCAGCCAATCCTCCGGCAGCGCCCACCGGGCGACCGTCTCCTCGCGCTGCTTGCGAGCCTGCTCGCTGCGCAGCAGATCGGTCAGTCGGCGGGACGCGACCGTGATCAGCCAGGCGCGCGGATTATCGGGAACGCCGTGCACCGGCCATTGCGTCGCCGCGGCGAGCAGTGCTTCCTGCACCGCGTCCTCGGCGGAATCGAAATGGCCGTAGCGGCGCACCAGCGCGGCGAGGACCTGCGGCGCCGACGAGCGCAGCAGGTCCGCCAACCGATCAGCCGACATGTCAGCCGAACTCGGGCGGCGCCTCGGCGATCGGCCGCACATCCGCGTAGGCCGTGTCGGCGATGTGCGCCGGCGCCGGGCACTTGCCCAGGTGGGCCGCGATCTCGGTGGCGCGGTCGAAGCTTTCGCATTCGACGATCCAGTAGCCCGCGAGCACCTCCTGGGTCTCCGCGTACGGTCCGTCGGTGACGAAGGCGCCGTCCTTGCCGCCGATCCGGCGGGTGTGCACCGGGTCGGCCAGCCCGCGGGTCTCCACCAGCTCGCCGGACTCCTCGAGCCCGGTATTGAAGTCGGTCATGAACTGGACCATCGCCGCCACCTCCGCGGCCGTCCAGGCGGGCTTGCCGGTTTCTTTGCCCGCCAAGCCGTCGTAGTCCTGCTGCGAGCCGTAGCTCAGGATCATGTATTTCACGGCAACTCCTCTAGTAGTCGGCACCGCGGTGGCGCCGCTCGTCAGGAACGTCGGAGCCGCTGACCATTCTCGGACATCCGGGCCGAAAGAATCTCGAAGCAGGCCGATCCGCTGACGGCGACCAGGTCACCGGCAGGCCTGCCGGGCGCGTGCCATGCTTGGCCGCATGAGCATTGACGGAACGGTGGCGCCCGGGTTCGAGGCGGTCCGGGCGGCATTCGCCGCGAATTTCGCTGACCAGGGCGATATCGGGGCGGCCGTGTGCGTGTACCTCGACGGGCGGCCGGTGGTGGATCTGTGGGGTGGGCTCGCCGACCCCGACAGCGGACGGGTGTGGGAGCGCGACACCCTTCAGCTGGTCTATTCGGCGACCAAAGGGGTGGTTGCCGCGGCGACACACCTACTGGTCCAGCGCGGTCAGCTCGACCTCGACGCGCCGGTCGCGCAGTATTGGCCGGAGTTCGCGGCGGCGGGCAAAGCCGAGATTCCGGTGCGCTGGCTGCTGACCCATCAGGCCGGGCTGGCGGCGATCGACAAGCCGGTGCCGCTGGCCGACGCGCTGGCGTGGACGCCGATGGTCGACGCGCTGGCCGCGCAGACACCGAACTGGACGCCGGGCACCGATCACGGCTACCACGGGCGCACCTTCGGCTGGCTGGTCAGTGAGGTGATCCGGCGCATCACCGGACGTACCGTCGGGCAGTTCCTGGCCGAGGAGATCGCCGGGCCGTACGGCATCGACTTCTTCATCGGTTTGCCTGCCGCCCAACGGGATCGGGTCAGCCGGTTGGTGTTCGCACCGAAGCCGGATCTGGATTCGGTGCCCGACGAGCTGATCCCCGAGCAGCTCCGGCCGATGGTGGCGGCGATGCGCGATCCGGAGTCGCTGGCGAACCGGGCCTTCCAGATCACCGACCCGCCCGACATCGACTTCAACTCCCCCGCGGTGCACGCCGCGGAAATACCCGCCAGCAACGGCATCGGCACCGCCCGCGGGCTGGCCCGGCTGTACGCGTCGCTGGTCGGCGAGGTCGACGGCAACCGGTTACTCAGCCCGGCGACCCTCGATGCCGCCCTCCGCGAACAAACCAGCGGCATCGACCGAGTCATCATGCTGCCGGACCGCTACGCCACCGGCTTCATGCTGCCCATCGCCGATCTCACCCTCGGCGGCCCGAATTCGTTCGGCCACCCCGGACGCGGCGGATCACTGGGTTACGCCGATCCGGGCCGAGGCGTCGCCTTCGCCTACGTCACGAACTACATCATCGAAGGCGCCGTAGACCTACGCGCCCGCAACCTCGTCGACGCCCTGGAGACCGCGCTCGGATAGCGTTGCCGTGCACAATCTCTCGCCCCGCGCACGAATCTGCCAGCAATCTCGCGCGCGGGCGCACAATCTGTGCGCGGCAAACCAAGCCATGCGCCCACAACAGCCCCGTCAGCGGCGCACACGACATCGCGTGCTGCGCACGAATCGGCTTCCCGCGCAACGGCTCGCGCGCGGAATCGTGCGCGCGGCGACAGAACGTGCGCGGTGCGCGGCGGATCAGCGGAGGGTGCGGATCCAGCGGCGGGTGTCGGCGGGGTCGATGACGTGATCGAGTTCCAAAAGGGTGGCGGCGGTGAGGGCTTTGCCGCTGGCGTAGGCGATGCTGACGAGGTTGTCGAAGGCTTCCTGGCGTTTGGTGGGGTCTTCGATGGCGGCGAGTTCCTTCGCGAAGCCAAGGCGCACAGCACCTTCCAGGCCCATACCGCCGATTTCGCCGGTGGGCCAGGCGATGACGAAGCGGGGCGCGAGGAACGAGCCGGCGGCCATGGCTTGGGCGCCGAGGCCGTAGCCCTTGCGCAGGATGACGGTGCCCCAAGGGACGGACAGGGCGGCCGCATCGATGAAGAGGCGGCTGAATCTGGTGACGGTGGCCTCTTTTTCGGCGTCCGGGCCGACCATGAAACCCGGTGTGTCGCAGAGGGAGACGATCGGGAGGTCGTGTGCCCCGCACAGGCGCAGGAAGGCGCTGAGCTTGTCGGCGGCGGGGGCGTCGATGGCCCCGCCGAGGTGCTGACAGTTGTTGGCGATGAGGCCGTAGGGGTGGCCCTCGACGCGGATCAGCGCGGTGACGATGCCGGCAGCCCAGTCGGGGCGTAATTCGAGGACGGAATCGAGGTCGGCGACGGCGTCGATCGCGGCGCGGATGTCGAAGGCGTGCAGCCGGTTCTCCGGGATCACATGGCGGGCAATGCGCGGGTCCGGTGCGATCCAATCATCCACCGGTCCTTGGAAATAGGCGAGGTAACGCTTGGCGATGCGCACCGCCTCGGCTTCGTCGGCGGCGACGAGGTGCACGACGCCGTTGCGGCGCTGCACCTCGATCGGGCCGATGTCCTCGGGGGCGTAGACGCCGAGTCCGCCGCCTTCGATCATGGCGGGACCGCCCATGCCGATGTTCGCGTCGGGGGTGGCGATCACGACGTCGCACATGCCGAGCAGGGCGGCGTTCCCCGCGAAGCAGCGGCCGGAAACGAGGCCGATCAACGGAACTCGGCCGGACAGCGCGCCCATGGTGTGGAAGGTGGTGAAGTCGAGGCCCGAGATGCCGCCGGTGTCGGTATCGCCGGGACGGCCGCCGCCGCCCTCGGTCCAGAAGACCACCGGAAGGCGTTGGGTGCCAGCCATTTCCAGCATGCGGTCGGTCTTGGCGTGACCGCGGTAGCCCTGGGTGCCCGCCAAAACGGTGTAGTCGTAGGACATGACGACCACCTTGGTGCGGTCGGCGCCGAAGCGGTCCGCGTTGATGGTGGCGACGCCCCCGATCAGGCCGTCGGCGGGGGTGTTCGCGATCAGGTCTTCCGGACTGCGGCGCAGTCGCTGGGCGGCGACCGCCAGTGCGCCGTATTCGACGAAGCTGCCGTCATCGACGAGGTCGGTGATGTTCTCGCGGGCGGTGCGCCTGCCGAGCCGGTGCCGTTTGGCGACGGCGGCGGGGCGGCCCTCGTCGAGGCCGACGCGGTGGCGTTCGCGTACTTCGGCGAGATCGGGGCGGACCGCGTCGAGGTCGATCGCCGCGATATCCGGGACGGTCCCATCGTGCTCGGCCTCGGTCCAGATCAGCAGCGGCGCATGCGGATCCACTGTCGTGCCCGGCGCCGCCACGTGCCGCCGGATGCGCAGCGACTGTTCGGCGCGCAGCACGTGCTGCATCTTCATGGCTTCCAGGACGGCGACCTCGGCACCGGCCGCGACGACGGTGCCGGGTTCGACCAGGCTGACCACGGTGCCGCCCATGGGTGAGCGCAGGGTCTGTTCGTCGTCTTGCAGGACAACGTCCTCGGCGGCGGCGGTCGGCTCGACGTGCGGTGCGGGCGCGTAATCGCTTGCCCGAGCGATGAGTTCGTGCAGGTTCCGTTCGAACCACTCGGTCGATACCGTGACTCCGTCGGACAGCTGATCGAGTACCGCCCGCAACAGTGCCGCGTTCGTATCGACGCCGACCACCACGGTCTCGGCCAACGCGTCCGAACAACGGCGCAGCGCGGCCGAATACGACGGACCGCGGGCGATCACCTTGGCCAGCAGCGAATCGAACTGTGCCCCTTGCCGCATACCGGCATAGGCGGCCGTGTCGACACGCACACCGACGCCGGTCGGCGCGGCGAACTGTGTCATGGTGCCGGTGCTGGGCAGCACATCACCACCCGCGGTGACGATTTCGGCATTCACCCGGGCCTGTACGGCGTAGCCGCGCGGCGCACCACCGGGTAATTCGAGGTCCGCGAGGGCACATCCTCGCGCCAGATCCAGCTGGATCGCCACGAGGTCCACTCCCATCACCTCCTCGGTGACGGTGTGCTCGACCTGCAGTCGCGGGTTCACCTCGAGGAACCACGCATCATCACCCCGCACGAGGAATTCGACGGTGATCACCCCGCGACAACCCACCGATTCGGCGAGGCGCACCGCGTCACCATGCAGCCGTTCCCGCAGTGCCGCAGCTAGATTCGGCGCGGGCGCCACCTCGATCAGCTTCTGATGCCGCCGCTGCACACTGCAATCCCGGTCTCCGAGGGCAACGGCACGCACGCCGTCCGCAACCACCTGCACCTCGATATGCCGTGCGTCGGCCACCAGCGCTTCCGCGTAGACCGCGTCATCCCCGAAACCCGCCAACGCCTCCGCCTGGCACCGCTCATACGCCTCCCCCAGCGATGCCAACTCCCGCACCTCGCGCATCCCACGCCCGCCGCCCCCTGCCGCGGCCTTCACCATGACCCCCGCCGGATGCGCGGCAAGCAGCGCGGCCATCTCGCCGACCCCCACACCCGCCGACGTCGCCGCCAACACCGGCACCCCGGCCCGCTCCGCCGCCGCCCGTGCGGCCACCTTGTCACCGAACGTCCGCAACACCTCCGGCGCCGGACCCACGAAAACAAGCTCGGCCGCCGCACAGGCGGAAGCGAGATCGGCACTCTCACTGAGGAATCCGCATCCCGGATGCACCACCGCAGCCGGGCCGGCCTTACGGGCCGCCGCCACCACGGCACGCACATCCAGATAGGCAGCGGCTCCTACGCCGGGCAATTGCACCGCGTCATCCGCCAACCGAACATGCAGAGCGTCGCGCTCCTCGGCGGTATACACCGCCAACGTCGCGTACCCACGCTCCCGTGCGGCCCGCAAAACTCGAACCGCCACCTCACCCCGGTTGACCACCACCACGCGCATGCCGCCAGTCTCCCGCATGCGAATTGCTCGCCGAACTGGACCTGGCTGAGTCGAATCACGAGAGAGCGCCCGGCCGGAGTGCTGGCGGTACCGACAATTCCGGGATGAACGTCGGCCACACCGGATGTACTGCGATCAATCATCTGAGCACCCCGGTCGATCTACGCAGCCGGTATCAACGCATCAACGCTCCACGCGAGCCGCCCGAAACTGTCAACACTGCAGGCGATGTCAGGTAGCGGGCGGCTACGAGGTGAGCGAGGCGGTGATCAGGCTGCGTCGTGCTCGATAAGACTGTTGGCGCAGTCGAGGACCGCCCGGTTCGCGGGGCGGGGTTCCCAGCCGAGGAGGCGCTTGGCCTTGTCGGTGCTGTGCCGGTTGCGGCGGCCGAGGGCGGGGATGACTTCGCCGAGCGACGCGTCGCTGAGGCGGGCGGCGAGCTTGACCGCGAAGTCGGGCAGCTGACGGGTCGAGACCTGCTTGCCGCGCGCGCCGAGGCCGTCGTGCAGGGTGCGGGCCATGTCGCGCATCCACATGAATTCGCCGGTGGCGAGGAAACGTTCGCCCGCGGCGGCGGGTTCGGTCATGGCCTTGATGTGGATGTCGGCGAGGTCGCGGACGTCGACGATTTCGAGTCCGATACGCGGGACGCCGGGCAGTTTGCCGGAGACCATGCGGGCGACGATGTCGACCGATCCGGTGGTGCCCGTGGTGAGGATGGGTCCGAAGACCGCCCCGGGCAGGATGGTGGTGAGCTGGGTGGGTCCGTCGTAGTCAGCCATGAAGTCCCAGGCCGCGCGCTCGGCGAGGGTCTTCGACCGGCGGTACGGGATGAGCGTGGGATCGTCGGGATCGGTCCACAACGTCTCGTCGGTGATGCCGTCGGTCGCGTAGGACGCGGGGCTCGCGGCATTCGCCGCGGAGGTGAGCACCACGCGTTTCACCCCGGCGGCGGTGGCCGCGCGCAGCACCCGCAGCGCGCCGCCGCGGGCCGCGTCGATCAGCGCGTCCGGGTCGTCGGAGTTGCGGCCGAGCGGCGAGGCGACGTGCAGCACATAGTCGACGTCCTTCATCGCGGCGTCCCAGCCGTCGTCGGCGGTGAGGTCGGCCACCGCGAAACTCAGCCGCCCGGCCGGGTCGACCGCGGTGGACACGGCCGCGATGACCGCCGCCTCCTTATCGCTGCCGCGCACGGTGGTGCGCACGTCGTAGCCTCGTTCGAGCAGCTCTACCACGCACCATCCGGCGACATAGCCACTCCCCCCGGTTACCAGAACCAACTCACCCATCGTCGTCCTCCAATGTGTTCGGAACGCCTGTGCGAGAATGAAACGGAGGCCCCTCCGTTAATGGCTGCGAGCGTACCGGAGGGCCCTCCGTTTAGCAAAAGTATGTGTACGGGCACAGTGTGTATGGATGGAGCGCCGACATTGGTGGACACGCCGAAGCAGGCCAGAGCTGATGCCCGAACGAATCGTGAACGGGTCCTCGTCGCCGCCAGGGACGCGTTCACCGCATCCGGTGGCACGTCGCTGACGGCGATCGCCAAGCAGGCCGGCGTCGGCATCGGCACGCTGTACCGGCACTTCCCGAACCGGGAATCGCTCATCGTCGCGCTCTATCGCCACGACATCCAGGAACTCATCGACCTGGCACCGACGCTGCTCGCCGCGCAGCCACCGCTGGCCGCGCTGCGACTATGGTTCGACGAGGTCGCTCGCTACGGACAGCTGAAATACGGTGTCGCCGAGGTCATTCACGCGGCGACCAACGGCGGCCTCGACGACGAGTACTACCGGCCGTTCGTCGAGGCGATCGCCCTGCTCCTCGAACGCGGCATCGCGGCGGGCGCGCTCAAGCCCGAGCTCGACCCCGAGGATGTGCTGCTCCAGCTGAGCGTGCTGTGGCGGATCAATCCCGACAACGGTGGTGCCGAGCGGGCCGCCCGCATCCTCGACCTCATCGTCGACGGGCTTCAGGTCAACCCGCAGTCCGGCTAGCCGGTGCGACGGCTGCGGCGTCGCCGATGTGCAGGACCGCGTCGGCGGTGTCGAGGGTTGCCTGATCGAGCGGGAAGTAGCCCCTCTCCGGCGGGGTGGCAGCGCGCGTTCGACTGGTGGCGACGGTGGCGGCAGCGGCCAAACCCCAAGTGCCGATGCGGCTTTGCAGTAGACCCTCGTACGTGCCCGGTTCGGGCTCCGGAATCCCCAGACCGTCGCTGCGGCCCAAGGTGCCCGCAATGAAGGTGTACTGCTCCCCCCATAGCGCCCCGATGATGGCGCCGACGCCGACCCAGTCGAGCACCATGCCCGCCACGCGCATGGTGCCGGGGTGTCGCCGCAGGTGCAGATTGTGCGCGTGGACCAGCGTCGCGCCTCGACCTGCCTCGATCGCGCGGATATCGATGAGGTTCTGCGCCATGAGCGCATCCCGGGTGGACGACAGCAGGGATATCCGGGCCTCGAGTTCGAGCTGTCGGGCCGCTTGCCTGTGGTATCGGAGCAGACCGATCCCGGCGGTGAGATACGTTCTGGCCCTGCGCCACTCGGCGTGCGAAGTGGTCGCGGACAGTTCCGGCGCGCGTGCCTCTAGCGCGATGAGCATGTCGTTGGCGACTACCCGCAGCCGCTGGGCCTCCGCCGTGGCACCGATCGACTTGGTCGCGTCCAGGATGGCTTCCTCTCGACTCCACAGTTCGTCATCGCCGAGGAGACTCACCAGGTCGAGGTCGAGTCCCAGGTAGCCCCTGGCGTATTCGAGGTAGCGGCGTGGGCTGGGAGCGCTGGTGTTCTCGGTCTGAGTGTCGAAGCCGTAGAAGGCGATTCGCTCGTCCGGCGGTCGATGCTGGTTGTATTCACGCAGCCAGCTCACCAGTTGCCTGTTGCCGTCCAGGTTTCCGAAGTTGTGGGTAAAGCCCGCGCTCATCGCGGCGTCCAGGGTGCCGATGCCCGCTCGGACGAAGTCATCGACGGTGAGCGCTGCCACGCGGTCGGTCTCGAGGGCGATCGACCGGAAGCCGAGGTCGACCAGTTGCGCGAACAGTTGGTTGCGGACCAGTTGGCAGGCCGGTTCCTGATGGGTCGGCTCGCCGAGCGCTACCAGGTCACAGGGGGTAGGAACGAAGTCTCGAATGTTCTGGCTCATGTGTCTAAATCGTATCGTTGAAAGAACGGTTGAGACTTTTGCGCGTTCTGACCGCTCAGCCATCCGGTAAAGTCTCAAACCGGTGATCACCTTGCGACCAGCCGACCTAGCCCGCGAGCACGGCCTCTCAACCCAAGCCATCCGCAATTACGAGCAGGACGGGTGCATCCCGCCCGCCGAGCGCACACCGAGCGGCTACCGGATCTACACCGAGGTGCACGCGGCCGCGCTGCGCACTTACCTCGCGCTCATCCCAGCCTACGGGCACGCGGCCAGCGGTCAGATCATGAACGCACTCCATCATGACGGGGTCGAAGGCGTGCTGGTGACCATCGATCGCGGCCACAGCCAATTACTGCGCGACAGAGACACTCTCGATGCCGTACGGAAAGCCGTAGCGCACCTGACCAGCGAATCCGACACCGCCGCAGTCACATCCGGAGAAACCCGCACCATCGGCGAACTGGCACACCAACTCCGGGTAACCCCGGCGACCCTGCGCAACTGGGAGAACGCGGGAATCCTCGCCCCGGCGCGAGACCCGGCCACCGGCTATCGCCGCTACGACGCGAGCGATATCCGCGACGCCCACCTCGCCGATCTGCTTCGCCGCGGCGGCTACCCGCTGGACCCCATCCGAACCGTGATCCAGCAGATCCGAACAGCGGGCGGCACAGACGCATTGGCCGCCACCCTGGCCGATTGGCAGCGAAAGCTCACCGTGCAAGGCCTCGCCATGCTCAACGCCGCCACTCAGCTCAGCCACTACCTGAGCGTGCGATAGTCAGGCGGTGCGGACGGCCGCCAGCGGACGGTCCTTGGCGTCGTCCTCGGCGCGGGTGAAGGTGAGCACGCCGTCCTCGATCGGGCCCTTGCGCAGCATCTTGCGGTCACGGAAGTAGTTGTTGATGACCTGCCAGGGGCCGCGCGTGCCCTGCCGGGGCATCACCGCGTCGCCGCGCGCGATGTAGCCGGAGGTGAGGGCGCCGCCCATGACCGAGTCGGTGGAACGGTCGCCTTCTTCGGCCACCGCAACCACTTTCGTGAAGCCGTGCGACTTCATGTGGTTGAGCACGCGGCAGAAGTACTCGGCGGCAAGGTCGGCCTTGAGCGTCCACGAGGCGTTGGTGTAGCCGAGGATCATCATCGCGTTGGGGACGCCATCGAGCATCGCGCCCTTGTAGACGACCCGGTCGCGGGTAACGACCGGCTCGCCGTCCAGTTCCAGGGTGGCGCCGCCGAGCATCTGCACCCGCAGGCCGGTCGCGCTGATCACGATGTCGGCGGGCAGTTCCTCGCCCGCGGCGAGGCGAATGCCGGTCTCGGTGAAGGACTCGATGCGGTCGGTGACGATGGACGCCTTGCCGCTGCGCAGCACCTTGAACAGATCACCGTTGGGCACCACGCACAGCCGCTGGTCCCACGGGTTGTAGGACGGCGTGAAGTGGCGCATGTCGATGTTCGGGCCGAGCCACATCCGCACCGCGCTGAGCAGCACCTTGCGGGACGCGCCGGGATTGGTGCGGGACAGCTGAAAACTGGCGCGCTGCAACGCGATATTACGGGCGCGCCCGACGCGATAAGCCGCCTTGGCCGGCACCCGCGCCATCTTCATGCCGACGGCGACCGGGTCGTCGGCGGGCAGCGCGGTGATGTAGGTCGGCGAGCGCTGCAGCATGGTGACGTGCGCGGCGTCCTCGCTCATCGCGGGGATCAGGGTGATCGCGGTGGCGCCGCTGCCGATCACGACGACCCGCTTGCCGCGGTAGTCGAGATCCTCGGGCCAGTGCTGCGGGTGCACGATCTGCCCGCCGAAGTCCGCCTCGCCGGGGAATTCCGGCCGGTAGCCGTTGTCGTAGTCGTAGTAGCCGGTGCAGCCGACGAGGAAGTTGCTGGTGAAGGTCTCGGTGGCGCGGGTCTGCTCGTCGAGTGCCTCGACGGTCCAGATGCCCGTCGCACCGGACCAGCGGGCGGTGGTGACCTTACGGCCGAAGTGAATGTGTTCCTTGACGCCGTACTCGACGGCCGTGTCCTCGACGTACTGGCGAATGTGCGGGCCGTCGGCGAGCACCTTGGTGCCGGTCCAGGGGCGGAAGCCGTAGCCGAAGGTGAACATGTCCGAGTCGGAACGGATGCCCGGGTACCGGAACAGGTCCCAGGTGCCGCCGATCGCCGTGCGGCGCTCGAGGATGGCGTAGCTGCGACCGGTGTGCTCACGGGTGAGATGGCAGGCCATGCCGATACCGGAGAGGCCGGCGCCGATGATCAGTACGTCGACATGCCGCGTCATTGAGGAACTCGTTTCGTCTGGTCACGCCTCGATCATCTGCGTCCGAGGTTTCCGGTCGAGATTACGTGTTATTTGAGGTTACGTCTAGTAGCGGTAGCTGAAAACACGCTCGCGACGGCGCCAATTAAAACCTCGCTGGTTTCAACCGGTGACTCCGCGGCGCCGCGCGCACAGCATGGATGACTGCGGGGCGCTCAGCGGCGCGCCGGAGATCTTGTCCCCTACCCGAGGTGTCGCGTGTCATCAATTGTCTTGGAGCCGACACCGATTCGGGTTCGGTCGGCGGCTCGGTGGCGGCCGCGCAAGACCTGGTTGCGGGCGGTCAGCCCGCTGGTCATCGTGCTGGCGTGGCAGCTGGCCAGCGTCAGCGGCGTGCTGCCGGAACGACTGCTGGCCTCGCCGGTAACGATTGTGCGGACCACCGGGGAACTGCTGCGAGACGGCACGTTGCAGGAGGCGATCACGGTGTCGCTCGGCCGGGCGGCGACCGGATTCGTCATCGGTGCCGTGCTGGGCATCGGACTGGCCATTCTGGCCGGATCGAGCACGGTCGGCGAGTACGTCGTCGATCCGCCGATGCAGATGCTGCGCACGGTGCCGTTCTACGGGCTCATTCCGCTGCTCATCCTGTGGTTCGGCATCGGCGAGCTGCCGAAGGTGGTGCTTGTCGCGTTCGGCGCGGCGATTCCGTTGTACCTCAACACCTTCGCCGGAATCCGTGGCGTGGACGCCAAACTGGCCGAGCTCGCTCAGGTGCAGCAGCTCGGCAGGCTCGCGCTGATCGGGCACATCGTGCTGCCGGGAGCACTGCCGCAGACCCTGGTCGGGCTGCGCCAGTCGCTGGGCGTCGCGTGGCTGGCTTTGATCGTCGCCGAACAGGTCAATGCCGATGCGGGACTGGGGTTTCTGATCAACGACGCCCGCGAATTCCTGCGCACCGACGTGATCGTCGTCGGGCTGCTGGTGTACTGCGTGCTCGGTCTGCTGACCGACGCGTTCGTCCGATTGATCGAGCGGAAGGCGCTGGCATGGCGACGCGGATTCCTGGGACAGTGATCACCGAACAGCTGACCGACGACGTCCGCGCGGAAACGACGACGGCAAACGGCTCGGCCGTGGCGACTTCGATTCTTACTGCTGAAGTCCGTTCGGCCACAACGACTTCTGCGGAGACACCGGTTGCCCGGGTCCGCGGCCTGACCCGCGATTTCGACGGACGCCGGGTCCTCGACGGACTCGATCTCGACATCGCGCCAGGCGAATTCGTCGCGTTGCTCGGTCGCAGCGGCTCCGGCAAGTCCACCTTGCTGCGCGCACTCGCGGGTCTCGATCGCGGCGTGCGAGGCGAGCTCACCACGCAGGGCACCATCGCCGTCGCCTTTCAAGAACCTCGTCTCGTGCCGTGGAAACGAGTGCTGGCCAACGTGTTTCTCGGACTGCGCCACCACGACCCGAAGGCAGCCGCCCGTGCCGCACTGGCCGAGGTCGGCCTCGGCGAGCGCGCGAATGCCTGGCCGCTCACCCTGTCCGGTGGCGAAGCGCAACGGGCCAGCCTGGCCCGCGCCCTGGTCCGCGAGCCGGATCTGCTGCTGCTCGACGAGCCCTTCAGCGCCCTCGACGCGTTGACCCGGATCACCATCCACCGCCTCGTCATCGACCTGTGGCAGCGCCGCCGTCCCGGTGTCCTGCTGGTCACCCATGACGTCGACGAGGCGCTGCGGCTGGCCGACCGGGTGCTGGTGCTCGGTGACGGCCGCATCGCCCACGAATCCCGCATCGACCTGCCGCGTCCGCGCCGCGGCGACCATCCGCGCCTGCTCGCCTTGCGCGAAACCCTGCTCGCCGCACTCGGCGTTGCCCCGGAAGGAACCGAATGAAAGCCAGAAGGCTGCTGCTCGCAACGACTCTCGCACTGGTCGTGGCGGTCGGCTCAGCCTGCGGGTCCGACAAAGCCGAGGACGCGGCGGTCCGCCCCGACGGTTCGATCGACCTGTCCCAGGTGACGTTGCGGGCTGGTGATCAGAAGGGCACCGGGCTGCAGGCGCTGCTCACCGCGGCGGGCGAGCTGGACAAGGCGCCGTACAAGATCACCTGGTCGCAGTATCAAGCGGGCCCGCCGATGCTGGAGGCGATCAACGCCGGCGCGGTCGATTTCGGCGGTGTCGGCAACAGCCCGCCGATCTTCGCGGCGGCGGCCAAATCGGCCATCAAGATTGTCGCCGGTTACCAGTCGGGCAAGGAGGGGCAGGGCATCGTGGTGCCCAAGGATTCGCCGTTGCGTACCCCGGAAGACTTGCGCGGCAAGAAGATCGCCGTCACCAAGGGCAGTTCGGCACACCATCACCTGCTCGCCGTGCTGAACAAGGCGGGCATCCAGTGGGATCAGATCGAACCGCAGTACCTACAACCGCCGGACGCGCTGGCCGCGCTGACCACCGGCCGGGTGGACGCGTGGGCCATCTGGGATCCGTACACCGCGCAGGCGGAGCAGCAGGCGAACGCGCGAATCCTGGTGGACGGCAAGGGTTATATACCTGGCGACGCGTTCTACGTCGCCGGTGACAAGGCACTGGACAACAAGGCGACCACCGCCGCCCTGCGCGACCTGCTCGCCCGCATCGCCAGGGCCCATGCCTGGGTCAACGATCACCCCGAACAGTGGGCCAAGACCTACGCCGAGCTGACCGGACTCCCCTACGACGTCATCCTCACCGTCGTCAAACGTGGCCCCTACCAAGACCATCCGCTCGACACCGCCACCATCGCCGCCGAACAGGGTGTCGCGGACGCGTTCGCCGACGCCGGGCTCATCCCCCGCAAGGTCACCATCTCCGACTACACCGACACCCGCTTCAACGACCTGTTTCCCCCGGCCTAAGGAGTTGGCTCATGACTTTGTCTTTCCATTGGTTCCTGCCCACCTATGGCGATTCGCGCGGCCTGGTCGCGGGCGGGCACGGCACCTTCATGTCCGGTGATCGTCCCGCGACGCTGCGCTACCTGAACCAGATCGGCGCGGCCGCCGAGGACAACGGCTTCGAGGCCGTGCTCACCCCGACCGGCGCGTGGTGCGAGGACGCGTGGCTCACCACGGCGATGATGGTCGACACCACCGAGACGCTGAAGTTCCTCGTCGCGCTGCGGCCGGGACTGGTCAGCCCGACCCTTGCCGCGCAGATGGCGGGCACCTTCCAGCGGCATTCGCAGGGCAGGCTGCTGCTGAACGTGGTGACCGGCGGCGAGCCGCACGAGCAGCAGGTCTATGGCGACTTCCTGGACAAGGCGCAGCGCTACGCGCGCACCGGCGAATTCCTGCACGTGGTGCGGGAGCTGTGGCACTCGCACGAGCCGATCACCTTCGAGGGCGAGCACATTCACGTCCGCGACGCGCTGCTGAGCAACCGGCCCGATCCGGTTCCGCCCGTCTTCTTCGGCGGTTCCTCGGCGCCGGCCGGACCGGTCGCGGCCCGCTACGCCGACACCTATCTCACCTGGGGTGAACCGTTGCTCGCGGTCAGCAGGAAGCTGGAATGGATCCGGCGTCTGGCCGTCGACCAGGGCCGCATCCTCGACTACGGGCTGCGCATCCACGTGATCAGCCGCGACACCTCCGAGGAGGCGTGGGCGGAGGCGGATCGGCTGCTCCAGGGCATCGATCCGGCCGATGTCGAGCGGGTGCAGGCGAGTTTGGCGCGCAGCGAATCGGAGGGGCAGCGGCGGATGTCCGAGCTGCACGGTGGCAGCACCGATCGGCTGGAGATCGCGCCCAACCTGTGGGCGGGGGTCGGCCTCGTGCGCGGCGGCGCGGGCACCGCGCTGGTCGGCTCGCACGCCGAGGTCGCCGAGCGGCTGATCGAATACTCGAAGCTGGGCATCAGCCACTTCATCCTGTCCGGGTATCCGCACCTGGAGGAGGCGTACTGGTTCGGCGAGGGCGTGCTGCCGATTCTGGAGCGCAAGGGGCTGTGGAGCCACCCGTCCCGGCCGGTCACCGCGCCGGTCTCGACGCCCTTCGCGGCATCGTCCAGCAGCTGATCGTCGCGTTCGCGCATCCGATTTACCTGCGGTTTCGGGCGTGCGAACGCGAGCAGCGCACGTTACCCAGTTGTACCCAGTTAACGGTGACTGACTCACTTCAACGAGAATGATCTATCGGTCCGGCCCCTAGGCTGGATCTCTAGACGAGCTCATAAGGGAGTCATGACCACCCCAGCCGCCCAGCGATGGCGTCGACGCCTGCCCGACACCGCGACCACCGACGGAGCGCCCACGCTGGCGCGCAGACTCGGACGCATCGACCTCACGGCGATGGGGGTCGGCACGATTGTCGGCGCGGGCATCTTCGTCATCACCGGGGTCGCCGCGGCGGAAAAGGCCGGGCCGTCGATCGTGCTGTCGTTTCTGCTGGCCGGGACGGTGTGCGTGCTGGTCGCGCTCTGCTACAGCGAGCTGGCGGCGATGGTGCCGGTTTCCGGCAGTGCCTACACCTATACCTATGCCACCCTCGGCGAGGGACCCGCGTTCCTGGTCGGGTGGAATCTGTTGCTGGAGTTCGTGATCGCGGGGGCCGCGGTCGCGATCGGCTGGTCCGGAACCACGGTGTCGGCGCTGGATTCGATCTTCGGGATCACCGTGCCCAAGGCCATCGCGGCGGGTCCCAGCGAGGGCGGGATCGTGAATCTGCCCGCGGTGCTGATCATCGCGGTGATCGTCGCGGTGCTGGTCGGTGAGGTGTCGCTGACCGCGCGGATTACCAAGGTGCTGGTCGGGGTGACGATCGGCGTGCTGGTGCTGGTGGTCGCGGTCGGTGCGCCGCATATCGACGTGAACAACTGGACTCCGTTCGCGCCCTTCGGTTTCGGTGGCATCGTCGGCGGCGCGGCGATCGCGTTCTTCGCGTTCCTCGGCTTCGACGTCGTCGCCGCCTCAGCGGAGGAGGCGCGCAATCCGCGCAAAGACGTGCCGTTCGCGATCATCGCCACGGTGCTCGTCGCGACCGTGCTCTACGCGCTGGTCAGTGCCGTGCTCACCGGGATCGCGCCGTTCGCGTCACTGAACAACGGGGCGCCGATCGCCACCGCGTTCGGCGGGTTGAAGATCGGCTGGATCGGCAATGTCATCGTGATCGCCTCGATCATCGCGCTGACCAAGGGACTGCTCATGATCGTCTACGCACAGGTGCGGCTGGGCTTCGCGATGTGCCGGGATCGATTGCTGCCCTACGGTTTCGCGCAGACCGGCAAGCGGTCCACCCCCGTCCGGCTGACGCTGCTGCTCGGGGTGGTGTGTGCCACGATCGCCGGGTTGCTGCCCATCGACATCGTGGTGGAGCTGGTGAATATCGGGGCGCTGTCGGCGTTCGCGGTGGTGTGCGTCGGCGTGCTGGTGTTGCGCCGGGCCGAGCCGGAGCGGGAGCGGCCGTTCCGGACGCCGTTCGTGCCGGTGGTTCCGGTGCTCGCGCTCATCGGGTGCGTATTGCTCGCGACGACGTTGAACGGGTTGACCTGGGTGCGGTTCGCCGTGTGGGTGGTGGTCGGCGTCGTTGTCTACCTCGGGTACGGGCGTAAGCGCTCCACTCTCGCCCCGTCCGCCGTGGACGCCTGACCCCCCAGCCTTCCCCTCGAACGGGTCGTGACGTGCGAGTTCTGTCCTGACGCGAGCCCGGGCCGACGAGAAGGCATCGGGATATATCACACATGATGTGGAATCCATTGCGCCCCATGCGTGTTTTCGGCAGGCTCACTAGATGCCGAACGTACTGGTGAGGCGCCGTATGAAGGGACAATGATTGATGTCGGACGACGAGAAGACGATCCGGGTTCTGATCGAGCGGTGGGCTGCCGCCGTGCACGCGGGCAACCTGGCCGCCGTCCTCGCCGATCACGCACCCGACATCGTCATGTTCGATGTGCCGCCGCCGGACGAGGGCCTGCGCGGCATCGACGCCTACCAGGCCGCCTGGCCCGGCTTCTTCGAATGGCAGGCCCAGGGCGCGACGTTCGAGATCGTCTCGCTGGACGTCACGGCAGGCGCCGACGTCGCCTTCGCCCACGCGCTGCTGCTGTGCGGCACCGCCGAGGACTTCGCCAAGGATCCGGGGCGGCGTCTGCGCCTCACCCTCGGCCTGCGCAAGGAAAACGGGCGGTGGGTCGTGTCGCACGAACATCACTCGTTCCCGGACGCCAGCCTCCCCGCCGTCTGATCAGTCGACGGGTCGAGTGCCGGGTCACGCCAGGGCGGCAATGCCGACCCCGCCGCCGAACCCATCCGCGGCGGGGACTGAGCACCGGCGCGAGTGGACCGGCGGACAGGATGGCCGATCGGTCCTCGCCGGCGGGCCGATCCGTTCGCCGCGGCTGGGGTGCAGAACTAGTGCGGACTCCAAGCGGACCGCGCCACCGAGGTGAATGCAGTACTGGGGCGCTAGCGCCATCTGGTCGTCGGCCGCGATCGTCGATGCGTCAGTACCCCGGTACTAGACGCGAATAGCGCTGCGGCGGGACGTGTTACGCGGGGCCCGATTTCTACCGTCGGTTCATGCCACCAACACATTTCGCCGCCGCGCTCGATCGTCGGTCCTCGGCACGGCATCGCCGCGGCGGCGGACTCGCCGACGCCGCCGGTCGGCTGCATCGGCCGCTGACCTGGATGACGCTCACGATGACCGGGCTGGTCGTCGTCAGTCTCGTCGCGATGGTCGTGGAAGACCGGATGCTGCTCGGCGAGTCGGTCTGGCTGAAGCCGATGAAGTTCGGGCTCGCGTTCGCGCTCTACGGGCTCACGCTCGCGTGGCTGCTGTCGTTGCCGCACAAGGGAAGTCGCGCGACCTGGTGGCTGGGTACGGTGTTCGCGGTGACCGGCTTCCTCGACGTCGGCTTCATCGCGGTGCAGGCCGCGCGCGGCACCTTCAGCCATTTCAACACCGAGACCGACGCGGTGAACGAGATCGGCCAGCAGGTCTTCCAGTCCGGGGTGCCCGGGCTGTTCCTGGCGAACCTGATCATCGTGCTGATCCTGTCCTGGCAGCGACTGGTGGATCGGCCGACCGCGCGGGCAATCCACGCCGGCCTGTTCCTGGCGGTCGTCGGCATGATGCTGGGTTATCTGATGGGTTTCACCGGCAAACAACTAGTGCGTGACGCCGACGGCAACGTCGTCGAACTGGTCGCCGGCCACACTGTCATCGACCCTGCCCACCGCGACCTATCGCCACGTGACGCCGCCGCGGGCATGCCGATCACCCACTGGAGCACCATCGGCGGCGACCTCCGCGTCCCCCACTTCCTCGGCCTGCACGCCATCCAGTTCCTACTGCTAGCCGTCGTCATCCTCTCCCGCCTGGCCCCGCGCTACCACTGGCTACGCCCCGAACGCACCCGCGCCGCGATAATCGGCGTCCTATCCCTCGCCTACACCGGCCTCCTCGCCATCGTCTTCACCCAAGCAATGCGCGCCCAACCCCTCACCCACCCAGACCCCACCACCCTCACCGCCCTAGCCACCCTCACCGCAGGCGTAGCCCTCCTGCTCACCCTCATCTACTGGCGGGCCCGCGCCACCCCCCACCTCCGCTCAACAACCACCCCGTCCCCCGCCAACATCTAGCACCCACACTTGACGTACGAAACGTGCTCGTGACTGATGCTGCAGCGTGCGTCAAGAACACGCTTCGTACGTCAAGTCGGTTGTCTGCCAGGGTTTTTGGTGGGGGTTAGCGGAGGCGTTCGGCTTCTCGGGTTAGTTCGAGGAGGGTTTTGCCTAGGGTGGACAGTTCTTCGGGGGTGGCGTTTTCTTCGATGGCAGTGGCGACGTCTTCGGCGGCGCAGCGGGCGGCGAACCAGCGGTCGGCTAGGTCGGCGGCTTCTTGGGCGCTCAGGACGACGGAGTCGTCGGGGATGCCGGTGCCTTTGAGGCTGTTGCGGTTTTCGTAGGCGCGTTGGCGGCAGGATTGGCGGCAGTACCGGCGGCGACGCCCGGCCTCGGACTCCACGATTTCCCGCCCACACCACAGGCAGGACAGTTGGCGAGAATGACGACGATCAGAGATGGAACACACCCCCTAGCGGGACAGCGAGCGGCGCGACATGACGCAGAACCTTAATCGCTCGACGGCGCGAATCCGCTCAGCGACCCCCGAGAACCGCCGGACGGCGGGCGCGGCGAGGTCGGCGCGCCGTTGGCACTACAATGGAACGGTTCCGTGGCCCGTCGGGAACTATCGGCGCAGGCCCGTTCGTTGCACATAAGGTCCAGCGAGCACCAACACGCTCGTACGGTCGCAGCAACAAGACTCGAGCACACAGGGAGAGGCACACCATGGCAGATCGCGTACTCCGGGGCAGTCGGCTCGGAGCGGTGAGCTACGAGACCGATCGCGACCACGACCTGGCTCCGCGTCGGATCGCCCGGTACCGCACCGACAACGGGGAAGAGTTCGACGTCCCGTTCGCCGACGACGCCGAAATCCCCCCGACGTGGCTTTGCCGCAACGGTCAGGAAGGCATGCTGATCGAGGGCACCACCGTCGAGACCAAGAAGGTCAAGCCCCCGCGCACCCACTGGGACATGCTCCTGGAACGCCGCAGCAAGGAAGAGCTCGAGGAACTCCTCAAGGAGCGCCTCGACCTCCTCAAAACCCGCCGCCGCGTCTAAACGCCCCAGCCGAAGGCCGCCTACATCCCCCGATGCAGGCGGCCTTTCGCACCCCCAAGATGCCCCACCAACCCCAAAATCCGCACCCTAACTCAGGTCCCGCACCGCCTTTAGTGCCCTATTCCGAGTGCAAATCCCGAGAAAGGGTGCCGATCTTCAGTGGTACCGATGGAGGAGCGCGTTCGCAGTCTGGTTGACGACGCAACTGCCGCTGACCGACCTCTTTTGTCCAAAGCGCTTGAGACGCAACCACAGCCAGGTGACCACCTCTGGGGCTCGAGGTTGTGCGCCTGACCGGTGACTAAAGCCGGGTACGGCAGGCGACGTGCTCAGCACTACTTCACGGGAAAACGTGGACAGGTCTTCAGCTTTCTTGGGACTGTCCACCTTTGGAGTCCTAAGCAGCACTTGCCCGGGTCGGTACACCTTGACGGGGATCTGTGCGTGTACTGATCCGGATTCGTATACCGAGAGACCTCCGAGGGTGTACTGGCCTCGGGGTTTTCGACTGATCCGTGGGATGACCGGAGTAGTGCTGGGCACGTCGGGTGGGGTCCCCGGCCTTAGTTATCGGTCAGGTGCGTGGTGTCGGGTTCCAGCGTGGTCATCTGGCTGTGGTGCTGTTCTCGAGCGCTTCGGAAGAGTGAGCATGTCCGGTAAGCGTTTTGGGGCTGCGGGGTGCCCGATCCGCACTGCTTGTTCCTGCCGCTCACCGTTTTCGCACCGCTTGTCCCGGCCGCTCACCGTATCCGCACCGCTTGTCCTGGCCGCTCACCGTTTCTGTGACCCGCACACCAGGTATAGCGGGTGTGCGGGTCATAGAAAGGGTTCGGGTTTCTGTAGAGGGTGTGCGGTCGAGGCAGTTGGCGGCCTGTTCGGGCTAGTGGCTGGCCACTTTTCGGTACTGGAGGAGGGCGAGGGGGACGGCGACGGCCAGGATTGCCAGAGAGCAGCCGATGGCGTAGCCGACGCAGTGGTCGGCGGCCCAGCCGGTGGCGTGGGCGAAGGTGGGTGGGGCGTCGTTGTCGAAGAGTTTGCGGCCCGCGCCTGCTACGGCGGTGATGGGGTTCCATTCGGCGATGGTGTGCAGGGGGCCGGGCAGGGTTTGGCCGGGGATGAAGGCGGAGGAGATGAAGGACAGGGGGAACAGCCAGATCAGGCCCGCGCTTTGGGCTACTTCGACATTCGGTGCTACCAGGCCGGTGAGTGCGCCGACCCAGGACATGGCGAAGGCGAAGAGCAGGATGACGCCGAAAGCGAGTGCGGCGTCGGCGATTCCGCCGTTGATCCGCCAGCCGACGACGTAACCGCAGCCGACCATGACGGCCAGGCTGAGCACGTTGACGACCAGGTCGGACAGGGTGCGGCCCATCAGCACCGCGAGCCGCGACATCGGCAGCGTGCGCATCCGGTCGATGATGCCCTTCTGCAGGTCGCTGGCCAGCCCGACGGTGGTGAACGCCGCGTTGAAAGCGACTGTCTGCGTGAAGATCCCGGCGAGTAGGAATTCGCGGTACTGGCCGCCGCCCAGCGACGCCCCGAAGATGTAGGCGAACAGGAACACGAACATCAACGGCTGAATTGTCGCGGTCACCAATAACGTCGGCACCCGCAAGATGGTCAGCAGATTGCGGTGCGCGACGATCGCACTGTCCCGGAAAACCCGCAGCCGCGGACCCGAATCGAACTGGACCACTTGCATTTTCGGAATCTCGACAACAGAGGTCACGACTGCACCTCGCTGGCGCTCGGTTCCGTCGTGCCCGCAAGGGCAGCTGTGACTTCGGTTCGCTCGCTACGCTCTCTCACGACAGGATCTCCTCTTGTACGTCATCGGTTTCTGGCTGGCGCTCGGCCGAATCACGGGCCGCAGTGCCGGTGAGCGAAAGGAATACGTCGTCGAGGCTGGGGCGATGGACGTCGGCGTCCACCACGCACACGCCCGCGTCATCGAGCCGGCGCAACGCCTCGACCATGGTGCGCGAGCCGTCGCCGACCACGATCGACACCTCCTCGGTGCCCTCCTCGTGGCTCGGCTCGCCGACTCCGACCTGGGCCAGCACCCGCAGCGCGGGTTTGACGTCCTGCCCGGCGGCGAGGGTGACGGTGAGCCGGTCGCCGCCGATGGACAGCTTCAGCTCGTCCGCGGAGCCGCGCGCGATCACCCGGCCGCGGTCGATGACGGTGATCCGGTCCGCGAGCTGGTCGGCTTCCTCCAGATACTGGGTGGTGAGCAGCACGGTGGTGCCGTCGTCGACGAGATCGCCGATGACGCGCCACATGTCGAGCCTGCCGCGCGGATCGAGTCCGGTGGTCGGCTCGTCCAGCACCACCACCGCGGGCCGGGCGACGAGCGCACCGGCCAGGTCGAGCCGCCGCGCCATGCCGCCGGAGTAGGTGCCCGCCCTGCGGTCGGCCGCGTGCTCCAACCCGAACGAGCTCAGCAGCTCGGTTGCCCGTGCCGTGGACTCCCGCAGCGACATCCCGTACAGCCGGGCCACCATTCGCAGATTCTCGAACCCGGACAGGTTCGCGTCGACCGCGGCGTATTGACCGGACAGCCCGATCCGCCGTCGTGCCGCACCGGGATTGCGCAACACGTCCACCCCGGCCACCCGGACCGACCCGGCGTCCGGACTGAGCAGCGTGGTGACGATGCGGACCGTCGTCGTCTTGCCCGCACCGTTGGGCCCGAGCAGACCCATCACGGTGCCGGTCGGGATCTGCAGGTCGATGTTGTCGAGCACCCGGATCTTGCCGTAGCTCTTGACCAGTCCGAGGACTTCCACTGCCAAGCTCACTGGTTTACCTCCACCTGCGCGGCTGGTCTGTCGGCGGGCCCCTGCGCTTCTCGCCCACTCACCTTTGCTTCTCCTTCTTCCTGATCCCGATGGCAGGCCGCTCGGGTCTGTGCGACCCGTTGGCCGACGGTCGTGCGGGCGCACCGTCGAGCTGCCTGCGCAGCACCGGGCCGATCGCGGCGAGCGATTCGGGCGCGGTCATCGCTGAGTGCCTGCACGGCAGTTCATGGTCATGGACGGCGCCGGTGACGAACGGCTGCCATGCGGCCGCGCGGCGCTCCGGATCGGCCCGGTTGATCTCGTCCGCGGCGGCGGTGAAGAACAGCAGGTCGCCCTCGAAGACGCGGGGCCGGAAGCTGTGCGCGAGCAGGGTGCCGTTGGTGTATCCGGCGTAGAGCCGTTCGAGGTGCTCGACGGTGAGCGACGCGAACGGCCCCGGCCGCGCGCGCAGCAGCTCTGCCGCGTCGCGCAGGTTCATGGCCGGATCGATCAGGGTGTCGAGCTGGTCGCTGCCGAATTCCTCGATGATCTCGGCCACGCTCGGGATCGCGTGTTCGAGCCAGGCATCGGAGAGCCGGTAGCTGTCCATCATCGACAGCAGCGCGACCTCGTCGCCGGACTCCTGCAGCCGCACCGCCACCTCGTGCGCGATCAGGCCGCCGAGCGACCAGCCGAGCAGGTGGTAAGGCCCGGTCGGCTGGATCGACTTGATGTGCGCCACATACTGTCCGGCGGCCTCGGCGATCGAGGCGAAGCCGTCCTCGCCCGCGACGTGCGGTGCCTGCAACCCGTACACCGGACGGTCCGGCGCGAGATGCGCGAGCAGCCCCGAGTAGCACCAGGCCAGCCCGATCGCGGGATGAATGCAGAACAGCGGTGCCCCAGCACCATTCGGCCGGATCGGCAGCACCGGCCCCAACGCCGCCGCGATGCCGGCGCCCGAGCCGTCGAGGCGGGCGGCGATGGCCGCCGGGGTCGCCTCGCCGAACATCAACTGCACCGGCAGGTCGAGACCGTTGGCCCGCACCTGCGCGACAACTTTCGTGGCCAGCAGCGAGTTGCCGCCGAGTTCGAAGAATCCGTCGTCGGCGCCCACCGATTCCATGCCGAGCACCGTGGCGAAGGCCGCGCAGAGCGCCGCTTCCGACGGCGTGGACGGCGCGCGATAGCCCAGGGCTGCGCTGAACACCGGTTCCGGCAACGCTTTTCGATCCAGCTTGCCGACCGGGCTGAGTGGCACCTCATCCAGCATCATGATCGATTGCGGCACCATGTAATTCGGCACCAGCTCGGCCACGTGATCGGCGAGCTCGGCCGCGGACACCCCGTTGCGCGCCTTCACGTATGACACCAACGCGGTCGTCCCCGCAGGCGTGCGATACCCGATGGTGGTGGCGAACTCCACCGCACCGTGCCGCGCCAGCGCCGCGTCGATCTCGCCGAGTTCGATACGGAAGCCACGGATCTTGACCTGGTGATCGGTGCGACCGACGTATTCGATCTCCCGGCCCGCGCCGGTGCTGCGCCCCGCCGCCAGCGAACCCGGCCCGGACCACCAGCGCACCAGATCACCGGTTCGATACATCCGCTCCCCCGGCTTGCCATACGGATTCGCGATGAATCGCTGCGCCGTGAGACCCGGCCGATTGAGGTAGCCCCGCGCCAATGCGGCACCGGACAAATGCAATTCGCCGGTGACACCCACCGGTGCCGGGTGCAGGCGCATGTCCAGGATGGTCGCGCTGACGCCGCGGATCGGCCCGCCGATGGTGATCGGACCGCCCGGCCGCAATGGCGGGCCGATCACCGTGACGATGGTCGTCTCGGTGGGCCCGTACACGTTGTACAGGTTGCGGTTCGGCGCCCATCGGGTGACCAGGTCCGGCGGCAGCGCCTCGCCGCCGACCAGCACGTGCCGCAGCTCGGTGACACCGGCCGGGTCGACCGTGCCGAGCGCCGAGGTGGTGATGAACGCGTGCGTGATCGCCTCGTCGATGAACACCCTGGCCAGGTCTTCCCCGCCGACCACGCCGGGCGGCGTGATCACCAGGGTGGCCGCGCCGCCGAGGGCGAGCAGCAGGTCGAGCATCGCCGCGTCGAAGCTCGGTGTGGCGAAATGCAGTACGCGGCAACCGGGCCGGACGTCGAATCGCTGCGCGGTCTCGGCGGCGAAGTTGGACAGACCGCCGTGCGTGACCACCACACCCTTCGGCGTGCCGGTCGAGCCGGACGTATAGATCACGTACGCCGGGTTGTCCATCCGCAGCGGCGCGGTACGCTCCGCGGCGGTGATCGGCGCATCGGACGCGTCCAGCACGAGCCCGCGGAAGTGCGCGTCGTCCAGCACGATCCACTCCACACCGCCGGGCAACTCGTCTCGATAGTCGGCGAGCGTGATGCCCAGCGCCGCACCGGAATCCGACAGCATGTGCGCGATCCGGTGGGCCGGATACAGCGGGTCGACGGGCACGAACGCGGCACCGGCCTTGGCCACCGCGAGCACGGTGGCCACCGATTCGACCGACCGTGGAATACCCAGCGCCACCAGTGTTTCCGGTCCGACCCCGCGCCGGATCAGCACCCGCGCCAACCGGTTCGTCCACCGGTCGAGCGCGTCGTAGCTGACCTGCGTGTCCTCCGCGCGCAACGCGACCGCCTTGCGATCGACATTCGCCGCCGCCTCGAACACCTCGGGGAAGGTGACCGGCCGGTCCGCCTCCGCACCGCGAACCGGCGCGAGCCCGGACCATTCGGCCGGATCGAGCAGCTCCAGATCACCCACGGCCGTAGTCGGATTCGCGGCGACTGCGGCGAGCAGCCGGACCAGCCGCTTGCCCAGCCGCAACGCGGTCTGCTCGTCGAACAGATCGCTCGCGTAGTTCACCGACAGCGTGATGCCCGCCGGATCCCGTTCCGGCGTCTGCGATTCGGTGAGGGTGAACTGCAGATCGAACTTGGCGATGCCGGTGTCGACGTCGGCCGCCTCGATCCGCAGCTCGGGCAGGTGCAGCCCGCGCACCGGCTGGTTCTGCACCGAGAGCATCACCTGGAACATCGGGTGATGCGCTTGCGACCGTGCCGGATTCAGCACCTCGACCAGCCGCTCGAACGGCACGTCGGCATGCGCGAACGCGTCGAGGTCGGTGTCGCGGACGGTGTGCAGCAGGTCAGTGAACCTGGCATCCGGATCGATCCTGGTGCGCAACACCAGGGTGTTGACGAACATGCCGATCAGCCGGTCCAGCGCGGGGTGGCCGCGTCCGGCGATGGGCGTACCGACGGTGATGTCGTCGGTCGCGCTCATCCGATGCAGCAGCACCGCGAGCGCGGCGTGCAGCACCATGAACATGCTGACGTTGTTGCTGGTCGCGACCGTGCGCAGTTCGCGATGGGTGAACGCGTCGACCGTGCATTCGACCAGCCCGCCCCGGTTGGACGGCACCGGCGGACGCCGCCGGTCGGCGGGCACGGTGAGCAGCTCGGGACTGCCGTCGAGGGTGCGCCGCCAGTAGGCCAGCTGCCTGCTCAGCACCGAGTCGGGATCGTTCTCGGCACCGAGCGTGTCCTGTTGCCACAGTGTGTAATCCGCGTACTGGACGGTGAGGTCGGTCCACTGCGGCGTCTGTCCCGCACAGGCCGCCCGGTAGGCGGTGGCCACGTCGAGCGCCATCGGCTCGAGCGACCAGCCGTCCATGGCGATGTGGTGCACCACCAGCACCAGCACGTGCTCGTCGGATACCTCGGCCGGGTTCTGCACGCCGGTGTCGCCGTCGGGTGAGACCGAGATCAGCGCGGCCCGGATCGGCACCATGCCCGCGAGGTCGAATCCCGGTGCGGCGAAACGCCGTACCGCGTCGTCGACCTCCGCCGGGGTGACCGTCGCGACGAACAGCGTGAGCGCGGCGGCGGCCAGATCGAGGACCTGCTGCGCCGGTTCACCATTGGTCTCGGGGAACACCGTTCGCAGGGTCTCGTGCCTAGCCTGCACCGCGTGCAGAGCCATGACCAGCGCGTCGACGTCGAGCCTGCCGTTCATCCGCAGCACGACCGGCACGTTGTAGGCGCCCGCCGTCTGGTCGGCCGCTTCGCCGGATCCGTTGAACCGGTTGAGGAACCACAGCCGACGCTGCGCGGCCGACAGCGGAATCCGGTCGGGACGGTGCCGTCGCGTCAACGCCGGACGCGCGTCCGAGCCCGCCGGGCCCGAGTCGAGCAGTGCGGCAAGCGCGGCCACCCGCGGCGCGGCGAACACGGCGCGCACTTCCAGCCGGATGTTCGTCGCCGCCGCGAGCCTGGCGACGAGTTGGGTTGCCAGCAGCGAATTTCCGCCGATCTCGAAGAAACTGTCGTCGGCGCGCACCGCGTCGACGCCGACCAGCTCCGCCATCACCCTGGCGACCAGCAGCTCCGATTCGGTCTCCGGCGCACGCGCCGCGACGTCGGCGACGAGCTGCGGCTCGGGCAGCGCGGTGGTATCCAGCTTGCCCACCGGCGTCAACGGAATGTGTTCCAGCACAGTGATACTCGTCGGCACCATGTGCGTCGGCAACTGCGCGCCCAGATGGGCGCGCACCGCCTCCACATCCACACCCGCGTGCTCGTCGGCGGCCTGCACAAAGGAGACGATCCGATCCGCGCCCGCGATCTGGCGAACCTCGGTGTGCGCGAACCGCACGCCGGGGTGATCGCCGAGCGCGGCGGTGATCTCGCCGAGCTCGATGCGGAAGCCACGCACCTTCACCTGATGGTCGCTGCGGCCGAGGTAGCAGAGCTCGCCCGCGCCGTTCCAGCGCACCACATCGCCGGTGCGGTAGAGCCGCGCGCCGGCCGGGCCGCACGGATCGGCCACGAAACGCTGTGCGGTGAGCCCGAATCGGTCGAAGTACCCGCGTGCCACGCCGTACCCGCCGAGATACAGATCGCCGGGCACGCCGATCGGCACCGGACGCAGCCGTTCGTCCAGCACCAGCGCCCGCGCGCCGCGGACCAGCGTGCCGATGGTGACCGGCCGGTCGGCGGTGAGCGTCGCGATGGACGCGACGACGGTCGTCTCGGTGGGCCCGTACCCGTTGAACATGGCCCGTCCCGGCGCCCAGCGGGCCACCAGATCCGGCCCGCACGCCTCGCCGCCGACCATCAGCGACCGCAGGTGCGGCAGCGGCCAGCGTTGGTGATCGATGGTGGACAACGCGGCCGGGGTCATGAAGGTGTGTGTGATCCGCTCGCGTTCCAGCAATGCCGCGAGCTCGTCGCCGCCGTAGACCTCCGGCGGGCAGATCACCATGGCCGCACCGGAGCCCACCGCGAGCAGCAGGTCCAGCATCGCCGCGTCGAAGCTCGGCGAAGAGAAGTGCAGCGTGCGCGAGTCGCGGTCGACCCGCATGCGATCGCGCAACTCGTCGGCGAAGTTGGACAGTCCGGCGTGGGTGACCGCGACGCCCTTGGGTTTTCCGGTGGAGCCGGAGGTGTAGATCAGGTACGCGAGATCGGACGGCTCGATGGTGCACAGCCGGTCGAGGTCGTCGACCAGTGCGTCGTCGTAGCCGTCCAGTTCGGTCACGAAGCCGGGATCGTCCAGCAGCAGCCATTCGGTCGCCGGACCGTCGACCGCGTGCAGCCGGTCGGCATGCTCGGCGACGGTGACGCCGACCCAGCAGCCCGCGTCGGTGAGCATGTGCCGGATCCGGTCGGCCGGGTAGTTCGGGTCGACCGGCACGAACGCGGCGCCGGACTTGACGACGGCGAGCTGGGTGACGATGGACTCGATCGATCGGGTGAGCCCGAGCGCGACCCGGTCCCCGATCCCGATGTCCCGGGCGAGCAGCGCGCGTGCCAGCCGATTCGAGCGGCGATCCACCTCGGCATAGGTCAGCGTGGTGCTGCCCGACTGCAGGGCGGTGCGCTGCGGGTGCATGTGCGCGGTGGCGGTGAAGTACGCGGACAACGTGCACTGCGGCATCGTCGCCCCGCCGGTGGCCGGCGCGAACAGCCGCCGCTCCCGCTCGGTGCGAGCGTCGATGTCGCGCACCAGGACTCGCGGATCGGCGGTGACCGCGGCGAGCACCCGCAGGAACCGGTCGGCCAGCGTGTGGATCGTCGACTCGTCGAAAAGCTCAGCGGCGTAGACGAATTCGAAGGCCTGCCCGGGTTCGCCCGGTCCGGCGTCACAGCCGATGTGGGCGACCCGCAGCTCCAGGTCGAACTTGGCCAGCGCGATGTCGAGTTCCTCGGCACGCAACGCAAGACCCGGCAACTCCAGCACCGGGACGGGCCCGTCCTGCACGCTCAACGCCACCTGGAACAGCGGATGCCGCCCGCGCGTCGCGGAGTTCGCGAAGCTACCGCCGGACGCGCGTGCGTCGCGACCAAGTTCCTCCACGATGCGCTCGAACGGTATGTCCGCGTGCGCCATCGCGGCCAGCTCGGTGTCCCGATCGGCGCGCAGCAGCCCCGCGAAGGTGCGGTCGGGATCGACGTCGGAACGCAGCACCAGCGTGTTGACGAACATGCCGACCAGCTCGTCGAGCTTGGTGTCGGTGCGACCCGCGACCGGGGTGCCGATCACGATGTCGCGACCGCCGGTCACCGCGCGCAGCAGCACGGCCAGCGCCGAGCGCAGCACCATGAACATGCTGACGCCCTGTTCCTTGCCCAGGTCGGCGAGGGCCCGCTGAACCGGCTCGGGCACGGTGAACTTCACCGCACCCGCCCGCTGTGTGGGTGCCGCGGGCCGCGGCCGGTCGTAGGGCAGCGGCAGCTCGTCGGGCAGGTCGGCGAGCGCGGTCCGCCAGTATGCCAACTGGTTGCCCGCGAGGCTGTCCCGGTCGTTCTCGTCGCCGAGGCAGGCGCGCTGCCACAGCCCGAAGTTCGCGTACTGCACCGGAAGTGGCGCCCACGCGGGCGTGGCGCCCTCGTGCCGTGCCACATACGCGGCGGCCAGGTCCCTGGTCAGCGGGCCGAGCGACCAGCCGTCGGCGGCGATGTGATGCACCACGATGCCGAGCAGGTAGCGCTCGGAACCGGTGCGCAGCAACGTCGTTCGCAGCGGTGTGTCGCGGACCAGATCGAAACCGGTGTGCGCGAGGGTGCGCAGGGCCGCCGCGGCGCCCGCGTCGTCGACGTCGATCGGATCGACCGTCGGCAGCGCACGCGAGGTCGGCAGCACCGACTGCTGTGCGCCGTTGTTGTCCTCCGGGAAAACCGTCCGCAACACCTCGTGCCGCTCGACGACGTCGGTGAGCGCCGCGCGCAAGGCCGCCACATCCAAATCGCCCGAGATTCGGATAACGAAAGCGATGTTATATGCGCTCGATTCGGGAGAAAATCGATTGAGGAACCACAGTCGCTGCTGCGGCAGCGACAATGGAATGCGTCCCGGACGCGTGGTCTGCACAGCCAGCGCCAACCGCTGCGTCCGGGGCGCTTCCGTCAGCCGCTCGGCGACACCCGCGACGGTGGGCGCCTCGAAGATCACCCGCACCGGCAGGTCGACGCCGAACTCCGCGTGCAGTGCCGCGGCGAGCCTGGTGGCCAGCAGCGAGTTGCCGCCGACGTCGAAGAAGCTGTCCTCGGCTCCGGAAACCGGGCGCCCGAGAATGTCGCCGAACACGCCAGCGACCCGCAACTCCAGGTCGGTGCTCGGCGCGCGCGAGGAACCGACGGCGGCGAAAACGGGTTCCGGGAACGCCTTTCGATCCAGCTTGCCCGCCGGGGTGACCGGCAGTTCGTCCAGCACGATCACCGACGCGGGCACCATGTATCCGGGCAGCTGCTGACGCGCGGTCTCGACGAGCTCCGCGGCCGCCACCGGCCCGTCCGCCGTGACATACGACGCGAGCCGCGGCTGGCCCTGCTCGTCGGTGTGCACCACGGTGAGCGCGAAACTCACCCCGGGGTGGCCGCGCAGCACGTGGTCGATCTCGCGCAGCTCTATGCGGAACCCGCGGATCTTGATCTGATCGTCGGCCCGGCCGAGGAAGCGCAACTGGCCGGTACCTACCCGCCCAGGCTCCGCCGACTGCGGTCCTCCGGTCGATTCGACGACCACCAGATCGCCGGTGCGGTACATGCGCTCGCCGCGCCTGCCGTGCGGGTTGGCCGGGAACCGTTGCGCGGTAAGGCCGTAACGGCCGTGATAGCCGCGCGCCAGACCGGGTCCGGACAGGTACAGCTCGCCCGGCGTCCCCGGCGGCACCGGGTGCAGCCGTCCGTCCAGCACGAACAATCGCATGCCGCGAATCGGCCTGCCGAGCGGCACCGGCCGCCCCGGCACCATCGGGCCGGTCGCGGTGGCCGCGACGGTCGCCTCGGACGGCCCGTACATGTTGTGCATGCGGTGCTCGACCGACCAGGTTTCGACGAGCTCCTCCGAGCAGGCCTCACCGCCGACGATCACCGCCTCGAGCTGGTCGAGCCCCTCGGTCGGCACGGTGGCCAGCGCGGCGGGGGTGACGAAGGCATGGGTGACCCGTTCGTCGCGCAGGAACGCGGCGAGCTCGGTGCCGCCGTACAGACCCGCGGGCGCCACCACGATGGTCGCGCCCGCCGCGAACCCGAGCAGCAGTTCGAGCACCGACGCGTCGAAGCTCGGCGACGAGAAGTGCAGCGTCCGTGCCGAATCCGAGACGCCGAACAGGTGCGTCTGCTCGTTCGCGAGGGAAGCCAACCCCGCGTGCGTGATGATCACGGCCTTCGGGGTGCCGGTCGAGCCGGAGGTGTAGATGAGGTAGGCCGGATGCACCGTGCACAGCGGATGGTGCCGGTCGGCGTCGGTGATGGGATCTGTTGAGTAGTCCACGGATTCGGCGGCCAGCTCGTCGGAGCCGAGCACCAGCCAGTCGACATAGTTCTTGCGGTGCTTGCCGCGCGGCGCGGGCCATTCCGGCATGGCCGCAAGGCATTCGGCGTCGGTCAGGCCGACGAGCGCGCCGGAGTCGCCGATCATGTGCGCGATCCGCTCACCCGGGTATCCCGGATCGATCGGCACATAGGCCGCACCGGTTTTCGCGACGGCCCACACGGCGGTAATGGCGTCCAGCCCGCGCGGCAGTGCGATCGCGACGACCACCTCGGGGCCGGCGCCGTGCTCGATCAGCGCGCGGGCCAGCTTGTTCGACGTCTCGTCGAGCTCGCGGTAGGTGGTGTCGATGCCGAGGTAACGCACCGCGACCGCGTCGGGCAGCCGTTCGGCGGTGTCGGTGAGCAGCCGCGCCAAGGTACTGAACGGCTCGGCGGGTGAGCCCGCGATCGGCACCAGATTGGCGAGTTCGCGGCGGTCCAGGATGGTCAAATCACCGATCGGCATGCTCGGCGCGGCGACCACCGCGTTGAGCACGGCGACGAAGCGGCGGGCGAACGACTCGACCGTCGCGGCGTCGAAAATATCGGTGGCGTAGCCGAATTCGGCGGTCAACGGCCCGTCGGAGATGTCGTCGTGCACCACAAGCTGCAGGTCGAACTTGGCGATGTCGGAGACGATCGGCAGCACCTCGGCCCGCACGCCGGACAGCCGCACGCGCAGATCCGGGGCGCGGTCGTAGGACAGCATCACCTGGAACAGTGGGTGCCTGGCGGCCGAGCGTTCCGGGTTGACCACCTCGACCAGCCGCTCGAACGGCACGTCGGCGTTGGCGAAGGCGTTGAGGTCGGTCTCGCGCACCACGTCGAGCATGCGGTCGAAGCCTGCGGCGGGGTCGACCTCGGTGCGCAGCACCAGCGTGTTGACGAACATGCCGACCAGCTCGTCCAGCGCCGGATCGGAGCGTCCCGCGATCGGCGTGCCGATGGCGATGTCGGTGCTCGCGCACAGCCGCGAGAGCAAGGTAGCCAGCGCGGCATGCAGCACCATGAACATGCTCACGCCCCGGGTGGCCGCCAGTTCGCCTGCGGCGCGGCGGATTTCGGGCGCGATGGTGAATTCGACCCGGCCGCCGATGGTGGACCGGCGCAGCGGGCGCGGGCGGTCGAGCGGCAGGTCGAGTTGGTCCGGCAGCCCGGCCAGTGCCGAACGCCAGTGTGTCAGTTGCCCACTCAGCGCGCTCGCCGGATCGGATTCGTTGCCGAGCAGTTCGCGCTGCCACAGCGCGAAATCGGCGTACTGCACGGGCAGCGGCGTCCACTGCGGGGCGCCACCTTCGGTCCTTGCCGACACCGCGGCCATCAGATCCCTGGCCAGCGGCGCGATCGACCAGCCGTCGCCGCAGATGTGGTGCAGCACAAGGAGGAACACCCAGCTGTCGGGCCCGGTGGTGTAGAGCGCGACCCGCACCGGGGCCTGGATGCGCAGATCGAAGCCGTATCCGGCGAATTCGGTGGCCAGCGCCGCGACGTCGGCGCCGGTGGCGTCGATCGGGTCGAGGGTGAGCGGGATCTCGGCGGCCGGGTGGATCAGCTGGCATGGGCCGTCCGCCGACTCCGGGAACGTGGTGCGCAGGCTCTCGTGTCGTTCGATCACGTCGACCAGTCCGGCGCGCAGGGCCTCGACGTCGAGCGGGCCCTCGATCCGGACCGCCAGCGGCATGTTGTAGGCCGCGGCGTGTTCGGCGAACCGGTTCAGAATCCACAGCCGCTGCTGGGCGAGCGACAGCGGAATCCGCTCCGGCCGTTCGCCCGCAACGAGTTTCGGCGAGGCGACGTCGGTGGTGTGGGTGGCGAAGCACTGAGTGAGCGCGGCGATGGTGGACGCCTCGAACAGGTCGCGGATGGTCAGCCCGGTGCCGAGCGCGGCATTGATCCTGGCCACCGCGCGGGCGGCGATCAGCGAGTTGCCGCCGAGGTCGAAGAAGCTGTCCTCGACGCCGATGTCGTCGGTGCCGAGCACCTCGGCGAAGATGCCCGCGAGCACGCGCTCCACCTCGGTGCGCGGCTCGGCGGTCGATCGGCTGGCCGGGCGGGCACCCAGCGCGGGCGCGGGCAGCGCCTTGCGGTCGATCTTGCCGTTGGCGCTGAGTGGCAGCTCGTCGAGTTCCAGCACCGCGGACGGCACCATGTAGCCGGGCAGCGTGCGACGCAGGGCGGTGAGCAGGGCGGCCGTGTCGATCCGGGACACCGGATGCGGCGGACTGCTGCTCGGCACCGCGGGCCGGTACTCCTCGGCGTCGAGCGCCGCGACGACGTAGGCGACCAGTTCGTCGCCGTTGCGGCCTGCGTGTGCCACGCAGACCGCCCTGGCCACCCGGTCGTCGGACAGCAGCGCCGCCTCGATCTCGCCGAGTTCGATGCGCAGGCCGCGGATCTTGACCTGGAAGTCGCTGCGGCCCATGTATTCCAGGACGCCGGGGCGGCCGGTCGAGAGCTGCCAGCGGGCCAGGTCACCGGTGCGGTACATCCGGACACCGGGGGTGAACGGGTTGGCCACGAAGCGATCGGCGGTGAGCCTGGGCTGGCCGAGGTACCCGCGGGCCAGCTGCACGCCGGCCAGATACAGCTCGCCCACCACGCCGGGGGGGACCGGTCGCAGGCGCGAATCCAGCACGTAGGTCTGGGTATTCCAGACCGGCGAGCCGATCGGCACGCTCGCCGGATCGGCGGTGCACGGCCAGTAGGTGACATCGACCGCGGCCTCGGTCGGGCCGTACAGATTGTGCAGTGCGGGGTGATGCCTGGGGGTGGCAGCAGGCGGCGCCTGCGGGGTGGGTGAACGCAGCGCGGCATGGAAGTCGCGGACGGTCGCGGCGGGCAGCGCCTCACCGCTGCAGAACACCTGACGCAGGGCGGTGCAGCCGCGCACGTCGGTGTCGGTGACGAAGACCGACAGCATGGACGGCACGAAATGCGCTGTGGTGATCTTCTTTTCGGTGATCAGGCGGGCGAGGTAGCCGGGGTCGCGGTGCCCGTCGTGCTCGGCGACGACGAGTCGCGCGCCGATCTGCAAGGGCCAGAAGAACTCCCACACCGAGACGTCGAAGGTGGCCGGGGTCTTCTGCAGGACCGCGTCGGTCTGGTCGAGTGGATATTCGTGCTGCATCCACCGCAGCCGGTTGACGATGGCGGCGTGGGTGACGCCGACGCCCTTCGGCTTTCCGGTCGAGCCGGAGGTGAAGATGACGTAGGCGAGATGCGCGGGGCGCAGCGCGGCGGTGCGGTCCGCGTCGGTGATCGGGGCGCCGTCGAAATCGGACAGGTCGACGACGTCGATGTCGAGGCGGTCCACGGGGAGGGTGAGCTCGTCGCGCTCGGCCGTCAGCACGCAGACCGGTGCCGCCTGACGCACGATCTGTTCGATGCGCTCGGCCGGATGCTCCGGGTCCAACGGCAGGTAGGCCGCGCCGGACTTGACGATCGCGTACATGCCGACGACGAGATCGAGGCTGCGGCGCAGGCACAGGGCGACGGACCGCTCCGGTCCCGCGCCACGGGTGATGAGCAGCCGGGCGAGCCGGTTGGCGCGGTCGTCGAGTTCGCGATAGGTCAGCGTCCCGAAGGGACTCATTGAGGGGTGGTGGTCGGGCGACGGGAGGGCAAGGGCCTCGTCGCCGAATTCGAGGGCGACGGTGTCGGGGCAGCTCGCGGCGCGCTCGGCGAACAAGCTCGCGAGAGTGCCGGTGTGCGGCGGGGTCTCGGTGGCGTTCCAGTCGTGCAGCACCCGGTCGCGTTCGGCCGCGGTGATCGCGGTGAGCGACTCGGCGAGGGTGTCCGGCGCGGCGGTGAGGAAGCGGGTGAGGAAATCGAGGTAGCGGTCGTGGTGGGTGGTCACCTCGGTCTCGCTGTACAGCCGGGGGTTGGCCTCGAAGTCGACGTGGATGCGATTGCCGACGCCGTTGTACAGGTTGACCGACAGGTCCTCGACGGGCCCGGTGGCCAGCACGTTCAGCGAGCCGACCAAGGTGCCGAACTTCAGCTCGTTGTGGAACAACATGATGTTGACCATCGGGCCGAAGAAGCCGCGCGCGTCGCGGGAGTAGCCGCAGTCGCGGCGGATGTCGTCGTGCCGGTAGCGCTGATGCCGCAGTGCGCCGGTGATCTGCAGTTCGGTGGCCTTGACCACGTCGGCGATGGTGGTGTCGGGGGTGAACTTCAACCGGATCGGCACCACGTTGGAGATCACGCCCGCCGAGCGGCGCAGCGAGACCGTGGTGCGCGCGGACACCGGCAGGCTGAGCACCACGTCCGGATTGCCGGTCACCTTGCGCACGTACGCGCCGAGCGCGGCGACGAACAGCGCGGAGTTGGCGGTACCGAACGCGGTGATCGCCGCGTCCATCGCGGCCTGGCAGCGGTCGTCGAGCACGGCGGTGGCGGTGCGCCTGCCCACGTCGTGGCTGGCCGCGGTGACGGTGGCACCGCCGAGGCTCATCGGCTCGCCGGCACCGGCCAGCTGCTCGAGCCAGTAGTCGCGGTCGGCGCGGAACCGGCTGGTGTCGCGGTAGCGCACCTCGTCGGCGTAGATCTCGGCCAGCGGGGTCGCCCTGGACACCACCGGCTCGGTCTGGTTGTCCAGCGCGGTATAGATCTCCGCGGTGCGGGTGAGCGCGTTCATCGCGCCGTAGCCGTCGATCACGATGTGATGCGCACGGGCGTACCAGATGTAGTCCGAATCCCCGGTCCGCAGCACCACATTCGTGCTGAGCGGGTCGCGTTCGAGATCGATCGGCGCGCTGGCGTGCTCGTGCATCCAGCGCATCGCCGCCGCGTGCGGGTCGGATTCCGCGCGCAGATCGACCCGGGCCCAGCCCGGCCGACGGGTGGAATCCACTACCTGATGCGGGATTCCGTCGATCTCCCGCAGCCGCACCTGGCCGACCTGGGTTTCGGCGCCGAAGCGCTCGATCGCGTAGAGCAGCCGGCCGACGTCCAGGTCACCGCGGATCTCCACATACTGGGCGATCGTCAATGGCACGTCCGGACGTATCCGCTGCGCGTACCACAGGGCCGTTTGGGCCGGCGACAAGACGAATGGTTGTGCCGAAGATTCGCCCGATGAACATTGGTCGACGCTGTCCGTGGCCAATGAACTCATCAATCACTCCGTTCTGCCGCTGTTTGACGCAACTCCCCGGATCCCGCCGCACAGCAGGCACGCAAGGCCGACCGTGGAACGTGATCCACGCCCTATGATTCGGAGCGTCTGATCGGCCGGATTGCCACTGTGGCGGATTTGTTTCACATCGCACGCTAACGGCGGCAGCCGTGTTTGGATAGCAAACGTTTAGCTAACTACACAAACCGCCCAGATGGCGCAGCGGAAGTGCCAGGATATCTACACGCTGACAAGCGCTTACGGCCGCCCAATCGCACTTGTGCGAACGATTCGTTACATGACGAGTCAGCCACAGCAACCACAGAAGAAACCGGGAGACAGGTTATCTCCCCGAGACCTTCAGCCGACGATTTCGGCCTTTAATACCTTCCGGTCGGTCTTCTTTGCGCCTCCTGCGGACCTTCCCCGACGCAACGCGGCCACCATGGCGACGACGGTCAGGGCGACGAAAACGCGTTCGGGCGCGGGTCCCACCAGAGTTGCTACAGTGTTGCTGGTACGTAGTGGAAGGTCTGCGACCAACGCGGCAGGCACGAACTGCGGACTTTCTTGCCGCACACTGCCATCCGCGCCGATGATCGCGCTGACCCCGGAGGTCGCCGCGACAACCAGCGCGCGGCCGTGCTCGACTGCCCTGATCCGCGACATGGCCAGCTGCTGATAGGTCATCTCGCTGTCGCCGAAGGTGGCGTTGTTGGTAGGCACGGTGAGCAGCTGGGCGCCCGCGCGCATCGCGTCCTCGAAGGCGCGGTCGAAGGCGACCTCGTAGCAGGTCGCGACGCCGATCGGGATGCCGTCGGCATGTACCACGCCGTCGCCGTGGCCCGGCACGAAATATCCGGCGCGATCGGCGTATTCGGAGAACAGCCGGAAGAACGAGCGCATCGGCAAGTACTCGCCGAACGGCTGGATGATCTTCTTGTCGTGCCGCTCCCCCGGGCCCGCGGCGCCGTTCCACACGATCACCGAGTTGGTGGTGGTGCGATCGCTGTTCACCAGCACCGCGCCGACCAGGATCGGCGCGCCGATCTGCTCGGACGCCTCGGTGATCAGCGCGGCGGCGTCGGCATTGCGCAGCGGGTCGATGTCGGACGAATTCTCCGGCCAGATCACCACATCCGGCTTCTTCGCCTGACCCGCCTCGACCGCGCGGGCGAGTTCCTTGGTGCGGCGGACGTGGTTGTCCAATACCGCACGACGTTGCGAGTTGAAGTCGAGGCCGAGGCGCGGCACGCTGCCCTGGATAGCGGCGACGGTGATGGTGCGATCGCCTTGATCCGGGTCGGGCAGGGTGGCGCCGAGGATCAGGCCCGCGATCGGCATGAGGACCAAAGTCACTGCGGCGGTGACCAATGCGATTCGGGTGGCTCGATGCTGATCCGCGGGTGCGCTGGCCGCTCTCTCAGCTGCGGGTTCTTCGACCTCTGCGCCGCCGTCTTCAATCGAGTCTTCGTTTTCCTCGCGAACACCGACCGAGCCGGTCGCGGACTGACCCGCGCGCGTCGACAGCGCGGCCAGAATCAATGCCGCAGCCCCAGTTCCGGTGAGCGCCACCGCAAAGCTGACCAGCGGTGCGCCGCCGATCGAGGCCAGCGACAGGAACCATCCGTCGGCCTGCCCGAATGCCAAACGGCCCCACGGAAATCCACCGAACGGAAAACTGGACCGCACCCACTCCGCGGTCGCCCAGGCCAAGGCCACCCACAGCGGCCACCCGGGCAGTCGTCCCACCAGCCGCGCCATCAGCCCGAACAAGCCGATATACACCGCGCACACCGTGGACAACGCCAGCCACGGCAGCGGTCCGACGTAGATTCCGGTCCACGGCAACAGGGGAACGAAAAACGCGAGCCCGGCCAGGAATCCGTACCCGAACCCCGCGCGCAGCCGACCGCTCCCCCGCACGACCAACGCCAGGACCGTAATGCCGAGCGGCGCGAGGAACCACCACGGCCGCGGCGGGAAACTACCGAACAACAACAGCCCGGCCACGATCGCCGCCACCGCTCGCCACAGCACGGGGTAGCGAGTCGATACAGCCGACAGTCGTTCACGCACCACGAGTGGTCGCCTTCCCATGCGATACGGCGAATGCCGCGATTCCCCGCTGCCGCGATGTCGTGCCGAGCCGCTGAACTCGGCGAATCAGATGGCCGCGCAGCCTGACCCGACGCTTTGTCGGGGCAGCATCTTCACGCTTCATAGATGGTGACTCCGCGGTGCACGGTGCGCAGGCAGTTCGGCAGGGGGGAATCCGGCGCCAGCGGGGGCAATCCGGGGACGCGGGACCTCGGGTCGGTGGACCAGCGCTGGACGGTGTCGGCGGCCGCGGCGACAACGAGCTGGTCGGCGTCCCATACGGCGTAGGAGGCGGGAGCGCCGGGGACCAGGGTGCCCGCGATGCCGTCGCGGACGCCGCCCGCACGCCAGGCTCCCCGGGTAGCGGCGGCGAAAGCGGCACGCGGCGAAAGGGAATGGCCTGGGGTGCGGTGGTTGGCGGCGGCGCGGATGGCGGACCAGGGGTCGAGGGGGGTCACGGGGGCGTCGGAGCCGATCGCCAGGGAGATGCCCGCAGACGCCATGGCGGCGAAGGGATTCAGGGTGGCGGCGCGCTCGGTGCCGAGGCGGGCGGCGTACATGCCGTCGGGTCCGCCCCATGCGGCGTCGAATCCTGGTTGGACGCTGGCGATTACGCCCCAGGAGGCGAGTCGGGCGATCTGGTCGGCGTCGAGGAGTTCGGCATGTTCGACGCGGTGGCCGCGGGCGGCGACGGCGGGGCCGCCGAATTCGCTGACGACACGGTCGAATCCGGTGATGATCGCGTCCATGGCGGCGTCGCCGATCACGTGGAAGCCGGCCTGGATGCCTGACTCGGTGCAGGCGCGGACGTGCGCGGCGATGGCGTCGGCGTCGAGGTAGGCGCGGCCGGTGCCGGGGGCGTCGGTGTACGGGTCGCGCAGCCAGGCGGTGCGCGAGCCGATGGAGCCGTCGACGAACAGGTCGCCGCCGAGCGCGTGCACGCCGAGCTCATCGATCAGTGCGCGGGCCTCATCCGCGCTGCGCACCGCTTCACCCCAGTAGGCGCGCACCTCGACGCCGTGCCGGAAGTCGAGCAGTTCGCGAACGTCGGCGCGGCCCGAGATTTCCGGGCCCGCGCATTCGTGCACCGCGACGACGCCGTGCGCGGCGGCATGGTCGAGGGCGGCGGTCCTGGCCCGATCCCGTTGGGCCCGATCGAGTTCCGCGAGCACAGCGGTTCGGACAAGGTGGTGGGCGGTCGCGCGGACCGGTTCGCCACGGGTGAATCCGTCGGCGGCGCTCACCTGAGGCAGGGTGTCGAGCAGGGCCGAGGACACGACGGCCGAATGCGCGTCCACCCTGGCCAGGTACACGTGCCTGGCGCCCGCGGCCTTGTCGATCTCCGCGGTGGTGGGCGGGCGGCCTTCGGGCCAGGCGGTCTCGTCCCAGCCGTCACCGAGGATGGCTCCCGCGGGACGGGCCGCGGCGAAGTCGCTCAGCAACGTCAGGCAATGTTCGAGCGACCGAGCAACGGACAGGTCGAGTCCGGTGAGGTTCAGTCCCACGGCGGTGACGTGCACGTGCGGATCGACAAAGCCCGGCGCCACGAACGCACCGTCCAAATCGATGATCTCGGCCTCGGGATGCAACGCCCGTCCCGGCTGCTCGGCACCCAGCCACACCACGGTCCCGTCGGTCACCGCCATCGCTGTCGCGTCGGGTGAACTGGAACTGTAGAAACGACCGCCGATCAGCAACTGGGTACTCACAACTGCGCCTCGCTGACGCTCGGCTCCGTCGTGCGCACGCACGCTGTATCTATGGCTCGCTCGCTGCGCTCACTCACGAGATACCAGTCTGCCGTATCCCGGATTTAGGCTTTCAGGTCAGCCGTTCAATACGGGATGCGGGGCCGTGTCCTCGGGGCACGCCAGCACCGTCATCACCTCGGCGAACCGGGACGGCCCTAGGTGCGAGCCGGACCGGCAACCTGCTTCGACGGCGATTAGCTCCAGCCGCAGCGCCGCCGCGGTGAACCCAGAAATCGACTGTCCGGCAGCAGCCGCGGCTTTCTTGACCGCTGCGGCTAGCTCCTCGCTCACCGTGATGGTGAGTTGCTCGGTGGCCATCGCGCCACCATAGCCCTGATCCGCGTGGATCCCTAGCGCGCCCGCGCGCCTTTACTACCCGTTGGTAATGGCGAAACTATGCCTTGGTAATCGCGCGGTGCGCGTTGCCTTGGCCGTCGTCGTACCACTGCTGCACCACGACCCCGTCGACCACGTCGTCGCCGTCGATCACCACACCGCGATACGGCACCGCGGCGGCCAGCTTGGCGAACCGGCGCGCGGCGAACGCGGTGACCACCGGACGCACCAGCATCCTGGTCGGCGGCAACAGCAGCAGCAGCCCGACCAGCGAAGTGACCAGGCCGGGCACGAACATCAGGAACCCGCCCGCGGCGACCAGCGCGCCGTCGGCGACCGCGGTGCCCGGCGGGATCTCGCCGCGCCCGGCCCGCCGGAATTGCTCGAACACGCGCCGGCCCTGCGAACCGATCAGCAGCATGCCCGCGGCGGATCCGGCGATCAGCAGCAGGATGGCGGGCAACACACCGACCCACTGGCTGACGGCGACCAGTGCGATGATCTCGGTGATCACGTAGAGGACGAATACTAGGGCGGGCATGGCGATCCTTTCGGACGATCTACCTGTTGCAACGTCCGGCGCCGCGAATTTTCTCCCGATTCCGCCTGAGAGCCCGCTGAGATCCGCGTCAGGCGACCGATTCGCCGTAAGAACTCATCTGGACGAGCAGCTTCTCCAGCGCGTCCTGGCCGAACATCAGGGCTTGGTTGTCGGCGGATTCGGTGGCGAGTTCCGCGCTGCGCGGGAAGAGTGCTTGTTCATAAGCGTGCAGGGCTTGCTCGGTGTCGGGGTGGGCGATGAGGGCGGCGGCGAGTTCGGCGCCGTCGCGCATGGCAAGGTTGGCGCCTTCGCCCGCGAACGGGGACATGAGGTGGGCGGCGTCACCGAGCAGGGTCACGCCGGGGACGCGGTCCCAGCGGTGGCCGATCGGCAGTGCGTTGATCGGGCGAGGGACGAGCGGAGCTTCGGCATCGGTGACCAAGGCGCGAAGGCGTTCGTCCCAATCCGGGAAGTGTTGCAGAACATCCGCTTTCGCCGCCGGAGTGTCGGTGAAATCGATGCCGCTCAGCCAGTCCGCCGGTGCGGTGAAGGCGACGTAGGTGTGCACGGAACCGTCGGTTTCCCGGTGGGCGAGCATGCCTTTGCCGTCGCCCAGGGCGAACATCATTCCGCCGCCGACCAATTCGGCCGCGGCCGGGTTCCGGGTGGTGGCGTCGGGCAGGTCGCATTCGACGAAGGAGACGCCGGAGTAGGCCGGGGTGGCCGCGGACAGCAGCGGCCTGATCTTGGACCAGGCACCGTCCGCGCCGATCAGCAGGTCGGTGGTGAAGGTGGTGCCGTCGGCGAGGATCACCTCGTGCCTGCCGTCGCCGAGGGGGCGCGCCTCGGTAACCTTGGCGCTCCAGCGAATGACGTTGTCGGGCAACGAGTTCAGCAGGAGACCGCGCAGGTCGTTGCGGTCGACCTCGGGTCGATCGCCGTCCTCGCCCGCTGCTTGCAGACGGACGTTGCCGTGCTTGTCGATGATGTGCATTTCCTCGCCACCCGGGTGGACGAGCGCGCGGAACTCCTCGAACAGGCCCGCAGCGCGCAGTGCGGCTTGACCCGATTCCACGTGTATGTCGAGCATGCCGCCTTGATTGCGGGTGGCCGGCGAGGCGTCGAGTTCGTAGATGGCCGTTGGTATTCCGTGCGTGTGCAGGATGCGGGCAAGCACGAGGCCGCTGAGTCCCGCGCCGATCACGGCGATGGGATGGTGTTCTGACATGGCGTTCTCCTAACGGTTCGGTCCGGTGGGGCGCGGTGTGTGCACGGCGCCGTTGATCAGCAGATGGAAGCCCCAGTCGAGGCGGTCGGAGCCTGGACCGGACAACAGGTCGTCGCCCAAAGTGGCGATCCGGGGGTGGGTTTCGGTCGAGGCGTTGCGAACGGCCGCGACGAGTGCGTCGGTATCCCGCTCCGCGGTATCGCGATCTCGGGTGGCATGTTCGGCGGCGTTCGCGGTGGCGAACAGCAACAGGACGTCGCATAACCAGGCCGCGCGGTCGTCGGGGACCCCACCCTCGCTCAGCAGCGCGAGGATCGCTTCGAGGAGATTCAGGTAACCCGGACCGGACGGGCGGGCGACGAGTGCGGATTGCGCGAGGCCGGGGTTGTCGTACACCACCATCGTGTACGACGTGAGCACTCGCACGAGCCGGCTCTGCCAGTCACCCGAGGCGTTGACGGGTGCGAGGTCGACTGCGGCGAGCATGTCGTCGAGCACCGCCGCGTGCAGTTCCGCGGTGTTGCGGACGTACACGTACAGCGATGCCGGCCCGGTATCCAATTCGGCCGCGAGACGCCGCATGGTGACCCGCTCCAGACCTTCGGCTCGCATCAGCCGGACAGCTGTCTCGATGATGCCGGGCCGGGTCAGCGCGGGTTTTGCCGGGCGCTCCCGGCGGCTTCGCGGGCCGTGTGGCTCTGTTGGCATGGCTTCATCGTAACGAACATGTTCGTTACGAACAAGTTCGCTCAGCGCTGGTATGAAAAAACCCCAGGTCAGTATGCACAAAAGTCAATCCAGCAAACGGACAAGGCCGCACCGGGCGGGGTGCAGCCCGCTCTCTTCGGTCCGTCAGCCGCCGGGGCGGACCAGCCCGGTCTCGTAGGCCAGCACAACGGCCTGAACCCGGTCGCGCAGACCGAGTTTCGTCAGCACACGACCGACGTGGGTCTTCACCGTGGCCTCGGAAAGGAAGAGCTGCTCGGCGATTTCGGCATTCGAGCGACCCGCGGCGATCTGCTCCAGCACCTCGCGTTCGCGCGCGGTGAGCACGTCGAGCACGCCCGGATCGCGCATGCGCGCCGGATCCTCGGCGATGAGCCGGTCCAGCAGGCGCTTGGTCACCTTCGGCGAGACCACCGCATCACCCGCGGCGACGCTGCGAATGGCGGAGATCAGGTCCTCCGGCGGGGTGTCCTTCAACAGGAAGCCGCTGGCTCCGGCGCGCAACGCACCGAGCGCGTGCTCGTCGAGATCGAAGGTGGTCATCACCAGTACCCGGCAGCCGTGCCCGGCCTCGACGATCCGCGCGGTCGCGGTCACCCCGTCCACCACGGGCATCCGCACGTCCATCAACACCACATCGGGCCGCATTTCCGCCGCCCGGCTGACCGCGGCCGCCCCATTCGCGGCCTCGCCGATCACCTCGATGTCCGGGTGCGCACCGAGCACCATCTTCAGCCCCATACGCATGAGTTCCTGGTCATCCACAACGAGAACGGTGATCGGCACGCCCCCAATCTAACGTGCCAACCCGTCGGGCCGACTACTCCGGGAAGCCGGGTTCGAGCGGAATGCTGGCGCGGACTCGCCAGGACCCGTCGGCGTGGCGGCCGGTTTCCAGCGTGCCGCCGAGCACGGCGATGCGTTCGCGCATGCCGACCAGGCCCATGCCGCCGCCCTTGATCCGAACGGCGGGCTCGTCGAGCGGGACGCCGCCGGTGTCGGTGATGTCGATGGTGACGTCGGTGTCGCGGCGGCGGACCTGGACCCACGCCTTCGGGTGCGGACCCGCGTGACGCAGGGTGTTGGTGAGGGATTCCTGCACGATGCGGTGCACGCCGAGGCTGACCTCGGGGGCGACGTCGTCGAGTTCGCCGGTCAATTCGAGTTCGACGGCGAGGCCGGTGCCGCGCATCATCTCGACCACCTTCGCCAGGCCCGCGGTGCCGTGTTGCGGCAACTGGTCGGGGGCGTGCTCGGTGCGCAGCAACGCGACGGTCCGGCGGAGTTCGCGCAGCGCCTCGCGTCCGGTGCCCGCGATGGTGCCGAGGGCTTGTTCGGCGGCGTCGGGGTCGCGGCGCAGCGCGTAGCGCGCGCCGTCGGCCTGCACGATGATCACGCTGACCGCGTGGGCGACCACGTCGTGCAGTTCGCGTGCGATGCGGGTGCGCTCGGACGAGACCGCGTCGTGCGCGCGGCGTTCCTTGTCGTAGTCGGCGACCGCGAGCCGCGCCGCGACCTCGGTGTCGTAGGCATGGCGCGCGCCGATGAATTCCGCCAGGGTCCAGCACAATGCGAAGAACATCGCGGTGAAGATGAGATCGCTCGGCGCGACGATGCCCGCCGCGGCCGACAGCGCGCTGTCGGCGACCAGCCCGACCGCGAACCACAGTCCATCCCGCCGCCCGACATAGGCGACCAACGTGTACAGCATGATGCCGAGGCTGAACAGCGTGATGTGCTCGACCTTTTCGTCGCCGACCACATATTGCACCGCGGTCACCGTGAACGACAGCAGCAGCGACACCATCGCCATCGCCCGCGGATACACCCGCCGGAACACCAGGGGCAGCGGCAAGAACAACCCGATCGCGAGCGCCGCGGCCTTGTTCTCCGCATTGGTGACCCCGAGCACCTCGAGCACCAGCAGGACAAACGCCAGCATCGAATCCGCAACGATGGGCTTCCCGCGAAGCCACAGACTGAACCGACGCACCGCCTCAGCCTAAAGCGACCGGCACCCGCCCTCCGGCAACGGCGCCGCACTGGACCGATCACTGGTCCTGGACTGCCGATCTGATTGGCTGACGACGTGCAGATCGGTGATTGGGTGGTGTTGTTGACCGCGGCGACCGCCGCGGGCTGGGTGGACGCGGTAGTCGGCGGCGGCGGACTGATCATCCTGCCGACCCTGTTCCTCGTCGCGCCGACCATCGCACCGCAGACCGCGCTCGGCACCAACAAGCTGGCCGCGGTCGCGGGCACCACCGCCTCGGTGGTGACCTTCGCCAAGAAGGTTCCGCTGCGCTGGCGGGTGCTGCTGCCCGCGGCGGCGATCGCGGCGGTAGCGTCCGGAATCGGCGCTGCCGCGGTGTCTTTGATCGATCGCGACCTGTTCATCCCGATCGTGATGGTGGTGCTCGTCGCCGTCGCGGTGTTCGTCACGCTGCGCCCGTCGATCGGCGTCACGCTGGCCACGCACGCGCCGACGCGGCGCAAATTCATCCTCACGATCGCGCTTGCCGCGGGCCTCATCGGCCTCTACGACGGCCTGCTCGGCCCGGGCACCGGGACGTTCCTCATCATCACCTTCGCCACCCTGCTCGGCACCGAGTTCGTCCGCGCGGCGGCGATGGCGAAGGTGATCAACTGCGGCTCCAACGTCGGCGCGCTGATCTTCTTCGGCGCGACCGGTCACATCATCTGGGCGCTCGGCGCGGCCATGGCCGTCGGCAATGTGGCGGGTGCGATCGTCGGCTCGCACATGGCATTGCGCAATGGCGCGAAGTTCGTCCGCGTCGTGCTGCTCGTGGTGGTGATCGGGATGGTGATCCGGTTGGGCTGGCAGCAGTTCCGCTGATCAGCCGCGGGTTTCCACCTGCGAGGCGAGCCACGGCTTCAGCACCCGCGAGGTGGTCTCGTGGATGCGCCGGTGCAGCCGCTCCCCGTCCTCCGCGCCGCTGATCGGCTGCTGGAACAGCACGGTGAGCGCGCCGGACACGGCACCGACGACCGCACCGACCAGCGCCGCGGCACCGACCTCGTCCAGTTCGTTCGGGAACGCGATGTGCAGCTGACGCGCGATCTCGCGCTGCGCGACCAACTGCGCGTGCGCGGCCCGGCCGCTCACCGACGGCACGGTGCGCGACACCTGCGCGCGCAACGCGGCGATCCGCGCGTTCAGATCGTCGACGAGGTGCTCGCCGGGATTGTCCCCGGCCGCGCGTAACGCCCGTAGCAACACCTCGACCGGCCGCTCCCCCGGCCGCCGGCTGCCGATCGCGGCCACCGCGGCCCGCACCCGGTCGTCGGTCTCCGGAAAGAGCAGTTCTTCCTTGCTGGCGAAGTAGTTGAAGAAGGTGCGGGTCCCGACATCGGCCACCGCGGCGATGTCGGCCACCGTCGTTTCTTCATAGCCTCTCGTTTCGAAAAGCTCTACGGCTGCCTGGAGCAGGGCTCGGCGGGTACGTTCGCGTTTGCGGTCACGAAGGGCGGATGGCGGCACGGCGGGCACAGTACGGCATTTCGCGAGGCAGACGCGGTAGGCGGCGGTTTCGCGCGTGCCGTTCCCGCCGCTCACGCCCTGTCTTTCATGGTGTGCCACTGCGCGTTTCGTGCTTGTTTGCACGCGCTGCAAACAAGCACGGCGTGTAATCCGGGCAGGCGCAAGTGCTCTCGGATCGAACAGACTAGGTTGGACCGGGTGAGCATCGCGACTTCCAAGGATGTGGACGCCGAGTTCCTCGACCTCCCACTGGCCGCGCTCGCCGAGGCCGCGTTGACCGCGGCGAAGGCGGCGGGCGCCGAACATGCCGACCTGCGGGTGCATCGGCTGGTCACCCAGTCGATCCGGCTGCGCGACGGGCGGGTCGAGTCGATCACCGACAACGCGGAGCTCGGCTTCGCGGTCCGGGTGATCGTCGACGGCACGTGGGGCTTCGCCTCGCATGCCGCGCTGACGCCCGAGACCGCGGTGGACGTGGCCCGCCGCGCGGTGACGGTGGCGACCACCTTGCGCGCGCTCAACCGCGAACGGGTGGTACTCGCCGACGAACCCCGCTACGACAACGTGCACTGGGTCTCGGCCTACGACCTGGATCCGTTCACGGTGCCGACCACCGACAAGGTCGCACTGCTGCAGGACTATTCGGGACGCCTGTCCGGCTCCGACGGCGTCGACCACGTCACCGCCTCGGTCCGGCAGGTGAAGGAGCAGACCTACTACGCCGACACCTCGGGTTCGTCCATCACCCAGCAGCGGGTCCGGCTGCACCCGGTATTCGAGGCGACCACGGTCGACTCCTCGGCGGGTGTGTTCGAGACCATGCGCACGCTGGCGCCGCCGGTGGGCCGCGGCTGGGAGTACATCACCGGCGCCGACGGAACCTGGGACTGGCAGGGCGAACTCGCGCGCATCCCCGAGTGGCTCGCCGAGAAGGTGAAGGCACCGACCGTCACCCCGGGCCCGACCGACCTCGTGATCGATCCGACCAACCTCTGGCTGACCATCCACGAATCCATCGGTCACGCCACCGAATACGATCGTGCCATCGGCTACGAATCCGCCTACGCGGGCACCTCGTTCGCCACCCCCGACAAGCTCGGCACGCTGCAGTACGGCACGCCGGTCATGCACGTCACCGGCGACCGCACCCAGGAACACGGCCTGGCCAGCGTCGGCTACGACGACGAGGGCGTCGCCGGGCAACGCTGGGATCTGGTGCGCGACGGCGTCCTGGTCGGCTACCAGCTCGACCGCGTCTTCGCCCCGCGCCTCGGCCTGGACCGCTCCAACGGCTGCTCCTACGCGGACTCCGCCCATCACGTGCCGATCCAGCGGATGGCGAACGTCTCGCTGCAACCCGACCCCGAGCGCGACACCAGCACCGAGGAGCTCATCGCCCGGGTCGACAACGGCATCTACATCGTCGGCGACAAGTCCTGGTCGATCGACATGCAGCGCTACAACTTCCAGTTCACCGGCCAGCGGTTCTTCCGCATCCGCGACGGCAAGCTGGACGGCCAGCTGCGCGACGTGGCCTACCAGGCGACCACCACCGACTTCTGGGGCGCCATGGAGGCGGTCGGCGGGCCGTCCACCTGGCAGCTCGGCGGCGCGTTCAACTGTGGCAAGGCGCAGCCCGGTCAGGTAGCGGCGGTCAGTCACGGCTGCCCGTCGGTTCTGGTGCGCGGCATCAACATTCTCAACACCCGGACGGAGGCGGGGCAATGACCGCGCAGACTGTGATCGCCGCGGGCGAGGTCGTCGAACGGGCGCTCGCGCTGTCCCACGCCGACGAGGCGATGGTGATCGTCACCGACGCGCACGACGCCTCGCTGCGCTGGGCCGGGAATTCGATGACGACCAACGGGTCGTCGGTGTCGCGGGATTGGGTCGTCGTGTCGATCTTCCGCGACGGACCTCGGTCGGCGCGCGTCGGCACCATCGGCTCCACCAGCGTCGATCCCGCCGACATCGAAGCGGTGGTGCGCAAGAGCGAAGAGGCGGCGCGCACCGCCGAGCCCGCCAGGGACGCGATGCCGTTGCTGGGACCGGACGCCACCGCCGACGACTGGGCCGCCGCGCCCGGCAGCACCGGCATCGAGGTGTTCACCGATCTGGCCCGCGACCTGTCCGTCGGCTTCGACGGCAGCGACCGGCTTTACGGGTTCGCCCACCACACCGTGCACACCACCTGGCTCGGCACCTCCACCGGGCTGCGCCGCCGTTTCGTGCAGCCGACCGGTTCGCTGGAGATCAACGGAAAGCGTGGCCTCGCGCATTCGCGGCTCGCAAGCACTCCGAGCGGCGCGGGAACCGATCTCGCCAGCGCGTGGGTCGGTGTCGGCACCGCCGATTTCACCGACGTCGACGTGCCCGGCATGCTCACCGAGCTGTCCCGGCGGCTCGATTGGGCCAAGCGCAAGGTCGACCTGCCCGCGGGCCGCTACGAAACGCTGATGCCGCCCTCCACGGTCGCCGACCTGATGATCTATATGAACTGGGAGATGGAAGGCCGCGGCGCGCACGAGGGGCACACCGCGTTCTCCCGTGCGGGCGGCACTCGAATAGGCGAGCGGCTCACCGACATTCCGCTCACGCTCTATTCGGACCCGACCGCCGCCGGGCTCGAATATCGCCCGTTCGTCGCGACATCCTCGTCGTCGCAAGCGATGTCGGTCTTCGACAACGGCCTGTCCGCCGAACGAGTCGACTGGGTACGCGACGGCGTCATCGAATCCTTGGTCTACCCGCGCGCCACCGCCGCCGAATTCGGCACCGCCGCTACGGTTCCCGGCGGCAACCTACTGCTCACCGGCGGCTCCGACGCCTCCCTCGACGAGATGATCACCCGCACCGAACGCGGCCTACTGCTCACCACCCTGTGGTACATCCGCGAGGTCGACCCAGCCAGCCTGCTACTCACCGGACTCACCCGCGACGGCGTCTACCTCATCGAAAACGGCAAGGTAACCGCCGCCGTCAACAACTTCCGCTTCAACGAGAGCCCCCTGGACCTGCTACGCCGCGTCACCGAAGCGGGCGCCACCGAAATCACGCTACCGCGTGAGTGGAAGGACTGGTTCACCCGAACAGCCATGCCCCCCTTACGCATTCCCGACTTCCACATGTCCTCGGTCAGCCAGGCAACCTGACACATCGAGGTGAGTCAGATGGTCGCCAGTTGTTCTCTGACAGCGTTCCTTTGACTCACCTCGATGGCGGTCAAGCGGGGAAGGTGATCTCGACGGCGAGGGTGCCCTTCTTGCCGCGGCGCAGGGTGCTGCCGAGGATGGTGATCGGGCCCATCAGCCAGTACTTGCGCATGAGCAACTTGCGCACCCGATCGGTGCCGTCCTGATCGAGGATGCGCCCGGTACCCGCGACCACCTCGCCGCGCGGCTTGCCCGCCACGCCGCACGGCTGCACGGTGACGTCGGTGTTGCGGCGCAGGCGCTTCACCTTCCAGCTGTCCGCGACCGTCCACACGTAGAGCTTGTCGGCGTCGGCGACCGCCCACACCGGGGTGCCGACGGGTGTGCCGTCCTTGCGGAACGTGGTCAGCAGCACGTAATCGGCTTTGCCGATGGCCCCCAGTGTGTTGGTCATGAGGGCAGCGTATCGGGGTGCCTGCTATTCGGGCATTCGGTACTCGCCGGCCTCCAGTCGTTCCAACAGGCCCTCGGTCCAGCCGGCCAGGTTGCCGAAAACGCTGCTCCACAGTTCCAGGAGGTCCGTCGTGTGCGGCGGCTCGGCGCGCCCGCCGGGGAAGTCCGGGATCATCGCCAACAGGCTGGTGCGGACCTCATCGCTGCGGCGGCGCTGTTCCCGCAACTTCTCGATGACGTGCGCGCGGGGCAGCGCGTCCATGAACGCGATGCCCGCGCCGAGTTCCTCCATGTCGATGCTGACCAGTGCCTCGTCCATCAGCTTGCGGAACTCGACCTCGCCCTCCTCGGTGAGGTTGAACAGCGTGCGGCCGGGCCCCTCGGTGCTGCCCTCGGTGCCGTAGGCGGTCAGCTTGCCTTCCTGGGTCAGCTGTTTCAGCGCGTGATAGATCGAGCCCGGCTTGACGTTCGTCCACGTTTCGGCACGCCAGGACAGCAATTCGCGGCGCACGGCGTAGCCGTAGGTTGGCTGCCGCAAGCGCATCACCCCCAGCACCAATAGGCGCACAACCGACATCGACGGACCTCCCTCAGATAGGAAATTTCCATAGTAGTCAAACTTGACTTCTGGGTCGCGCCCGCCCTAATCTTCGGTAGTCAAAATTGATTACCGCAGGTAAGGGGAGGCTTTATGGGCGACGTGTCGGTGCCGATGATGTGGAGCGGCGACCTGTCCGAGACGCTCGACTTCTACCAGACGCTCGGCTACGAGGTGACCGCGAAGCAGACGCGGCCATATAACTACGGCGCGGTGGCCCGCAATGGCTACTCCTTGCATTTCGGCCCCACCCCGAAAGACCGGGGCACCGCCGAGGAATGCCACGTGTCGTGTGTGGTCTTCGTCGACGAAGTAGCCGAGCTGCACCAACGATTCACTGCCTCGTTGCGTGCGCGCTTCGGGCGGGTGCCGGCTAGCGGCCTGCCGCGCATCACCAGGTTCCGCCCGGGCCAGACCAGGTTCTCCGTGGTCGATCCGGTCGGCAACACGGTTGTCTATGTCGTACGCCACGAACCCGATCCGGACTATGGCGGATCGCCCGAACTCCAAGGGCTGCAACGGACTTTGGACAATGCCCGAATCCTGCGCTACTCCAAGCTCGACGACAAGGCGGCCCGCAGGGCACTGGAGTCCGGGCTGCGTCGTTTCAGCGGCACGGCGGCTCCGGTGGACAAAGCCCACGCGCTGGCCGAACTCATCGAGTTGGCGGTCGCCACCAACGAACCGCAACGCGTCACCGAGTTACGCGCCGAGATCGCCGCACTCGACCTGTCCGACGAGGATCGCGCGGCGATCGACAACCACCTCCAGATCGCCACCGACCTGGAGCAATGGCTGACCGAAACCGACTAGCCCGCGGCGAACAGCCGCACTCCTTCTCGGGATCCGCACTCGATATGGAGGGTTATATCGAGGCGGATCCCGAGAGTGGGTGCAGGTCCCCGGAGTGGGTGCGGAACCCAGGATGGGTGCGGATCCCGAGGGTTGGTGCGGCTGTTCGCAGGTGGTGGGTCGTTACGGACGGGGGTGTGTTGCTTCGACTTTCACCGGGGCCAAGGTGAGGACGTCGGGGCCATCCTGGGTGATGGCGATGGTGTGCTCGGAATGGGCGGTGCGGGAGCCGTCGGCGGAGCGGAGTGTCCAGCCGTCGGGGTCGGTGACGATGCGGTCGGTGGTGCGGGCGAACCAGGGCTCGATGGCGATGGTCAGGCCGGGGCGCAGGCGGAAGCCGCGGCCCGGTCGGCCGACGTTGGAGACGTGCGGGTCCTCGTGCATGGTGCGGCCCAGTCCGTGACCGCCGAACTCGTTGTTCACCGGGTAGCCGTAGTCGCGGGCGACGGCCGAGATCGCGGCGGAGATGTCGCCGATGTGGTTGCCGGGCAACGAGACCGCGATCGCGGCGGCGAGCGCCTCCTCGGTTGCCCGGATCAGGCGCAGATCCTCTTCCGCCGCGGTGCCGACCACGATGGTGGTCGCCGAGTCCGCCACCCAGCCGTCGATGCCGACGGCCAGGTCCATGGTCAGCACGTCACCGTCGGCGAGCGCGTAGTCGAAGGGAAGTCCGTGCAGGACAGCGTCGTTGACCGAGAGGCAGACGGTGTTGCGGAACGGGCCACGACCGAACGACGGCGAGTAGTCCCAGTAGCACGAGACCGCACCGCGCTGCTTGATCCGTTCGCGCACATGGGCTTCCAGCTCCAGCAGGTTCACCCCGACGCGGGCGAGCTCGCGCAACTCCCCCAGCACCTCGCCGACGAACTGGCCGGTCACCCGCATTCGCTCGATCTCACTCGGCGACTTCAGCTCCACCATGAGCAACTCCCATCTCGGTATTTTAATACCACGGTAGCTCACTCGGTATTTTAATACCAAACCTCCCGGTCCTCAGCAGTTTGTAGCACAGGCGGCCGTGACGTGCCGTCGACTGCTAGACAGCCACATCATTTAATGCGCATATCTACGTAAGGACATGACTATCTACGTACTTGCGGTATTTAAATACCGCCAATACCCTGTTCGCATGGTCCGTCTTCCGTTGACTCCGGCTCAAATCGACGCAGGCCGCCGCCTCGGCACCGCACTGCGCGCCGCCCGAGCCGACCGCGACCTCATCGAAGTCGCCCGCTCAGCAGGCATTTCGCCGGAAACCCTGCGCAAGATCGAAACCGGCCGCCTCCCCTCCCCCGCCTTCGGCACCGTCGTGGCCCTGAGCCTCACCCTCGATTTCCCGCTCCAGGACCTGGCGGACATCTGGCGCGCCGCAGCCCTCGCCGAATCCGCCTGACAAGCTGGGCGCTACCGGTTACTCACCTGCCCGCTGGGCGATGGCGAGGCCGATGGAGCCATCCGCACCGCGAAACAGCTTGTGCAGCTTGATGACCAGCGTGCCGGTGAGCCCGTACTTACGCGAAACCAGGTCGCGCACCCGCTGCGTGCCGTCGGCATCGAGGACCGTTGCGGTGCCCGCGAAGATCTCGTCGACCTTCGGGCGGCCGCGGGCGTCGGAGGCCTGCAGCGTCACGTCCGGGTTGCGGCGGACGCGCTTGACCTTCCATGTCGTCGGGTTGGTCCACACGACGATTCGATCCCCGTCCGGCGCGACCCAGACCGGCGTCCCCACCGGGGTGCCGTCCTTCTTGTAGGTCGTCAACAGCACGAATTTGCTCGCGCTCAGCTCATTCCATGTCATAGCGAAAACGGTAGGCCGCTGGGCGTGGCCGGACATCAGCCTGCGGGCGCAAATCCGCGCTGCGCACCGCGACGTATGCGCGGGGTGCACCGCCGGCCGGCGCACCCCGCCGCGACTCACCCGCGATGGCTGCGGAAGAACGTCCGCACATCCTCGAGAAACAACTGCGGCTGCTCCATGGCAGCGAAGTGCCCGCCCTCGGCGTACTCGGTGAAGTGTTCGATGTACCCGCCCGGGTTCATGACCCGACGCATCAGCGGACTCGTATTGAACACCGCCCAACCCTGCGGCACACCCGAGGGCATCACCCAATCCATCCCGGAATGAGCTGTCTCCCATAGGAACTGGGCGGCCGATGCACCGCTGCGGGTGAACCAGTAGATGCTGATGTTGGTCAGCAGCAGATCACGATCCACCGCCTCACCGGCCGCACGCGCCTGGTCGGTCCAGACCTGGAACTTCTCCGCGATCCATGCCAACTGCGCGATCGGCGAATCGGTCAACGCCGCGGCGATCGCATTGGGCTGCGTCGTCTGCAACACCAGGTACCCCTTCTGCCCCGACCACCGCACCTGCGCCTCCTTGATCGCCGCCAACTCCTCGTTGGTCAGCCCCTCCGGCACCGGCAACTGTTCGCCCACCAAGCCGAGTGAGCCCTGATCACTGTTGACGTGCGTCGCGATCACCCGCTCCGGGTAGATCGCCGCCAGCCGCCCGGTCACCCCCGCACCGACATCCCCGCCCTGCGCCGCGAACTTCTCATATCCCAGCCGAGTCATCAACTCCGCGAACGCGTCTGTCGTCCGCGCCAACTCCCACCCCGTCGACGCCAGCGGCGTGGAGAACCCGAACCCCGGCAGCGACGGAATCACCACGTGAAACGCGTCCGCCGAATCCCCGCCGTGCGCAACGGGATCCGTCAAAGGCCCGATCAGGTCGAGGAATTCGACCACCGACCCCGGATAACCGTGCGTGATCAACAGCGGCACCGCCCCCGCCTCCGCCGACCGCACGTGGATGAAATGAATTGTCTGCCCATCGATCTCGGTCGTGAACTGGTCATAAGCATTCAGCCTCGCCTCCTGCGCCCGCCAGTCGAACCCGTCTCGCCAATACTCCGCCAACTCCGCGAGGTACCCCGGCGCAATGCCACGGCCCCAATCGTTTTCGGTTCCCGGCACCGCATGCGGCACCCGCGCATGCGCCAGCCGGTCACGCAGCTCCTCGAGCTCGGCCTGCGGAATGTCGATACGGAAGGGGCGGATCGCTGTGTTCGTCATGAGAACCACCCTCCTGGGCATTGCGGAAGACCTACTTCCGCAATCCTCATCCAGATTCTTTTCCTTGGCTCCCGCTACCAGTCAGTTGCGAACTGCCCTGATACGCCGCTCGCTCGAGGCAGGCTGTAATGACTCGGCGCTCGCCGCCGACTTCCAAGGACAAGCTGAGAGGGAGGGCTCCACATGAGAAATTCGATGGCCGCCACCGCGCGAGTCACGGTCGCCGCGGCATCGCTGCTAGGTTTTGCCGCAGTGGTCGGCTCCGGTACCGCCCAGGCCGCGCCCCAGGACTGTGTCGTCACGCGGGACCTGGTCAGCGCGACGGCGACGTGCCACGACGATGACGCACCCGCGGGCAGGGAGTACACCGTGGTTGTCGAGTGTTTCGGCTTGGCCGGCGTGCCGAACGCCTTCCCTCTCATGGCCATCGGTCCGTACCGGGGCTCGTGGGGCGGTTCCTTCAGCCCGTCCGGTCAAGGTTCGGCCTCGTGCCTCGGGCCCACCAGCATCGGCACCGCGACCAACGCTTACGTGGCGATATACCGCAATTGATCAACCATCGACGATCGGTCGCGTCGGCCCCGGCCGATAGCATTCGCCATCCGTTAGCCGTGGCGACCGATTCAACGTAGTTGGCCGCGCCCTAGGCGAGCATTCCAGCCGCCTAGGGCTTTTTTTCGTCCAAAACACTAGGAATAACACCCTGGCTACTATATGGTAATCCTTCTTACCAAATAGCTGGAAGTTCTCTCGAGGAGGCAAGCCATGCATTTCGGCGGAGTGACCTTGATGGTGGACGATGTGGATGCGACGGCGGCGTTCTACGAGGAGGCGTTCGGACTCGGCACGGTGTTCGCCGATCCTGATGGCACCTTCGTGGTGCTGGGGTGGGGCGTACGGACGCCTGGCGCGTCGGCCCCGAGCCTCACCATCGAACACTGGAAAAAGATCGACGATTTCGCGAAACCCGGTCCAGCCAACGCTTTTCGGGTAGCCCTCGAAACGGCGGACGTGGACGAGGCCTACCGGAGCGCGCTGGCGGCGGGCGCGCACAGCGCGCTGGTGCCGACGACGCGGCCGTGGGGGCAGCGGGTGGCCGTTGTCCGCGATCCCAATGGCGTCATCGTCGAGATCGGAGCTCCCGTCGACTACGGCTGAGCACCCGCCGATCGCCCAGCCGAGGATCTCCATCGAAGGAAGTAAGCAGCAATGCGTCGATTTATGCTCATGACAGCGGCGGTGGCCGCCACCATCCCGCTCACGCTCGGCACCGCCTCCGCCGCCCCACTACCGGTGCCATATTCCTTGGCCGCCATGGTTTCCGCGAGCGTGACCACCGCGCCGCCGGGCGCACCCCCCGGCGCGAACGACTGGGGATGCGTCCCGTCGGCGGCTCATCCACGGCCTGTCGTCTTGGTTCACGGCCTCAGCGGTAACGGCGAAAACAGTTGGCAGACATTCGCTCCGCTACTCGCAAACGAAGGGTATTGCGTCTACGCGCTCACCTATGGCGTCTATTCGACGGATCGCGGAATCGTGGCGGGCGTCGGCGGCCGGGCACCGATCGACCAATCCAGTTCGGAACTACGGCAATTCGTCGATCAGGTACGAGCCGCCACGAGATCCGATCGAGTCGATCTGCTCAGCTGGTCCGAGGGGACCCTGGTCAGCGCCGGATACTTGCAATTCCTGGACGGGGCCGCAGCCGTCGACCAGGCGATCAATCTGGCCCCGATCTGGGCGGGCACCGCGATCACCGACCCACTCGACTCGCCGCTATCGATCCTCGGCCTGCACGGCGACCTCTACGAGTCGCTCGATCCCACCTGCGCCGCCTGCGCGGAACTGCGGACCGGGTCCGACTTCATCAATCGACTGCAGGCCAGCGGCGTCTACGCGCCGAATGTGCACTACACCAACATCGTCACCACCACCGACATCCAGGTGCAGCCCTACACCAGCGGCATCCGAACCGCTCCGAACGCGACAAACATTGTGCTGCAAGACATCTGCCCGGTGAACCTGGCCGGCCATCTCTCCGTCTCGGTCGACCCCACCGTCACCGCACTCGCCCTGCGCGCCCTCGACCCCGGCACACCACGCCAGATCCCTTGCGCTCCATCGCAAGCGCCGCCCGGCGTCTGATCCCCACCTTGCACGATGGCCAGGCTGGCTGGCACCGGGCCGCCCACGCCGCCAGCTGCAATAGACACCTGGTGCCGAACCTGTCGACCGAGCACCAGGAGTGGAAGGCAGATCATGGACGCCGCACCGCCCGCTCGTGGTCAAGACCGCCCCTGACGGCCGCGAAAGAGCGCCAGCCAGTATCCAATGGCGGCTCCGTCGTCAGCCGCTCACCGTTTCTGCGACCCGCACACCAGGTATAGCGGATGTGCGGGTCGCAGAAACGGTGAGCGGCCGGAACAGAGGGCTCTTCCGAAGCACACAGCTTCTTCGCCTACACCGAGTTGGAGCCGCTGCTGCATTACCTGAACGTGCATCGCCTGGTAGTCGCCGGAATGCAAACCAAATGTCTGCGTCGAGGCGATCGTGCACGCCGCCCGGGCGAGCGTAATGGCGAGGTCGCCCGGCCAGACGACGCCGTCACCACCGACGGCCCGGCACTGCACTACGCCGCTCTGCACGCCACGCGCGTGCTGTACGTCCCATGCCGAGCCTGCTGACCCCCAGCTGTACCAAAGTCACCTCATGGCGGGAACTGCTAACGCCTGACACATCCTGGAACCGCGCGTACACGGCCCCGACTACGTACGCGACCCCCGACCCGGCAACTCGGTCCCCTGATGCACTGCGGGGGCCTCAGCACGTAGCTGAGGCCCCGCGGGTTGTGCCGACCGGTGTCCGAGTGATTTCCTCTGGGCCCCTGCCTCGATACAAGAGGCTTTCATACTTCTAGGTAATCGGCGCACCGAGCGATGCCGCAATCGGTGAGCTCGCGTGCCCGTGCACCTGTACGAGCACCGCGACAATGATCTTCCCCGCGAATCGCCGTTCGAAAGCCGTTCGCAGATAACGAATTAGCAACGCCGCCGCCGAATCGTGCCCAAACTGTTCCGCTCGCCGTCACCTACCGCGCACCAAGAATTCGCCAGTCAGCCGCCACCCGGCAACGGTCCGCCCGCTACTGCCTCTTTGCCCCTCGGATAACCTTGCCCGATGTTCTTGGCCCAGATCGTCGCAGCGCGCGTACCGAGCCGGATGCTGTCCGTGTTCGTGCGGAACGCGGAGTTGCTGAAATTCCTGACCGTCGGAGCTATCGCCTTCGTCACCACCATGGTGCTCTTCTTCGGACTGAAATGGACTGTGCTGGAAGGCAAGCCGGTGACCGCGAACGTGGTCGCCGTGCTGATCGCCACCGTGGTCTCCTACGTGCTGAACCGCGAGTGGGCGTTCACCGCACGCGGCGGACGTGAGCGCCGTCACGAAGCGGCGCTGTTCTTCCTGGTGGCAAGCATCGGCATGGTGATCAACCAGCTGCCGCTCGCCGTGTCGAGCTACCTCTTCGAGCTGCGCGCCCCGCATGTCTCGGTGTTGACGGAGAACATCGCCGACTTCATCAGCGCGACCGTAATCGGCACCCTGCTCGCCACGGTTTTCCGCTGGTGGGCCATGCGTAAATTCGTGTTCCCCGATCCGGTGCGGCCCGCCATGGAACACGACGAGCCGGTTTCCGAGACGCGAGCCTGAACATGCTGGTTGCCATCCCGGCGGGAATGGTGACGCTGTCGGATCGGCGAACCCAGCGCAGTTGGCCGGTCACGGTCGCGCCATTCCAGATGGCGGCGGTCCCGGTCACCCAGGAACAGTACGAGCTGGTCACCGGACTGCTGCCGAGCAGCAGCCGAGGCGACCGCCTGCCGGTCGACAGCGTCTCCTGGTGGGACACGCTGCGATTCTGCAATGCCCTGTCGGCCGCGGAAGGGCTGGCGCCCGCGTATCGACTCGACGAGGAGAACGTCGAATGGGACGCCGCCGCCGACGGCTACCGACTACCGACCGAGGCCGAATGGGAGCACGCCTGCCGCGCGGGTAGCACCGGCCCGCGCTACGGCGAGCTCGATGACATCGCCTGGTACCGGGGTAATTCGAACGAGCACATGCACGAAGTGGGCGGCAAGCGGCCCAACGCGTGGGGCCTGTACGACATGCTCGGCAACACCTGGGACTGGTGCTGGGACATCTACGACGCCGAAATCTACGGCTCCTACCGGGTTTTGCGCGGCGGCGGCTGGTTCGACGAACACTGGAGCTGCCGCGCGTCGGTGCGCCGCCGCAGCCACCCGACCCTGCGGTTGGACGACGTCGGTTTCCGCGTCGCGCGTTCACTGCGGTCCTGAACCAACACTTTCGTTGCGGCCGTTCAGCTTTCGCCAATGCCGGACACCTGCCGTCCGGTAGGATAATGATCATGCCGGTCAAACGCCGGCCATGGTCGCCGAGGGGTCGGCTTGCGCCGGAACTGGATTCGCCGCGCCGACGCGGAGTGACACTGTCTCGATAGTGGATTCGCCCCTGCCGCAGGACGGTGGTGCACGATGAGAAATACCAGCGACATCGTCGTCATGACCGACCACAGTTCCACCGAGGGCAGCTCGGCTCAGCTCGCCCGCGCCGTCGAATTAGTCACCGGCGCCGCGCCATTGATGGTCGACGCGAGACATTTCTATGACGGCGGCACTGGTGTGCTTCGTCTCGGTGTTCGGCCGACGCTCGTGGTGCCGTCCGAGAATGTCGAGGTGCGGCCCTGCGCACTCGTGATCTACGAAATACCGCCGGGCGATCGGCATCGATTCACCCGCTTCCAAGCGGCTGTCGCGCGCAGCGGTATCCCCTGCCTCGGTGCCGATGCGCAGGCGTGGCGAAACGCCACCGACAAGCGGTGCACGGTCGATCGATTCCGGACCGAGGGCATCCCGCAAGAGGAATCGCTCATACTGAACCGCCCCACCTGGCACACGGCGTTGACTGCCTTCGATCGGCTCGGACGCGATGTGTGGACCCGGCCGGCCATCGGCTTCGGCGGGCGCGATGTCTGCCACGTGACCACCGAGGCGCAACTGCACGCGGCGCTCGAGCTTTACCAAAAGTCCGGCAGCAGTTGGCTGCTCACCCGCGACGCAGGCAACTTCGACGAGCACGGCCGCCGCCACCAGTACCGCGTAGTCGTGCTCGGCGAGCGGGTGTTGCGCGTGTGCGAGCATGTTCAGCACAATCCGGAGGCTCCCTGCAACGAGGCGCAGGGCGCGGTCTCCACCGTGCTCGCACCCGATGCGCTCCCCCAGCACCTCCTCGAACTCGCTATCCGGGCCACAGCATCGGTCGGGCTATCGTTCGGCGGTGTCGATCTGGTGCCCGAGCGCGGCGGCGCGGTGTTCGAGGTGAATGTGCACCCCGTGCTCGACGTTCCGCAGGGATTGGAAACGGTGTCGGTTCCCTTCGTGCTCACGCACCTCACCGATGCCGCTGCCCACGGGCCGACGCGATACGAATCCCTGCGCCCACATCGATGATCGGACATTCCCGACAGGTTCTTCCGTACGCTCCACGAAATCGTCGGCGCCGCACATACTGTCCGGTACAAGCATGGCTATCACCCAGACAACGCGCAGTGGCACCTTTACGGGTGACACATCGACCCCCGAAGCGAGCGTATTCATGGTCATCATCGCTGTGCACGACGCCCTCCTCGCGCAGATCGGTAATCCGACGCCGGAAGCACCGCCGGCCTCGGACAAGATCTTGCAGATGGTCCGCTACCTCACCTGGCTGGTGCTGCTCTCCGGAGTGTGTGGAATCACCTACGCCGGTGGGCGATTCGCGTGGGAGAAGTGGCAGGGCGGTCCGATCGATTCGCCGAAGATGATCGCCGGTGCCATGATCGGCGGTGTGGTCGCCACGAGTGCGGGCACGATCATGAACGCCGTCGTCGGCTGAGTAATCGCGGAAGGGTATCTTCCGCGATCGCTGCGATGATCGAGTGATGTTGGAAACCTCCGCGCGGCTGCTTCGGCTGCTGTCGCTACTACAGCTGCATCGTGATTGGACCGGCCGGGTGCTGGCCGAGCGGCTCGGGGTGTCCACCCGCACGATCCGCACCGACATCGAGCGACTACGGACCCTCGGCTACCCGGTGCACGCCACACCCGGTGTCGCGGGCGGTTACCGGCTCGGCGCGGGCTCCGCGCTGCCGCCGCTGCTGCTCGATGACGACGAGGCCGTCGCGGTCGCGGTCGGCCTGGCCACCGCGGCCAACGGCGCGGTCACCGGGATCGAGGAGACCTCGGTGCGGGCGCTGGTGAAGCTGCAGCAGGTGCTGCCTTCGCGGCTGCGCAATCGGGTGGCGGCGTTGACCTCGGCCACCGTGCACGTGCCCGGCGTCGGCAGGCCGACCGTCGACGCGGCGGTGCTCACCGCGGTCGCCGGCGCGATTCGGGCCGGCGAGCGATTGCGCTTCGGCTACGAAACACATTCCGGCACACCGTCACGCCGCGACGTCGAGCCGCATCGGCTCGTGCACTGGCGCGGCCATTGGTATCTGGTCGGGTGGGATCCCGGGCGCGACGACTGGCGCACCTTCCGGGTCGATCGGATCGTGCCGAAAACGCCGAACGGCCCGCGGTTCACGGCGCGGGTGCTGCCGGAGGCCGAGATCGCCGAGCGGGTACAGCGTGGCGTCGGCGCGGCCACCTGGCGTTTTCGCGCGACCGTGCGCATGGCCGCGTCCGAGAGCGAGATTCGGGCGAAGATTCCGGCGGCGCTGTCGGTCGAGCCGGACGGGCCGGATCACTGTGTGGTTCAGGTGGGTTCGGACACACCGCAGATGCTCACCTGCTACCTCGGTCTGGCCGATGTCGAGTTCGAGGTGCTGGACGCTCCCGAACTCGCCGAACAGCTGCTGGCGACCGCCGAGCGATTTCGCCGGGCGGCCGGTCACCGGTGAAACATCGAGCCACCGGAATTCGGCGATAAAGTGAAACCCGGCCGGACCGAGCGGAATACGCTGATCGAGGCCGGGCCGTCACTTCCGTAATTACCCGTCAGGGCTGGTTGGCACCCGCAATGCCGCCGATGATTCCGCCGATGATGCAGCCCGGGATGGCTCCGACAATGGCGAAGATCAGGCCGATCAAGAACCCGATCGCACAGCCGATCAACACCCCGGCCACGGTGGTCCCCGCGTCGCCGATGAACTGTGGTGCCCCCAATTCCGGGGTCGCGGCCGCGACCGGTGTCAGCGTCAATGTGGTTGCGCCGGCGTTGACTTCCGGCGCGACCTGCACCTGCTGGCCGGACACCGACTGCATCGTGGTCGGCACGTTGGCGACCAGCGACCCGTCCGGCGCCACCACAGAGATGCCCTGATCGGGCGTCAGCACGAACTTGCCGGAGGCGAGGGTCAGCGTCGCGCTCGAATGGTCGGGCGCGACCGCCGCCGTGTAGGCGACGCCCTGATCGACCCCGCTGAACGCGGCGTCGGCCACCTGCGCCTGACCGTGTGCGGTGGCGGCGGCGACCCCTGTTGCCGCGATGGTGAGCACCGCGGTTGCTACGAACTTCCTGATATTCATAAGGCTTTCCAATCATCTAGCCGATTCGATTGGCGTTTCCCCGGGAACGGCCATGGAACACCATCGATCATGCGCTCTCGGCGACAGCGTTGTCGAGAGGATTGAGAAAATTGAATTGCCTTGCAAGATCACGCATTTCAAACTCCCCAATAATTGGGGGGTTGATTTTCACGCTATTCCAATTCCCCTTCGGTCTCCAAGTAGACCTGACGCAACCCATCCAGTGTCGCCTGCTCCGGGTGCTCCCACAAGTCCCGCTCGGCGGCCTCCAGCAGCCGCTCGGCAATGCCGTGCAGCGCCCACGGGTTGGACTGCTCCATGAACTTGCGGTTCACGTCGTCGAAAACGTAGCTCTCCGCGAGCTTCTCGTACATCCAGTCGGCGACGACATTGGTGGTGGCGTCGTAGCCGAACAGGTAATCGACCGTCGCGGCCATCTCGAACGCGCCCTTGTAGCCGTGCCTGCGCATGGCCTCCAGCCAGCGCGGGTTCACCACCCGGGCACGGAACACCCGGGAGGTCTCCTCGGAGAGCGTGCGGGTGCGCACCGCGTCGGGGCGAGTGCTGTCGCCGATGTAGGCCTCGGGGTTCTTGCCGGTGAGCGCGCGCACGGTGGCGACCATGCCGCCGTGGAACTGGAAGTAGTCGTCGGAGTCGGCGATGTCGTGCTCGCGGGTGTCGGTGTTCTTGGCCGCCACCGCGATTCGACGGTACGCGGTGCGCATGTCGTCGGCGGCGGGTGCGCCGTCGAGGTCGCGACCGTAGGCGTAGCCGCCCCAGGTGGTGTAGACCTGTGCGAGGTCGTCGTCGGTGCGCCAGCTCTTGGAGTCGATGAGCTGCAGCAGGCCCGCGCCGTAGGTGCCCGGCTTGGAACCGAAGATGCGGGTGGTGGCGCGGCGTGCGTCGCCATGCTCGGCCAGATCGGCCTCGGCATGCGCGCGAACGTAATTCGACTCGGCGGGCTCATCGAGTTCGGCGACCATCCGCACCGCGTCGTCGAGCAAGGCGAGCACATGCGGGAACGCGTCCCGGAAGAAGCCGCTGATGCGCACCGTCACATCGACACGGGGACGGGACAATTCGTCGAGCGAGATCACCTCGAGGGTGGTGACGCGGCGGCTCGCCTCGTCCCACACCGGCCGGACACCAAGCAGCGCAAGGACTTCGGCGATGTCGTCGCCGGAGGTGCGCATCGCCGACGTACCCCACACCGACAGCCCCACCGAACGGGGGTACTCGCCGTGGTCGGCGAGATAACGGGCGAGCAGCGAATCCGCCATGGCCTGACCGGTTTCCCAGGCCAACCGCGAGGGGACAGCCTTCGGGTCGACCGAGTAGAAGTTGCGGCCGGTCGGCAGCACGTTGATCAGGCCGCGCAGGGGTGATCCGCTGGGGCCCGCGGGGATGAAGCCACCGTTGAGGGCGTGCAGGACGCGGTCGACCTCGATGCCGGTTTGGCGCAGCCGAGGGACGACTTCGGTTGCGGCGAAACGGAGTACCGCGCGGACCGCGGTGAGCTGGGGATCGGCGGTCAGGATGGCGGCCGCGTCGGCGAGGCCGGATGCGGCTGTCTCGCTGGAACTCTCGGCCGCCGATCGCGCACCGGGACGGCTGCCGTCCGCAGTCGCGCGGAGCGAGGCGGCGAACTCGTCCACCAGTCGGTCCACCGCGTCTGCCGACCAGTCGGCTGCCTGCAACGCGGCGACCAATCCGCGAGCCTGATTTTCCACGACGTCGACTCGGCCGCGGACCTCGGTGCCGGATTCGTCCAGCCCCAAAGCTTCCCGCAGGCCGGGCACGTTCCGCTCGCCGCCCCACAGCTGGCGGGCGCGCAGCATGGCGAGCACGAGGTCGACCTCGCTCTCCCCCGCCGGTGCTTGGCCGAGGATGTGCAGGCCGTCGCGGATCTGCACGTCCTTGATCTCGCACAGCCAGCCGTCGACGTGCAGCAGCATGTCGTCGAAGACGTCCTCGTCCGGGCGTTCGGCGAGGCCGAGGTCGTGGTCCATCTTGGCGGCCCGCATCAGCGTCCAGATCTGCTGGCGGATCGCGGGCAGTTTGGCCGGGTCGAGGGTGGAGATATTGGCGTGCTCGTCGAGCAGCTGCTCCAAACGCGAGATGTCGCCGTAGCTTTCGGCGCGGGCCATCGGCGGGATCAGGTGATCGACCAGGGTCGCGTGCGCGCGGCGCTTGGCCTGGGTGCCCTCGCCCGGGTCGTTCACCAGGAACGGGTAGATCAACGGCAGGTCGCCGAGGGCGGCATCGGTGCCGCAGGAGGCGGACATGCCGAGCGTCTTGCCCGGCAGCCATTCCAGGTTGCCGTGCTTGCCGAGGTGCACCATCGCGTCCGCGCCGAAACCCTCACTTGACCTGACCCATTGGTAGGCCGCGAGGTAATGATGGCTGGGCGGCAGATCGGGGTCGTGGTAGATCGCGACCGGGTTCTCACCGAAACCGCGGGGCGGCTGCACCATCAGCACCACATTGCCGAAACGCAATGCGGCGATGACGATCTCGCCCTTCGGGTCGGCGGAACGGTCGACGTAGAGCTCGCCGGGCGGCGGGCCCCACGCCTCGATGATCGCTTCGCGCAGGTCTTCGGGCAGCGTGTCGAACCACGCGGTGTAGGCGGCCGCGCCGATCCGAATCGGGTTACCCTCCAGCTGCTCCGCGGTCAGCCAGTCCGGATCCTGGCCGCCCGCGGCGATGAGGGCGTGGATGAGCGCGTCGCCGTCCTGCTCGTCCAGGCCGGGGATCTGCCCCGGCTCGCCGAGATGGTAACCGGCGGAGCGCATTTCGGTGAGCAGGCGAATGGCGCTCGCGGGGGTGTCGAGGCCGACGGCGTTGCCGATGCGGGCGTGCTTGGTCGGGTAGGCCGACAGCATCAGGACGACGCGCTTGCGGTCGGCGGGGATGTGGCGCAGCCGCGCGTAACGCACCGCGATGCCCGCGACCCTGGCCGCGCGCTCGGCGTCCGGGACATAGGTGGACAGGCCGTCGGCGTCGAACTCCTTGAAGGAGAACGGAACCGTGATGATCCGGCCGTCGAACTCGGGGACGGCGACCTGAGTGGCGACGTCCAGCGGGGACAGGCCGTCGTCGTTGGCCGCCCACTGTGCGCGGCCGCTGGTGAGGCACAGGCCTTGCAGGATGGGCACATCCAGGTCGGCGAGCGCGCCGACATCCCATGCCTCGTCTTCACCGCCTGCCGAGGCGGTCGCGGGCTTGGTGCCACCCGCGGCAAGCACTGTGACCACGAGGGTGTCGGCCTGCCGCAGCGTGGCAAGCAGTTCCGGCTCGGCGGTGCGCAGCGACGCGCAGTACAGCGGCAGTGCGCGCGCGCCGGCGTCTTCGATCGCGCGGCACAGGGCGTCGATGTAACCGGTGTTCCCGGCGAGATGCTGTGCGCGGTAGTAGATCACCGCCACGGTGGGCTGATCGTCGCTCGGCTCGGCCGAAACTCGTTCCAGCACACCCCAGCTCGGCAGCTGCACCGGCGGCTCGAAACCGTGGCCGGTCAGCAGGACCGTGTCGGAGAGGAAATTGTGCAGCTGCAGCAGGTTTTCCGACCCGCCCGCGGCCAGGTAGTTGTGCGCGTCTGCGGCGACACCGCCGGGCACGGTCGAGCATTCCATCAGCTCTGCGTCCGGCGCGCTCTCGCCACCGAGCGCCACCATCGGCACCCCGCTGGCGCGGATCGCGTCGAGGCCGTCCTCCCAGGCGCGCTTGCCGCCGAGGATGCGCACGATCACCAGATCGGCGCCGTCGAGCAACGCGGGCAGGTCGTCCACCAGCAACCGCGCGGGGTTGCCCCACCGGTACTCGGCGCCGCTCGCGCGGGCGCTCAGCAAATCGGTGTCGGACGTGGACAGCAGCAGAATCACAGGTGACGGCCTTCCTTGGGTTACGCGCCCATCGGGGTTTGCTGCTCGCCGCCGGGGTCGGCAGCCAGCGGAGCTGGCGGGTGGGTAGAACCCAGAGGGTCTGGCTTTCAACAGTGGCGCGACCGCACCGGATTTCCACCGGTTTCCTCGTCGCCCGCCGAGCATGCAGATGCTACCTGCCGCAGCGGACGAATGCGGACGCCGCTCCGCAGCCGGAGCGGGCGTCGACGCCCTCCCGATCGGTCAGGTCAGATCGGCGTTTCCGTCGATGACCTTGAGGTGATAGTGAAACTTGTTGACCCGCCAGCCATTCGGGGTCCGTTCGGTGCCGATGTCGTAGCTGCCGACGAAGGTGCGGGTCTTGCCGTTGGTGGCGGAGTTCTGCACGTGCACGGCGATGGCGTCCGCGTGCACGCTCGCCGCGTCACCCGCCAGGTCGACCAGGTGGTTTCCGGACTGGTGATGGACCTCATCGAGCTCTCCGAGCCCCACCCGCCAGTCCTCGGCAATATCGACCGCATCGCGCTCCCCGGCCGGGCCACCGAATCCGCCGTCGAAGTCGACCTTCGGTGTGAAAACGGCGTCAACCAAATCGTTCCAACGTCGCTGATCGGTGTAAACGAACATCCGGGTGACCACGTCGATGATCGCGAGACGATCAGCCAAGGTAGAGATTTCAGACATATGTCTCACCCTAGCGGCACTCAGAGTTCGCCGTTCGCTGAGCACTCCGACCTCGAAGCACCGCAAGCGCGTCGCTCGCCCCACCCCAAACACACTTGACGTACGTTGCGTGCTCTTGACGCAGGTTGCAGCATGCGTCAAGAGCACGCAACGTACGTCAAGTCAGCGGATGGTTTCCGGCGCCGCGTGATCTCCGCGGCATGGGTGGTGTCGGGTGTGGCGCCGCCGGCGGCGTCGGGTTCGCCAACCAAGCCACTACGCCCAGGCTGCGGCGTGCGGTTGCATCAGGTCGAGTCCGGCCGCTGTCTGAACAACTGGTCGAAGGGGATTCGTACGCTCAGTGGATTAAGACTCGACATGTCCGGGGTCCAGGCCCGGCGTGCTGCGGTTGCATCAGGGCGAGGCGACTGCTCCCTGAACGGCTGATCGATGGGGATCCGTACGCTGGGTGGACTATGACTCGACGTGTTCCGGATTCCTGCCCCGGCGTGCTGCGGTTACATGAGGCGGCCGATGGGCCGCTGGCGCGGATAAGGGTGCCCGGAGGGCGGGTGGAGCCGGGGCAGTTGCAGGTGTTGGCGGAGGCGGCGCGCGAGCTCGGGGACGGGAATATCGAACTGACGTCGCGAGGGAATGTTCAGCTGCGGCAGGTGCGGGATGCGGGTGCGCTGACCGGCCTGCTCGGGGCGGCCGGATTGTTGCCGAGCCACACGCACGAGCGGGTGCGCAATATTGTCGCGTCGCCGCTGTCCGGTCGGATCGGGGGTTCGGCGAATGTGCATGCGCTGGTTCCGGTCCTCGACGCCGGACTGCTGGCCGCGCCGCGCCTGGCCGAGCTGCCCGGGCGGGTGCTGTTCACGCTGGACGACGGACGTGGGGACGTCAGTGGGCTGAGTGCCGATATCGGCGTACACGCCACGGGCACAGACGAATTCGCCCTCCTGCTGGCGGGACGCGATACCGGGATCCGGATCTCGGCCGCCGACGCGGTGGACGTCATGCTCGCCGCCGCGCACGGGTTTCTCGACCTGCGCGGCGACGATGCGGGCCAATGGCGCCTGCACGATATCGAGGGCGGCGCCGAGCGGCTGGCCGAACTACTCGCTCGCACCCGCGCTGCCGATCGCGTGGAAATCGCTGCGGCCCAGGATATTCCGATCGGCTGGCTGGATCAGGACAACGGATTGGTCACCCTGGGTGCCGGCGTTCGGCTCGGCTCGCTACCCGCCCGGACGGCCGAATTCATCGCCGCCATCGAACGCCCCGTCTTCATCACCCCATGGCGCAGCCTCATCATCACCGACATGGACGAGTGGACCGCCGAGCAGGTAGTCCGCGTGCTCGCCCCCATGGACCTCATCTTCGACGCCACCTCCCCCTGGCTACAAGTCAGCGCCTGCGCAGGACGCCCAGGCTGCGCGAAGTCACTCACCGACGTCCGCGCAGACGCAATGGCCGCCGTCGAATCGGGCCGCGTCCTCCTCCCCGAGCCGAATCACCCTCCACACCAAAACATCCCGATCGTCCCAGCAGACAAGGTAACCGTCGCAGGCCGCCAACACTGGTCCGGCTGCAACCGCCGCTGTGGCCGCCCTCACGGCCCCGTCACCGACATAGTCGCCACCGACTCCGGCTACCACCAGTCCCCAACCCAGCCCACCTGACCAACCCCGGTCCGACCGCGGATTTCGCGGTGATGGGGTTGGGGTGCGCGGTGGGCCTCAGGGTTGAGGGCGCCGGTGTGTTCTGTTGGGGTGGTTGGCTATTCGTGGACTTCCAGGGTGCAGCATTTGACGCTGCCGCCGGCCTTGAGGAGTTCTGACATGTCGATGCCGATGGGGTTGTAGCCGCGGGCGCGCAGTGCTTCGGTCAGGGCGGTGGCTTTGTTGCTGAGGAAGACGTTCAGGCCGTCGGAGACCCCGTTCAAGCCGAGGACCTCGGCGTCGGCGTCGGTGGCGACGATGGCGTTCGGGAACAGCTCGGCGAGTACCGCTTGACTCGCGGCGCTGAAGGCGGGTGGGAAGTAGGCGATGGTGGTGTCGTCGAGGGGCAGCAGGACGGTGTCGAGGTGGTAGAAGCGCGGGTCGACCAGTTCCAGCGACACCACCTCGCGCGAAAAGTGCTGCGCCACTTCTTGATGCGCGGCGAGCGAGCTGCGGAAGCCCATGCCGGCCAGCATCCGCTCGCCGACCAGCAGGAAGTCGCCCTCGCCCTCGTTGATTTCCTTGGCGTCGACCAGTCCGGCGAGGCCGTGCTGGGCGAACCAGTTGTGGTACGCCGGGCCCTCGGCGGCCCGCTGCATGTGGGTGAACCGGGCCGACATCGCGCGGTCGCCGACGATGAGACCACCGTTGGCGGCGAAAACCATGTCGGGCAGGCCGGGCACGCCGGGCACCACGTCGACCTTGTGCCCGTACTCCTCGTAGGTGGCGCGCAGCGTTTCCCACTGGAGCAGGGCGAGGGCGCGGTCGACCGGCGCATCCGGATCCATCCACGGATTGATGCAGTAGGTGACCTCGAAGTAGTCCGGACGGCACATGACGAACCGTCGCGACGACGGTTTACGGGCGGCGGACTCGGCGCGGAGGGTGGCTACAGACGTCAACGTGTCTCCCGGTAGGTCGGCGCGATCTTGCGGCTCACACGACCGTAATTCGCCTACTATTGCACCAGTAACAACGAATCGTTGCGCATTTCGACCCCGGAACATCGAATCATTGCGTGGAAGAAAAAGAGGTGTGACGTGGACGACATCGACCGGCGGATTCTGGAGCACCTACTCAGACAGGCACGGGCCTCGTTCCAGGAAATCGGCAGCGCGGTCGGTCTCACCGCACCCGCGGTGAAACGGCGCGTCGACAAGATGGTGGCGAGCAAACAGATCACCGGTTTCACCGCGTTGGTGAACCCGGCCGCGATGGGCTGGAAAACCGAGGCGTACGTCGAGGTGTACTACCGCGACAACATCTCCCCCGCCGAACTGCGCCGCACCCTGGAACCGATTCCGCAGATCGTCGGCGTGTGGACCATCGCGGGCGAGGCCGACGCGCTGATCCACGTGATGGCCACCGACATGGCCGAGATCGAGGTGACCGTCGAGCGGATCCGCGAGAACGCCCGCGTCGGCCGCACCCGCAGCTCGATCGTGATGTCCCGCATCCTCGAACGCCCCCGCACCTGACCCGAGCCGCGGCAGACGGGCGCCCGTGCAGTCGCGCAGGGTGTCTCGGCGAGATCGAAGGTACGAACCGCTCCCTGCGCGACAAATGCTCCGACGCACAGCGATCGACCCGGATAACCCAGACCGTCAGCTTGGGATTCCTCACGCACTAATCCGTACACCCCGATATTTCACCCCCCAGACATCCGGTAGCCGAGAAGCGAGTACGAGGACCGAACGTCGGGCTACATCGGTGAATCGTGACGTCGTTCATCGGCGAGTTCTGACGGCGTTCTGAACGAACAGGATTTGAACCTGCCGCTACCCGACCCCCATTCAACTCTCGCCGAACTGCACCAACCGAACTAATCTCGCCTAGTAAATACCTACGTATAGTATCTAGCGCTAGCGCATCATCGATTTCTTGCCATGGTTCGAAACCGCAACACCGACAATTGAGGCGGAGGCAAGCATGGATGCTATCGCAAGGCGGGCTGTGGTCAACGCGCAGCCGCTCGGCCCGGGCTGCGAGGCGTGGCGGTTAGCGGCAGACCGAACCGTGGTCCTGCAGGGCGCATCGAGCCTGCTGATGCAGGTCGCGCATCCGATCATCGCCGCTGCGGTCATCGATCATTCGACCACCACAGACTTGGTTGGTCGGTTGAATCGGACCATCGCGTCGATCTGGCGGCTCATCTACGGCGGACCAGCCGCCGCAGGCGAATCGCAACGGCTATTCGAGATGCACAAGGCGATGAAAGGTATCGACGCCAACGGTAACCGATATCATGCGTTACACCCGGAAGCCTACGCATGGGTGCTCGCAACATTGTTCGACGGGCTCAATCGATATTATGTGATGATAAATTCGCCGATCAGCGAGAGCGATCGGGAGCGGTTGTATCAGGATTGGCGCCAACTAGCCGAGCTGTTAGGTCTACGGCCTTGGCATCTCCCGGCCGATCTCGCCGGGTTCGAGGTGTACTACGAAACGATGATCGCCGAGCGACTGCACACCAACCGCGCGTTCCACACGATGTTCAAGGCGCTGCTCCTCAGCTACATGTCGTCCTCGCCGGCGCGTTACCTGCCCGACAGCGTGTGGAACAAGCTGCGTCCCCCGGCGAGTTCGCTCGTGCGGTTGTGCGCTGTGGGCATGCTGCGGCCCAGCGCGCGCGAGTTGTTCGAACTGCCCTGGACACAGCAAGACCAACGACGCCTGCACATGCTCGGGACCGGCATCCGCACCGTCAACGCCGCGCTGCCCAAGAAGGCCCGCCACAACAAGCTTGCCACGACCGCGTTCCGAAGCTGATCGATCGCCTGCTCAGCCCGGTCACAGAGTTGTAGCGGCTGATCGCCGTGGCCAGCCACCCGGACGCACTCGTCCGCGTTTTGAGGCGAGCGGGTCGTCCGCAGCAATCGACGACACCGTCGCCCCACTCGCCGACCCGACCGAACGTCGGCGCCGAGCTCCACCGCTCGCGCGCTGCCGATGAGCCGCGCATGTTGTCCCAGCTACCCGCACCGACCTGGCCTAGCACGCACCTCTTAGGGTGGAGCGCATGTCCGACGTGCGTGCCAGCTACCTCACCGACGGGGCCGAGATCTATCGGCGCTCGTTTGCGATGATCCGCGCCGAGGCGGACCTCAGCGGGTTTCCGCCGGATGTGGCGCAGGTGGTGGTGCGGATGATCCATGGGTGCGGTCAGGTGGATTTGGCGGGGGACGTGGCGTTTTCGCCGGGCGTGGTGGCTTCGGCGCGGGCGGCGTTGCGGGCGGGGGCGCCGATTCTGTGTGACGCGAACATGGTTGCCTCCGGTGTGACGCGTAAGCGGTTGCCCGCCGACAACGCGGTGATCTGCACGCTCGCCGATGCGCGAGTGCCGGAACTCGCTGCGGGCCTGGGCAATACGCGGTCAGCGGCGGCGCTCGAGCTGTGGCGCGATCACCTCGATGGTGCGGTGGTCGCCATCGGGAACGCGCCGACCGCGCTGTTCCACCTGCTCGACATGCTCGACGCGGGCGCACCGCGACCCGCCGCCATCCTCGGCATTCCGGTCGGCTTCATCGGTGCCGCGGAATCCAAGGACGCGCTGGCCGATTTCGGCGGCATCGAGTTCCTGACCGTCCGCGGCCGACGCGGCGGCAGCGCCATCACCGCCTCCGCACTGAATGCGATTGCGAGCGAACAGGAATGACGGACGGCACACCCATCGACGGCTCGGCGCGTACCAATGCGGACAACGTGGATGGCAGGCAGCTCGACGGCGAGCCGAGCACGAGGCACGATGCGCGGGCCACGGACATTTCTGCGGCGAGAACCGAATCACGAACGGCGCCAGGCAAGTTGTGGGGCGTCGGGCTCGGTCCCGGCGATCCGGAGCTGGTCACGGTGAAGGCCGCGCGGGTCATCGCCGAGGCCGATGTGATCGCGTTCCACAGCGCGCGGCACGGGCGGAGCATCTCCAAAGGCATTGCCGCGCCGTATATGCGGCTTGGGCAACTGGAGGAGCATCTCGTCTATCCAGTGACCACCGAGACCACCGACCATCCCGGTGGCTATCAGGGTGCGATCGATGAGTTCTACGAGCAGGCGGCGCAGCGACTGGCGGGGCATTTGGCGGCGGGGCGGTCGGTCGCACTGCTGGCCGCCGGTGACCCGCTGTTCTACAGCTCCTACATGCACATGCACCGACGGCTGGCGGATCGATTCGAGGCCGAGATCATTCCGGGCATCACCTCGGTGAGTGCGGCGTCGGCGGCGCTCGGCACCCCGCTGGTCGAGGGCGAGCAGGTGCTGACCATCCTGCCCGGAACGATGCCGGTCGACGAGCTCACCAGGCGGCTCCGCGACACCGAGGCCGCCGCCATCATGAAACTTGGCCGCACCTATCCCGGTGTGCGCCAAGCTCTTTCGGATTCTGGTCGCCTCGCCGATGCGTACTACGTCGAACGCGCAAGCAGCACCCGTCAGCGCGTGCTGCGTGCCGCCGATGTCGCCGACGAGGATGTCCCGTACTTCTCCATCACCCTTGTTCCCGGCCCGACCCCGACCACTCCCCTTCCCCGCGCCGAATCCGCAGCGCGGCAGGCCGAATCGACGAACCCGCCGCCGCAGGCCGCCGACCCGGCGAATCCTCTTGCAGCGGAAGATGGTTCCGCCGTGCAGCGGCGTAACTCAGCGGCGACGATCAGCTCGCGCGCACCGGCCGGTCAGCAGAACACCTCCGCAGAGCGGGCAGCCTCGCATGCCACCGTGTCCGCGAACGTGTACGAACCAAGCTCGGCCGCAAACCATTTCGCCGACAAAGCCACCCCGCAGCCCAGTGACCAGCCGGGTCAGGTTGTCGTCGTCGGCCTCGGCCCCGGCGCACCCGAGTGGACGACCACCGAGGTACACGAAGCACTCGCCGACGCAACGGATCTCGTCGGCTACACCACCTACCTGAACCGAGTGCCGTCACGCCCTGGCCAGCGCAGGCATGCCAGCGACAATCGCGTCGAGTCGGAGCGCGCCGCCATGGCGTTGGACCTGGCCAGGCGTGGCGCACGGGTCGCGGTGGTGTCGTCGGGCGATCCCGGGGTGTTCGCGATGGCGGCGGCGGTGCTGGAGGAGGCCGCCGATCCCCAGTGGCGCGACGTGCCGGTGCGGGTGCTGCCGGGCCTCACCGCGGCCAACGCGGTGGCCAGCCGGGTCGGCGCACCGCTCGGCCACGACTACGCGATGATCTCCCTCTCCGATCGCCTCAAGCCGTGGGAGGTTGTGGCCCAACGTCTTTCCGCCGTGGCCGCCGCCGATATGGCGATCGCCGTCTACAACCCCGCCTCGTCGCAGCGCACCTGGCAGGTCGGCGCCATGCGTGACCTGCTGCTGGCGCATCGCAAGCCCGACACGCCCGTGGTGCTCGGCCGCGATGTGGGCGGGCCGACGGAGTCGGTGCGCGTGGTACCGCTCGGCGAACTCGATCCGGCCGACGTCGACATGCGCACCCTGCTGATCATCGGCGCGTCCACCACCGCGGCCGTGGATACCGACCAGGGGGTCCGCGTTTACACCTCGCGTCGCTACGCACGCACAGGCGACGCGGCCTCGCCCGGCGCGTAAGATCGCCTGACGCACTGACGATTGGAGGGATCTTGGCCGCGACACTGTCGGAGCTGACACTGCGCGCCCGAGCCCTCGAGGCCCGAGCCACCGCCGGCGAACAGGCACTCGATGAGCAAGGTGACGTCCTCGGCGAACTCGCGGCTCTCACCAGGAAGGCGCTCGACGGCATCGACCGGATCGAGGAGCGCACCGGGAAAATCGAGGAGGACCTCGTCGAACTGCGCCTCGGGCAAGCGCGGTTGGCAGAGGGCATGGCGCTGGTGCTGGCCCGTCTCGATCAGCTGGCCGGTAAGTAGGTCACGCGGCCCATCCGGCGTACGTTCGTATAACATTCCACTATGGAAGGTTGATAGCGAAGGGAGCAGTCGGTTGACGAAGACCGCGACCAGCCGCAAGCCGTTGAACTCCACGGCCGCGTCGCTGCTCGGATTTCTGCACGAAGGGCCCATGTCGGGCTGGGATCTGGTGGCCAAGGCCCAAGAACGCATCGGCGACTTCTGGACGATCACGCAAAGCCAGGTCTACCGGGAACTCGGCACGATGGACGCCGCGGGCCTGGTGGAAAAGGGCGCGCCAGGCGCTCGCGAGCGCACCCCCTATCTGATCACCGACGCGGGACGGGAAGCCTTCCTGGAGTGGATCGCCCGCGACCCCGGCGGCGAAAACATCCGCTTCCCACTGCTCTTGACGCTGTCTTTCGGCGACCATCTCGATCGACCGCATCTCGATCGAATCATCGCTGCCAACAAGGAAATTCATCAGGAGCGGCTCACCAAGTACCTCGACGAGGACCCCTCCTGCATGCCCGCCTTCGCCCGCGCGACGCTGGATTTCGGCATCGGATACGAACGCGCGGTGCTCGATTGGTTCGACCGGCTACCCGGACTACTCGGCGGCTGACCGAAGCCAATCCCAGACCTGCGCCACACTTTCCATCACTACAGCACCCTCGGGCAGCGGTGGCCGGTCGACCATGACGACCGGCAGCCCCGCCGAACGAGCGGCGGTCAGCTTGGCGTCGGTCTGGTCGCCGCCGCTGTCCTTGGTGACGAGCAGATCGATGCGCCGGTCCGCCAGCAGCCGGGATTCGTCGGCGACCGTGAAAGGCCCACGGGCGAGCAGCAATTCGTGCTGCGGCGGGAGTTCGACCTCGGGTGGGTCGATGGCACGGATCAGAAACCAGGGACGGGTCAGTCCGGCGAAAGCGCCGACGCCCTGACGGCCGATGGTCAGGAACACGCGATTGCCCTGCGCAGCAACGGTCTTCGCGGCGGCGGCGAGGTCAGGTACTCGAATCCACTGGTCACCGGGCTGTTCAGACCAGCTGGGGCGCCGGAGATGGACTAGCGGCAGATCCGCCGCCGCCGCGGCGACATGCGCGCTGATGATGCCCGCGAACGGATGGGTGGCGTCGACCACGGCCTCGATCTCGTTGGCCACCAACCACTCCCGCAGGCCGTCGACCCCGCCGAAGCCGCCGACGCGGACCGCACCGACCGGCAACAGGGGGTCACGAACGCGACCGGCGAGCGAGGAAACGATGTCGAATCCTTGCTCGCCGGAAGCGATGGCGGCCAGGTCCCGGCCTTCCCGGGTACCGCCCAGAATCAGGGTTTTCAGGGCTGGCCGCTGAAGTAGGCGATGCCCGCGTTCAGCAGCGACGGCCCGCCTGCGACGGCAAGGCCGATGATCGCGCCGAGCACGGCACCGGGCAGGATCCCGACACCGAAGAACAGGATTCCGATGGCGGCACCGATCAAGCCGCCGACGAGTGCGCCGAGCGAGGCGCGCTGCAGTTCGGCGAAGAACCAGTCCTGGGCGCCGATGAACTCGGCGGCGACCGGCGCGTTCGCGGTCGGCGCGACCTTCGGGGTCAGCGTCAGCCGGGTGGCGTCATCGGCGATGGCCGCGGCGATCTCCACCTGCTCGCCCTTGGCGGTCTGGGTGAGCGGAATGCTGGCGACGGTCGCGCCCGCGGCATTCGTCAGGGTGACCGACTGCTTGTCGGTGGCCAGGCTGAACGCACCGCCGGTTACGCTGGTGACCACGGACTTGCCCGCGTCGGCCAGCTGCAGTGCGTAGCTGACGCCCTGGTCCTGACCCTTGACGGTCGGCGCGGCGGCGGCCTGATCCTGCACCGCGGGCGGCGCGGGTGCGGGCGCGGCATACGCGGTGCCCGCGCTGACGCCGGTGGCGGCGATGGCCAAAAGTGCGGTGGCGGCGAATTTCTCGTATTTCATCTATCTCCCCATCAGGAACCGGATTTCCGATCATGACCGGAACTCGGCCCCGACCCTACCCGCCGGGGTGAACTCGTTCTATTCGTGGACCTCATTTTGCGGTCATGCATTGTGCAGTTTCACAACTGACCATTGCGTCACGGGCAGCTGCGGGCGCCACGTCGTGAAAGTTCCCAGCGGCTCCGCGCGGTAGATCTGAAACTTCCGCAACGTACCGCCATGTCCGGCCGCCCAGCTGAGCAGGAGCGATTCGGATTCCGCGGTCACCGCGTTCGCGACGAGCCTGCCGCCCTGTCGCAGCTGGGACCAGCATGTCTCGAACAGGCCATCGTGCGTGAGTCCGCCGCCGATGAAAATGGCGTCCGGAGAGGGGAATTCGGCGGGACTGGTCAATTCGGTGAGTACTTCGCCGTGTACGGCGATGTGCGGGACACCCAGGGCGGCCGCGTTGTCGGCGATCTGACGTCGCCGATGGTCGAGTTGTTCGAAAGTGAGTGCGCGACAGCTGGGATGCGTGCGGCACCATTCGATCGCGATGCTGCCCGAACCGCCGCCGACGTCCCACAAGAGTTCTCCGGGTGCAGGCGCCAGGGCGGCCAGCGTCAAAGCGCGCACCTCGTTTTTGGTGAGTTGTCCGTCGCCGCTGAACAGTTCGTCGGGCAGGCCTGGCGAGCGAGTCGCTCGAACATGCTTCAGGTCTGCGGCGCATTCGATCGCGACAATGTTGAGTGGATCCCCAGCGGGCCGCTGCCATTGCGTCGCGATCCCCGCTTCGAGTCGCTCCGCCGAACCGCCCAGCTGCTCCAGCACCGTCAACAATGAGTCACCGAACCCATTGCGCTCCAACAACTCCGCCAGCTGTCCCGGCGTGTGCTCATCAGCACTGAGCACCAGCACCCGCCGCCCATCGATCAACTCCGGAAGCACCGTCTCCAACGCCCGCCCCACCACACTCACCACCGGCGTCTCCGCCAGCCCCCACCCCAACCGCGCACACGCCAGCGACGCCGACGACGGCTGCGGCAGCACCCGAAGCGCCGCCGCCCCCAACAACCGCGCCAACGTCACCCCGATCCCATAAAACATCGGATCCCCACTGGCCAGCACACACACCCGCGCCCCGGCATATCGCTCGAACAACCCAGGCAACGCAGGCACCAACGGCGACGGCCACACCACCCGCTCCCCCACCGAATCCCGTTCGGGCACAAGAGCAAGCTGCCGCGCCGACCCGAAAACCACATCAGCGGAGGCAATAGCCTCCCGCGCCGCTCGCCCCAGCCCGTCCCACCCATCGGCCCCGATCCCCGCCACCACAACCGGCGGCCCCGACCACATGGCCGTCATCCGCGTTCACCCAGCAGCACAAGGCAATCGGCCGCCACGTCGCACCCGCCCATCGCCTCGCTGTCCATCAAACCTTCAACACCAACCACATTCGGCACGACAGTCGAATCGCGACAAAGGGCTGCCCGCGCATCGGTCATTGCCGCACCGGCGCCATGCGATGCCCCTACCCCACAACCGCAGGACACCCTGGCGGTCATCGAACCCGCTTCGACACCAACCACATTCGACACCACGCCTGGCTCCCAATACTGGGCCGCCCGCGAATCGGTCATTGCCGCACCATCGACACGCAATGCCGACGTGCGTCCGCTGCTGCCTGATGGCGGTCGGTTCGTCAATCGAACGCGAGTTTGCGACAGCAGGCGCCGACCGCCCGATACCGTGCTCTGGACGTCAATGCGGCCGACGGCTCTACGGGCGTCCGCGCGCACTCCGCAGGTAGCAGCTCGGGGCGCGAGATCCATCGCGCAATCACGTCGCGTTGCCGCCCGAATCGAGTCGCCCTGCCGACCGCTCACCGCGGCATCCGACGCCAGATCGTTTGAGGCAGTAGACGCATGCCGAAGAAGACGGGACGCAGAATGCCGGGTGTCCAGACAACTCCCGCACGCTTGTGCAGACCCTTCACCACGGCGGCGGCTACCTGGTCCGGGGTGCTGGAGAAGGGGGCCGGGTCCATGCCCTGGGTCATTCGGCCGATGACGAAGCCGGTGCGCACCAGCAGTAGGTGAACGCCGGTGCCGTACAACGCATCCGCGAGCCCGCTGGCGAAACCGTCGAGGCCCGCCTTCGCCGAGCCGTACACGTAGTTGGCGCGGCGGACTCGCACGCCTGCCACGGAGCTGAACACGACCAGCTGCCCTTCACCTTGCGCGCGAAGCAGATTCGCGAGCGTGGTGAGCACGCTGACCTGGGCGACGTAGTCGGTGTGCACCACGGCGAGCGCATGCGCCGGATCCTGTTCGGCGCGCGCCTGATCGCCGAGCACGCCGAACGCGAGTACCGCAACCCCGATCTGCCCGTACTCGGCCGCGATCTTCTCGAAGAACGCGGGATGGTTCGCCGTGTCGTCGGCATCGAACTCCACGCAGTGCACGGCCGCCGCCCCTCCATCGGTGAGTGCCGCTGTCTGCTCCGCTAGGTCAGCACTGCGCCGCGCCGCGAGGATGACCACCTGCCCCGGCGCCAGCCGCCGCGCCACCTCGAGCCCGATCTCGCTGCGCCCACCGAGCAGCAGCACCGTCCCCTCCGCAATCCCTCGCAATCCCATGCGCTAAGTCTGTCATTCCACCCCCGCCCACCCTCTGCACCCCACCGACCAAGCCCCTGCGGAGTGCCCGCGGGCCTGCCGCTACGGTCGGGGGATGCCGACCCAGACCGTGGAGCTTTCCCCCGCAGCGCTCGAATTCGTCACCGAACGGCACCTCGCGACGTTGACTACGTTGCGCGGCAACGGAACACCGCATGTCGTCGCGGTCGGATTCACCTGGGACCCGGAGGCCGGGATCGCCAGGGTGATCACTGACGGTGGGTCGGCGAAGGTGCGCAATGTGCGGCGGGGCGGTTATGCGGCCGTGAGCCAGGTCGAGGGTCGCCGCTGGCTCACCCTCGAGGGGCCGGCGGTCGTGTTGGAGGCCGCCGACGCCGTCGCCGAAGCGGAAACCCGCTACGCGGGCCGCTATCGCGTCCCTCGCGAAAACCCGACCCGGGTGGTTATCGCGATCGAAGTCCAACGTGTCCTGTCCAGCTCCACACTGGTCGCCCCGCCCGCAGACCTGCGGTAGCTTTCGACGTCGTGCGGGCGCCAGGACGCGCTCGCTCTGAACCGCCAGAGCGAGCGCGTTCCGGACGCGAGGTCGTTACAAGACGGTCAGTCCGTGGGGACGCTGGTTCATGGACTCGCAGCCATCTTCGGTGACCACGACGATGTCTTCGATGCGCGCGCCCCACTCACCGCGGAAGTAGATGCCCGGTTCGATGCTGAAGGCCATGCCCTGCTGCAGGATCAGGTCATTGCCTTCGACGATGTAGGGCTCCTCGTGGACCGAGAGGCCGATGCCATGGCCGGTGCGGTGCACGAAGGCGGGACCGAAACCGGCCTCGATCAACGGGTTTCGGGCGGCGGCGTCGACGGATTCGGCGGTGACGCCGGGGCGGACGGCCGCAACCGAGGCCGCCTGGGCGCGTTCCAGGGCGGCGAAGCTGGCCGCGATCTTCGGGTGGGGTTCACCCAGAACGTAGGTGCGGGTCGAGTCGGAGTAGTAGCCGGGGTCGACCGGGCCGCCGATGTCGATGACGACGACGTCGCCGGACTCGATGCGACGCTCCGAGTCGTGGTGGTGCGGGTCGGCGCCGTGCGGGCCGCTGCCGACGATGACGAACGCGGCCTCGGTGTGCCCCTCCTCGACGATGGCGGCGGCAATATCCGCGCCGACCTCGGCCTCGGTGCGACCGACCTGCAGGAATTCACCCATTCGCGCGTGCACGCGGTCGATGGCGGCACCCGCGCGACGCAGTGCGTCGATCTCCGCGGCGTCCTTGATCATGCGCAGTTCGCGCAGCACCGGCGTGGCGGAGGCGGGCAGGCCGGTGAACGACTTGGCCAGCGGGATCAGGTGCAGCGCGGGCATGGCGTCGGCGACGGCAACACGCGAGCCTGCGTGCAGCGCGGACTTCACGATGCCGTACGGATCGATGCCGTCGACCCAGTCCAGGACCTGCAGGCCGAGTTCACCGGCCGCGGATCCTTCCAGCGAGGCCAGTTCCAGTTTTGGAATCACCACCGAGGGGGTCGCGCCATCGGCGGGGATCACCAGGCAGGTCAGCCGTTCGAACGACTCGGCGGCCGACCCGATCAGGTACCGAAGATCCGGGCCCGGCGTGATCAGCAAAGCGTCCTGATGGGCGGCCCGCATCAGCTCCACCGCCCGCTCCAACCGCTTACCGTAAACGTCCGCCGCGAACCTGGAATCCGTATGCGAGCTCATTCATCCGACGTTACCTGTCCGACCCCCTCAGGCGAACCCGAGCTCCCCCGCTCCCTTCGCCGATCCGCACCGTCTTCGCACACCCGCTCGATGCTTCACACAGCCCTCGACCGGTTGAAAGATATGTGCAGGGAGAACCGGCTCCGCGAAGACGGAACCTGGCGAGTGGGGATGCGATCGGTTCGACTGGGGATGCCGGTTCGCTGGCGTAGATGAGGAGGCGAACTACGCGGCGGATGGCGCGGCACGGTCGAGGCTTCGGTTCGGTGGCAATGGCGCCGAGTCGATCATCATCACCGGGGTCGGCGATGGGCAGGTAGCCGAGAAGCCCGTCAGGTCACGCCCCCGGTCTATCGAGCGCATGGCTCGCATATCGAGGCCGGATCACCACGGGTTTGTCGGGGGTGGGAGGTAGCCTCAGCGCGTGACTTCTGCTGCGACTTCCGGTGGACCGCTGTTGCTCCTGGACGGGGCGAGCCTGTGGTTCCGTGCCTTTCACGCGATTCCCGAGAAGATCACCGCGCCGGACGGGCGGTCGGTCAATGCGGTGCGCGGGTTCACCGATATGGTCGCGTCGCTGATCACCAAGCATGCGCCGAGCCGGTTGGTGGTGTGCCTGGACTTGAATTGGCGGCCGACGTTCCGCGTCGAACTGGTGCCGTCGTACAAGGCGCACCGACTCGATACGTCCGCCGACGCGGGTCCCGGCGCCGAAACGGTGCCGGACACGTTGACCCCGCAGGTCGACATGATCCTCGAGGTGCTCGCCGCCGCCGGAATCGCGACCGGCGGCGCGGCGGGACTGGAAGCCGACGACGTGCTCGGCACCCTGGCCACCCGCGAGACCAGCGACGATGTGGTGGTCGTCAGCGGCGACCGCGACCTGCTGCAGCTCGTCCGCGACACACCGAAACCGCCGGTGCGGGTGCTCTACGCGGGACGCGGACTTGCCAAGGCCGAGCTGTTCGGCCCCGCCGAGGTGTCCACCAAATACGGTGTGCCGCTGGAGAACGCGGGCCGCGCCTACGCGGATCTCGCCACTCTGCGCGGCGACGCCTCCGACGGCCTGCCCGGCGTCGCCGGCATCGGCGAGAAGTCCGCGTCGCTGCTGATCTCCCGATTCGGTTCGCTGGAAACGCTGGTCGCCGCGGTCGAGGACCCCGAAGCCGACCTCGCCCAGGGCATCCGCGCCAAACTCCGTGCGGCAGAAGACTATTTGAAGGCAGCGGCCCCCGTCGTCCGCGTCGTCTGCGACGCCGAAGTCGAATTCTCCCGCCCCGACACCCTCCCCACCACCCCCGCCGATCCCGACCGCCTCCGCGAACTGGCCACCGCCTACAACGCCGAAAGCCCGATCACCCGCCTCATCAAAGCCCTCGCCACCCGCACCCCTGAATGCCCGATCTCGAATACCTGAGCTCCCAACAACAACCGCCGCAACCACTCTCGACACGGCGCTGTCGGCGGGGAAACGCCAACGGTCGGCCCACAATGTGGGCCGACCGCGGAGATCGAGTGATCGGGACCTAGTTGGGGCGGCCGACCTCGTAGGTGCCGTCTTCCTTGGTGATCTTGATGGTCACCTTTTTGGCTTCGCCGCTGACCTTGAGGTTGCAGTCGAAGGTGGCGTCGACCTTGACTTCCTGGCCGGAGGGGCAGGAGACGTCGGCTACGTCTTGGATGCCGTAGGAGTCGGTGAGGACCTTCTTGACGCCGTCTTGGACGGCGGACTGGTCCAGCTTGTCCTTGGAGGTCAGCACGAGGACGAGGGCGACGATGGCGCCGATGACGACGACACCGAGCACGACCAGGCCGATGACCAGGCCTTTCCCCTTACCGCCCGACTGCGGGGGCTGCTGCTGCTGGCCCCACTGCGGGTTGGGCTGCTGACCCCACTGCGGCTGCGGCTGACCCTGCTGCCAATCCTGCGGCTGGGCCTGACCCCACTGCGGCTGACTCGGCTGCCCGGGCTGGCCCCACTGCGGAGCAGGCTGCTGACCCCACTGCGGCTGGGCGGGCTGCTGGGGTTGCGGCGCCCACGGTTGCTGCGGCGGCTGATCACCCCACTGCTGGGTCGGCTGTGCCGAGGCAGGCGTCTGCGGCTGACCCCACTGGGGGGCCGATCCCGTCCCGGGTGCCTGCTGTCCACCCCACTGCTGGGTGGGATCGTTGCGTCCCTCCCCGGGTTCGCTGGGTCCAAACGGGCCGCTCATCTGGTTGCCTCCACTCGCATCGTTGTACACACGGTAGCCCCCCGCGTGGGAACGGTCGCACGCATGCCTTCACCTCGCTAACGCTCGGCTCCGGCATGCGAGCGGGCCGCATCTTTGATTCGCTCGCTGCGCTCGCTTATGCGAGTCCTCCGCCACGGTCGGTACGCGAAAGAAATCAAATCACAATCGAATCCGCTACGCGGCGTCCACCGCGACGACACCCCGCCGGATCGCTCGCACCGCCTTCGCGGCGGTCGACGCGACCTCCGGATCGTCGGCACTACCGTGAATCTGATCGAGCAGGTCGATCACCTGCCTGCACCAGCGCACGAAATCGCCCGCGGACAGCGGCGCGGCCTGGTCGCCGCTGGCGAGCAACGACTCGGCCAACCCGTCGCCGCGCGCCCATTTGTGCACGCCGGTGACGAAACCCAGATCCGGTTCCCTGGTCGGCGGCAGCTTGTGCCGCGACTCGTCGGACCGCAGCTCGCTCCACACCCTGATGGTCTCGCCGATGGCCCGCCGGATCGGCTCCGTCGGACCCGTGACGCCGAGATAGCCACCGTCCTGGCGGGATTCGAACACGAGAATCGAGACGACACCGGCCAATTCGGCCGGTCCGAGCCCACGCCACAACCCCTGCCGCAGGCATTCGGCGACCAGCAGGTCGCTCTCGGAGTAGATCCGGGCGAGTCGACGCCCATCGGCGGTCACCTCGGACTCGTGCACGAACCCGCGCTCTTCCAGCAGCCCGACGATCCGATCAAAGGTGCGGGCCAGCGAGTTCGTGGTGGCGGCAACCTTCTGGCGCATGGCCTCGGTTTCCCGGGCCAGCCGGTTGTAGCGCTCGCCGATGCGCGACATCTGCTCTCGATCGGCGCGGGTATGCGCCGGATGGGAACGCAGACTACGACGCAATGTCGACAATTCCCGATCGTCGGCCGCGGAAGCCCGCTTGCCGCGGCGCGGTCGGCCCGGCGCGGAAATCCCGGTGCTGCGCAACGCCGAAGCCAGATCGCGCCGGGCCTGTGCGGTCCGGTGGTCGACCCGACGCGGCAACCGCATGTGCCCCAATGCCTCTGCGGGCACCGGGAAGTCCGCCACCGAGACCCGCCCGGCCCACTTGTCCTCGGTGAGCACCAACGGCCGCGGATCCCCCGGCGTCGCGTCGGGTTCCAGAATGACCGCGAGACCGGCCCGCCGCCCGGACGGAATGGCCACCACGTCACCGCGGCGCAACGCGGTCAGCGCGGCAACGGCCACGCCGCGACGGTCGGACCGGCCCTGCTGTTCGATCTGCCGTTCCCGCTGCTTGATCCGCTCGCGCAGCGAAATGTATTCCAGGAAGTCACCATCGGTGCCGCCGAGCTGACCGCGCAGCTTCCGCAGCTGCGACTCGTTGCGTTCGATGCCACGCACCAGCCCGACCACCGAGCGGTCCGCCTGGAACTGCGCGAACGACCGCTCCAGCAGCTGCCGCGATTCGGCGGAACCCATCCGGTCGATCAGGTTGATCGACATGTTGTAGCCGGGCTTGAACGAACTGCGCAGCGGATAGGTCCTGGTGGAGGCCAGACCGGCGACCGCACTGGTGTCGACCTCCGGCTGCCACAGCACCACCGCGTGCCCCTCGACGTCGATGCCACGACGGCCGGCACGACCGGTCAGCTGGGTGTATTCGCCGGGGGTGAGCTCGGCGTGCGACTCACCGTTGTACTTGACCAGCCGCTCCAGCACCACCGTGCGCGCGGGCATGTTGATGCCGAGAGCCAGTGTCTCCGTGGCGAATACGGCCCGCACCAGGCCCTTGACGAACAGTTCCTCGACGGTGTGCCGGAACGCCGGCAGCATGCCCGCGTGGTGCGCGGCCAGCCCGCGATGCACCGCCTCGCGCCACTCCCAGTAGCCGAGCACCTCCAGATCGGCCTTCGGCAGATCGCCGGTGTGCTTCTCGATGATGGCGTCGACCTGTTCCCGGTCGCCGTCGCGGCTCAAATCCAGCCGTGCGCGCAGGCATTGAGCCAGCGCACCGTCGCACCCCGCGCGACTGAAGATGAACGTGATCGCGGGCAGCAGGCCCTCTTCGTCCAGCTTGGCCAGCACCTCGGGGCGCGGCAACGGCCGGAAGTCACGCCGCGGACCACCGCGCCCTTGCCGAGGCCGATCCCAGCTGTTCGCCCGATCGGCGGCCTCACGCTGCCGGATGAACCGCACCAGGTCCTCGTCGACCAGCACCTTCTGATCGGTGGAATCGGTGTCGAACAGGTCGAACATCCGCCGCCCGACCATCACGTGCTGCCACAGCGGCACCGGCCTCGTCTCGTCCACCACCACCGCGGTGTCGCCGCGCACGGTCTCCATCCAGGCGCCGAACTCCTCGGCGTTGCTGACGGTCGCCGACAGGCTGACCAGCTTCACGTCCGGCGGCAGGTGCAGGATCACTTCTTCCCACACCGCGCCGCGGAACCGGTCGGCGAGGTAGTGCACCTCGTCCATCACCACGAACGACAGTCCGTGCAACGCGTCCGAGGACGCGTACAGCATGTTGCGCAGCACCTCGGTGGTCATCACGACCACCGGCGCACCGGGGTTGATCGACTGATCACCGGTGAGCAGGCCGACGCTGTCGCGCCCGTAACGCTCGGTCAGGTCGGCGAACTTCTGGTTGGACAACGCCTTGATGGGCGTGGTGTAGAAGCACTTTCCGCCCGCGGCGAGCGCGAGATGCACGGCGAACTCGCCGACGACGGTCTTACCCGCACCGGTCGGCGCGCATACCAGGACGCTGTGCCCGTCTTCGAGTGCCGCACAGGCGGTGCGCTGAAAAGGATCGAGGCTGAACTTCAGCTCGGTGGAAAACTTCGCTAGCTCGCCTGTATGCGACCGGTGATGTGTCACCGTCAGAGGGTATCGGAGTAGTCCGACATCGAGCGTCCGGTTTTATCCGGGGGTGTCACCAGCGAGTCGGCCGGGTTGATCGGGTCGGGACCGCTGATCGAGGACGCCTCTTCGTCGGCCAGCGCGGCCAGGCTCTCCTCTTCCCTGCGGGCCCTGCGGATGTCGTTCAACCGGGAGAACTGGATCGCGACCTCGAAAAGCACCGTCAGCGCGATCGCCAACGCGAGCATGGAGAACGGGTCCTGCGGGGTCACGATGGCCGCGAAGACGAAGAGGCCGAACGTGATTCCGCGCCGCCACGCCTTGAGCCGCGCGTAGGTGAGCACCCCGATGAGGTTCAATCCGATGATCAGCAGCGGGGTTTCGAAGCTCACGCCGAAGATGACCAGCAGCTGAATGATGAAGCCGAAGTATTGCGACCCGCTGAGCGCGGTGATCTGGACGTTGTTGCCGATCGAGAGCAGGAAGCTCAACGCATGAGCGACAACGACATACGCCAGCGCGGCGCCCGTCGCGAACAGCACGCTGCCCGCCGACACGAACCCGACCGCGTACTTGCGTTCCTTCGCGTACAGCCCGGGTGTGATGAACGCCCACAACTGGTAGAGCCACACCGGCGCGGCGAGCACGATGCCCGCGGTCATACCGACCTTCAAGCGCAGGGTGAACTGCTCGAACGGCGCGGTTGCCAGCAGCTTGCACGAGCCGTCCGGGCTGATCGCGGCGCGCGACGAGTCCGGCAGCGAACAGTAGGGCCCGCGCAGGATATCGCCGAGGCTCTCGACGCCGAGAAACCCGTACCCATACCAGATGAAGCCCAGCACGGTGGTGACGATGACCGCGGCGATCGAGACCAGCAACCGATAGCGCAGTTCCTGCAGATGCTCGACCAACGACATGGTGCCGTCGGGATTGGTCCGGCGCTTGCTCTGCCGGGGATCGAACGGGATTCGCATGGCTGGTGAGTGCCCCTGGGTTGGAAGCTCGGCTACGGGGAAGCGCTTGCGAGTGCTGATGCGCGAGGCAACAGCACTATGCCCGGAGTGAGTTCTTACTCACCCCGGGGACGAACACCGCGCTCAGAGCGTCTTCGGCTCGGCCTGCGGCTGGGGCTGCTGGGTGACCGACGGGGTCACCGGCTGCGCGGCAGGCAGTTGCTGCGCGGGCTGCTGTACCGGAGCGGCCGACGCGTGGTCGGACTCCTTGCCCTCGTTCTGCATCTGACTGACCTCGCTCTTGAAGATGCGCAGCGACCGACCCAGGCTGCGGGCCGCGTCGGGCATCCGCTTGGCACCGAAGAACATCACGAAAACGACCGCAATGATCAGCCAGTGCCAGATGCTCAGACTGCCCATGATTATTACCTCCCAAGACTGGTGATGGTTCCGATGCTACCGGAGGGTGACGTGCGAGAACGCACCCTCCAGCCGCCTTGGCCCGGCGTTCAGCCGAGCCGTGATGACTCTCTCAACGGACGCTCGCGTGCGCGGCCCGCAGTTGTTCGTACAATTCCGCACCGGTCCAGGTGCGCCGGTCGCCCTGCTCCGCCGCGACAATCAGTTCGATCAGCCGCTGATTCACCGGCGTCGGCAGCCCGACCATCGCACCGAGACCGACGATTTCGCCACAGAGCCAAGAGATTTCGGTTTTCCGGCCGAGTGCCAGATCGTCCGCCATCGACGAGCGGGCCATCGGGTCTACGGCGAGCACCCGGCCGAAAACGCGCCGGAAAATGCTGTCGGGGACGGTCAACAGCCTAGCCATCAACGCGGGCGGCAGTGGCGTGAGACGGGCGGGGTGGATTCGCGCTTTGTTCATCACCGCGAGAGCCTCCCGCTGGGTCAGCGACAAGCAGCGGCGATAGTTGCGGTCGGCGAGTTGCTCGCGCAGCGGCCGGCCGGACAGGGCGTTGAGCGGATTGTTCAGATTCAGCAGCAGTTTGGCCCACTGCACGGGCCGCAGGTCGGGGTAGCGGCGCAGCGCGAGCCCGGCCTGCTCGAAAACGCCGAGGAACGGGGTGAGCCCCGGATCGTCCTGCACGGCGAGGGCGCCCTGGGTGCCGCGATGGAACCGGCCGCCCTCGTGATGCACCACGTTGAACATCACCATGCCCGCCAGCACCACGCAGTTGGGCAGGATCTCCCTGATCACGGTGTCGTTGCCGATGCCGTTCTGCAGGCTCAGCACCACCGTGCCCGGTCTGATCTTGCCGGTGAGCTCACGCACCGCGTCCGCGGTCGCCGCCGATTTCACCGCGACGAGCACCAGATCGGCCGAGCCGATGTCGTCCGGCTCGGTGGCCGCGTGGAATCTACCGGTGAGCAGCGAGTCGTCGCCGCCGTCGAGGTCGGTGAGCCGGAGACCGGACGCGGTGATCTCGTCGAGCATCCGCCGCCTGCCGACGAACGTGACGTCGGCTCCCGCCACGGCCAGTTTGCCGCCGACGAAAAGGCCGATGCTGCCCGCACCGATCACCATGACCCGGCTCGTCACCCGGCGGCCTCGAATCCGGTCTCCGCGTAGGCGGCCAGTGCGGCGTTGGAACGCTCGCGCACCGCGGCGACCAATTCCGGCGGGCCGAGAACCGTGACGCTCGAACCGAAGCCGAGTAGCAGGCGCGCCATCCAGTCGAGGGTGGCGAACCGCATGGTCGCCTCCAGGCTGCCGTCCGCGTTCACCGCGACCCGATGCATCGGGTACTGATCGAGCACCCAGGCGTAGTCGCCGTGAATGCGTAAGCGCGCCAACGGAACCGCGGGATCGTCCTGGAACAGGTCGAGGGCCGCGGACTCCTCGGTGGCGTGGCTCGGTGGCCTGGCCGGTTCGTCGAGTTCGGTGGCGGCCTCGATCCGGTCGAACCGGAACAGGCGGACGCCCTCGGCCTGCCTGCACCAGGCCTGTAGGTAACTGTTGTTGTCCACCAAGACAATCCGAATCGGATCGACGACCCGTTCGGTGACCACATCGCGGCTAGCCGAGTAGTAGACCAGGCGCAACGCACGTTGCCTGGCCAGCGCCGAACGCACCGTGGCGACGGCGGGGGCCTCGGTGGGCGGGATGCGATGGCCGTCGAGTTGTTCGGTGCCGGAGCCGCCGACGATGGCCGACTCGATCTTCGCGATGGCCGCGTGCGCCGCGGTCGGGTCGACCATGCCCGGCATGTCCACGATCGAGCGCAACGCCACCAGCAGCGCGGTCGCCTCGGTGGAGGTCAGGCGCAGCGGACGGTCGATGCCCGCGGAGAAGGTGACCTCGATGCTCTCCTCGGAGAACGACAGGTCGATCAGGTCGCCGGGGCCGTAGCCGGGCAGGCCGCACATCCACAGCTGGTTCAGGTCGCTCATCAGCTGTTTGGTGGTGACGCCGAGATCGGCGGCAGCCTCCGCGGCGCTGATGCCCGGGTGCGCGATGAAGTACGGAATCATGTTCAGCAGTCGCGAAAGACGAACGGAGAGCCGAGAACTCACGCCTGCACCTCGCTGACGCTCGGTTCCGGCGTAAGTTCCGACGCTGCGTCCATGGTTCGCTCGCTACGCTCCCTCACGCCGTGACCTCCGTGCGATCGAAGACCGAGCGCAGGCGGGCAACCACATCCGTGCGCAGTTCCTCCGGCGCGAGCACGACCGCGTCCGGGCCGAGGCCGGTGATCAGGCGGGCGATCCAGTCGCGGGAGCGCACCGGCAGCTCGATCACGGCGCCGACCCGGCCGCCGATGGTGCGTTCGCCGGTCACCTGGCCGATCCGGCGCAGCTCTCGCCCGCGTCCGTCGGCCACCCACACCGTCGCTGTGCCGCTGACCGGCGCCGAGCTGGTGACCGTGTCGACGATCTTGCGCAGGTCGATACCGTCCGGTTTGCTGACGGCGTTTTCCGGCCCGTAGGCGGTCACGTCGTCGCCGATCCTGGACAACCGGAAGCTGCGAACCGCATCCCGCGCCCGGTCGTGCCCGACCAGATACCAGCGGCCATGCCTGGTCACCACGCCCCACGGCTCCACGTCACGCATCAGATAGGGGGCATTGATCGCGCCGCGATGTTCGAACCGCACCGCTTGGCCCGCGTCGATCGCGGCGAGCAGCTTGCCGAGCACCGGCTCCGAGCCGCGGGTCCGCGCGGGCACCGCGGGTACCGAGGCCACGGCGGCGTCGGTCTCCACGTGAATGCCCGCGGCGCGCAGTTTGAGCAGCGCGCCGTCGGCGGCGGCGGCCAGTTCCGGCGACTCCCACATCTGCACGGCCACCGCGACCGCGGCGGCCTCCTGATCGGTCAGATCGATCTCGGGCAGCTCGTAGGCGTCCCGATTGATCCGATAGCCCTCCACCGGCGAGTACCGGCCGACCGGCCCGATCTCCAGGGGTATGCCCAGGTCACGCAGCTCATTCTTGTCCCGCTCGAACATTCGGCTGAACGCCTCGTCGCTGGCCGAATCCTCGTATCCGGCGACGCTGTCCCGGATCCGCTCCGCGGTCAGGAACTGCCGGGTCGACAGCAGCGCGATGACCAGATTCATCAGCCGCTCGACCTTGGATATCGCCACCCGATAGAGGGTAATCGGCCGGGCTGCGCGCGTGCGCGTCGGCGCGCGATTCACTCGATCACATGTGCCGTGTCACCCGACCCTTGCTGCGCGGGGCGGCAGTATTGAACCCATGATCATCGCTTTCTCCGTCACCCCACTGGGCACCGGCGTCGACGTCGGCCGCGCGGTAGCCGAGGCCGTCCGCGTCGTGCGCGCCAGCGGCCTGCCCAACCGCACCGATGCCATGTTCACCACCATCGAGGGCGAATGGGACGAGGTGATGGCCGTCGTCAAACAGGCCACCGACGCCGTCCTCGCCGCCGCCCCACGCTGCAGCCTGGTCCTCAAGGCCGACATCCGCCCCGGCGTCACCGACGGCATGACCTCGAAGGTCGAGACGGTCGAGCGCTACCTCGCCGAGGGCTAGTCCGCCCGCAACAGCCGCACACCACCTGATTTCCCGCACAGCAACTCGCCGCACTGACACGCGTGCGGATATCAGAAGGTGTGCGGCGGGCCACGGGTCTAGTCCGGGATCGGCGTCTGCTGATAGAGCGCCAGCTTCCATTCGCCACCCGCGCGCAGGTAAACGCTGGACATGATCCCGCGGAACGCGGGCGCCTCCGCCTCGCCGTACGCGACGCCGGTGTAGACGAGAATCTTGCTGTCCACATCGACGTCGACCACCCGGGGCCCGAGGATCTCGTACGTCCGCCACGGCGGCGAATCTTTCAGCGCGGCAACAACTTCGGCCCGATCCAGCACGGCGCCATGCGCCAGCACCATCACCGCGTCACCGGTCATCAGGGAACCGTAGAAATCCGCCCCGGTGCCATTACACAGCGAGTCCCAGCCGCTACGCTCAACCTCGAGCAGCTCGTTCAGAAGTTCTGTGTCTGCCATATCTCCACGGTAGGCACGATTGCCGTATTCGACACGAACCTGCCGGATAAACCGACGGCGACCGACACCCGAAGGTATCGGTCGCCCCGTCTTACCTGGACTTACATCGACGCGATGAGGCGATCTACGCGTTCGTCGACCGAGCGGAACGGGTCCTTGCACAGGACGGTGCGTTGGGCCTGGTCGTTCAGCTTGAGGTGGACCCAGTCGACGGTGAAGTCGCGGCCTGCCTCCTGGGCGGCGGTGATGAAGTCGCCGCGGAGTTTGGCCCTCGTGGTCTGGGGTGGGGTGTCGACCGCGGCGTCTACCGCCTCGTCCTCGGTGATGCGCTTGGCCAGCCCCTTGCGCTGCAGCAGGTCGAAGACGCCGCGGCCGCGCTTGATGTCGTGGTAGGCGAGGTCGAGCTGGGCGATCTTCGGGTCGGACAGCTCCATGCTGTAGCGGTCCTGGTAGCGCTGGAAGAGCTTGCGCTTGATCACCCAGTCGATCTCGGTGTCGACCTTGGCGAAGTCCTGCGCCTCGACAGCGTCGAGGGTGCGGCCCCACAGGTCGACGACCTGGTCGATCTGCGGGTCCCGGTCGCGGTTGCGCAGGTGCTCGACCGCGCGGGCGTAGTACTCGCGCTGGATGTCGAGCGCGCTGGCCTGGCGACCGCCGGCGAGCCGCACCGGCCGACGACCGGTGAGATCGTGACTTACCTCGCGAATCGCCCGAATCGGGTTGTCCAGGGCGAAGTCCCGGAACGAGACGCCCGCCTCGATCATCTCCAGCACCAGGGCGGCGGTGCCGACCTTGAGCATGGTGGTGGGCTCGGCCATGTTCGAGTCGCCGACGATGACGTGCAGGCGGCGGTACTTCTCCGCGTCGGCGTGCGGCTCGTCGCGGGTGTTGATGATCGGCCGCGAACGGGTGGTCGCGGACGAGACACCCTCCCAGATGTGTTCCGCGCGCTGCGACAGGCAGAAGGTGGCCGCCTTCGGCGTCTGCAGGATCTTGCCCGCGCCGCAGATCAGCTGACGGGTCACCAGGAACGGCAGCAGCACGTCGGAGATCCTGGAGAACTCACCGGCGCGCACCACGAGGAAGTTCTCGTGGCAGCCGTAGGAGTTGCCCGCGGAGTCGGTGTTGTTCTTGAACAGGTAGATGTCGCCGCCGATGCCTTCTTCGGCGAGCCGCTGCTCGGCGTCGATCAGCAACTCTTCGAGGACCCGCTCGCCCGCTCGGTCGTGGGTCACCAGTTGGTGCAGGCTGTCGCATTCGGCAGTCGCGTACTCCGGATGGGACCCGACATCGAGATAGAGCCGAGCACCGTTGCGGAGGAACACGTTCGAGCTACGACCCCAGGACACCACCCGGCGGAAAAGGTACCGGGCTACCTCGTCGGGGGACAGCCGACGGTGACCGTGGAAGGTGCATGTCACACCGAACTCGGTCTCGATCCCCATGATTCGTCGCTGCACACTATCGACATTACAGCCATGTCATGCGCTCGCGTGGGGCTGCGGACAACACGAACGCATACGTCTTCACAACGATTCGGTCCGGCACGCGGAACGGAGTGGGCCGTATCACCCTCGCGAACAGCGGCGGCGGACAGAGTTCGGGCCCGCGCACGGGCACCCGCACGATGGCGGTATGCCCCTACACGGGCCCGAGTTCTCGTCGGTGGTTACTCCGTTTCGGAAGTCTCCGTCGCGGCCGGTTCCGCCGCCTTGGCCTTGCCCTTCTTGGCCGGGCTCAGCAATTGCTCCAGCGCGGAGTTGGTGACCCGGCGGAAGGCCCGCCGCGGTCGGGCCTGCTCCAGCGCGGCCACCTCGAGCGAGTTCACGTCGAGCACCCGCTTTTCCTTCTCGGTGCCCTCGGGGACGCCCGACTGCAGCGCCTCCACCGCGACCTTGATCGCGCCGGCCAGGTCGAGACCCGGCTTGTAGGACCCCTTCAACGCGGTGAGGATCGGCTCGGTCGTGCCGCCCATCACCACGTATTCGCGCTCGTCCACGATCGACCCGTCGAAGGTGATCCGATACAGCACCGAGGTGGGCTGCTGCTCCGGATAGCCGACCTCGGCCACACAGATCTCCACCTCGTAGGGCTTGAGCTGATCGGTGAAGATCGAACCGAGTACCTGGGCGTAGGCGTTGGCCAGTGCCCGGCCGGTCACGTCGCGGCGGTCGTACTGATAACCGCGAATGTCGGCCTGCAGGATTCCGCTGCGGCGCAGATTCTCGAACTCGTTGTATTTGCCGACCGCGGCGAAACCGACCCGGTCGTAGAGCTCACTCACCTTGTGCAGCGTCGCGGACGGGTTCTCCGCGACGAACAGCACACCCTTGTCGTACACCAGGACCACCACGCTGCGACCCCGACCGATGCCCTTGCGGGCGAGCTCGGTCTTGTCCCGCATGATCTGCTCGGCAGACGCGTAATAAGGCAGTGTCATGCGCGGGCACTCCCCTCTTCGGCGGCCTCACGATCGGCGACGATCCCGCGTGCGATCACCGCGAGGCGGTCCTCGGTCACCTCGACCGCGCCCTCCTCGTCGATGACGATCGCCGTCGGATAGATCCCGCGCATCAGATCGGGACCACCCGTCGCGGTGTCGTCGTCGGCCGCGTCGAACAGCGCCTCGACGGCGATGCGTAGCGCGCGTTCCTGATCAATTCCCTTGGCGTACAGCTTCTTCAGCGACCCCTTGGCGAAGACCGAACCCGATCCCACCGCGGCGTAGCCGAACCGCTCCTCGCTGCGTCCACCCACCACGTCATACGACACGATGCGACCGGCCTTGTCCGGGTCGGTGGCGTTCACGTCGTAACCGACCAACATCGGCACCACCGCCAGCCCCTGCAGGGCGGCGGGCAAGTTCTCGCGCACCATCTTCGACAGCTTGTTGGACTTGCCGTCGAAGGTCAGGGATACGCCCTCGAGCTTCTCGTAGTGCTCCAGCTCCACCGCGAAGATCCGCACCATCTCGACGGCCATGCCCGCGGTGCCGGCGATGCCGGCCGCGGAGAAGCTGTCGGTGATGTAGACCTTCTCGATGTCCCTGCTGGCCAACAGGTTTCCCTGGGTGGCCCGCCGGTCACCGGCGATGAGCACGCCACCGCGGTAGCTGATCGCGACGATGGTGGTGCCATGCGGCGCGATGTCCTTCGCACTGGTGGCGCTCATAGCCGCGCCATCGATCGGTCCGAACTTGTTGCCTGGCAACATTTCCGGAGCGTGCATGCGAAGGTATTCGGAGAAGGACGAGAGGGCGTACCCCAGGTGGAGACGCGAGGGGTCACCTACTGTCACTGGCCGCCTTTCTGAACGTACGCACGGACGAAGTCTTCGGCGTTCTCCTCGAGCACATCATCGATCTCGTCGAGCAGGTCGTCGGTGTCCTCCGCCAGCTTTTCGCGGCGCTCCTGACCGGCGGCGTCCGCACCCTCCGGACCGTCATCCTCGTCGCCGCCCCCGGCGCGCTTGGTCTGCTCTTGTGCCATGGCAGCCGACCTCCTCTGTTTTCATCATGACCGGAGCTCAATTCTGAGCACGGCCCCGATCATGAGCAATGTCCGTGCTCGTTCTTCAACACTACCCAGCTGAACCGACACGATGTCGTATTCCCGTCCGATGTGGACTGTGTTGGTATCTGCAGCGCCTGCGGCGCTGCGTGTTCGCGGCCCCTTTGTGGCTCGCGTCCGAGCGGCCACGACTAGCGACTTCGTCGCATGCGCTGCGGCCACTCGGACGCGAGCCGGGCCACGAACGGCGCTCGAAAGCGTCGCGCGTGGTGGTCGGGTCTGTGACGGACGTCGCTAGGTTGTGAGCTGTTCCACAAGATCGGCCGCGGAGGTCACGCCGTCCAGCAGCTTGCCTACGTGCGCCTTCGTGCCGCGGCGCGGTTCCAGGGTGGGGATGCGGACCAGCGAATCGCCGCCGAGGTCGAAGATCACCGAATCCCAGCTCGCCGCGGCGATGTCGGCACCGAAACGGCGCAGGCATTCGCCGCGGAAGTAGGCGCGAGTGTCGGTGGGCGGGTTGGTCATCGCGTCGAGCACCTGCTGCTCGGTGACGAGCCGTTTCATCGAGCCACGGGCCACCAGGCGGTTGTAGAGGCCCTTGTCCAGGCGCACGTCGGAGTACTGCAGATCCATCAGGTGCAGCTTCGGCGCGGCCCAGCCGAGACCCTCGCGCTGGCGCATGCCCTCGAGCAGGCGCAGCTTGGCGGGCCAGTCGAGCAGGCTCGCGCACTCCATCGGGTCGCGCTCGAGCAGATCGAGCACCATGGCCCAGTTCTCGATGATGTCCTGCACGCGCTTGTCGTCGTTGCCGGTGCGATCCACGAACTTGATCACCCGGTCCAGGTACATCCGCTGCAGCGCAAGGCCGGTCAGCTCACGACCGTCGGTGAGCGCGACGGTGGCGCGCAGCGTCGGGTCGTGACTGATGGTGTGCACGGCGGTGACCGGGCGGGCCAGCTGGAATTCGGACAGGTCCTCGCCGGCCTCGATCAGGTCGAGCACCAGCGCGGTGGTGCCGACCTTGAGGTAGGTGGACATTTCGGCCAGGTTCGCGTCGCCGATGATGACGTGCAGCCTGCGGTATTTGTCCGCGTCGGCGTGCGGCTCGTCGCGGGTGTTGATGATGCCGCGCTTGAGCGTGGTCTCCAGGCCGACCTCGACCTCGATGTAGTCGGCGCGCTGGGACAGCTGGAATCCGGCGTGGTCGCCGGACTGCCCGATGCCGACCCGGCCGGAGCCGGTGATCACCTGGCGCGACACGAAGAACGGGGTGAGCCCGAGGATGATCTGGTTGAACGGGGTGTCGCGGCTCATCAGGTAGTTCTCGTGGGTGCCGTAGGAGGCGCCCTTGCCGTCGACGTTGTTCTTGTACAGCTGCAGGCGCGGGGCGCCGGGCACGCTCGACGCGTGCCGCGCGGCGGCCTCCATCACCCGCTCGCCCGCTTTGTCCCAAATGACCGCGTCCAGTGGATCGGTCACCTCCGGCGCGGAGTATTCGGGGTGGGCGTGATCGACATACAACCGTGCGCCGTTGGTGAGGATCATGTTGGCCGCGCCGACCTCGTCGGCGTCGATCACGGGCGCCGGGCCGTTCATCCGGCTCAGGTCGAAGCCGCGCGCGTCGCGCAGCGGCGACTCCACCTCGTAATCCCAGCGGGTGCGCTTCGCGCGCGGCACACCCTCGGCGGCGGCGTAGGCGAGCACGGCCTGGGTTGAGGTGAGGATCGGGTTGGCCGACGGCTCGGTTGGGGTCGAAATGCCGTACTCGACCTCGATTCCGATGATGCGCTGCATAGGGTCGAGCCTAACGGGCAGCGCAGGCGGAAGTCCGTCCGCTGCCCGCCACCGGGCCGAGTGGCGACGCGATAGCCCCCGGTCGAGGTCAATCTCATACCGCCGGTGGTACTTCCGGAGGACCCGCCGGACAGCTGGTCGGCGTGATAGTCGGGGCATGACCGAATCTCTCGCCGATCCGCAGGTCGGCACCGCAGCGCGGCATCGCGCCGCGGACACCACGGCCACGACCGGACGTTCGCGATTGGTCGCGCTGGATGTGCTGCGCGGTATCGCGATCCTCGGCACGCTCGGCACCAATATCTGGATCATGACCAACCGGGAAGGGCTGGTCGGCTACGTCGCCGAGATCAAGGACCCCGCGACCGGCTGGCTGTGGGCCGAGCGGGTGTTGCAGCAGTTGGCGCAGGGCAAGTTCCTCGGGCTGCTCACCATCATGTTCGGCATCGGGCTGGCCATCCAGCAGGCCTCGGCGCAGCGCGGCGGCCGGCGCTGGCCGGGCAAGTATCCGATCCGGGCCGGGCTCCTGCTGCTGGACGGGCTGCTGAACTTCGTGTTCGTCGCCGAGTTCGACGTGTTGATGGGGTACGCGATCACCGGGCTGATCGTCGCGTTCGTGCTCGCGACAGGCGAACGCGCGCAACGTCGCTGGCTGATCATCACGGCGGGCATCCATCTCGCGATGCTCACCCTGATCGGGCTGGCCACGGTGTTCGACCCGCATACGCCGGCGCCGCACACACCGTTGGACCCGAATCCTTATGCGGACGGGTCGTTCTGGGACCTGGTGGTGTTCCGCTTACAGAATGTGGGCGAGTTCCGCTCGGAGACGGTATTCGTGTTCGCCATGTCGGTGGCGTTGTTCCTGCTGGGCGCCAGGCTGTTCCGGGCCGGGGTCTTCCGGCCGGAGGGCGCGCGGATTCGCAAGTGGCTGATGATCATCGGCTTCGGTGTCGCGGCGCCGATCGACCTGATAGCCGGTATCGCGGGCAACGGCGATTACTTCGTGCTGACCCGGTACGGCACCGCTCCCGTTGTCTCACTGGGCATTTTGGCCCTGGTCGCGCACTTCTATCTGCGCAGGCCACAGGTCGGGTTCCTCGGCCGCCGCCTCACCGAGGTCGGGCGTGCCGCGCTCAGCTGCTACATCCTGCAGAACCTGGTGGCGTCGATCCTGTGCTACGGCTGGGGTTTCGGGCTCGCGGCCCGCGTCTCCCCCGACGCGCGTGTCCCCTTCACCGTAGGGATCTACCTGCTGGTTTCGCTGATCATCATGACCGGAGCGCACTTCTGGTTACGCCGCTTCGAGCGTGGGCCGGTCGAATGGGCCTGGCACCGCGGCTTCCAGTCGCTGGCCGGAAAAGCCTGAGCGACACCGTCGTGCTCGTCACAACGAGTTGGCCGACTGCGCTTTCGGCTCCGACGGCAACTCGATCCGGTCCATGACCACCCCGACGTCGAGGTTCGAGACGCCCCCTTCGGCATCGAATTCGATGGTCCCCGCCACACCGGAACCGCTGAATTCGAGCACTCGATGGTCCTCGACGAAGCCGGTGACCAGTCCCCGCCTGCTCAAATAACTCTGGGTGGCCCGTCGGTGGTCGACCAGCGGCAACGCACCGACGCCATGGGCCAGCACGCGCGCGATAACGGACGCGCTCGGCGGCGGCAGTTCGAACGCCGGATGCTCGACGAGAAACGCCACACAGGTGCCGTCGGTGACGCCGCAGTACGAACTCCAATGCCCGGAAATCACTTTCGCGGCGTCGGCAAGCAGCTCCGCCACCTGGTGCGGCTCCGGCGCCGCCCGCCCGAGCGCGACCGGCATTTCCGCGGCGCATAATTCGGCGACGCCATAGCGAAAGCCGAACTCACGCACCATCCGGGCCACCGAGATCAGCGGCTTGGGGAAACCCCACGGATTCGCCCACGCCCACAGCCACGACTCGGCGTCGACGGTGCCGAGCAGGTGAAAGTCCTCGCACACGAATGTCTGCTCGTCGCCGACGAATTCGAGCCGCCCCGCCTCCATGTCGGCCTGCCACCGGTGCGAACCCAGCAATTCCTCGACGTGTAGCCGGTGCTCGAGCGACAGTAACCCCGCGTCGTCGAGCAGCCTCGTCAAGGGCACAGGTTCGGACACCGGCATGAGCGTAGTCAACACATTCCCCCTCGTATGTATCGTCGCCTGCCACTAGTTTCGTGAGGTGACCTTGGCCGACCGTTATCCGTTGTTGCACACCCCGACCCACTGGGCGTGGGGTGATATGGACGTCCGGTTTTCCACCGAAGCACCACCCGACGAACTGGTCACCAACATCCATGTCGTCTGCTTCGTCGGCGACAATATCGTGCTGTGCCGCGACGATCGCGATATCTGGCTACTTCCCGGCGGCACCCATGAGCGAACGTAGTGAGCGAATCATGTAGCAGCGCGCCCCGCGCATGACGGAGCCGAGCGCCAGCGAGGCACAGTCATGAGCGGGACGAGTCCATCGACGAATGCCTGCGCCGCGAGCTCCGCGAAGAAGCAGGCGCCCACCCTACCGGCCCGATCCGCTGGCTCGGCGCGCACTACGCCACCAGCAATCTGGCTGCGCCCTTTCGGGATTGGCAGCCGCACCCGCACAAGGCCTGGCTGTGGTGCGCCGCCGATGTCGTGCTCGATGCCGCGCCGGCCAATCCGGACGACGCCGAGCAAATCCTGGAGGTCCGCGCCGTCCCGCTGCCGGAGGCGCTGCGCCTGGCCCGGACCGACGGCGATTACGTCGCCGAATTGATCGCCCTGGCAGTCGAATTGCATCGACCGACCGGCAACGGCTGACGGAACTACTGCACGCGCAACGCTTCCGGCCTGGCCAGCAGGTCACCGACGACCACGTCGCGTTCCAGCGGAACGCCGAGACTGCGCGCGTTGCCCTCGAAAAGCGCCAGCACCGACTCGGTGAGAATGCCTTCGACCTGATCCGAGGAGAGGGTGGTGGCGGGGTCGGCGCGCCAGCTGTTCACCACGCCGTCGACGAAGCCGATGATGCCGAACGCCATCGGGCGGGCCCGGCCCGGGTCGATGCCGAAGCGGGACAGCCAGATCGCGAACAGGTCGGCCAGCCGGCCGCCGATGCGGTCGCGGGCGCCAGCCAGCGACGAATCACCCTGCGGCGCCGCGCCGCCGATGAAGCGGTGCAGATTCGGGTGGCGTTCGACCCAGCGGACGTAGGTGCCGACGGCGCCGCCGACGGCGTCGCGCACCGTGCCCTCCGGGTCGAGTTTCGGCATGATCTGCGCCAGTAGCGATTCCAGGATCTGACGGCGGATCTGCTCGTCCAGGTCGGTGCGGCCGTCGAAATGCCGGTAGACGACGGGACGCGGCAGCTCGAGCCGGTCGGCGATCTGCTGCACCGACACCTCGACGCCGTGCTCCTCGATGACGGTGATGGCGGCGTCGATCACGTCGGCGCGGCGCTGGGCCTTGTGCCCGTTCCAGCGGGTGGCGCGACCGTCCGTGACGGGAGGCTCGGGGTTTCCGCTGGTCGTGGTCACAGAATCACGATACCCGCACGCCGGTTGACTGCGACAGTCCGTCTCACTAATGTATATGTAACAGCTTGTATCGGTTAGTCGACAATGTTGGAGAGCAGTCATGGGCAACGAAGCCGCACTGATCCCGCAAGAGTCCTTCGCGCAGCGCCTACTGACCGGATCGGTCAAGAAGTCCTACGACCCGGTGGTCGATATGGACTGGGACGCGCCGCTCGATCCTGACAAACTCTTTCTCCCGGCGGCGGTCGTTTCGCTGTACGGGACCGAGTTGTGGGAGTCGATGACGCCGCAGCAACAGCGCGAACTGTCCCGGCAGGAACTGGCGAACGTGCTGTCGGTCGGCATCTGGTTCGAGAACCTGCTGAATCGACTGTTGTTGCGCGAGTTGCTCGCCGACGACCCGACCACCCGCCATTCGCACTACACGCTCGTCGAAATGGGTGACGAGTGCAGGCACATGATGATGTTCGGCAAGCTGATCGACCGCATCGAGGCCCGTCCGTACTGGCCGCGGCGCGCGGGCAGGCTGGCCATCGGCGTGCTGCCGATCTTCTTGCGCGGCTCCATGACCTGGGTCGGCGCACTGGTCGGCGAGGAGATCTTCGACGCGATCCAGCGGCGCACCCTGGACGATCCGGAGTTGCAGCCCTTGGTTTCTCGCGCGATGCGCATCCACGTCACCGAGGAGGCGCGCCACATCGGTTTCGCGCGGGACGCGCTGGCGCGGATGGTGCCGACCATGTCGCGTGCCGAACTCGCCTACACCAGGCTGTGTGTCGCGGTCGCCGCACCGCTGTTCGTCTACCTGCTGACCAATCGGCACATGTATACCCGCGCCGGATTGGACGGGCGCGCGGCACGACGCATCGCCGCCAACAATCCCGACGCCAAGAAAGCGCTCGGCATCGGTGCCGCGAATCTCGGTGTGTTCCTGCAGAAGCAGGGGCTCATTGGGCCGATCGGCGAGTGGATCTGGCGGCGGCGGGGGCTGCTCGCATGACCGAGAATCCCGAAATCGTCATTGTCGGTGCCGGTTTCGGCGGGCTCGGCATGGCCATCGAGTTACGCAAGGCGGGCATCGACGATTTCATCGTGCTGGAAAAGGCCGGCGAGATCGGCGGCACCTGGCGGGAGAACACCTATCCCGGGGCCGGCTGCGACGTGATGTCGCTGATGTATTCGTACTCGTTCGAGCCGAACAAGCGGTGGACGCGAATGTTCGCCCGCCAGCCGGAGATTCTGGACTATCTGCGTCGCACCGCCGACAAGTACGACCTGCGCGGGCACATCCGGTTGCATTCGGAGGTAGTTACTCTCGACTTCGACGACGCGGCCGATCGCTGGAATATCGGCCTCGCGGACGGGCGGCAGTACCGTCCGCGTCTGGTCGTGATGGCACCCGGCCCGCTGCACGAACCCGCTGTGCCGGCCTTCCCTGGCCGGGACACGTTCCGCGGCAAGAGTTTCCACTCGGCGCAGTGGGACCACGACTTCGAGGTCCGTGGCAAGCGAATCGCGGTCATCGGAACTGGCGCCAGCGCGGTGCAGTTCGTGCCGCAGATCGCCAAAGAGGCCGCGCAGGTGACGGTTTTCCAGCGCACCCCGCACTGGATCGTGCCGAAACCGGACCGCCCGCTGACTTCGGTGGAGCACGGGATGTTCCGGTACCTTCCCGGCGCGCAACGGCTCTACCGCTGGGCCGTCTATTGGGGCTACGAGGCGATGATCCCCGCGTTCATGAACCCGGAGCTGATGCGCCGGGTGGAGACGGTCGCCCGCGGCCACCTGCGCCGCCAGGTACGCGACCCGGAGCTGCGCGATCGGCTCACCCCCGACTACCGGCTCGGCTGTAAGCGGATCTTGGTGTCCAACAACTTCTATCCCGCGTTGCAGCGCGACAATGTGGAGCTGGCGACCACGCCCATCGCGAGTCTCACCGAGTCCGGTATCGCCACCGTCGACGGTGCCGAGACTGCTTTCGACGCGATCGTCTACGGCACCGGCTTCAAGATCTCCGACCGGTTCGCCGACCAGCACATCGTCGGCGCCAACGGCCTTGCCCTGCAAGAGGCTTGGCGCGATGGCGTGGCGGGCTTCCTCGGCGTTGCCGTGCACGGTTTCCCCAACATGTTCCTCATCGTCGGCCCGAACTCCGGCGGCGGACACCAGTCGATCGTCTTCATGATCGAGGCACAGGCTCGCTACATCCGCCAGTGCGTCGAGCTGCTGCGCAAGACCTCCAGCACCCGGATGGAGGTGCGCGCGGCCACCCAGCACGAGTTCAATCGCCGCACCCAGCAGAAACTGGCGGGCACCGTATGGAACGCGGGCGGCTGCCACAGCTGGTATCTGGACGAGCACGGCGTCAACCGCGCCGCGTGGCCCGGCTCCAGCGTCTCCTACTGGCGCACCATGCGGCATCCCGATCCGGGCCACTACGACCTCACCGTGGCGGCCGATCGTGAACCGGCGCACGAGTATTCGGGCCCGGCCACGCTCGACTCCCCCGGCGCACTGCTCCCGGTGACGGTCGCCCTGAGCGGTCACGCCGACCCCATCGACGGCTGCTACCACTGGTACGGCCGGATCAGCGCCACCGACGGCGCCGACCTGCCCGACCCGGGTCGCGCCGAGGTTTTCCTCACCCTTCCCGGCCGTTTCCCCACCGCGGGCCGGCTCCAGGAGCGCGACCCCTGGGGCAACCTGCGCATCGTCGGCGTCGGTGACCCGCCATACCCCCTGGAACCCGCCGAGGCGCGTTAATCACTGGGGCCACGCGCGCGCCTCCGGCAGAATCGACAGCATGGCAACGGCAACCTGGCAGGGTCGCGTCCTCGCGAGCAGCGACGACACGATCATCGTCGAAGGCAACCACTACTTCCCACCCGATTCCGTGCGGACCGAGTTCTTCCAGCCATCGCAGACCGATTCGTTCTGCCCTTGGAAGGGCACCGCCAGCTACTACACCGTCGTCGTCGACGGCGAAACCAACACCGACGCCGCCTGGTACTACCCGGATCCGAAACCCGAAGCGGCCGAGATCAAGAACTACGTGGCGTTCTGGCGGGGTGTCGACGTCGCCTGACGGGCAGCCGCACACCTCCTGACATCCCCGCGCGTGTCAGGGCGGGGATTCCGGTGCGGGTCGGTAGGTGTGCGGCTCGGACTTGGCGTTCACACAAAGAATCGGCGGCAGGTTCGGCAATCTGTCAATACCACGCGGTCGAATCGTGGGGTGGGCTGGAGATCACGGCGGTGCGCGGCATCGTCGAGAACTTTCCGGAAGGCCCCCATGACACTGTCGTCACCGCGGTTCGCCGCGGCCAGCGTGCTCTGCTGCGCGCTCGCCGCCGGCCTGGCTCCGATGCACGCGAACGCCGATCCCGGCCAGACCTGGTACCTGAGCGCCGCTGCCGCGGCAGGTGGAAACGGTACGGAAGCAACGCCTTTCAATACCTTGCAGGCCGTTCAGCAGGCCTCGGGCGACGGTGACACGATCATCGTGCTTGCCCCTCCCGTCGGCACCCCACCGCTCGACGGCGGCATCGCCCTCAAGCCGGGCCAGCATCTCCTCGGCCGCCAGGCCCCCGGAGCTGTTGCGGCCGTGGCCAATACGACCGCCGCCAACGACGGCGACGCGGTCCGCCTTGCCCCGGACACGGAGGTCCGCGACCTCACCGTCACCAGCGCCCGGCGCGGCGGCATCTATGGCCACAATGTCGGCACGACGGTCCTCGCGGGCAATACGGTCGCCGCCACCAACAGCGCCTGCCACGACGGCTTCGTGGTGCAGCCGTTCCCGCCGATGATCGGCGTCCCGTTCGGCATGTCGCTCCCGGTCACCCCGAACGTGGTCGCGCTGAACAACGGCTGGGCTGCCATCATGATCGACTCCGATGCCGGGGCGAGCGCCCTCACCATCGAGCGAAACACCGTGCACGACACCGCATGTGGCGACGGCATCGATGTCCGCACCACCGGTACCGCACAGGTCACCGCCACCATCACCGACAACCTGACCCAGAACATCAACGAGGGCATCGCCAAACTCTCCGTCCTCGCCCTTGGCATGCAGAGCACCGGTGCCTCCTCGCTCACCGCCGCGGTGCGCGGCAACACCCAGCGCGGCATCGCACTCCCCGCGAACGACCCGCTCAACGCCGTCGCCGACAGCGAAGGCATCTTCGTCAACGCCGCCGACCGCGCCCGCATGCGAATCACCATCGACCGCAACAGCTATCGCCACGGCGGCGGCCACCTCTCCGCCAACGGCATCGAATTCGTCACCAGCAACGGCACCCCGGACAGCGAAGTGATGCTGACCAACAGCGAATTCCTCGATGTCCCAGGCGATATCGTGCAGAACCTGAACCTCAGCGCGGAGGGCGCCCGGCACGTCATGATCATCGACGGCCTCACCGCGTCGGGCTCCAGTTTCCCCGGCGCCGCGCTGAACCCGCTGGTCCCCGGCAATCTCGGCAGCTGCCTGTTCTCCGCCAGCTTCGGCCGCGACAACACCACGGCACTGACCCTGCGCAACGCCCGACTCAGCCGCTGCAGCGCCGACGGCATCGGCGTGTACGCCTACTCCCCCGCCGGGCCCGCTCCGGCCACGGCGACCATGCGTTTCGATATCGCCGACAGCACCGTCGCCGACAGCACCGTGGCCGACCTGCACGTCCGCACCGTCGGCGACCTTGCCCAACTGACCGGCAAGGTCGAACGCTCCCGCTTCGCGGGCCCGATCACCCTCGGCCGGAGCGACAGCACCCTGGGCGCGGGCTCGGTACTCGACTTCGGCGGCGGCCGCCTCGGCAGCGCCGGAGACAACTGCTTCGCGCCCACCACCGCCGCCGCCATGGCCGCCCCGAACCTGCCGCTGGACCAGCCGGGCTCCTGGCCGGTCTGCGGCTGAAAACGCCGCCTCGCGGACCGGAATTGTCCGCGCGCGACCCCGGCGCGCGAGGCAGGCTGATCGACGAGGGTGCGCCAGCGACTCAGAAGGGCCATATTTTGGTCGAATGCACAATGTCGCGCGCCACACTCTGCGCGTTTGTCGCTAGCGCACACACTCACTCATGCGTTCTGCTGATAGATGACGATGAGGTCAGCCCCGTCCCCACCCGGCCGGGCATGACCTCAGCCCTTCGCTAGCAGAGGTTAGGTTCTTGGTTTCATCGACAGTCCCGGCGACCGCCCGCCCGGACACGCTATGTGCGGCGTTCCAGTCAAACGTCGCGAAGTACCCGGACTCGGTCGCGCTGCGCACCCTCGGCGGCGCCATCTCGATCACCTGGCGCGAGTATGGTGACCGCGTCAAGGCCATCGCGACGGGACTCGCCGCGCTCGGCATCGAACCGGGCGACACGGTGGCGATCATGCTGACCAACCGCCCCGAGTTCCACCTCTGCGACACCGCCGTGCTGCACACCGGCGCGACGCCGTTCTCGGTATACAACACCAACCCGGTCGACCTGCTGGTCTATCAGTTCAGCAACTCGCGCAACAAGGCCGTCATCTGCGAGAGCCAGTTCGCCCCGAAGATCCTGGAGGCGGTGGCCAAGGCGGCCGCGCAGGGCGTGCACGTCGAGCACGTGATCTGCGTGGACGAGGCACCTGAGGGCGCCGTCGCGCTCATTGATGTCGAGCGGGCCACCGCGGGCACCTTCGATTTCGACGCCACCTGGCGTCAGGTCAAGCCCGACGACCTGCTCACCATCGTCTACACCTCCGGCACCACCGGCCCGCCGAAGGGCGTCGAGCTCACGCACACCAACTTCATCGAAAACGCCCGAGTCCTGGACACATTCGGCGGTGGCGGCCCGGAGGACCGGGTGATCTCCTACCTGCCCGACGCGCACGCCGCCAACCGCTGGTTCGCGCACTACCTGACCTTGTGCGAGGGCTGTCAGATCACCACCGTTGCCGACTTCAAGCTGGTCGCAACGGCTTTGGCCGAGGTGCACCCGAGCGTCTTCCTCGGCGTGCCCCGGGTGTGGGTGAAAGTCAAAGGCGCGCTGGAGGAACGGTTCGCGACCGAGTCCCCGGTCAAGCGCCGCCTGATCAACTGGGCGATCGATGTCGGCCGCAAGAAGGCCCGTGCCACCTCCGACGCCCGCCCCCTCGGCACCGTCGACCGCCTCCAGTACGCGCTCGCGGATCGTCTGGTGCTCGCCTCGATCCGCGACGGACTCGGCCTGGACAAGGTCCGCATCGCGGTCACCGGCTCGAACGCCATCCCGCCGGAGGTGCACGAGTTCTTCCTCGGGCTCGGCATCCCGCTGTGCGAGGGCTACGGCATGAGCGAATGCACGGCGGGTGCCACGCTCAACCCGCCGGAGCGGGTGAAGATCGGCACGGTCGGCACCCCGCTGCCCGGCGCCGAGGTCAAGCTCGCCGACGACGGCGAGGTGCTGATCCGCGGCAAGATGGTGATGCGCGGCTACCGGGACGATCCGGCCAAGACCGCGGAGACCATCGACAGCGACGGCTGGCTGCACTCCGGCGACATCGGCACCATCGACAGCGACGGCTACCTGTCGATCATCGACCGCAAAAAAGAGCTCATCATCAACGCGTCGGGCAAGAACATGTCGCCGGCCAACATCGAGAACACGGTCACGGACAACTGCTCGCTGATCGGCACCGTGGTCGTCATCGGCGAACAGCGGCCGTTCAACACCGCGCTGCTGATCCTCGACCCCGATCTGGCCGCCGCCTACGCGCAACGGCACAACCTGCCTGGCAAGACCGTCGCGGAACTGGCGAAGGACCCGGAGATCTTGACCGCTATCGAGCAGGGCATCGCCGCGGCGAACAGCAAACTGTCCAGGGTCGAGCAGATCAGGAAGTACATCGTGCTCCCCGAGGTCTGGGAGAACGGCAGCGACTACCTGACCGCTACTGGCAAACTCAAGCGCAAGCCCATCTCCAGCGGCTACACAGATACCATCGAAGCCTTGTACTCGACCTAAGTCCGGGAAGAAGAACCAGCATGATGCCATCGCGGACTCGGGTGTTCGACGATCTCCATCGGCGGACCGCGTCGATGCTCGAAGCGTTCTACGCCGCGCTGCCGCCGTACCAACGGCTGCCGCAATCGTTGGTGGAGTCCGACTTCGCCCGAGGCACCAAGCTCAACGTCGACCTGTTCTTCGAGTACCTGCGCCGCGGCGAGGAGCCGACGGAGGAGGACACCAGGGAACTCGTCGAGCTCGCGATGGACCGGCTGCGCGACGGCACCCCGCTACCGGAGGTGCTGGAGCGCTACCGGTTCGGCGCGGCGTTCATCTGGGAGCGGCTGCGCGCCTCGGCCACCCCGGGCGAGCGTGAGCTGCTCTTCGACGCCTCGCTCATGCTGCTGCAATACGTCACGCTGGTGGTCTCGCGGATCGCCACCGCGGCCACCCAGCGGGTGCACGACCCACGCTGGGAGCTGCTGGAGCGCAGGCGCGGCATCGCCGACGCGCTGCTCACCGGCCGCGACCCGGTGGAGTGGGCGAACGATCCGGTGATCCCGGTGGCCGACGCCTTCCTCGTCGCGGTGTTCCGCCTGTGCGGCACTCGCGGCGGCCCGGCGTCGGCGCTGCGGCACCGGGTCGAGGCGATTCCCGGGGTGTTCCTGCGGCTGGACGCGGGCGGCTGGACCGCGCTGATCCCGCTGCAGCCCGGCGACGACGGATCGGCCACGCTGTCCGGGCTCACCTCCCGGCTGCCCGCGCAGGAACCGGCCGAGCCGCCGCCGTACTGGGTGGGCGTCGGCGCGGCCCGCAGCAAGGACGCGATCCCGACGATGTACGCCGAGGCGCGAGTGCTCGCCGAGCTGGGCCGCTGCCTCACCCGGCGCGACATCCTGTGCCGCAGACAGGATTTGCAGTTCGAATACACAGTCGCGGTGAGCGACGCGGCGCGCCCGGGTTTGGCGTCGGTGCTCGCGCCGCTCGACGCGCAACCGATGTTGGCCGAGACCCTCGAGGTGTTCGTCGACAGCGGTTTCAATCAGCTGGCGACGGCGCGCCAACTCAACGTGCACCGAAATACGGTGACCTACCGGCTTTCTCGGGTGCACGAACTGACCGGGCTCGACCCGCATCGCCCCGCCGACGCGATGACCCTGTCCGCCGCGCGGCTGGCCAGGCGACTCGAATCCGCCGCGTTCGCTCCGTAATCGCCTGCGGCAAAACAACTTTAGGCACCGGCGGTATCGGTCGGCGGACGGGTAGCCGACCGCCCGGGCTCGACCAGAGCCAGCAAAGGTTCAGGTAGTCGAGCCTTGCCTTCCGGGCGCGGGCCCGCCGCCGCTCCATGCATCAACCAGACCACCAGCGCTCAGGACATGCTGGTGCGGCGCGGCTACCTCGAGAGGATCGCCGACGTACGCGGCACCGGCGGGTCGATCGGCGCGTGGAACCCCGCGTCTCAGCAGGACGGCCTCGACGGCGCAGCTGGCCGACTGGCCGCGAGGCTGCCCGACTCCAGCGGCAAGGTCGGCATGTACGGGTACTCGTACCTTGCGCTGTCCGCGTTGCGCACCGCCGAATCCGTGTCGCCCGGCTCGCCGTTGTAGGCGATCGTGTCGATGGCCATGCCGAATTTGCCGCGTTTACTCGGTTCGTCCCAACAGCTGCACCGGGACGCGGCTCGGCCGTCCAGCCTGGTCGTTCCGCTGGTGCCGGCGGCCGCGTTCGGCGGCTGAGACAGCGGGCGCACCAAAGGCCGGAATCGTCCGATCCGGGTGCGCCGCAGGTCACTTTTAGCCCGGCTTCACCCGCGGGAGCTGTAAAGATCATGCAAACCTGGGATGAATTCCAGGTGCATTGAGACACATTGTCCAGCAATCTATCAGCTACCTGAACACTAAGCGTTTCACATCCCCGCTGGCAGCGGCGTTGCACTCGGCCATTGCACCGCCCGCAACGCCGTTGTCCGCGATTCCGGGGCAAATACCGGTGATCAGGCTCACCGTCACATTCACTGAAAATTTCTTCTACAGTTTGTCTCGTTCCGGTCCGACGATGACGTCCCGGGACCGTTCGGACAAAGTTCTCGGATGCAGGCCGAAATTCTTGTCACTATTCGGATCGGCAATTCCCGTTCCGCGCACGGGAAACGCCGATGGGCAGCTGAAGGTGTGTCATGGAATTCATCGAACTGGCCGATTATCCGTTGCCTAGCGGCCGTGTGATCGAGTGGCTCCCGACAGCCACTTCGCACTGGGCCGACTGGCCGCGAGATACTCGGGCCGTTTCCTATAATCACGAGCATCATCTTCGAGATGCGGTGGAACACAGTCGAATACGAGATCGGCGCCACTACTGGCTCGGTCACGCGTACCGCATCGACGGACCGCTGGACCCGCAAGCCTGGCGTACCGCCTTCGATGCCTGGATCGACCGGCACGAGGGCCTGCGCTCGCATGTCGCCATCGAGGGCGGCCAGCCTGCCAGGTACACCTTGCCGCCCGGTGAGATCCGGGTGCAACCGGTCGACGCGGGCGCGCCGACCTCGACAATGGCGACATATCGCCTGGTCCACGGCCTACTCGACGACGGAACCTCACCGCTGCGGTGGCCCTCCTACGTCGCCGTGACCATCGCCAACCGCGACAGCTTCACCGTCGTTTTCGCCGCCGATCACTCGATCATGGACGGCTACTCGACCGTCTCCACCGGCGGCGAACTGCACGCGCTCTACAACGCGGTCCGCGCGGGCAAGTCCGCTGAGCTGTGCGATACCGGCAGCTACGTCGACTTCTGCCATGACGAACGGGTCCGGGCGACCGCGGCCACCGCCGCGGACCCCGCGGTGCGGACCTGGGAAACGTTCTTCCCGGAGAACACCGAGAACACCCTGCCGTGCGGCACGCTCAGCAAGGTGGCCGCGGCGCCGATCGAGTTCACCGGCGCGGCGCAGGCCTCGCCGCGGCGGCCGGCGCAGCGCAATCTGTCGGTCGAGGTGCTCGACGCCGACGCGGCCGACGCGGCCTCGGTGGTCGCCAGGGAACAAGGTCAGGGGCTGTTCGCGGCGCTGCTGGCGGCGTTCGCGGTGACCACCACCGAGCTCGGCGCCGGACGGGATTTCCGCACGGTGATCCCGCTGCACACGCGCACCGAACCGCAGTGGGCGGACACGCTCGGCTGGTTCGTCGGGCTGGCGCCGTTCCAGCTGGACTGCGGTCCGGCACGCAATCTCGCCGAACTCATCCGGCCCGCGGGCGAGGAGCTGCGGCGCACCCGTGGCGCCGCGACCGTGCCGTTCGGCCGGGTCTGCGAGCTGCTCGGCACCCGGCCGCGCATCTCCTTCATGGTGTCGTACATGGACGTGCGCGGCGCAAAGTCCGCCCCGACCTGGGTCGACACCAATACCCGCTGGCTGCGCAGCCGCAACGGGTCGGCCGAGGAGTTCTTCTTCTGGTTCGTCCGCACCCAGCAGGGCGTGACGCTCAACATGCGCTACCCGGGCACCACCAGGGCGACCCGCGACATCCACCGGCATGTGCTGCGGATGCGCGATCTGCTTGCCGAGTTCACCCGCTATGGCGATGCCCGAATCCGTCCGATCGAAGGAGTGCCGCTGTCATGGTAGAGATGACCCTCACCGAGCATTGGCAGCCGAAACCCGGCGTACTACTCGAGTTCACCACCACCGCGGCGAGCCAGGCTGCCACCGAAACCACCGCGCCCTCCGACGTCCCCGCGACCTATCTGCAGGAATCGCACATCCGCCGCTGGTCGGCGCGCAGGCAGACCAACGACCCGCTCGCCTCCGAGCTCTCGTTCTGCTTCTCGGTCGCGCGCCCGCTCGACGCGGACGCGCTGCGCCGGACCTATATCGCTTTCCTGCAGCGCCACGAGACCTTGCGCTCGTGGTTCCGGATCGACGAGTCCGATGGCGGGTTCGCGCTGACCAGGTATCTGCTCGACCCGGCGGCGGTCGACCTGGAAACCCATACCCTCGCCACCTTCACCGACAGCGGCGAGCTCCGCGACACCCTGGTCGCGAAGTTCAAGGCCAACGCCGATCCGACGCGCTGGCCCGCGATCGTCTGCTGCGCGATCGACCACGGTGCGGACGGATTCACCGTCGTCTACAGCGCCGACCACGCGTTCACCGACGGCATGTCGGTGCTCACGTCCACCTACGAATTCCACGCGCTCTACACGGCGTTCAGCACCGGCCAGGAGCCCGTGCTGCCGCCGGTCGGCAGCTATGTCGAGTTCGCGAGGACCGAGCGCGCCGCCGTCGCCGCACGGCCGCCGGAGTTGGAGCAGCTGGCGAGCCTGCTTGCCGAGAAAGCGCACGGGGTCCGCCCGCTGCCGATCGAGCTCGGCCTCGCGCCCGGTGCGGTGGCCGACAGCTTCGGCACCAAGGTCGACATGCTCGACGCGGCCGAAATCGACGCGTTCGCCGCGGCGTGTAAGAACGCGGGCGGTTCGTTCTCCGCGGGGCTGTACGCCGCGGTCGCCCTGGCCGAGCTCGCATTCGCGGGCCGGACAAGCTATCTGGGCATGAACGTGGTCGGCACCCGAAGCGAGCCGCAGTATCAACTCGCACAGGGTTGGTTCATCAACCTGATGCCGATCGCGTTCGAGCTCGACGGGGCGCACCGGTTCACCGAGTTGATCGGCCGAGCCGGTGTCGCACTGGACTGGACGAAGCCGCTGTCGAACGTCCCGATCCATGCCGCGCTCGACCGGGCGGCCGCGCTCACCGGAACGCCGCTGCCGGTCACCACGGACTGGCCGTGGGTGTCCTACCTGGACATGCGCGCGGTGTCCGGTCCGGCACTGGAGGCCGCGATGCCCGGCGTCTCCGAGATCAACGGTCTCGGCTCCCGCAGCAAGATCGGGCAGACCTCGCCCATCTGGTTCAACCGCGAGCTGGAACGGCTGCACGTCACGATGATGTACCCGGACACGCCGGTCGCGCACAAGTCGGCCGCCGACTATCTCGAGCAGATCCGCACCACGTTGCGCGCCATCGCCGAAACCGGTGATTTCGCGGTCACCGCACCAGCTCTCGCGAGGTCATGATGCAGTTGCTTTTTCTCGACCAACTGAATGCACCACCAGGCACCCTGCTCGAATGGGTCGCGGTCGCCGACCCCGGACCGACGCCCGATGCGACACCCCCGTCCGCCAACCAGGCGATCCACCTGTCCTCGGGCGGCCCGACGACCTGGCTCGCCGCGACCTTCGACGTGGCGGGCCCGATCGACGAATCCGCCCTGCAGACGGCGTTCTCGGCGTGGCTGCCGCGCCACGACGCGCTGCACTGCAGCTTCGAACCGCCGGCCGACGGCAAGCCGCCGACGGTGCAGGTGGTGGTGGACAGCGACATCCGGCTCATTCCCCAGCCCGCCGTCGAGACCACGACCACCGAGGACCTGCGCACCGTCCTCGGCGGCAGGCTCGATCAGGCGTGCTCGCCGTTCACCTTCGCGCCGTACTTCCTCGGCGCGATCAGCAGGCCGGAAACGTCCACGGTCGTCTGCGGATTCGACCACGCCGTGTGTGACGCCTGGTCGATCACCATCGCCGTGGCGGAACTGGACGAGCTCTACCGGGCCGCCTGCGAGGACGGTCCCGACGGTGCCGTCGCGGCCGCCGACCGGCTGCCCGAGCCGAGCAGCTTCCTGTCCTACTCGACCAGGGAGGCCGCGATTCCGGCGGCGGCCACCGGTCCGCTGATCCGTTCGTGGCGCGACTTCCTGCACGCCGCGGGCAACGATCTGCCGCACTTCCCGCTCGATCTCGGCGTCCCGGCCGGGACGCTCGCGCCGTTCGGCAGCGATGTCCGGCTGCTGCTCGGCGCGATGGCCACCGATGCGCTGCATCGCAAGTCGCGGGCCGACGGGTATTCGATGTTCGCGGCGCTGCTGGCCGCGGTCGCGATGGCCGCGGCCGAGCTCGGCGGGCGCGCCGGGATCGACCTGGTGTTCCCGGTGCACACCCGGCGGGAACCGCGGCACCACAACACCTTCGGCTGGCTGGTGTCCAACGCGCCGGCCCATGTGCCGGTGGCGCACGACTTCTGCGCGACCGCGCAGTCCGCCGACGAAGCCGTCCGGTCTGGGCAGCGGCTGGCGCAGGTCCCGGCCAGCCGCGTACTCGCCGCGATGGGCAGTGATCTGCGCCGGACCAAGCAGGATCTGTTCAGCGTCTCCTACACCGACTACCGGCGACTACCGGGCGGTTCGCGCAGCGACACCACCCGAACGGTGCCCCGCAATCCGGCCCAGCTCAGTCGCAGCGCGCCGCTGGACGACGTGCAGCTGTGGTTCACCCGCACCGACGACGGACTCGCCCTGCGCACCCGTTTCCCGGCGACACCCACCGCGGGACCGCTGATCGGTGAGTTCCTCGACAAGGTCGCCGGGACCCTGTCCGCGGCGATCTCGGTGCGGGTATGAGAGGCCGTTACTCGCCCGCCGTTCGCCCGTCTCGACCCGCCGACGCGACGCCCCCGAGGACGAGGGTGTCGCGTCGCGGGCAGGCGGAATTGTTTGGGCCCCAACGATCGACAAAGTACGACTGCCGGGTGGCCGAACCCGATAGTCTCAGCACAGGATCCAGCGAGGAATTCCTCGTGAAAGCCGGGAGCGTCCGATGATGAAGGCTCTGCTCAGCAACGATTTCTCGACGTCATCGGGCGCCGAAGACACCGCCGCGGCACAGTGGCGGGGCACCGCCCTGCTCCGGCCGGGCATCCTCGCCTTCGAAGGCGAAATCCTACCGACGGAACTACACGCCCATCACGCTGTGCAGGTGATGGCCGCCTGCACCCCGATCTCCATCGTGGACGGCAGCGGGGTGCGGCGGCACGGCACCCACATCGTGGTGCCCACCGACGCGCCGCATCGGGTTTGCGGCGGTGCCAGCCACGGCATCGCGATCTACCTGGATCCGGAAACCGTCGCCGGTGCGGCCGCCGACCGGCGGGCGCACCTGCACGGGTGGGTGCACACGCTCAGCGTCGATCCGGCGCACGGCCAACTGGCCGAGCATGTCGCCGATGTCCTCGCGGATCTGCTGCGCGACAACGCGGCGGCAGGCCAGGACGATCGGCACGGTGTGGTGACCGCGGCGCTGCAACTGCTGCCCGACATGGTCAAGGGCGGGTCGGTGCGCGGCTCGGATGTGGCGCGGCAACTGGGGATTTCGGCGACCCGGCTGACCCATCTGTTCACCGAACAGGTCGGTATTCCGTTGCGCCGGTACATCCTCTGGCTGCGGCTGCACATCGCGATGAACGGCGTGATGGCCGGTGACGACGTCACGACCGCGTCGGCCGCGGCCGGGTTCGCGGACTGCTCGCATCTGACCCGGACCTGTCGGCGCACCTTCGGGCTGCCGCCGTCGATGATGAGCCGCGACGTCGACTGGGACATCAGCCTCTGAGCTGACAGAATCCCGACCGGCCCCCGCCATGCCGGCGAACGCCGGAACCGAGTGGTGACCTCATCTCACGACTCGATCCGGCGTTCGTCCGGGATGGCGGGGGCCGGTCGGCGTGCCGGGCAGTATGCTCGGGACATGATCTCGCGGGCACGGCTGATGGCGTATGCGGTTGTCGCATTCGTGCTGCCCGCGCTGCTGCTCTTCGCGATCCCGGCGGGTGAGCCCGGTTCGGTAGCCGTGGTCGGCATGGTCGCGGCGTCGCTGTTCGTCGCGCTGGCCACGCTGCACACCGCCGCCGCGTTGCCGCTCCCCCAGGTCGGTTCCGGCCCGCCACCGTCCGCGCAACGCCGCCGACGTGGCTCTTTCCTGCGCCAGAGCAATCCGGACACCCCCGGGCGCCCGCGCCCACGAGCACCAGGGTTCCGCACCGCCTGACGACCGCTTCCGCACCTGCTGCGGGGTGTCGTCGGCGTTGTCGTCGAACCCTTCCGTTCTCGTGCGCGTACGCACGCCCACAGTCAGGTGCTGTCCATGCTCGACTTCGTCTATTACCCGGTGTCCGCCATTCTGTGGCTCTGGCACTACGTCTTCGCCGCCGCCTTCGGACCCGCCGGCGGTCTCGCCTGGGTGCTATCGGTAATTTTTCTCGTCCTCACGCTCCGCGCCGTCCTCTTTGTGCCTTTCCTGAAACAAGCGCGCACGCAAGCAATTGTCAAAAAATTGCAACCCGATGTTTCCAGGCTGAAACAAAAATACACAAACGATCGTCGGCGGCAGGCGACCGAACTACAGAAACTGTATAAAGACAACGGCATCAATAGCTTCGCGACACTGATTCCGATGATCGGTCAGGTTTTCGTATTCATCGGCCTGTTCCATGTGCTGCGCTCGTTCGACCGCACCGCCGGACTCAGCCACCTGCCCTTCCAGGCCACCCCGACCCCGATGACACCGGAACAGAACGCCGCGACGCCCAATTACGTGTTCAGCGCCACCGACGTCCAGTCGTTCCTGCACGCGAAGCTCTTCGGCGCCCCGCTGTCGGCCATCCTCGGTGGCGCGGGCGACCTCCTGGCAACGGTCGCCCTCGTTGCCATCCCGCTGATGCTGATCGCCGCCGTCGCAACGCATTTCACCGCACGCGCGTCGATGGGACGCCAGGACACCACCGCTCAACTGCCGCTGATGCGCCCGCTCACCCTGTGGGCCTTCCCGGTGTTCACGCTGATCGGCGGCGCCCTTGTCCCGGTGGCGATCCTGCTCTACTTCGTCACCAACAACGCATGGACATTGGCCCAACAACACTTCGTCTATCACCGCCTCGACGCCGAAGCCGCCGCCGAGGCACAGCGGGCCGCCACCGCCCGCGCGGAGTTGGCCCCCAAGCCCGGCGCCAAGCCCGCCCGCGCCCAGTCGACCCCAAAGGTCGGCGCCAAGCCTGCCCAGTCGACCCCGAACGTCGGTGCCGAGCCCGCCCGCGTGCAGGCGGCCTCGAAGGTCGGCGCGAAACCGCGCCGCGCGCCGTCGACCCCGAAGGTCGGTGCTAAACCGAGCCGCCGGAGATGACCAAGAGGGTGGGCGCGCCCTCGCGCGCCCACCCTCGATCAGATCGCGTCGAGCGCCTTCCCGAAGTCGCGGGCGACGGTCGGCCAGCCGCCGCCCATCATCCGGCGGGACAGCTGCCGCATCGGGCCATCCGGATCGAAGCCGCTGTGCCGCAACAACACCCGGCAGATTTCCGGGCGATCCGCCAGTCGGCGGGTTCGGCGACGGTGGCATCGGCCAAGCTGATCCGCAACCGCCCGGCTTCGACCACTGTGGTTCGCCGCGGCTCGTGGACCGCTACTCCGACGCTGGCCGGGCTTCGACGTAATACTCCGCCGACAACGCCTTCAGCCACGGACGAACCGCCGCGGGTGCCCAGCGCACCGACGGATCATGCAGCACAGCGGGATCCGACAACTCGATGGTCTTGCCGCGGGTATGCAAGGTGAAACCGCCTGCGGCACTGACGTTTTTGACCCAGTCGGCATTGCGGCCGTACGTCAGCGCGATGCGGTATGCCCCGTCGCGATGGAACACCGACACCGGAGTTCGATACTCGCGCCCGGACTTTCGGCCCTTGTGCCGCAGTATGGCGAAGCCGGGCGCGCGGCCCGCGAACAGTCCTGCGGCGGGGTTGGTGGCATACCGGTTGAATTTCGCCAGTGCGCGGGGAAGCACCATCGGCGCGGTCCTCTCTCGAGTCGGCGTGCGCGCCCAAGGTTACTCTCGACCGGTGTCAGCGCAGCCGGAACGAGTCCAGCAGAAGTCCGAGACCATCGCCGTCTACGACGCGGCGGGTCAGGTGGTCGGCGCTGCCGATCGGGCCGCGGTCTACCGGGACGGAATGTGGCATGCCAGTGCCGGTGTGCTGGTCCGCTCCGGCGACGGCGCGCGGATCTACGTGCACCGCCGCACCGATACCAAGATGGTGTTCGCGGGCATGCACGACTGCCTGGCGGGCGGCGTGGTCGACCCGGGCGAAGCGCCGGAAGAGACGGCCGTTCGGGAACTGGCCGAGGAACTCGGCATCACGGTGACCGGCGCCGCGGCGCTCCGGCCAGCGGCCAAGGCGGCCTGGGATGGCGAGTGGCTGGGAAAACCGATGCGCTGCCACCTGTTCGCCTACGAACTGCGCTACGACGGACCGATCCACCACCAGCAAGAGGAGATCGCCGACGGCTGGTGGTGGACCGACGCGGAACTGCGCGCCCACCTGCCCGACCCGGACTGGCCGTTCGTGCCGGACACTCGGGTACTCGTCGACGATCTGCTCACCTGAGCGCCCTGCGGTCGGGCGCTCGCCTGCAGCGACTGATCAGGCCGCGCTGCCGCTACCCAGCGACAGGATGGAGGTAACGAGATTGGCAACAACTTCGAGCAATTCCATGGTTCTCCGTAAGTTGGCTTTATCGATGGGCACCGGAGCTTTGACGACCGACCTGGCCGAGGCCCGAACACCGAGTGCACATCGATGTCGCCGCGCCGGATTACCCGGAGGAGGCTACCGAACTGGCCCACGCGGCGAAAGCGCCGGGGTTCCTCGTCTGCAGCAGCACCCGGCCCGGCCCGACGAAGTCGAAGACGAAGCCCTCACCGGACTTGAGCGATTGGATGGACCTGCCGACCACCGCGCGACGGATGGTGAAGTTCATCGCCAGGTCGTAGGCGACGACATGGCCGGTGTCGATGGTGATCGGCTCCCCCGGCTGCAGATCGATCACGTCGATCGCGCCGAACACCCCGACCACGATCTCGCCCTCGCCGTGCGCGCGTAGCCCGAAGCCGCCCTCGCCGCCGAACAGGTTCGCGAAGCCGCCCCACTTGCTTTCCACCTGCACCCCATGGGAATTCGCGATCCAGCCGCCGCGACTGATGAAGAACGGGCGGTCCTGGGTGATCTGCAAATTCAGCATGTCGCCGGGTAGCGCGGGCGCCACATCCACCCAGCCGCCCTGCTGCGGCGCGGTGAACGTCGAGACGAAGAATGATTCACCGGCGAGCACCGAGCGCTTCAGTCCGGCCAGGATGCCGCCTTCGGCCTTGGCCGCCAACGTGACTCCCGCCGAGTGGGCGACCATGGCGCCGCTCTCGACCCGCATCGGCTCGCCGCCCGCGAGGAAGCACCGCGCGATCGTCGAGGCGGGGTTATGGCGCAGTTGTACCTTCATATTCCGCGACCCTACCGGCTGATTCGCGGCGGCAGGGACACCACTATCGGGGGTGTGACCGCTTACTCCAGCGACTTCAACGCGGCATCGTCGCGCGCGACCACCGCGCCGCCGTCCGCGGTCAGCACGATGGGCCGCTGGATCAGCCTCGGGTGCTCGGCGAGCGCCTCGATCCACCGGTCCCGATCGGCGGCCGTGCGGCCCCACTTCGACATCCCGAGATCCTTGGCGATCTGCTCGCCGGTGCGGGTGATGTCCCACGGTTCGGCGCCGAGTCGCTGCAGCACGGACCGCAACTCGTCCGCGGTCGGCGGCGTGTCCAGGTAGCGCCGCACCGAGTACTCGACGCCTGCCTCGTCCAGAAACGCGGTGGCAGTGCGGCTCTTGGAGCACTGCGGGTTGTGCCAGATCTCCATCTGCCCAGATGTCATGCAAGCAGGGTACCGAGCCGCCGGTGTGCCGCTGCCGACATGGGCGCGGCGGCACCGTTTGACGGCGGTTTTGCTGGATAAGCTCGATTCGATGCGTAAACGACTGAACCGGATCAACGCCCTGGATCGCCGCCTCGTGCAGCGCACCGCGCGTTTGCGACCGACACCCGCCGACCACGCCCTGCGTTCCCTCAGCATGAGCGCCAACCACAGTCGCCTCTGGATGGCGATCGCCGCCGGGCTCTTCGTGGCGGGCGGCCGGGCGCAGCGCCGCGGCGCGGTGCGCGGTCTCGCGGCGGTGAGCCTGGCGAGCGGCCTGGCCAACGGTGTCGCCAAGCCGTTGTTCCCGCGGCGACGGCCGCCGGTGGAGGCGGTGCCGCTGCTGCGGCGGCTGGTCAAACCGCCGGTGTCCTCCTCGTTCCCGTCCGGCCATGCCGCGTCGGCGGCGGCGTTCACCACCGCGGTGGCGTTGGAGTCGCCAGGGACGGCCGCGGTGCTCGCGCCGCTCGCGGTCGCGGTCGCCTATTCGCGGGTGCATATCGGCGTGCACTGGCCCTCCGACGTGGTGGTCGGCGCGGCGCTCGGCTCCGGGGTCGCGCTGGCGACCCGGCGCTGGTGGGCGGTGCGCGCCGACGAACCCGCCACGCTGGGTGCGGCGAAGCGCATCGAGCCGCTGCCCGAGGGGCGCGGGCTGCTGTTCGTGGTCAACCCGTCCTCGGGCACCGACGACGGCGGCGAACTGGCGCAGTTGTTGCGCGATCGGTTGCCCGCGGCGCAGATCATCGAGCTCGACGGCGACATCGACCTGGTCGCGGAGATCGATGCGCGGGTGCGGCGCGACGATATCGCCGCGCTCGGCGTGCTCGGCGGCGACGGTACGGTGTCGACCGTGGCGGAAGCCGCTGTGCGACACAACCTTCCGTTGGCGGTATTCGCCGGCGGGACGCTCAACCACTTCGCGCGCGACATCGGCGTGGAGAATCCCGTAACCACCCTCGCCGCACTCGATTCGGGTCAGCTGGTACTCACCGACACCGCCCGGGTGCGGTTGGACGACGCCGAGGAACGCACCTTCATCAATACCGCGAGCCTCGGCGGCTACCCCGACTTCGTCCGTCTACGCGAACGGTGGGAACGACGGATCGGCAAGTGGCCCGCGGCCGGAATCGCCATGCTGTGCGTGCTGTTTCGCGCGCAACCACTGCACGCCACGATCGACGGCGAACGCAGCGCCCTCTGGATGCTGTTCCTCGGCAACGGCGCGTACGACCCGGCCGACCAGATCCCGATGTCGCGTCCCCGCATGCACGACGGCACCCTCGACGTCCGGTATCTCCGTGCGGACCTTCGCTTTTCCCGCCTCCGCCTGATCTTCGCGACCTTCACCGGAACGCTGAATCGCTCCGATACCTACGTGCACCGACGCGTCGACCACCTCGACGTTCAGGTCGACGGCGCCCGGGTCTCACTGGCCACCGACGGCGAGGTCAACCACACGGCACAGCATTTGGACTTCGCCAGCCAACCGGCCGCGCTGGCCGTGTTCCGGGAGCTGCCGGACGACGACGAGTGACACCGGTTTGCGCGGCGATCACTTGCCCCCTTCGGTCAGCGTGACCTGCTGCGGCGCGTATCCCGGGCCGGTCACATCGACACCGGCGGCCATCAGCAGCTCCAGCGCCTTCATGACGTAATCGCTGGTGTAAGCGGTCGCGTCGGGATTCTTCTTCAGAACCGTTGCACCCTCTTGGTTCTTGGTGTCCTTGGCGATCTGCACGGTCCGCGCCCAGGCCGCGCTGTCGACCATGCCGATGCCCGCGGGCGAGGGCCAGATCAGCTTGTTCACCTCGTTGATCTGCCACTGCTGATGCGACGCGCCGAGCGTGCTGCCCGCGGCGACGGTGATGTCGCGGCACTTGTCCAGGTGGTCGCGGCAGAAGACCCAGCCCTTCAGCGAGGCCGCGATGAACTTCACCGTCTGGTCTTGGTATTTGGCGTCTTTCAGCTTCTCGGTGTTGGCCCAGATGGCGTCCTGCAACATGGCGACGCCCTCGCGGTTCCAATCGATGGTCGCGAAATCGTCTGCGGTGTACAACTTTCCGGTTGCCGGGTTCTTGGTTTCCAGCAGCTGGGCGTACTCGTTGTACGACATGGCCTGGGCGGCGGCGATGTCCTTGGCGAGGAAGGCGTTCATGTCGAACTGCTGCTGCACCAGCTTGACGTCCCTGGCCGGGTCGATGCCCGCCTTCGTCATGCCCGCGAAGAGTTCGAATTCATTGCCGTAGCCCCAGTTTCCGACGGTCTTGCCGCGCAGCGCGGCCGCGTTGGCGATGTTCTCCGATTTGAACGACACCTGTTTGGTGCCGGAGCGCTGGAAGATCTGTGCCACGTCGGTGATGCCCGCGCCCGCCTCGCGGGAGGCCAGCGCCTTCGGCACCCAGGCGATGGCGTAGTCGGCCTGTCCCTGCGCGAGCACCGTCTGCGGGACGATATCCGTTCCGCCGTCGAGGATTTCGACGGACAAGCCCTGATCCTTGTAGTAACCCTGGTCGACCGCGGCCAGGTAGCCCGCGAACTGTCCCTGTTTGAACCACTGCAGTTGCAGGCGCACCTTGGTGAGCCCGTCGGCGGTGGTGCCCGAGCCGCTGTCGGTGGTGCTGCAACCGGTGAGCGCGGCCGCGACCAGCGCGGCGAGCGCCAGACAGGTACGGAATCGCTTGGTGGACTGTGTCATCTAGATCTCCAGAGGGTGCTGCGGGGTCTACGAGTGAGCTGTTCGAGGAGTAGGACGGCGGCCAGGAAGATCAGGCCGACAAGCACGGCGCCCGCCACGTAGGCCCACGCCCTGGGGTAGGCGGTATTGGCGGCGGCGGAGGTGATACGGCTGCCGAGGCCGTTCTGCAGCCCGCCGAAGTATTCGGCGATGATGGCCGCGATCACCGCGCCAGGTGCGGCGATGCGCAGCCCGGTGAACAGGTACGGCAGCGCCGCGGGCAGCCGGACGACGCGGGTGAGCTGCCAGCCACCCGCCGCGTACGACGCCATCAGGTCCGTGTGGACCTGCGGGACCTGGCGCAGGCCCCTGGCCGTGCTGACGAACATCGGGAAGAACACCACGATGGTGACGACCATCCGGCGTGGCGCGTCCGTGGTGGTCGAATACATCGAATTCAGCAGGGGCGCAAGGGCAACGATCGGCACGGCGGCCGCGGCGGCGGACAGCGGCGTCAGCAATCCCTCGACCAGATGGAACCGGACGGCCAGCATCGCGGCCACGATACCGAGCACCGCGCCGACCACCAGGCCAATGAACGCGTTGGTTCCGGTGGCGGTCGCGGCGTCGGCGATGCGGCCGAAGTTCTCGGTGAATTCGCTTGCGATCGCGGTGGGCGCGGGGAGCAGGAACGACGGCACCCCGGCCACGACGGTCAGCAACTGCCACAGCGCGAGTCCGCCGACGCCGAACAGCAACGGCGGCAACACCGTTTTCCACGATGCGGTCATCACATCGACCCGCCGGTGTCGCCGTGGCCACCGCGCAGCGCCGCACGTACGGCCGCCACCGCCTCGAAAAATGCTGGGCTGGAACGAATATCGTCGCCCGCTGCGGCAGCGTCGCGCCTGCCCCAGCCGCCGGTCGGCACGATCTCGGTGATGCGGCCCGGCCGCGGCGACATAACCACCACCCGGTCGGACAGGAACACCGCCTCCGGAATCGAGTGCGTCACAAAGACCACGGCGGCCTCGGTCTCCCCCGCGATCCGCAGCAGCTCCCCCTGCATCCGCTCCCGCGTCATCTCGTCGAGCGCGCCGAAGGGCTCGTCCATCAGCAACAGGGACGGCTTGGGTGCTAACGCCCGGACGATCGCGACCCGCTGCTGCATGCCGCCGGACAGTTCGGCGGGATAGCGCTTGGCGAAGTCGGTCAGTCCCGCCATCTCGAGCAGTTCCGCACTGCGCGAGCGCCGTTCGCTCTTCGGCACCTTGTGCAGTTCCAGGGGCAGTTCGACATTCGCCTGCACGGTGCGCCAATCCAGCAGTCCGGACTGCTGGAACGCGATGCCGTAGTCCTGGTCGATCCGCGCCTGCCTGGCGGTCTTGCCGTGCACCGTGACGGTGCCCCCGGTCGGCTGTTCCAGGTCGGCGATGATGCGAAGCAGAGTCGACTTGCCGCAGCCGGAAGGGCCAATGAGCGAGACGAATTCGCCCGCGGCGACGGTCAGCGAGACATCGGCCAGTGCGGTGACCGAACCGGCAGCGTAGATCTTGCCCACGTCCGCGAGCCGCACCGCGGCGATGCGCTCGGCGGCCGGCTCGGCGAGGTCGACGACACCCACCTGCGCCGCCGAATCCGGCGCTGACGTCGCCGTGGCGGCGGCCGGTCGTGCTTTGGCGGTCAACGGATACCTCCTGGAAAGCAGTCCGCCCGAATGCGCGGACGGTCATAGCGATACGCGGGTCCGAGTTCGACGGTCCCGGCGCGCACGGCCATCGGACTTCTGTCGGCGGACGCATCGCACCGGCCGATCATCGGTGCGCTGATGTGCGTAGTCGAAATCGGCACTGCCCGTAGCGGTCTCGCGCCGGTCCGTAACGCCCTCGCATCGGACCGTTGCGGTCGCGCACCTAGCCACAGCACCCTCGCCCCCAGGCCATAGCGGTCTGACTCTAGGCCGCAACGCTCCCGCACCAAGCCGCAGCGCTCCCGCATCGAGCCCCAGCGAAGCACAGCAACTGCTCCGCGATCTACGACCGACCGACGCGCGATCATCGGTCGCCCCTCGACGCACCAGCGGAACCGGCAGGACGGCTATAGCGCCGCAGCGCCAATTCGGCGAGGCCGACCACCGCCGTGACCGCGACGCCGAGCATGGCGGCGGCCAGCACCGCAGCGTAGAGCCTGGACGCGTCGCCGGTGGCCTGCTGGGCGAAAACGATGATCTGCCTGCCGATTCCGCCGGCGGTGCCGGTGGAGATCTCCGCGACCACCGCGCCGATCACCGAGGCCGCGGCAGCCAATCGTAAGGCGGGCAGGAAGTGCGGGACGGCGGCGGGAAACCGCAAGTGCACCAACGTTTCCCACCAGCTGGCCGAATAGCTGTGCAGCAGTTCGATCGACGCCTTCGACGGCGCCTGCAACCCGCGCAGCATGCCGACCGCCACCGGGAAGAACGCCAGGTACGAGGCGATCACCGCGATGCTCATCCACGGCCGCCACGGCTCGCCCGCGATCACGATCTTGCCGCCCCACCCGGCCACTAGCGGGGCCAGCGCGATCAACGGAACCGTTTGCGAGACAATGATATAGGGCAGAAGTCCGCGTTCGACCCAGGCGAAACGCTGCATGAGGATGGCCAGCGCGACCCCGACCACGGTGCCGATGAGCAGCGCGAGCATGGCGAGTCCGAAGGTGAATCCCGCTGTCCGGAGCAAGGTTTCGCCGACCGTGCCGGAGTTGTCCCGCTCGCCGAGCACCGTCACCACTGACCACACGTGTGGCAGCGCGCCGTCTCCGGTGCGCGGCAGGATTCGCTGGTCACCGATGCTCACACCACGTTCCGGCACAACGAGTTTCACCAACTCCCAGAGCGCCAGCACCAGCACCAGCACGGTCACCGCATAGACCAGGCGGGCCGTCCGCAATCTCATCCGCCCACCAAAGACACCAAGAACACCAGCCGCGCACCTTTTCGCGAGCCGCGCACGAACTTGCCAGCGATTCCACGCGCAGCGGAACAATTCGTGCGCGGGGGGAGCTGTGGCGCCTCGATCAGCGCACGCGACGCCGCCGACCGGCCAGCGCGTGTCGCCATCAGGCGCCTTCCGTCGCGGTGACGGGGTGGGCCAGCCTGGGCAGCACCGACTCGCCGTACGCCTCGAGCGTCGCGGTCTTCGCGTCGTGTTGCAGGTAGACCGCGAACTGATCGACCCCGAGCTTTTCCAGCTCACGCAGCCGGGTCAGCTGGTCGTCGGGCGTGCCGAGCAGGCAGAAGCGGTCCACGATGGTGTCGGGCACGAAGTCGGCGTGTGTGTTGCCCGCGCGGCCGTGCTGGTTGTAGTCGTAACCCTGTCTGCCCGCGATATACTCGGGGAGCGCTGCCGGAACATCGCTGCCCGCACCGTATTTCGCGACGATGTCGGCCACGTGGTTGCCGACCATGCCGCCGAACCAGCGGCACTGTTCGCGGGCGTGCGTCAGCGCCGCGTCGGACCCGTCGGTGACGTAAGCCGGTGCGGCGACACAGATCTTCACCGCGCCTGGGTCGCGCCCCGCACGCTCGGCCGCGGCCCGCACCCGAGCGATGGTCCACGCGGTGATGTCCGGGTCGGCCAGCTGCAGGATGAACCCGTCGGCGACCTCGCCGGTGAGATCCAGTGCGCGCGGCCCGTACCCGGCCATCCAGACCTCCAGCCGGGAGGCGGCGGCCCAGGGGAACCGCACGATGGTGTCACCGACGCGGGCGCTGCGGCCGTTGCCGAGTTCCCGGATCACCTCGATGGATTCGCGCAGGGTCGCGAGGGTGGTCGGCTTACCGCCGAGCGTGCGGACCGCCGAATCGCCGCGGCCGATGCCGCAGACGGTGCGATTGCCGAACATGTCGTTCAGCGTGGCGAAGGTGGACGCGGTCACCGTCCAGTCCCTGGTGGCCGGGTTGGTCACCATCGGACCGACCACGACTTTCCTGGTGGCGGCGAGGATCTGGCTGTAGATGACGTACGGCTCCTGCCACAGCAGGTGCGAGTCGAACGTCCAGACATGCGAGAACCCGTGGGTCTCGGCCTGTCTGGCCAGTTCGACCACCCGGGAGGCGGGGGGTGTGCATTGCAGCACCACACCGATGTCCATGCGGCACTCTCCGTTTCGAAGTCGGCGACAGCTGCGCTGTCAGATCAGGTTCTGCGACAGTTCACGTTTGACGAACCGGCCGTGCCCCGCGCTGCCCAGGTACGCGCCGTTGTCGATGACCACCCGGCCGCGGGAGAGCACGGTGTCGACGTGGCCGTCGATCTCGAAGCCCTCGTAGGCCGAGTAGTCCATGTTCATGTGATGGGTCTTGCCGAGGCCGATGCTGGTGTGCCCGTTGGGGTCGTAGATCACGATGTCGGCGTCCGCGCCGGGACTGATCACGCCCTTGCGCGGGTACATGCCGAACATTCTGGCCGGCGTGGTGCAGCAGACCTCGACCCAGCGTTCGAGCGAGATCTGGCCGCTTTTGACGCCCTGGAACATCAGGTCCATCCGATGCTCGACGCCGCCGATCCCGTTCGGGATCTTGCTGAAATCGCCGATGCCCATCTCTTTCTGGTCCTTCATGCAGAACGGGCAGTGGTCGGTGCTGACCGTCGTCACGTCGCCGGTGCGCAGGTAACGCCACAGCTCGTCCTGATGCCCCTCGGCCCTGGACCGCAGCGGCGTCGAGCACACCCACTTGGCGCCCTCGAAACCCGGTGCGCCCAACTGTTCTTCGAGTGAGAGATACAGATATTGCGGGCAGGTTTCGCCGAAGACGTTCTGGCCGTTACCCCGTGCGGTCGCGATCTGTTCCAGCGCCTGCTTCGCCGATACATGCACCACGTACAGCGGCGCACCGGTCAACTGCGCCAACATGATCGCGCGATGGGTGGCTTCCTCCTCCATTTGCCACGGACGACTGGTGCCGTGGAAGTAGGGGGCGGTGTCGCCGCGCGCGATGGACTGCTCGACCAGCACGTCGATGGCGATCCCGTTCTCCGCGTGCATCATCAGCAGCGCGCCGAGATCGCCCGCCGACTGCATGGCGCGCAGGATCTGGCCGTCGGTGGAGTAGAAGACGCCAGGATAGGCCATGAACAGCTTGAAGCTGGTGACGCCCTCGGACACCAATTCGCTCATGCTCTTGAGGGATTCGTCGTTGACCTCACCGATAATCTGGTGGAAGCCGTAGTCGATCGCGCACTTGCCGGCAGCCTTCTGATGCCACGCGCCGAGCGTGTCCTGCAGCCGCTCCCCCGGCGTCTGGACCACGAAGTCGACGATCGTCGTGGTGCCACCCCACGCGGCGGCGCGGGTGCCGGTCTCGAAGGTGTCGGACGCCTCGGTGCCGCCGAACGGCATCTGCATGTGCGTATGTCCGTCCACCCCACCGGGAATCACGTATTTCCCGGTGGCGTCGATGGCCACCTCGGCGGCGGCGGTGAGGTCGGCGCCGAGGGCGGTGGAGCCGGGTTGCACTACGGCGACAATGGTTTCGCCGTCCACCAGCACGTCGAGCAGTTGCGATCCGGTGGCCGAGACCACCGTGCCGCCATGGATGAATGTCAGTGTCATGTGATCGCCGCCGGCCTCAGGGAGCCACCAGCGGGCCATAGGCGTCCGGTCGGCGGTCTCGATAGAAGGCCCACCGGTCACGCACCGTTTTGATCAGATCCAGGTCCAGGTCGCGGATCACCAGTTCGGGATCGGTGTCCGAGGCGACCTCGCCGACGAACTTGCCCTCGGGGTCGACGAAGTAGCTGGTGCCGTAGAAGTCGTCGTCGCCGTACTCCTCGATGCCGACCCGGTTGATCGCGCCGATGTAGTACTCGTTGGCCACCGCGGACGCGGGCTGCTCCAACTTCCACAGGTAACCCGACAGGCCGCGCGAGGTCGCGGACGGGTTGAACACGATTTCCGCGCCGGCCAGGCCGAGCGCGCGCCAGCCCTCCGGGAAATGCCGGTCGTAACAGATATAGACGCCGACCTTGCCGACCGCGGTATCGAACACCGGCCAGCCCACATTGCCCGGCCGGAAGTAAAATTTCTCCCAGAAGCCGTTGACGTGCGGAATGTGGTGCTTACGGTACTTACCGAGGTAGCTGCCGTCGGCGTCGATCACCGCCGCGGTGTTGTAGAGCAGGCCAGGCTGCTCCTGCTCGTACACCGGCAGGACCATCACCATGCCCAATTCCTTTGCCAGCGCGGCGAATCGGTCCGTCGTCGGACCCGGCACCGACTCCGCGTACTCGTAGAACTTCGCGTCCTGCAACTGGCAGAAGTACGGGCCGTAGAACAGCTCCTGGAAGCAGATCACCTTCGCGCCCTGCGCGGCCGCCTGACGGGCGTAATCCTCGTGCGCTTTGATCATGGACTCTTTGTCGCCGGTCCAGTTCGTCTGGACGAGCGCGGCTCGAACGATTCCCATGCTTTGTTATACTTCACTCCGAACCAATTCGGTTGTGTTACAAGATTGCGGAAACAGTTTCGTAGCCGTAAACCTTGATTCTGGTCGTAGTTCCGCCGCCACACCCGACGCAGAATGACGGTGTGAGCGAGCGAATCGGAGGCACAGCGCCCATGGCCGCCGCCAGGGGGTGGGGCGGGGTGAGGGTGTGACGAGTGAGCCGACGGCGGCGGCTGTGAACGGGGCGGGTCAGTTCATTGCGGAGTTGGGTGATCGGACGCCGGCGGGTATTGCGGCGGCGGTGAGCAGGCAGATTCGTTCGGGGGCGTTGACGCCGGGGTCCAGGCTGCCGACTGTTCGGGAAGTCGCTCGGGAGTTGAAGGTCTCGCCCGCGACGGTGAACCAGGCTTGGCGGGCGCTTGCGGCGGCGGGGGTGATCGTGGCGCGTGGGCGGGCGGGGACGTTTGTCGGTGCGGCCGTCGCCAGCAGATCAGGTACCGGCGTCGGTCGTTATCAACGGCTGCATCCGCCGTCCTACAGCAATTTTCGGATCGATCTCTCCCGTGGTACGCCCGATCCCGAGTTGCTGCCCGATCTCGGGGCGGCGTTGCGCGACCTCACCCGGGACGGGGGCAGTGACCTCGCCGCCGACTATCTCGGCGAGGCGGTGTTGCCGGAGCTGGCCGCCAAAGTCCGGGCCGACTGGCCGTTTCGCGCCGAACGGGTTGCCGTTCTCGACGGCGCGCTGGATGCCGTCGACCGGCTTTTGTCGGCGCACGTGCGGCTCGGCGACGCGGTGGCGGTCGAAGATCCTTGTTTCCCACCGTTTCTCGATCTGCTCGCGGGCCTCGGCGCCCGGCCCATCCCGGTTCGGATGGACGAATCCGGTGTGCTGCCAGCCGAACTCGCGCGCGCCATCACCGAACACGGCGCCACCGCGCTCATCCTGCAGCCGCGCGGCCAGAACCCCACCGGCGTCTCCCTCACCGCCCGCCGCGTCCGCGAACTGTCCGACATCCTGCTCGACGCGGGCACTCTCGTCATCGAGGACGACCACTCCGCCGGAATCGCCGCCGCCCCACTGCGTTCCCTCGGCAGCCGCCTGCCCGGCCGCACCGTGCACATCCGCTCGTACTCCAAATCCCACGGTGCCGACCTGCGCCTCGCCGTCGCGGGCGGCGCCGCCGAGCTCCTCGACCCGGTCATCGAACGCCGCATGCTCGGCGCGGGCTGGACCAGCCGGCTGCTGCAGCGCGTGCTGCTGAGCATGCTCGATGACGAAACCGCCAGCCATGCCGTCACCACCGCCCGCGCCGAATACCGCAGGCGCTCAGCCGAACTTCGCCGCGCCCTGGCCCGCCGTGGCGTCACCGTCCCGCGCGGCGACGGCATCAACCTGTGGCTCCCCGTCGCCGACGAGAACGCCGCCATGATCTCCCTCGCCGCCGCGGGCATCAAGGCCGCTCCCGGTGGACCGTTCGTGGTCGGCGATCACCCGCCCACCGACCACCTCCGCATCACCATCTCGCCCCTCACCGACCACGATCTCGACTGGCTCGCTACCGAACTCGCGGCCGCCACCGTCGCCGTCCCCACCTATCGCCGCATCCGTCGCGCCGGACTGTGACATCGCGTACTTCGCCGCTTTACCCCATAGCCCAAAGACATCTGTGGCCGAGGCGGCAGCGCTGTTCTGCCGCATTCGATAGCCCACAGACATCTATCGTGGGACCGAAGAACCCGTGAGTTATGCGAAGTACCCCTGTTTACCTGCCAATGTGCGGATTTCAGAGTGATCCAGGCGGTCCCGGTACGCGCACGGCGGAGAGATGGAATGATTCGGCACGGCATCAGCCGGTGCGCAATCCGAATGAAGGAGATTCCTAGCGGTGAGCAGCGAAGTGCAGGGGCGGCAGTTCGGCGACAGCAAACGTGGGTGGCGATTCGGGGTGCCGCGCGGAGTGCTACGCGTGGTCGGTGTCGCGGCGGTCGCCGCGGCGCTCGCGGCGTTCGCGTCCGGCGGTGTTTCAGCGAACACCTTCAGCGTGCGCACCCAGCAGCCCGCACAGTGCAATGCGCCCGAAGAAGGCGCGGTGACCGCCCGCAACAACTACCCGGCACCCGGCGCGGCCACCGAGCCCGGCGCCACCTACTCGGCGAGGCTCGACACCACCTGCGGGGCAATCGATATCGCGCTGGACGCGCGGGCGCCGCAGACGGTCAACTCGTTCGCTTTCCTGTCCAACGAGCAGTACTTCAACCACACCAAGTGCCACCGCATCACCACCAACGGCATCTTTGTCCTGCAGTGCGGTGATCCCACGGCCACCGGCACCGGCGGCCCCGGCTACCAGATCGCCGACGAGAACCTGGCGGGCGCCACCTACCCGGCGGGCACCGTCGCGATGGCGAACTCGGGCCCGAATACCAACGGCAGCCAGTTCTTCCTGGTCTACAAGGACAGCCCGCTGCCGCCGAGCTACACCCCGTTCGGGCGCATCACCGGCGGACTCGACGTCCTCCAGTCCGTCGCCCTCGCGGGCACCCGGGACGGCAGCCCCGACGGCGCCCCGCGCGACGACGTAGTGCTCAACAAGGTCGAAACCTTCAAGAACTAACACCCCCCGAGGCAATGGCGGCGTCCCCTCGACGCCGCCATTGTCGTGTCACGAGATCGAGTGGCGCACTCGATTCCTATTTGTGCGGGGTGAGATCGAACTTCGTGGCGCCCTCGTTGCCGGCCGGAATCAAGGGGACGGTAACCGAGGACGGGTGCTCGGGGTCCTTGTAGATGGTTTGGGTGGCTTGTTCGGTGCGGGTGCTCTCGCCGAACGGTTCGCCGGTGTTCGGGTTCGGCGCGTATTGCGGATAGTCGCTGCTGGACACCGCGATTCGGATGCGATCGCCCTTCTTGAACTGGTAGCTGGTCGGCCAGATCTTGATGGTGAACTGGTAGGGCTGGCCGGGCACGATCGGCGTGGGGTTGGTGAGCGAGTCGCGGAACGCGGCGCGGATGATGCCGTTGTTGAGGTTGACCGAGGACCCGTCCGGCGCAAGGACTTCCAGGCGGGCGACGAAGTCGGTGTCGGGCGCGGTCGAGGAGGCCCACAGTTTCACCGTGGTCGGGCCGGTGAGTTCGGTGTCGGCGCTGAGCGGTTCGGTGTCGTAGGTGAGGACGTCCGATCGCTGTTCGACGGCGGCCTGATCGAACGGTCCCTGCGGACCCGTGCCGACGCCGCAGCAGGAATGACCGCCGACGCTCGGTGCCGGATCGGTCGGGTCATAAAGGTAGTGGTCCGCATCGGCCGGACCGGTGGGTGCCTGCTCGACCAGCTTGCCGGTGCGACCGGCGGCGCCACTCGCGCCGCTACCGTTCAAATAGTAAGTCTCCCACTGGGTTTGCGGCAGCGGCCAGCTGGGTGCCGACTTCCACCGGTTGGCGCCCATCACGAAGTAGTCGACCCGCGGCGTGCCCGCGACGCCGTTGTCCACGCCCTTGAGAAAGTGGTCGTACCAGGCCAGCATCAGCTCGTTGATCGGGCTGTTGCCGACCGGCCCCAGCTGATCGAGCCGGGGGGCGATGGTCGAGGTCGGCCGTCCCCAGCCGAGGTGGTCCCACGGGCCGATCACCAGCCGCTGGTTCTGCCGCGCCTCCGGCGTGCCGCCCTTGTCGACCATGCCGGTGAAATTCTCGATGCCGCCCGCAAGGAACGCGTCGTACCAGCCCTCCATGTCGAGCACCGGCACCTTCACGTTCTGGTAGCGCTCGCGAATGCTCCGGTTCTTCCAGGAGTCGTTGTAGGTCGAGTTGCGGATCCAGTCGAAGTACCACGGCGCGACGGCGGGGTTACTCGGCTGCAACGGCGGAAAGTCCTTGTACGGACGGAAATTCATCCACTGGGTGGCGTTCTGCGTGGCCGCCTGGATCTGGTTCACCGCGGCGGTGTCGTTGCGCTGCTGGGCCGCTTCCAGCCCGATCGTGCCCACCGCCCACGGTTCGACGAAGCCGAGCCGGAATTGGCCGCCCTCATAGGTCCAGCCGTCGTAGTAGTCGGAGGCGGTGTTGGCCGGGACAATAGCGACCAGATGCGGCGGGGTCTCTACCGCGGCGAGCCACTGGGTCGCGCCGATGTAGGACGAGCCGTACATGCCCACTTTGCCGTTCGTGCCGGGCAATTGGGCAGCCCACTCGACGCTGTCGTAGCCGTCACGCATGTCGTTGTCGAACTCGGTGAACACGCCGTCCGACTTGCCGAGCCCCCGAATATCTTGAATCACAACGAGATAGCACTGCGAGGCAAACCAGTCCGGGGTCTGATAGCGCGAAGGTTGGATCTGCGCGGCCGTTTTCCCGTACTGCGTGCGCATCAGAATAACCGGAACCGGATCGCTGGTCTTGGGCCGATACACATCGGCCCGCAACACCGTCCCATCCCGCATGGCCGCAGGCACGTCGGTCTGTTTATCGACCTCGCACTTCCCCCGCCCTGCGCTCGGCGGCCAGGCCCCCGCCTGCCCCGGCGCCGGGGCCTGCGTACTAGACGCGGTATTCGTATCGGAGCTCGAAGTACACCCGCCAACCAGCACTCCCACGCACAACACCGCGGTGAGCAGACGACCTATACCCATTCCGTGACCAGACAAGCTGAAACACCTCCCAGGAGAGGCGCAATCGGACACTCGACGCGTACAGTGCGACGCCTCTGTCGAACCAGATATTACCAAGATCCAGTAACAACGTCCCATGAATACGCACACCCGTTGCCCTCACCGTCCGTCACCTGCCACCACCGAATCCCGTTGGCAGGCACACACTCCCGTATTTTCGGCGTCTTGACGTAGGTTGTGTGCCGAAATTAGTCGGGGGGCTGGGCATTCAGGAAGTAGACCAATTCCCAGAGGTGGCCGTCAGGGTCGGCGAAGTAGCCGGAGTAGATGCCCCAGGGGCGCTCGAGCGGCGGGCGAACGATGACGCCCCCGGCTTGCTCGGCCTGGTCGAGGAGCCGATCGACGTCCTCGCGGGTGTCGACGAATATACCGAGACTCATCGGGGACCCGGCGACCTGGCCGACGGGGAGCCCGGCGTCCTTTGCGAGGTCGGCGCGCGAGTAGAGGGACAGGATGAGCCCGTTGTCCAGGGTGAACATGGCGGCCGAGCCGCCCGGGTTTTCGTCATCGGCGACATACTCGGTGCCGATGATGCCCGGCGAGGAGAGGCCCAGAGCCGCATGATAGAAGCGGAGCGAGCGTTCGAGATCGCTCACGCCCAGGGTTATCGCATTGATGTGGGCCTTCATGCGGGCACTCCTCCGCTCGACGCTGACTGTGTACCGGCCCAGTCAACCCGCACGCCGACTCGTGGTCTTGAACGAATCGGACACCGGCGCGTCGCCGTCTTCATCCACCGCGACGCACGACGGTGATGATCTCCGGACTTGCCGCCGTCAGCGCACTCCGATCCCAGTCCCCGAACTGCTCGACGACGACCAACCCCGCCGCGGACAAAAACCCGGCCAGCGCGTCCGAGTCGAGAAACCGCAACGTGCTGTGACTGACCTCGGGCCGCTCCCACCGCGCACTGGTAAACGTGTGCGTGAACGACACCAGGTCCCCCTCAACAGGTTCGGCAACCTCACACACGCACCGCACCACCTCCCCCGCCGCATCCGACACCACCTCGGAGTACCGCCGATTCCACGTCTCCCATTCCCGCACAAGCGGATTCCGCGTCTCGAACGCGAATCGACCATCGTCGGTCAACACCGACGCGACCGCCGCCAACATCGATCGCAACTCCGCATCACCGACAAGCACTTGAAACGCATGCCCGGTCATCACCACCAACTCGAACTGCCGCTCCCACCCTCGCACCGCCCCCGCATCCCCGAGCACCCACTCGATATCCCCCTGCCCCCGTGCGACTTCCAGCATCCCCGCCGCCGGATCCACCCCACACAACCGACCGAAGTGACCGTCCCGCCGAGCCCGCCGCAACAACTCACCCGTCCCACACCCGACATCGAGCACAGACCGCGCCCCCATGACCAACGGCAGATAAAATGTGAAGTCCCCCCGCCCTTCCCACGGATTGAACCGGTCATACACCGCGGCTAACCGCGCCTCACTGAACACCCTGTCGACCATTCCCGAAGGGTCTCAGAGCCGACCACCTCGCTGCCACCCGATTTCCGCTTCACCCACGCACAGTCGGATCCCAGCCGCGAATTCGTCCAGGGCGGTGAGGATATAGTCGCCCTGCCACCGGCCGATGTCACAGACCCCTCATACCTCTCACAAGGCTCCAGGTGCCTGTGAGGTATGCAGGGGGACTGTGGATTTAACGGTGGTTCCGGCCCAACACGCTGATTGATGTTCAGCGGGAAGGTGCAGGGTCTGTGAATCCCCCCAGCAACCACCAGGTTTCGCCACGGCTAGGGCAATCGACGTTCACAGCTTCAGCAGGCTGGGCCAGGTTTGGGACCAGGGGGTGCGGGGGTTGTCGCAGCGCCAGATGGTTACGTCGCGGGTGGAGCCGGGGAAGCCTAGGCGGGTGTCGGCGTGGCCGATGGGGGTTATCGAGTCGAATAGGGGGCGGACGTCGGATTCGTCGTTGCCTACCCAGAGGATGGTGGTGGCGGAGTCGGGCGGGGTGCCGAAGTAGCCGTAGCCGCGGTGGGGGCTGTAGATGGCTGGGAGGTCGGTGCCGTAGACGTCGAGTGCGCTTGCCTGCCAGTAGGAGTCGGTGATGATGGCGGCGTTGGCACGGTCGGCTTCGGGGAGTGAATGGTAGGCGGTTGCCGTGGCGGCGGCGAGTTCGGGCCAGCCGAATCTGCCGTAGACGCCGATCGACAGGCCCGCGTCGGCCTCGCTCGCCGCGGGTTCGATCGAGGACTCTGGTCGCCAGGGCATCGTAAATGCCGCGAGCACAACGGATATGACAATCATCGTGGCGGTGAGGATGGTGCGTAGCCGGCCCGTTTTTTCGGTCCAGCGCACCGCGCCGGCGGCGAACAACGCGGCGTAGCAGCCTGCGGCGTAGTACGCCCTGCCGTCGGTGGCGATGAAGGCGACGGCGAGCAGCAGCGGCAGCGGGGCGAGGAATCGGTACTGGCGCAACGGTTCCCAGCGGAACAGGGCCACGATTCCGTAGATCAGCAGCACACCGCCGAGCAGCCCCGCGGCGGCGAGGGCCAGCGGCAGCCAGGTGTAGCGGCCACCGACGGTGGCCTGTTCCTCGGCGACCACCGCGCCGAGGCGCAACTGCGGCCAGTCGTGCGAGGCCTGCCAAATCAGGCTCGGCAACGTCACGCACAGGACCAGCACCCCGCCCAACCACAGCGCCGGGCGTCGGAACAGGTCGCGCGGGCCGTACATCGCCACCCCGATGGCGACCGCGATCCAGAAGAACGGGATCAGCCATTTGACCTGCATATCGAGCGCCGTGACCAGGGACGCCGACAGCAGCAGCGAGTCGTGCCGGGTGCGCACCCAGCGGATGAGCAGCCAGCTGATCAGCACCCACAGCGCGGTGTCGACGGTGTTGGTGGCCAACTGAGTTCCCTGAACCAGTAGGAAAGGCGATGTGGCGTATGCGGTCGCGGTCAGCAGTTGCGCGTTGCGTGATCCACCGAATTCCCTGGCGATCTGCGCGCTGATCAGGACCGCGGCGACGGTGACCAGTAGCGCTGGAATACGCTGGGCCACTATGGATTCCGGTGCGATCAAGTCCATCAGCCGCGCGATCGCGGGCAACAGCGGACCCTGATCGGCGTAGCTGACCGCGAGCCTGCGGCCCGCGGCGATGAAATACAGTTCGTCGCCGAAGAATCCGTACCGGCCCGCCGAGGCCAGCAGCGCGATCGCCGAGACGATCGCGATGGCACCAACGCCAACGAGCGCGAACGGCGCCTGCTCCTCGGTCGTATCCGGTTGCCGCACTTGGGTTGTCGCGGTGTCAGTCATTTTCCCCCACCTTTCGCGTCGCTAAATCGAACAAACGGCACATGTGCGCCGTGTACCCGTCCATATCGAAGTCCGGCTCCCGTATCGCGCGCCCGGCCGCGCCGTCGATCGCGTCGCGGATGGACATCGCCATCACCAGTGGATCGAATTCGCCGAAGTCCCCGGCGCGCTGACCTTCCCGCATGATGTCGATCAACGGCACGATGATCTCGCGCTCCCCTTCGGCCGAGGCGAACTTCGGCTTGCCGTCGGTATCGCGGAGATTCAGCACCACGTCCATCAGCGCCGCCACATAGTTGGTGTTCGCGGCGATGAACGCCAGATTCGATTCGATATAGGCCAGCAACATGTTTCGCGGACCGATCGCCGCGGCGACCTTCGGCCCGATGTGCTCCGCGCCCGATATGTACAGCTGGATCACCAGCTGCGTCATCAGATCGTCTTTACCGGCGAAGTGGTAGGAGATGACCCCCTTGGAGATCCCGGCATGCTTGGCGATGCGCGCCAGCGACGCATTGCCGTACCCGACCTCGGAGATCACCTCCACCGCCGACGCGATGATCTGCCGCCGCCGCGCCTCCTCGATGAACGACCGTTGCTGGCCGTCTGTACTACTTTCTGACCACACGGCCAAATATTAGCACGATCGGCCAGTGAAGTGCCGGGCGTTGCCGCGCTCCCACCCCGGATCACCGTCCTTGATGAAACCGAGCCAGCTGCCGCGCATCTCGTCGACGAGCCCCTGCGGGCGCTCACCCTGCAGCATCGGCGCGTGCCGCCATGCCGCCGCGGTGCCGAGGAGGAACGGCAGCTCGAGGCAGTGACACGCCCGGAACGGACTGCCTTCCGGATACCAATCGAACTCGAACAGCCAGGCCGCCTCGCGCGACTCACTCAATCGCCGAGTCGGCCCCCCGAAAATCTGCTCCGAGACCGCCGCCACCGCATCCCAGTCATCGGAGAAGAACGCCGACGCCTCGTCCTTGGTAGTTCCCAGCAACATCGGTATACCGTCCGCACGCCCGCTCACCGCGGCAACCGGGTCGGCGGCAACCACCACCCCATCGCCCACCAACTGGAACGGCGGCACCACCTGCCCCCCGAACCCCTTCGCGACCGCCACCTGCGCGGCCAGCAACGCATCCACCGGCACCGCACCGAGCTCCCCCGCCGTAACTCCCAACTCCTGCAAGAACTTTGCCCCGGTCCGCGCCGCCGCATCCGGCGTATCGGGCAGCATCCCGAGCGGCGGGCTCTGCAAAATCACCTGCTGAAACAACCCCTCCGCCCGCTCCCCCGACAACATCGCCACCAGCGAAATCGCCCCCGCCGACTGCCCTGCCGCGGTCACCCGACCGGGATCACCACCGAACGCGGCAATGTTGTCCCGCACCCAGCCAAGCGCCGCAATCTGATCCAACAAACCGAGGTTGCCCGCACTCACCCCCGGCAACCGCAAAAACCCGAGCGGCCCAAGCCGATAGTTCACCGTCACCACCACGACATCCCCCAGTGCCGCCATCTCGGCCCCGTCATACCACCCGAGACTGCCTGCCCCACTGGAAAACCCACCCCCGTGCATAAACACCAACACCGGATGCCCATCCCCCACCGGCGCCCACACATTCAACGACAAACACTCCTCCCCCTGCGCCACCTCGAACCCGCCCATCGCTCGAGCCAACCGCGACGCCAATTGCGGTGCCGCCACCCCGAATTCCCTCGCCTCCCGAACCCCCCGCCAAGGCGCAACCGCCTCCGGCTCCCCAAACCGAACGGCCCGCGCATACGGAATCCCCCGAAAAACGCTCACCGCCCCCTCGACAACCCCCCGAACTCTCCCGCCCCCCACCTCGACAACTACCGACTGATTGATCTCACTGGTCATGAGTCGAGTCTGCCCCGCCCGGCCCACCCCCGCCCTGCCAATCGACACGAGTCAAAAGGTCGCTTACTGATCTTGTATGGCGACCATTCGACTCACGTCGATGACCGGAGCGCCGCAACACGAAAAGGCCGCGCTCCCGATGAGAGCGCGGCCTTCCGTACTGAAACCTACAGGTACTGACCCGTGCTGGACTCGGTGTCGATCGCCCTGCTCGAGCTGGCGTTCTTGCCGGTGAATTAGACGCAGCCGGATGTAGACGATCCGCTCGCCCAAACCCCACCACACGAAAAGGCCGCGCTCCCAATGGGAACGCGGCCTTTCATACTGAAACCTACAGGTACTGACCAGTGCTGGACTCGGTGTCGATCGCCCTGCTCGCGCTGGCGTTCTTGCCGGTGACCAGCGTGCGGATGTAGACGATCCGCTCACCCTTCTTGCCCGAGATGCGGGCCCAGTCATCGGGATTCGTGGTGTTGGGCAGGTCCTCGTTTTCGGAGAACTCGTCCTGGATCGAATCGTAGAGATGCTGGAGGCGCAGGCCGGGGTTGCCGGTGTCGAGGACGGACTTGATGGCGTACTTCTTGGAGCGGTCCACGATGTTCTGGATCATGGCGCCGGAGTTGAAGTCCTTGAAGTACAGGACTTCCTTGTCACCGTTGGCGTAGGTGACCTCCAGGAAGCGGTTGTCCTCGCTTTCGGCGTACATCCGGTCGACGACCCGTTCGATCATCGCCTGGACGCAGGCCAGCTTGTCGCCGCCGAACTCGGCTAGGTCGTCGGCGTGCAGGGGCAGCGTCTCCGTGAGGTACTTGGAGAAGATGTCCTGCGCCGATTCCGCGTCCGGCCGCTCGATCTTGATCTTCACGTCCAGGCGGCCAGGCCGCAGGATCGCGGGGTCGATCATGTCCTCGCGGTTGGAGGCACCGATCACGATGACGTTCTCGAGGCCCTCGACGCCGTCGATCTCCGACAGCAGCTGCGGCACGACCGTGGTCTCCACGTCGGAGGACACGCCCGAACCACGGGTGCGGAAGATGGAATCCATCTCGTCGAAGAACACGATCACCGGCGTACCTTCGGACGCCTTCTCGCGAGCCCGCTGGAAGATGATCCGAATGTGGCGCTCGGTCTCGCCGACGAACTTGTTGAGCAGCTCGGGGCCCTTGATGTTCAGGAAGAACGACTTGGCTTCCTTGGCATCCTCACCGCGCGCCTCGGCGATCTTCTTGGCCAGCGAGTTGGCCACCGCCTTGGCGATGAGCGTCTTACCGCAACCGGGCGGACCGTAGAGCAGCACGCCCTTGGGTGGGCGCAGCGCGTACTCGCGGAACAGGTCCTTGTGCAGGAAGGGCAGTTCCACCGCGTCGCGGATCTGCTCGATCTGCCTGCCGAGGCCACCGATGTCGGTGTAGTCGACGTCCGGAACCTCTTCCAGCACAAGGTCTTCGACCTCGGCCTTGGGAATGCGCTCGAACGCGAACCCGGCCTTGGTGTCCACCAGCAGCGAATCACCAGGGCGCAGTTTACGAATCGGGGAGTCCGGGTCGTCCATGTCGTCGTATTCGGCGACCTTGGCCAGCGGACCCGCCAGCCAGACCACGCGCTCCTCGTCGGCATGACCGACGACAAGGGCACGGCGGCCGTCATCGAGGATCTCCCGCAGGGTGCCGATCTCGCCGATCGCATCGAACACTCCGGCCTCGACGACCGTGAGTGCCTCGTTGAGCCGGACGGTTTGACCGTATTCGAGGGTCGAGGTCTCGATGTTCGGTGAACACGTCAATCTCATCTTGCGACCCGAGGTGAACACGTCGACGGTCTGATCGTCGTATACGCCGATCAGGATTCCGTATCCGCTCGGCGGCTGACCGAGCCGATCGACTTCCTCACGCAAGGCGACGAGCTGCTGGCGCGCCTCCTTGAGGGTGTCCATCAGCTTGGTGTTGCGAATCGTCAGCGAATCGATGCGGGCTTCCAATTCCCGTGCACGATCCGGCGAATCGGCGAGTTGCCTGCGGAGTGCAGCCGCTTCGGCGCGTACCGCCTCGAGCTCTCTCCAGGCCGCCGAATCCGAATTCTCGATGGGGCTCATGTGCTGCTCCTCCCAGTCCCGGTCTATCAACGCTACCGGGCGCGAACCGTTCTCGCTTTCCGACATGGTTTCGTCGTGATCACATCTGGGCTGCGATCGACCGCCGGATGACCATGTTAGCCTGCCCTAACCCGCACTCGGTGAGCCAGCTCGCCGACCGAGCCGAAAGGTTGCTGAATATGCTCCTTCCCGCCAGAATCTTCCGCGTTTCTCTTGCTACCGCTGCTGCCGCCCTTGTCGTTACCGCCGGGCTGGCCGGCTGTAGCTCTGATGACAACAAATCCGATGCCAAGGTCTCTTCCTCCAGCACAGTGGCCCCGACCAGCGCCGCACCGTCCGCCGCCGCGAGCGCGCCGAGCCCGGAAACACTGCAGGCGGTGCTGGTCAAGTTGTCCGATCCGGCGGTACCCACGGCCGACAAGACCAAGCTGATCGTCGACGGCGAAAAGCGCACGGCGAACATCGATCAGATGAACAAGGGGCTGGCCGGCTACGCGCTGACCTTCGCAGTGGCGGATGTCACAACGCAGGGCAACACCGCCACCGCGCAGGTCACCATCAATTCGCCGCACGGCGCGGCGCCCGCGATGCCGATCAGCTGGGAGAACGTCGGCGGCACCTGGAAGCTGTCGGACGCAAGCGGCTGCCTGCTCCTCGGCTTCGCGCAGGCGCCCTGCGTCCCCGCCTAACCGCCCGAAGGCCACCTTCGAGCCCGTCCGCACTACTGAAGGGCGCCTTCGGTCGGATCGGCTTGTCAGCCCTTCGAGGGCCTGCGCTGTGGCTTGGGGGTCACCGTGCCCTCGGCAAGCCTGCGCGCGCTCACCAGGAACGCCGTATGGCCCTGCATACGGTGTTCGGGGCGGACTGCGAGGCCGACCACGTGCCAGCCGCGCACGATCGATTCCCAGGAGCGCGGTTCGGTCCAGCACTCCTGTTCGCGCAGCGCCTCGACCACCTTCGACAACTGGGTGACCGTTGCCACGTAGATGATCAGCACGCCGCCGGGAACCAGCGCCTTGGCCACCGCGGGTAGCGCGTCCCACGGCGCGAGCATGTCCAGCACGGCGCGATCCACCGGCTCGCCCTCGTAATCGGCCACGTCGCCGACCGTCAGCGACCAGTTAGCGGGACGTTCGCCATAGAAGGTTTCGACGTTGCGGATCGCGTGATCGGCGTGATCCTGGCGAATTTCGTACGAGACGACCTCGCCCTGCGGCCCGACGGCACGCAACAGCGAACATGTCAGCGCGCCGGAGCCCGCGCCCGCCTCCAAGACCCGCGCGCCGGGGAACATGTCGCCCTCGTGCACGATCTGGGCGGCGTCCTTCGGATAGATCACGGCCGCGCCGCGCGGCATGGACAGCACGTAGTCGACCAGCAACGGGCGCAGGGCCAGATACGGGGTGCCGTTGGTGGAGTTCACCACGGTGCCCTCGTCCGCGCCGATCAGGCTGTCGTGCTTGATCCCGCCGCGATGGGTGTGGAACTCCTTGCCCTCCTCCAAAACCACCGTGTACAGGCGGCCTTTGGCATCGGTCAGCTGTACCCGGTCACCGAGGGTGAATGGCCCGGTCCGTCTGGCCGTCATGAATCTCCGTTCGCTGGAAGAGCAGTGCTGTTGACTGGCAGAGCAGTGCGGTGAATAGTCGCGCACCGGCGTGTCGGTGCCGCCGGATAGCCTGCCAGGTATGAGCTCGCCCGTGTCCACGCCCCCTACCGACGGCGCGCAGGCGTCCGATCCCGGCGCGGCGGCGAGTCGGTCGCGGCCCGCGCTGTCGCCTTCGCGGGCAATGGATTTCAAGCAGTGCCCGTTGAAGTACCGGTTCCGGGCGATCGATCGGATTCCCGAGACGCCGAATCGCAACGCCCTGCGCGGCACGGTGGTGCACGGAGTGCTGGAGGACCTGTACGGCCTGCCCGCGGCGCAACGGCAGCCGCAGCGGGCGGAGGGGCTGATCGTGCCCGTGTGGGCGCGGATCGCGGCCGGGTGGCCCGCGGTGACCGAGTTGATCACCGACGCCGAGCTGGACGGTTTCCTCGGCGAGGTGCGCGCGCTGGTGCGGGCGTACTACCGGCTGGAGGATCCGACACGCTTCGATCCGGAGTCACGCGAGGCGCGGGTGGAGGTCGAGCTCGCGGACGGAGTTCTGTTGCGCGGCTTCGTCGATCGGATCGATGTCGCGCCGACCGGGCAGTTGCGGGTGGTCGATTACAAGACCGGCCGCGCACCCGGCCCTACCCAGGAAACCAGGGCGCTGTTCCAGCTGAAGTTCTACGCGCTGGTGGTGCTGCGCACCCGCGGCATCCTGCCCGCCCAGCTGCGGCTGATCTACCTGGCCGACGAGCAGATCCTCACCTATGCCCCCGACGAGGAGGAGCTGCTCCGCTTCGAACGCACCCTGTCCGCGCTGTGGGAGGCCATTCTGGAGGCCGGGCGCACCGGCGACTTCCAGCCGAACACCAGCTGGCTCTGCTCCTATTGCGATTACAAGCCGCTGTGCCCCGAATTCGGTGGCACGCCACCGCCTTACCCCGGTTGGCCGGCCGGCGGCACCGCCGAGTCGCCGGACGAGACCCTCGCGGACGCGGTCGCGGACTGACCTATCGACCGGTCCCCAAGATGAAATCCAGTGACGTGCCATGAGATCCGATCATGGCCACCGCGACGATCAGCACCACAACCCCCACCACGTCACCGACCAGGATCAGTGCGTTCCGAATGCGGAGCCATCGGCTGACCTGCTCGGCCTCCGTCGTCATCGACGTCCTTCCCTGCGTCCCTACGGGGGCCCGTTGCGGCGCCCCGACGTTCTCCGTGTGTATTTCGCCCGACACATCGAACAGTGTCGCCGACACACCGTGAAGTTATCGTGAAGACTCGCGGAATTCGTCAGTACCGACAACTGCCGTGCCGCAACGAAAGCCGGTGAGATTATCCGCGTGTCCGGTCGTCGCTGATGTCACACTGTGTTTGCCGTGCCGATTCCACCCTTGCTGACGGGACCCACACGGCGACAGGTACCGCTCGTACGGATGGGGAGCGTGATCGGATGTCGCAACAATCGGAATCTGACGGATCTCGGGGTGAGGACGCCGTGCTCTTGGCGGCGGGACTAGCGGATTGGCCCTCAGCCGGATCGGGCCGGTGCTCGGGCGGATGCGAGCGCTACTAGGGCGGGCGGACCTGACGGCGCTGGTCGGCGAGGCGGACACAGATCTGAAGGCACGCGGCAGGCTCGCGCTGGATCGGTATGCCGTCGTTCCCCCAGCGCACCTGGAAATCCTCGCCCAGCAGGTAGTGGCACGACGTGCCGCCGCCGACGATGTCTGAACGATACGACCCCGCCGCGTTCAAGGCCCGCATCGACACCACCCTCGCGCGGTTCGTCGCGCAGGAGAACGACGAGTTGCTGACGGTCGACCCGAAATTGCGGCCGGTGGCCGAGCAGATCGTGGTGGCGACCGCGCACGGCAAACGGTTGCGGGCGGCGTTCTGCTACTGGGGCTGGCGGGCGGCGGGGCAACCGGACAGTGACGCGCTGATACGTGCTGCGGCGGCAATGGAATTGGTGCATGCCGCGGCGAGCGTGCAGGACGACATCATCGACGACAGCCCGCTGCGGCACGGTGTGCCCACCGCGCAGATCGCGCTGCGCACCTCGCTGGGTGGACGCCCGAGCGCAAAGAAATCCGCCAGGGCCCTCGCCATGCTGGTCGGGGATCTGCTTGTGGCTTCGGCCGGGCACTTGTTCCTCGTCAGCGGACTGCCTGCGGCGTATCTCTCGCGGGCGCGTCCGCTGTGGATGGCGATGGCCCGCGAGTTGATCGCGGGTGAATGCCTGGAGATTCTCTGCACCGGTGCGGCGCCGGACACCGAGGAATCGTTGAAGGTGGTCCGGTACAAGACGGCGAAATACACCGTCGAACAGCCATTACTGATCGGCGGCGCGCTGGCGGGGGCGCACCCCCGGTTGTCGAAGGCGTTCTCCGCCTATGGATTACCGCTCGGTGAGGCGTTTCAACTGCGCGACGACCTGCTCGGTCTGTTCGGTGATCCGGCCCGGACCGGCAAGGCGAGCATCGACGACCTGCGCGCTCGCCGTCCGACCGCCCTGCTCGCCGAGACGTGGCGCGGCGCCGACCGCCGACAACGAAAACAGTTGGGCGCCTTGCTGGATCGACCCGATCCGGGCCCGGACGAGCTGCGCGAGATGTGCGACTTGATGAATCGGGTCGGCGCGCCCGAACGGATCGAACGGATGATCGCCGAGCGGGTCGAGCGGGCCACTGGCGCGTTGGCCGGCCTTGCGGTGCCACCGCACGCCGCCAGCGCGCTGAGGGAGCTCGCGCACACCGCAACCACCCGCAACCACTGACCTTGCCGCAGTGCGACTTCCGAAGCAGGGACCGTCGAAATTAGGAGCGCCTGATGACCTACACCGCTACGTCGATGGACGCACTGCGGCAATACGGTGACGAACTCGCCGACGCGACTGTCGCGACCTTGTTCGAGCGCGGCGAGGTCGGCAAGTTCAACACCCTCATGCGTTACGTCTCCACCGCCGGTGCACCCCTGCCGGACGGACTGCCCGATGTCGCCCGCGAATACCTGCACGAAACGAGCACGCCACCCGCCTGGGTGGACTGGGGCGAGATGGAGAAGGCGCGGCTGTTCTTCATCGACAACAACGTGCACATCTCCACGGCCTTGTCGTTCGCCTCGATGCCCGCCTGCTACCTCGTTCCGCACGTCGCGAAGCTGTTGTCGGCCACGCACGCACTGGAGTACCCATCCAAACGGATGGCCGAGACCGGGCAGTTCACCGTCTATCTGATGCAGCCCGATGCCTTCGAAGCGGGCAGCCGCTTCGTGCCCGCCGTCCAGAAGGTCCGGCTGCTGCACGCCGCGATTCGTCATCACCTGTCCAGGGAAAACCTTTGGGACACCGAGGCTTTCGGCACGCCGATCTGTCAGGAGGACATGATCGGCGGCCAATTGCTGTTCTCCATCCTCGTTCTCGACAGTCTGCACCGGCTCAACATCCACATGACCGTCGACGGAGCCGAGGCGTACTTCTACGCGTGGCGGGTGGTCGGGGCGATGCTCGGCGTGGACCAAGCGCACGCACCCGAGGACCTGGCCGCCGCCCGGGAGTTCCTCGACACCTACCTGACCCGGTACATGGGTCCCAGCGAGGAGGGCGTCAACCTCACTCGCCAGCTCATCGACCTCTACGAGGAAGTCGTCCCCGGCACCACCTTCGACCCCATCGTCGCCGCCGTCATCCGCTACCTCGTCGGCGATACCGGCGCCGACTGGCTGCAAGTACCCCGCACCGCGTGGGATACCGCCGTGAAAGCCGCACCGGGCTTGCTCGGCATCCTGGAAACCATCGAGGACAAATCCCCGCTCGGGGCGTGGGCGCTGGACCGCCTCGGTCACGTCACCGCGCTGTTCGAACTCAGCTCGCTGACCCGCGGCCGAGTCATGCACTACGCCATTCCCGAGCAACTCAAAGCGGATTTCGGCGTCTCGTCCACGGTGGCGCGCACCCGCCGGTGGACGCCACCGCCGCCGCTCAGAGGGTGAAGTCGCGGAACAGCAGGACGGAAAGGCCAAGTCCGACAGCCAGATTGACCACGACGGCGGAGCCGAAGACGACGATCGGCCGCCACCCGGCTTCGCGCAGGCCGCGCAGCGAGAACTCCAGCCCGATGGAGACGAACGCGAAGATCAGGAACCAGGTGCGCAGGTCGTTGATGATGGCGATGTGCGCGGCACCGGACTTCTTGTCGGCCGATTGCAGGTACAGCGTGCCGATGACGGAGGCGGCGACGAAACCGAGCACGAACTTGGGGAACCGCTCCCAGAACTGCCGCGCCGAGGGCCGGACCGCACCGGCGGTGCGTTCCACCTTCAGGGTGAAGTACGCGGTCAACGCGATCGCGACGACGCCGATCAGCGCGTTCTGCGTGGTCTTCACGATGGTGGCGATCTGCAGCGCCTTCTCCCCCGCGATGGCGCCGGACGCCGCGACCGCCGCGGTGGTGTCGATGTTGCCGCCGATCCAGGCACCGGCGACCGCGTCGGACAGCCCGAAAGCGTCGGCGAGCCAAGGCAATACGAAGATCGACGGCAACGCGAAGATGATCACCAGCGAGGCCGCGTAGGCGATCTGCTCGCGCTTGGCCTGCACCGCACCGGCCGCCGCGATGGCCGCGCTGACGCCGCAGATGGACACCGCCGAGGACAGCAGCGCGCGCAGCTTGTCGTCGAGCCCGAGCCGTCCGCCGAGCCACCAGGTGAATCCGAACACCACGGTGATCAGCAGCAGGGCCTGCAGGATCGACGGGCCCGCCGCGGTCACCAGGATCTTCAGATTGATCGAGGCACCGAGCAGCACCACGCCGGTCTTGATGAAGAACTCGGTGCGGAACCCGGCCGAAAGCCGGTCGCGCAGTGCGAGTTTGGCCAGAATGACGTTACCGAGCAGGCCGATCACGATGGCGTACACCGGGAACTCGATCGACTTGGCCACCCGTTTGAACGGCGTGTCCGCCGCCCACCGTGGCACATGGGTGTCGAAGAAGCGGGTCAGCGCGCCGAGCACCAGGACGACCGCGATCCCGGCCACGATCGCGCCCACCGTCGGCCGCGAGACCGCCTGCAGTGCCGCTGTTTCCGACCTCACCGGGCCGGAAGCATCGGCACCGGTGCCGGTTTCGATCGACTCGATGGCAACGCTCGCGTCGGCAGCCGAATCAGCTTCGCGCGCTGCGGTATCCGACATCACGTCACCAGCCAATCCGGAATCGCGCCGACCAAAACCAGCGCGATCAGCGCCAGTCCGGCGACCGCCGCCAGCCAGTCCTCACTCCAGGCGAATGTGCTTCCCGACCGTTCGTCGGGCGATGTCTGTGACACGGGTGTGCTCCTTGCGTTCCTCATCGCGAGGCCGCACGGTAGCAACACCCGGTCAGCAGGCACACCGGTTGTGTTCAGCGTGAATTATTCACGCATATAAGACAAAACAGACGGCGATAATCCGCTCAGAAGGCGCGGCAGGAGCGGATATCGAAGGCGAGAATGGCCTTGGCGCCGAGCTCGGCGAGCTGGTCCATCACCTCGTTGCCCTGCTTGCGCGGCACCATCGCGCGGATCGCCACCCAGCCGTCGTCGGCCAGCGGCGACACCGTCGGCGACTCCAGGCCCGGCGTGATCTTGACCGCCGCCTCGAGCAGCTCCTTGGGGCAGTCGTAGTCCAGCATGATGTATTGCTGGCCGAACACCACGCCCTGCACGCGCGCGATGAGCTGATTGCGCGCACGCTCCTGCTGATCGGAACCGGTGCGTTCGATCAGCACGCCCTCCGAGTCGCACAGCGATTCACCGAACGCGACCAGATTGTGCTGACGCAGCGTGCGGCCCGAGCCGACCACATCCGCGATGGCGTCGGCGACGCCGAGCTGGATGGAGATCTCCACCGCGCCGTCCAGCCGGATCACCTCGGCCTCGATGCCGCGCCGCTGCAGATCGCTGAGCACCAGGTTCGGGTAGGAGGTGGCGATGCGCTTGTCGTAGAGGTCCTCGACCCGCCAGGCCTGCCCGGCCGGGGCGGCGTAGCGGAAGGAGGAGCGGCCGAAACCGAGGCCGAGCCGTTCGCTGACCGGCGCACCGGAATCGAGCGCGAGATCGCGGCCGGTGATGCCGAGGTCGAGCTCGCCGGAGCCGACATAGATGGCGATGTCCTTGGGCCGCAGGAAGAAGAATTCCACCTGGTTGGCCGGGTCGAGCACGGTCAGGTCGCGCGAATCGGTCCGCTTGCGGTAGCCGGCCTCGACCAGGATGGCGGTGGCAGCTTCGGACAGGGCGCCTTTATTGGGAACTGCTACGCGCAGCATCGAATAGGGTCCTTTCGGGAGTGGAAACTACGGAGTAAGACGCGGCCATCACAGATGTCGGTACACGTCTTCCAGCTTCAATCCACGACCCACCATCAGCACCTGCACCCAATACAGCAGCTGCGAGATCTCCTCGGCGAGCGACTCGTCGCTCTCGTGCTCGGCGGCCAGCCAGACCTCGCCTGCCTCCTCGAGCACCTTCTTACCCTGGCTATGCACGCCCGCGTCCAGCGCGGCAACGGTCCCGGACCCCTCGGGGCGGGTGACCGCACGATCCTGCAGCTCGGCGAACAGGGTTTCGAAGTTCTTCACGATGAGCCATTGTTTCAGACCGGTGTGCGGGACCGTTGCTCCGGCCCATCCGGGCTTTCGCGGAGCGCGGTGGTGGGCATGATGGTGCCATGCCCTTTCAGACAGCACTGACCGAGTTGTTCGCCCTGCGCCACCCGATCGCGCTGGCGCCGATGGGCGGGGTGGCGGGCGGCGAGCTCACCGCCGCGGTCTCGAATGCCGGTGGGTTGGGGCTGATCGGTGCCGGTGGCGGGGACCGTGCCTGGCTCGGCCCGCAGCTGGCGATCGCCACGACACAGGCTCAGGCGCCGTGGGGTGTCGGATTCTTGTCCTGGGCCGTTGAGCTCGACACGCTGCGCTGGGTGCTCGACGAGTATCGGCCGAGCGCGGTGGCGCTGTCTTTCGGTGACCCGAGCCCGTTCGTCGCGGCGGTGCGCGAGGCGGGCGCGAAGGTGCTGGTCCAGGTCACCGACCTGGACGAGGCGAAGCGGGCTCGCGATGTCGGCGCGGACGTCATCATCGCGCAGGGTGCCGAGGCGGGTGGCCATGGTGGCGGGCGGTCGACCTTGACGATCGTTCCCGCGGTCGTCGATCTGGTGTCTCCGACGCCGGTACTCGCCGCGGGCGGGATCGCGGACGGCCGCGGGCTCGCCGCCGCGCTGACGCTCGGCGCGGCGGGTGCGCTGATCGGTACCCGGTTCGAGGCGACGCACGAGGCACTGCTCGCGCCCGAGGAGGCGAAGGCGATCGTGGCCGCGACGGGCGACGAGACCGCGCGTAACCGGGTGTACGACATCGCGCGCCGGTCGCCGTGGCCGGCCAGGTACACCGCGCGCATGCTGCGCAACCATTTCCTCGACAGCTGGCAGGACCGCGAGGACGAACTGCGCACCGACACCGCGGCGCAACAGGGCTACCTGGACGCCGTCGACCAGGACGATCCCGCGGCGCTGGCCGTGTGGGCGGGCGAGGCCGTCGACCTGATCAGCTCCATCGACTACGCCGCCGACGTGCTGGCCAGGATCACCACCGAGGCGGACGCCGCCTTCGGACGCGCTGACACGCAGCGCGTCCGCGGCGACTGACTATTCCGCGCCGAGCAATGCCGCCAGGTCAGCCACCGCGGTGCGCAGGTGGTCGGCGAAGGCGTGCATCTGGTCCGCGACCGTGGTCGGCGTGGCCAGGTACAGGTTCCAGCGGTCCGGCAGCAGCACGTAGGCGACGCCGATGCAGCGGGGGCTGGTCGAGCCGAAACCGAAGTAGCGGATGTTGACCGACGGCGCCGAGCTGGTGCTCAGGTAGTCGTCGCGCATGATCACCCAGCCGGGGCTGTCGTAGAGCGAAATCGGCTCGGTGACACCGAGTTCCGCGCCGCGACGGCGTTGGATCCACTGCAGTTCCCACAGGTGCTGCTCGGGCGCGGCACCCGCCTGGCATTCCTTGGCCCGCGCGACGTGCGCGGCGGCCGCGGTGCGCGCGGCGGCGAGCTCGGCGGGCCGGTCGACCGCCGGGTCCTGCACCGCGTCCACGAACGCCACCATCTCCGGGGTGATCACCCGCATGGCCTCGGTGCGGCCGTTGCGGTATTGCCGGGTGGCGATGGATTCGTAAGTGGCGCCGGTGATTCCCTTGCTGCGCCGATGCGCCAGCTGATAACTCAACTGCGCGAAGGCATCCGGGGAGATGCCGAGCTGCTTGGCCCGGCTGGTCCCGAAATCCTCGAAAGACACCGTCTGCGTGGCATTCTCGGCGGCATAGCGGGCGAAATCGGCACCGGCGGCGGCAATGTCGTTGCGCTGCGCCGCATCCAGCACGAACTCGATCGGCTCCACCGCGGGCAGACCCTGCGCCTGCGCCCCGGATCGGGCGGCGTGCTCGGGCGCCGAAACCTCCAGCATCGCGTCCACGAACGACAGGATGGTGGTGCCGTCCAGCCCGCAGTGCTCGATGTTGATGCCCGCCTGGCCATCTGCGAAGACGATGAACGACACCGCCTTGTCGAACCACCGGTTCGCGCTGTCGCCGTGCAACAGCTGATCACACGCGTGCAGCTCGTCGCGCGGCGCGAAGTCCTCCAGGCAGACGCAGAACAGCGCGGTCTCGATGGTGTCCAGCGCGGCGGCATTGGTCGGCTCGGCGAGCAACTCCTGCCTGCTCGCCGCCCACTCGGCGCGCGCCTTGGTGGTGAGATGCCCTACCGCGGAATCGGTTCGGGTCGAACGCGCGCCCGCCTTCAGCACCTCGCGCAGCCCGCAGGCCAGGTCGTCGAGTGAGTACGGCACGCCGTCCCGGCCGAGTACGTCCATCCGGAACATGCTGCCGCGGAAGAACACCACCACATGCTTGGCATCGGACGGGCCCGGCCATTCCTCGCTGTAGGGTACCCGGACGCTGTCCTGCGTCTCGCCGGGAATGCGGGTCTCGGAGAACAGGTACTTGTTCTGCCACATCGACAGCGCTTGCCCGCGCTGCAGCACCGGCGGGATCGCCTCGGCGTCCAGGGAAAGCTTGTAATCCACGGCGGCGGAGATGATTCCGGCGGCCCGATCCACCTGGGCGGCGGCGGTCGAAGCGGCCAGGGTGGTGTCGTCGCGGAAGAGGAAGAAGAAGTTGGCGTTCAGCGCGATGCGATCGCGCCTGCCCAGGTACCGCGACGGCCAGAACAGGTCGAGCCAGCTGCCGACGCCGGGGGTGGCGTCGTACTCGGCGAGCGCCGCGTGCAATGTGCGGCCGGGGCCGTCCGCGCGCAGCAGGTCATCGACCGCCGCCTCCGTGGTGGCGAGCTCGTCGGCGGTCAGCAGCGGTGCGCACCACCGCAGGAATCTGGCGCAGCTGTCCTCCAGGGTCGGCAGGGGCACCCTGGGCAGGCTGTCGTCGGCGGCGAACGTGCGTTCGGTCAATGCTGGTCCTCGGTGTCGGCGTGGTGCTTCGGCAACGGTCGCGATAGGTAGAGACCGGCATAGAGCCAGCCTTCGGTTTCCCGGTCGGTGGTGTCGATTCCCTTGGCGGACAGGGCGTTCAGCACCTGGGACTGCTCGGCATCGGAGGCGAACCTGCGCTGCTCGAACAGCCCGGGCGCCTGCTCGGTTCGGTAGCCGAGCGCGGCGAGTTCGGCGGCGATCGGCGCGAAGTCGAACATGCGCAGCACGAAGTGTGCCATCCATGGTCGCCGACGCGGATGCGCGGTGGCGACTCGGACCAGAGTTTTCTCGGTGACGTAGCCGATGCAGCCGGTGGAGATGATGATGTCGGCGGTGGCGAGCAGCTCGCGCTGTTCGTCGGTCGGTTCGCCGGACTCGAGATCGGCGTGCACGGTGTCGTGCAGCAGACCGGTCTCCTGTGCGTAGGCGAGTGCGGGCGCGGAGGCGTCCATACCGAGGAAGCGGACGTCGGTGAGTCCGCTTCTGCTGCCGAGCACCTCGCGGTCGCGGGCCACGAGGGCCGCGTGATCCCCTCCGGCGGTGCGATAGTGCTCGGCGAGTTCGGCCATGGTGGTGTCGAAGCGCAGCAGTGCCGCGTTGACGCCGTAGGAGCAGCCGATGTCGAGCACGGTGGGGGTGCTGACCCGAGCCGAGGCGCGGTACTCCCGAATCTGCTGCTGGAAAACGGGTTTCGCCAGTTCGGGAATGCGATAGTCGAGATCGGCCATGCGGGCGTAGTAGTCGCGTGGATCGGGGCGGTCGTAGATGTCGTCGAAGGAGGCTTTCCCGGTCGTGTGTAACGGCACTGCCACAGTCGTTCCTCTCGGGTCGAGCGGTAACTCCCGATCGGCTCGATCGGGCCGTTCGGCTCAGTCGAGCAAACGGTCGCCGCGGACAACGTCGGCCGCGGCGGCCAGATGGTCGGGTAGTACACGGCCGAAGAGTTGACGGGTGCGCTCCACCGTGCCGATGACGCCCGGCCGGTCGGTGTAGGCGAAGATCGCCGAATGTCGTTGCGCGGCACCGGCGACGGGCGACACGCGATGCAGCGAGAAGCGCCCCTGGAACAGCTGCAGGTCGCCGGGGCGCAGGTCGAGCCGCTGGATCAACGGCTCGCCCGCGCCGGTGAGCACGGCGCGCACGTCGTCGAGGTGCTCGGCCTGCGGCGTGCGAATGTTGGGGCAGTACTCGAAGATTCCGCCCGACTCCGCGGGCTGGGTCAGCATGCTGACGGTGAATTCGTTGGTATCGAAGTGCCACGGGTGCGACATGCCCGGTGCAACCACGTTGAGGCACAGACCGGCCAGCGGGTCGGCGAATTCGTGCAGTTCGGCGAGGCCGAAACAGTCCGCGACGAAACGCTGGAACCGGGTGTCGGTGTAGAGCTGATGGATCAGCGCGTCGCCGGGGATCCGGTCGCGCGGCACGAACGCGTTGCCGCGATCGAGCACGATGCGCCCCGGATGGTCTTCCGGCAGTTCGGTATCCAGCGGGATGTTGTAGGCGTTGACCCGCTCCACCTCGTAGTACGCGTGCGGCGCCATCGCCTCGCCCTGTGCCCGGAGCGTTTCGGTCAATTCCGGCCGAATGAAACCGCGCAGTACCGTGCAGCCGCTGGCTGCCAATTCCGCCCTGGCGTGTGCCACGGCGGCGCGCCGACCGGCGTCCGCGGAATTCGCGAGGGGATACCGTGCGGTATCAACGATCTCGTCGAGGACACCCAACGCTGCCATGGCGACATTCTGGTAGAGCCGACCGCCGACACGCCCGGGATTGGGCGAGATTGCCGGTGATCGCGGTCACACCTATCAGCAGCACGCACTCCCGTTGCGGCACAGTAACTCTCGACGTAGCGCGGTCGGGAGTGTCGAACGGCGGCCGCTCAGCCGCGCTGCTTCAGCGCTTGTTCGAGGTCATCGACGGTGAGGCCGACCAGGGTGTCGCGGAAGCTGCGGCCCGTCCCGTCCGGCACCGGAATCTCGCACGGGATCACGATCACCGCGCAGCCCGCCGCCTCTGCCGCGCGGGTGCCCGTCGGCGAATCCTCCACGGCGACACAGTCGCGCGGTTCGACCCCGAGCAGCTCGGCGGCCCGCAGGTACACGTCCGGCGCTGGCTTGCCGCGGGCCACCTCGTCGCCGCAGACCGACGCATCGAAGTAGTCGCGGCCGAGCGTGTTCAAGCCGAACTCGGTGAGCGACCGCTTGGTATTGGTGACCAGCGCCGACGGCAGGCCCGCCGCCCGCACCATCGCGAGCGCCTCCTCGGCACCGGGCCGCCACGGGATCGGACCGGCCATCAACTCGGTCACCCGCCGCTCCAGGAACTCCCCCGCCGCCCGCAGCGCCGCCGTGGTCGGCTCGATGCCGAGTCCGGTGAAGACCATCCGCAACGCATCCGGCCCGGACGCGCCGATCAGCGCGTGCCGCAGCTCGTCGGTCATCTCGTGGCCGTGCTCGCGCGCCAGCTCCCGGACGGCGACGTCCCACAGCTTCTCCGAGTCGAGCAGCGTGCCGTCCATGTCCCACAACACGGCGGCTAGTCGAGCGGTCCCGTCTACGCTTCGCTCACTCATGTGCCGGAACCGGAGATCAACATCCGTCCATTCTCCGATACCACCTGGATCCATCGGCTCTCGGATCTGGTCTCACCGTTCTTCATGCGATAGGTCAGCGAAACGACCGCTCGGTTCTCTCCCTGCGTCGTGACGTTGCCGACGCTGACCGAACTCACCGTGCCCCACCAGCTGGCGTAGCCGTTGTAGCCGCTGCCACTGGCCTGCGACTGGTAAGAAGGCGTCAGCTGGGACCAGGCGCCTGCGGTGTTGCCCGGCAGCATGCCGTAGTAGCCCTGCACGAACTGGGCGACGTTCGCCGCGGTGGGCACGCCGAACGGGGTCACGGTGATGGTGGTGGCCGGCGCCTTCGTCGACGGCGGCGGCGTTGTTGCCGACGTGGGCGGTCCCGAGGTCGGCGTGGGGGCCGAGCTCGGCGGCGCCGACGACGCGGCGGGCGGCACCTGTGCCGCGGGCTCCTGCTGGCCGGGACCCGCCGCATCAGGTGCCGACGGTGGGACCGCGGCGACCGACGATGGGACCGGGTTGGTCGCGGGCGGTGCCGCGGTCTCCCCCTTGTTGCGATCGGTGGTGAGGAACGCGACCAGACCGATCACGGCCAGCACCGCGACGAACGCGGCCGCCGCCATCGCGAGCGAACGATTGCGCGACGGTCCTGGCCCCGCGCCGCCCGGCAGGGTCGAGGAGGCACCGCCGCGCGGCGGGAGCGGCGACTGCGCGGAAACGGATTCGGCGACAGGGGGATTCGTCAGCGCGGCGGTCGACACCAGCGCCGTGGCGTCGTTCGCGTTCGCGGTACTGCCCGCGGCGTCGGTGCCGGGCGGTGGACTCGGTTGCGGCAGCACGGTTGTCGCGTTGTCGGCACCGGGGGCGGGCAGCGCCTTGGTGAGCATGGGTGTGCCCAAAACCGGAACCCGGCCCTCCGCAACGGCTTCCAGCGCCTTCTGCGCCTCCCGCATGGTCGGGCGCGCGTCGATGGTCGGGGCGAGTAGTCGCAGCAGAACGGGTCCGAGCGCACCGGCGTGCTCGGGCACCGGCACCTGTCCGCGCGCGACGGCGTGCAGCACGGCCAGCGGATTGTCGCCCTCGCCGAACGGCGGCAAACCCTCGACGGCGGCGTAAAGCGTTGAGCCGAGCGCGAATACGTCGGAGGCGGGTTCCGGGTTCTCACCGCGCGCCACCTCGGGCGCCAGGTAGGCCGGGGTCCCCGCGAGGAATCCGGTGGCGGTGACGGTGACGTCGCCGACGGCGCGGGAGATGCCGAAGTCGGTGATCTTGACGGTGCCGTCGTCGCCGACGAGCAGGTTCGCGGGTTTCACGTCACGGTGCATGATGCCCGCGTCGTGCGCGGCGGCCAGCGCGCCGGCGGCTTGCGCGCCGATCCGGGCGACCTCCACCGGCGACAGGGTGCGCTTGCCGGAGAGCTTGGCGGCCAGGCTCGGGGCGTCCATGTATTCCATGACCAGCCACGGCTGGCCGTCTTCCTCGGCGACGTCGAAGACGGTGATCGCGTGCGGATGATGCAGCCGGGCGGCGATGCGCCCCTCGCGCATGGCGCGCAGCTTCGCCTCCAGCGCGGCCGTGCGCGTCAATCCGGGTCCGAGGATGAGCTGCTTCACCGCGACCGTGCGCCGCAGGCGGACGTCGGTGCCGCGCCAGACGACGCCCATCGCGCCTGTGCCGATCGGATCCGTGAGTCGATACCGTCCCGCGATCAATCGGTCCGCCGTCATGCTGTTGTGCCTTCCTGCTTACGCGCCGAGCTGGTACTGCAGTGGCGCGTTACGCCGGGAAATCCCCGAAAACGCTACGCGCCGTAGTTCTTTACACCCGTAAGCAGCGATGGCGACGCACCCGCCGACTGCCCCGGATGCAGTTGCAACGCTTCCGACAATGGCATACCCACCCGACACACATCCACCTCACCAAACGCCCCTGGGCGATACCCCAGGTCAGCGCCCCGCCACGCCGAGACACGAAATCCGCTCGGCGCGTCGGGATTTGCCCAAATCATGGCATACGAGCAGGTAGCCAAGGCCCTGGCGGTACGCGAACAGTGTTCCGTCACACCGTGACCACGATCACTATTCACCCACCGGTCCGATAACTGATTCGGCGGCGAGCGCCAGCGCGTCCGACCGCACACCCGCCGTAGCGAGTATGCGGCTAACGCGACGGCGGCGCCGCCCGAGCAGGTTCGCCCGCGGAACTCAGGCGTTGAAGTACTTCGCCTCGGGATGCAGCAGGACGAAGGCGTCGGTGGATTGTTCCGGATGCAGCTGGAGTTCCTCGGACAGCACGACGCCGATGCGGTCGGCCTCGAGCAGGTCGACCAGTTTGGCACGGTCGTCCAGGTCTGGGCAGGCGCCGTAGCCGAACGAGTATCGGGCGCCCCGGTAGCCGAGTTTGAAGTATTCGAGGACGTCGCTGGGGTCGTCGTCGGCGACCGCGTGCCCGTCCAGGGTCAGTTCCTCGCGGACCCGGCGGTGCCAGTATTCGGCGAGGGCCTCGGTGAGCTGGACGCCGATGCCGTGCACCTCGAGGTAATCGCGGTAGTTGTCGGCGGCGAAGAGTTCGTTGGCGAAGTCGGCGATCGGCTGGCCCATGGTGACCAGCTGGAAGGGCAGCACGTCCACCTGACCGGTCGCCTCGGCCTGCTCGCGCGACCGGATGAAGTCGGCGATGCAGAGAAAGCGATCGCGCTGCTGGCGCGGGAACGTGAACCGATAGCGTTCGGGCGCAGCGCCGTTCGCGTAGCTTGCGGAGCGACGATCGAACACTGCCGGGTCGGTGAGCACGATCACGTCGTCACCCTCGGACACCGCGGGGAAGTAGCCGTACACCACTGCGGCATGCTGCAAAACACCCTCGGTGCTCAGCCGATCGAGCCAGGCGCGGAACCGCGGCCTGCCCTCGGTCTCCACCAGCTCCTCGTAGCTCGGGCCCTCGCCGCCCCGCTGGCCGCGCAGGCCCCACTGCCCGAGGAACAGCGCCCGCTCGTCCAGCAGCCCCGAATACTCGTGCAGCGCCAGGCCTTTCACCACCCTGGTGCCCCAGAACGGCGGCGTCGGCACCGGCACATCGGCGGCGACGTCGGAACGCGCGGGCACCTCGATCGGCACCTCCTCGGCCTTGCGCTGCTCGGCGATGCGCTTGGATCGCTCGTGGCGCGCCTTGCGCTGGGCCGCCTTCTCCCGCTCGGCGATCGCCTCGGGGCTGTCCGGGTCGATGCCGCCGCCGCGCTTGCGGGTCATGATGTCGTCCATCAACCGCAGGCCCTCGAAGGCGTCGCGGGCGTAGTGCACGTCGCCCTCGTACACCTCGGTCAGGTCGTTCTCCACATAGCCTCGGGTGAGCGCCGCGCCACCGAGCAGCACCGGGAACTGCTCGGCCACGCCCTTGGTGTTGAGCTCCTGCAGGTTCTCTTTCATGATCACGGTCGACTTCACCAGCAGCCCGGACATGCCGATGACGTCGGCCTTCTTGTCCACGGCGGCATCGAGAATGGTCGCGATGGGCTGCTTGATGCCCAGGTTCACCACCTCGTAGCCGTTGTTCGACAGGATGATGTCGACCAGGTTCTTGCCGATGTCGTGCACGTCGCCCTTGACCGTGGCCAGCACGATGCGGCCCTTGCCGCTGTCGTCGGTGGCCTCCATGTGCGGCTCCAGGTAGGCGACCGCGGCCTTCATCACCTCGGCCGACTGCAGCACGAACGGCAGCTGCATCTGGCCGGAACCGAACAGCTCACCGACGGTCTTCATGCCGGACAGCAGCGTCTCGTTGATGATCTGCAGCGGCGGCACCTCCTGCATCGCCTCTTCGAGATCGGCCTCCATGCCGTTGCGCTCGCCGTCCACGATCCGCCGCGCCAACCGCTCGAACAGTGGCAGCAACGCCATCTCCTCGGCCCGCGAGGCCCGCGACGACGACGTCGACACGCCCTCGAACAGACCCATCAGCTTCTGCAGCGGGTCGTAGTCCTCGCCGCGGCGGTCGTACACCAGATCCAGCGCGGTCTCGCGCTGCTCGTCCGGGATGCGCGCCATCGGCAGGATCTTCGACGCGTGCACGATCGCCGAATCCAAGCCGGCCTGCACGCACTCGTGCATGAACACCGAGTTCAGCACCTGACGGGCCGCGGGGTTGAGGCCGAACGAGATATTGGACAGGCCGAGGGTGGTCTGCACCGCCGGATGCCTGCTCTTGAGCAACCGGATAGCTTCGATGGTTTCGACGCCGTCCTTGCGCGACTCCTCCTGGCCGGTGCCGAGGGTGAAGGTCAGCGTGTCGATGATGATGTCGCTTTCCAGCACACCCCAGTTGCCGGTGATGTCCGCGATGAGCCGCTCGGCGATTTCCACCTTCTTCGCGGCGGTGCGGGCCTGGCCCTCCTCGTCGATGGTCAGCGCGACCACGGCGGCGCCGTGCTCGGCGACCAGCTGCATGGTCTGCTGGAAACGGGATTCCGGGCCGTCGCCGTCCTCGTAGTTCACCGAGTTCACCGCGCAGCGGCCGCCGAGGTGCTCCAAACCCGCCTTCAGCACCGGGGTTTCGGTGGAGTCGAGCATGATCGGCAGCGTCGAGGAGGTGGCCAGCCTGGCGGCGAGCGCCTCCATATCCTTGGCGCCGTCGCGACCGACGTAGTCGACGCACAGATCGAGCATGTGCGCGCCGTCGCGGGTCTGGTCCTTGGCGATGTCGAGGCACTTCTGCCAGTCCTCGGCCAGCATCGCGTCGCGGAATGCCTTGGAGCCGTTGGCATTCGTGCGCTCGCCGATCATCATGACCGACGCTTCCTGCTCGAACGGCACCGCCGTGTACATGCTGGAGACCGCGGGCTCGTGCACCGGGCTGCGCCGGTCGTCGAGCGGCGGCAGCTTCGGCTCGATCTCGCGGACCGCCGCGGTCACCTGCCGGATGTGCTCGGGGGTAGTGCCGCAGCAGCCGCCGACCAGCGCCAGCCCGAACTCGGAGACGAAGCCGCTCAGCGCGACCGCGAGCTCCTCCGGGGTGAGCGGGTATTCGGCGCCGTGCTTGCCGAGCACCGGCAGGCCCGCGTTGGGCATCACCGACACCGGCACCTGCGCGTGCCGGGACAGATGCCGTAGATGCTCGCTCATCTCGGCCGGGCCGGTGGCGCAGTTCAGCCCGATCATGTCGATGCCGAGCGGCTCCAGCGCGGTGAGCGCCGCGCCGATCTCGCTGCCGACCAGCATGGTGCCGGTGGTCTCCACGGTCACGTGCGTGATGATCGGAATGCGACGGCCGAGCTGACGCATGGCCGCCCGGCTGCCGGTCACCGCCGCCTTGACCTGCAGCAGGTCTTGACAGGTCTCGATAAGAATCGCGTCGGCGCCGCCCTCGAGCATGCCGAGCGCGGATTCGGTGTACGCGTCGCGCAGCCTGGCATAGGGAGCATGGCCCAGCGTGGGCAGCTTCGTGCCAGGGCCCATCGAGCCGAGTACGTAGCGCGGGGTCCCGTCGGCGGACGGTCCCATCTCGTCGGCCACCTCGCGGGCCAGCCGGGTACCGCGCTCGGACAGGTCGCGGATGCGGTCGGCGATGTCGTAGTCGGCCAGGTTCGGCAGGTTGCAGCCGAAGGTGTTGGTCTCCACCGCGTCGGCGCCCGCCTCGAAATACGCGCGGTGAATGTTGCGCAGCACGTCGGGGCGGGTGTCGTTGAGGATTTCGTTGCAGCCCTCTAACCCTAGGAAGTCGTCGAGGGTGAGATCGGCCGCCTGCAACATCGTGCCCATCGCACCGTCACCGATCACGACACGGCGGCGCAACGTGTCGAGTAGCGTGGTATCGAACTCGGCGGGGACAGGCGCAGACATGCGTTCAAGCGTAATGGTCGGGTGAGACAGTGCAGCTCGCCGCGTCGCGTGTGCGTCGACACACCTGGTCAGCACGGCCGCCGTCGAACACGCCGGGCCCGGCCACGGCATACGACACGCCAGTTCCCCGCACACATTAGGCTGACCGAGTGAACCCCAGTGAAACTCCCGATCCGGAACTGCCTACGTTGCGGGAACCGGTGCTGGTTGCGGCCTTCGAAGGCTGGAACGACGCGGGCGATGCCGCAAGCGGCGCCGTAGAGCATCTGGAATTGATCTGGGACGCCGAGCCGCTAGCCGAACTCGATTCCGAGGACTACTACGACTATCAGGTCAACCGGCCGACGGTCCGGCAGGTGGACGGCGTGACCAGGGAAATCCAGTGGCCATCCACCATGCTGTCGGTCTGCTCGCCCCCGGGCAGCGAGCGCGACATCGTGTTGTTGCGCGGCATCGAGCCCAATATGCGCTGGCGCTCGTTCTGCGAGGACCTGCTGGAGTTCATCGAACAACTCGGCGTGCAAACGGTGGTCATCCTCGGTGCGCTGCTGGCCGATACTCCGCACACCCGTCCCGTTCCGGTCACCGGATCCGCCTATAGCAAGGAAGCGGCCGAACGCTTCAACCTCGAACAGACCCGGTACGAGGGACCGACCGGCATCACCGGCGTCCTGCAAGACCAGTGTGTCAAGGCGGGCGTGCCCGCGGTGTCGTTCTGGGCGGCCGTGCCGCACTACGTTTCGCAGCCGCCGAACCCGAAGGCCACCATCGCGCTGCTGCACCGGGTCGAGGACGTGCTCGATATCGAGGTGCCGCTCGGCGAGCTGCCCACGCAGGCGGAGGAATGGGAAACCGCGGTCAACGAGATGACCGACGGCGACGACGAGGTCAGCGAATACGTGCGCTCGCTCGAGGAGCGCGGCGACGCGGCGGTCGACGTAAACGAGGCGATGGCCAAGATCGACGGCGATGCCATCGCCGCCGAGTTCGAGAAGTACCTGCGCAGGCGCGGACCCGGCAGCTTCGGACTCTGAGCCCCGGCACGGTTTGCCCGGTGTTCACCGGGGGGTCGCTTGTCGGCCGGAAAGTGGCTGCCCCCTATCCTTTTTCCGGTGACCGCTCCCCGGATCGTCGCGCACCTTCGTAGTTTCGACGACCGGATCGCCGTCCTCGTGGCGACGGAATCGGTGGCGGAAGATTTGCGGCAGGTCACCTACGCGCAGCTGGCGACGCTCGTGGAGGAGTTCGCGGCCGAGCTCGGACCGAACCGGCGGCTCGTCGCGCTCGCGGCCCGCAACGACCTCCCTTCGCTCGTCGGGTATCTCGGCGCGCTCAGCGCGGGCTGCGTCGTGCTCCTCACCGCGGCGGTCACCGACGAGTTGGTGGCGACCTACGATCCCGATGTCGTCGTCGAGGACGGCAGGCCGGACGTGCGGCGCGAAACCTCCGCGCACCCCTTGCATCCGGAGCTCGCGCTGCTGCTGAGCACCTCGGGTTCCACCGGGTCACCGAAACTGGTCCGGCTGTCCTCGGCGAACCTGCTGGCCAATGCCGCCGCCATCGCCGAATACCTGACCATCGGCCCCGACGACCGGGCGACGACGACGCTGCCGATGTACTACTGCTACGGGCTGTCGGTCGTGCACAGCTATCTGCTGCGCGGCGCGAGCCTGCTGCTCACCGAACGATCGGTACTCGACGACGCCTTCTGGCACGAGTTCCGGGCCTGCCGCGCAACATCTTTCGCGGCTGTCCCCTACACCATCGACCTGCTGGACCGAATCGGCTTCGCCGACAAGGCGTTACCTGATCTGCGCTACTTCACCCAGGCGGGCGGCAGGCTCGCCCCCGAGCGGGTTCGCGACTATGCCCGGCTCGGCGCGGCCTCCGGCTGGGACTTCGTCGTCATGTACGGCCAGACCGAGGCGACCGCCCGAATGGCCTATCTCCCACCGGATTTGGCCGCCGACAATCCGGACTGCATCGGCCTACCGATCCCCGGCGGCGAATTCAGCCTAGAACCGATCGAGGAAACGGGCGGGCACGAGCGCGGGATCGCCCTCGGCGGGCGCGGCAACGGTACCGACGTGCCGCACGAGCTGATCTATCACGGACCCAACGTCATGCTCGGTTACGCCACCTGCCCCGCCGATCTCGCACTGGGCCGCACCGTAACCGCCTTGCGCACCGGGGATCTCGCGCGTCGCACCCCCGAGGGTCTGTATCAGGTGATCGGCAGGCGCAGCCGGTTCGCGAAGATCTTCGGCCTGCGCATCGATCTGCAACGGCTCGAATCCGGCCTGACCGCAGCGGGTTTCACCGTCTGCTGCACCGATGACGACGAACTGCTCGTCGTCGCCGTAGAAAGCCCCGCCACCGATCCGACCGGCACCGCGGCCCGGCTGGCCGGGCTACCCGCCGCGTCCGTACGGGTCTGCCCCGTCGCGGAATTGCCGCGACTGGCCAACGGCAAGCCGGACTACCCCGCGGTGCGCACGCTGCCCGCGCCCGCGCCGCAGGCCCGAAACATCCGCGCGCTCTACGCCACTACCCTCGGCATCGACCCGGCACTGATCCGCCCGGACAGCAGCTTCGTCGATCTCGGCGGCAATTCGCTGACCTACGTGACCACCGCGGCCAGGGTGGAACGCGCGCTCGGCACCCTCCCGGCCGACTGGCCGACCATGACGATCGCCGAGCTCGACCGGATCCCGCTCGGCGGCAGCCGGTTCGGCCGCGCCCTCGACACCGGTACCCTCTTGCGCGCCGCCGCCATCGTGCTGATCGCGAGTTCGCACATCGGTCTCTGCGTGCTGTGGGGCGGCGCGCACGTGCTGCTCGGCGTCGCCGGATTCAACTTCGCCAGGTTCGTGGTGACCACCGCGCCGCGTGCCGAACGGTTGCGACACGCGCTGCGCACGGTCGCGCTGATCGCCGTGCCGACCACCGTATGGGTAGCCGTCACGTTGCTGTTCACCGACTACTACCGCTGGCAGAACGTGTTGCTGCTCAACAAGATTCTGGGACCGTTCGACAGCGACACCGCAGGGCACCTCTGGTTCATCGAGGTGCTCGTCTATTTCATGATCGCCACGGCACTGCTCATCCGGATCCCACTGCTGGACATGCTCGAGCGGCGCGAACCGTTCTGGTTCGCCATGGGCCTGCTCGCGCTCACCCTGGTGCTGCGCTATCAGCCGTTCGGGCTGTATCCGGCGCGGGATGTGCCGTTCTCGCCGCTGGCCGCCTGGTTCTTCGCCCTCGGCTTGGCGGCCGCGAAGGCGACGTCGGCGTGGCAGCGACTGCTGGTGAGTGCCGTCCTACTTGCTTGTGTGCCGGGCTATTTCGACGTACCGGACCGGGAACGACTGGTCATGGCCGGGCTGCTGATGCTGATCTGGCTGCCCGCGATCCGGGTGCCTGCCCTGGCTGCCATCGTCGCGGCGGTGCTCGCCGACAGCTCGTTGTTCGTGTATCTCCTGCATTGGCAGGTATATCCGCTGTTCGGGCAACACCATGTTGCGGCGTTGCTCGCCTCGCTGCTGGCCGGTGTGGCCGCGACGAGGATGCTCGCGGGAGGGCGACGGCGGTGCGAAATGCCCCAGCGCTGGGTGGTGTCCCTGCGGTCGGGCCTGCCGTCGTGGCGATCAGGTCTCGATGGTCCAGATCTGCGCCGCCGCCTCGCGCGCCAGTTTCGCTAGCAGAATATCCCGCGGGATCGTCTGGCCGGCAAGGTGATCGAGCGACGGAACCACTACGTGGTGTGCGTCGGCCCGCTTGAGCTCCTGGGTCAGCTCGACAAATGCCGCGCCGTCACCGGAAGTCGATTCATGGAACGTTGCGGCGAAGCAGAGCCCCTCTTCCCGGGCGAGGCTGCTCATCGCATCCTCCAGCTCTTCGCTGTGGCCATCGGCCAAATCGTCACGCAAGTATCCATAGATCAACGCTTCCACCCGAACCTCCGTTGGATTGGGTACCGCTGTCCTTATGTGGATCTCCCCATTGTGGGGTACTGCGCCTTGCAAGGACAGATGCAATTGCATCTGGGTGAGACGAGGTGTGTCCGGCTAACTTTCCGCTCTCATGTCCAGCATGTACAACGCCAACTTGCGAATGTAGATGTCAACCCACTGACATCTATCTGCCCTATCTCGGCCACCGGGCGTTAACTGGTGCGATACTACTGACGTGGCCGCTGGAGACGATCGACCCGTCTGGGCTGTCCGGATGCGCTCTGAACGCGATGCGCGGGGGTGGTCACAAGCCGATGCCGTCCGCGTGATGCGCGCCAAGTCATCCCACAACCTGCCGACAGACAGTACACTGCTGCGTAACTGGCGCCGCTGGGAATCGGGCGAGTCGCGGCCGGATGATTTTTACGCACCGATCATTTCCGCCGCCTTCGACACAGTCACTGCGGCGTTCTTCCCCAAAGCCAGGCCGAATCGGGACGACGAAGTGCTCTCGGCAACCGGCATGGACACGCTGGAATTCATCGGGCGCCTGCGCATGTCGGACGTCTCCCCCGCCACCTTGGACGCCATCCGGATCACCGCGGAACGCCTGTGCTGCGAGTACTCCTACGCCGACCCGCACGAGCTGCACGCCGAGGGAACCGGGTGGTTGCGGCGGATTACCTCGCTGCTGGACGGCCGACTGACTTTGGCGCAGCATCGCGACATCCTGGTGCTCGCAGGATGGGTTGCGCTGCTGGTGGGTTGCGTGGACTACGACCTCGGCCGGCGCACCGCCGCCGAGGCGACCCGGCGCGCGGCACTCTCGCTCGGCCAGGAGGCGGAGAACGCCGAAATCACCGGCTGGAGTGCGGAAATGGCGGCCTGGTTCGCGCTCACCCAGGGCAACTATCGGGGCGCGATCGACGCGGTCGACCAGGTGCTGGAGACCAGCCGGAACCTCGGTGTCGGAGTGCAACTCGCCGCGCAACGGGCCAAGGCATGGGCGCGTCTCGGCGACCGGCACGAGGTCGAAACGGCACTCGACGAGGGGCGGGCAATTTTGCAGCGACTCGACCATCCGATCAACCTGGACAACCATTTCGTGGTCGATCCGCAGAAGTTCGACTTCTACGCGATGGACTGCTGCCGCGTCGCGGGCGAGGATCGGCTCGCCGAGACCTACGCCAACGAGGTTATCCGCCACTCGACGCGAGGCGACGGCACGGTCCGCAATCCGATGCGGGTGTCCGAGGCGCATCTGACGCTCGCGGTGGTCGCGGTCCGCAACCGCGATCTGGAACTCGCGGTCGATGAGGGACTGCGCGCGTTCGCGGGTAAACGCCGTTCGCTGCCCTCGCTGATGTGGATCGCGGGCGAGACCGCGCGCGAAATCATCGCCCGGTACCCCGGCGATCCGCGCGCTCGCGTGTACCTCGACCAGCTGCGTTCGCTGTCGAGCGAGTGACCAGTACCGTTGTTTTGAGCCACCCCGCCGGCTGCCATCCCTTACTGACACAGCCCGATTCGTCGGCGAACACGCGGCAAACAGGACACGGGCACGCCGTATCGGGCATGTACCCGCTGTCGGCGACCGGCCCGCTACTACCCTGTTCCCGGTGACCGACTCCGTCGACGCCGCCGCGAGCGCCTCCGTCCTGTGGGACGACCGGCTGCGGCTGTTCTCCTTCGCCACCGCCGAGCGCCGCGCCGACTATCTGTGGGTGCTGCGCGCCTTCGACAGCGCGCGGGCCGCCTACGTGGTGTTGCTGCATGCTGACGATGTGGCGGAGTGGATCGAGCGCAACGGGCACAGCCTGCGCACGCCCGACCTGCTCGAGCCGGCAGCCACGCCCGACGTCGAGGGCCAGCAACATACAGAGGACAAGGAGACCAGTCAGTCTGCTACGAAACCGCAGACCGACGACGGTCCCGCGAGCGCGCAGGCCTGGTCGAGCGAACACGGCACCCGTCAGCGCGCCCCCCGGCTCACCGCCGCCGACATCGGCCCGCTACTCGATCAACTGCACCAATGGGGCGTGCTGGAACGCAGTTACGACGGAACCCGCGCCGCCACGCTGGCCGAATATCGCAACCGGCACTTCGTCTACCAGTTCTCCCAGGCCGGGTTCCAGGCCTACCGCGCGGTCGCGGGCGTGCTCAACGCCCGGCTCGACGAGGCTTCACTGTCGCGGCTGGTGCTGCCGGAGTTGCTGGCCGATCTGCACACCCTGGCCGCGGCCAATCGCGAGGGCGACGCCGAGCGGGTCTACCGCACGCTGCGCCGCCTCGACGCCGCGTTGACCGACATGGCCGCCCGCGCCGCACACTTCTATCTCTCGCTCGGCGATCTCGTGCGGACCACCGAGATCACCCCCGAATCTTTTCTGGCACACAAGGACGCGCTGCTCGCGCACATGCGCGAATTCAGTCTCGACCTGGCCAGATTCGTGCCGCGGCTGGCGGGTGCGATCGCCGAGATCGAGGAGACCGGCGTCGACGAGCTGATCGAACGGGCCGCCGGATGCGACGAACGGGTGCTGCTGAGTTTCGCGGAGCGGCAGGCGGATTGGCACGCGCGCTGGGACGGGCTGCGCACCTGGTTCGTCGCGGCGGGCACGGGCGAGCACGCGGGAACCACCGAGGCGGAACGGCTGCGCGAGGCGACCATGAGCGCCATCGCCGCCGTGCTCTCGCTGCTGCGCCGGGTCACCGAGACCCGGCGCGGCGGGGTGAGCCGGGAGTCCGCGCTGCGGCATCTGGCGGGCTGGTTCACCGCCGCGCCGTCCGCGGACAGCGCGCACGCGCTCTTCGACGCGGTGTTCGGCCTCGGCAGGCCGCGCCACCTCGCGATGGAACATCCGGACGCGGACCTGATCCCGGCGCAGCGATCCTGGTGGGAGGCACCGCCGTTGGAGATATCGCGCACGCTGGCCGAGACCGGGCGACCCCCGTCGGCCGGAGCGCCCGCGCGGATCCACCGCAACGACGCGAGCATTCGGCGGCTGCGTGAGGTGCAGCTGGACGCGCAGCGCGCCCGCGCCGACGCGGCCAAGTCCCTGGCGTCCACCGACGTGCACGACCGGGTGCTCGACGAACGAGAGACCGAGGTGCTGCTGCGGCTGCTCGACGCGGCGTCCACCGCGTGGGTGCCGGTGAGCGGGCGGGTCGCCGGGACCACCGGATCCGACAGCGGCGTCACCCTGACCGTCTCCGAACACGACGGTTCGACGATCGTGCAGACCGCGCACGGACTGTTGCACCTGAACAACCGCAGACTAGAGGTGCGCCAGACCACCCGGACCCGGCCGCGCGGCAACGGGGGACGCGCATGATGCACGGACGCAAGATCGATTCCCTTGCGCTGGACAACTATCAGCGCGCCGCCAGGGTCATCCTCGCTAATCACCTGGTGACCAGGACCTATCCGGATCGGATCGCGCTGCCGCTGATCCGCCGGTGGGCCACCGAGTTGCGGGAGGACCTGGCCGAACTGTTCGGCTACCGGCTGGAGGTCACCGAGACCACCGCCAGGGTGTTCCCGATCATCGACCGGCTCGACGCGGGCAAGCCCGCGCGCACGCCCGCCGACCGCCTCTTCGATCGCCGCCGCTACGCCTACCTGGCGCTGTCCATCGCCGCGCTCGGCCGGGCGGGTGACCAGATCACGTTGTCGGAGTTGGCCGATCAGGTCGCCGCCTACGCGGGCCGGGTCGAGGGCCTGGAGCTGTCCACCGACCGCGCGGCCGACCGGGATGCCTTCGTCGACGCGGTCGGCTGGCTGACCCATCGCGGCGCGCTCACCCTGGCCGACGGCGACGCGGGCGGCTGGGCCAGCGATCCCGAGGCAGGCGAGGCGCTTTACGACATCGACCGGCCGGTGGTGTTCGCACTGTTCCGGCCGCCGCGGGCGCTGCAACACCTGCACAGTGTGCGCGGGCTGCTCACCGAAGACGCCGCGGGCGCAACCGGTCCCGCGCACGCGCCGACCGTGGCCGACCTGGCGCGGCGGGTGCGCCGGACCTTGGTCGAGCGACCGGTGGTGTATCTCGACGACCTCGCCCCGGCGGAACGGCCGGTGCTCGCGCAGGATCGGATCATCGCCGATGTCGAGCTGTTCACCGGGCTGAAGGCCGAACGCAGGGCGGAAGGGGTGGCGTTGATCGACACCTCCGGACGGCTCTCCGACATTCGATTCCCGAGCACCGGAACGCTGGCGCAGGTGGGGTTGCTGCTGGCCGGTGAGATCGCCGACCGGGTCTTGGACATCGACAATCCGGTAGCACGGCGGACGGCCGCGCCGGACCCGGGTGAGGCGCTCGCCGCGCAACTCGACGGCGCCATCCCGGAGTCCACCGTTTTCGCGCCGCTGGCAGAACTACGGGCGCTGGAAGACTTTTCGGCACAGTCGGATTCGGCGTTCGAGGACGACCAGGAAGCACCGGTCGAGACCACCTACCCGCTGCTCGACTCGGCGTGGGTGTGCGAAACCGTGCAGGCGCTCGCCGATCGATACGGCGCGACCTTCGCCGCCCAGTGGCAGGCCGATGTGCCCGGCCTGACCACCGAGGTGGTTGCCCTGCTGGAGCGGCTGCGCCTGGTGCGTGCGGTCGAGGACGGGCTGCTGATCATGCCCGCCCTCGCCCGTTATCGCGGCGCGGTCGTCACCGTACGCACCAAGCGCACCGAGGAACTGTTCGTCACCGCGGCCGACACCTACACCAAGGAACGGCAGTCGGCGGAGCCGACGGGGTGGGTAGATATAGCGTCCGACAGCACTGGCACGGAAGGGAACTGAGGCGATGTCGCTCATTCACGGCGGAGTGCGGTTCATCCCGACCCGCGCCGGAATCGTCAACCTGTGGGACTACCGGGACCAGGAATTCTGCTTCGCCGACGGCAGATTGGTGCTGCGCGGCCCCAACGGGTCCGGCAAGACCAAGGCCCTGGAGGTGCTGTTCCCGTTCGTGCTGGACGGGCGGATCGAGCCGCGCAGGCTCAACCCGTTCGCCGGTGAAGAGCGCACTATGAAGTCGAACCTGTTGTACCGCAAGCAGGAATCGGCCTACTCCTATGTCTGGATGGAATTCGCGCGCGGCGACTGGGACGACGCGGAGGCGGTGACCGTCGGCATCGGCATGCGCGCCACCCGCTCCTCGGACAAGGTGACGCGCTGGTACTTCGTCGCGGACGGCCGGGTCGGCGTCGACTTCTCGCTGATCGGGCCGGACGACCGGCCGTTCACCCGCAAGCAGCTGGCCGAGCAGATCGGCACCGACGCCATCGTCGATCGTCCGGTGGAGTACCGAAACGCCATCGACGCCAGGATGTTCGGGCTCGGCACCCAGCGCTACGACCAGCTGATCAACCTGATCCTCACGCTGCGACGCCCGCAGCTGGCGAAAAACCTGGACCCGCGCGGACTTTCGCAGGCGCTCACCGACGGCCTGCGCCCCCTCGACGAACAGCTGGTCCTGGACGCGGCTCGCTCGTTCAGCGACATGGAGGAGGTCGGGCGCACCCTGGAGGGTCTGGTGCACGCCGACAGCGCCACCAGGACCTTTGTCGACGTCTACCGCAAATACCTTGCGGTGCAGGCCAAGACGGACGTCGACCAGCTGCGTACCCGGCTCGACGCGGTCACCCACGCGAGCACCGCGCTGTTCGCGGCGACCGCGCTGCGCGAGCGCCGCGAGGCCGAACGCGCCACCGCGGAGGCACGCGCCGAGGACGCCGACCGCGCCTACGAGCACGCGCTCGGCGACCGGGAGAACCTGCAGCGCTCCAGCGCCTACGAGGGCAAGCAGCAGCTCGACGACCTCGCCGACGCGGTGCGGCGCCTGGAAACCTCGGCGGGCGTGCACGGCGACAAGGCGCTCAAGGCGCGGCAAACCCTGGATCAGCGGGCGCAGGAGGCCGAACGCGCGCGCACCGCGGTCCGCACCGCCGCCGCGGCACTGGCGCGCGGCGAGGACGAATTGCGTTCCGCCGCAGAGGAAGCCGGGATCGACTGGACGGCGCTGTCGGAGGGGGCACGCGCCGACCAGCTCACCGCGACGGTGCGCGCGCATGCCGAGGAACGCGACGCCGACGTGCGCGCGGTCCGGCAGGCGATGGGGGTCATGGAGACCGCGGCCGCCGAGCGGACCAGGGCCGAGCGGCTCGCCGAACGCGCACGCGAGTTGAGCGAGGCGGCGGCCGCCGAGGTCGCGCACGCCGAGGCGGCGGTCGTGCTGGCACGGACCGAGGCGGCCGGCGCGCTGCGCGGCTGGTGGGACGAGCACCGAGAGGTCTACTCCCCCATCGGTAACGGGCTGTTCGAGGCGCTGGACACCGCGCTCGCCCAGGCCGGTTCGGAGGAAGCGACAGTCGCGGAGGTACTCGCCGAACGCACCGAGGCGCTGATCGATGAGATCCGCAACGACCGCCAAGAAGCGCGTGGCCGCGCGGCGACTGCCGGCGAACAGATCGCCGAGCTGACCGCCGAACGCGACCGTGTCGCCGCGCAAAGCGACGACGCACCACCGGCTTTCGCCGCCCGCGCCCGCGACGCCGACGACCGCACCGGTGCCCCACTGTGGCGCCTCGTCCGCTTCGCCGACGACGTGCAGCCACGAGTCGCCGCCGGGATCGAGGCCGCGCTGCACGCCGCCGATCTGCTCGACGGCTGGATCTGCGCCGCGCCGCCCGCGAAGTACGACTCGGATCAGTTCCTCGTCCCGCTGCCGGAGAAGGAACGACCGAAGGGCCGCACGCTCGCCGATGTTCTTGTCGTCGAGGAGGATTCGGACGAGCTCACGGTGCCGCGCCAGGCGGTCGCCGACGTGCTCGCCTCGATCGCCCTGCACGAGGGCAAGGGCGATCCGGCAGCCGGTCTCGCCGTCAGCACGGCGGGCGGTTTCCGTCAGGGCGTGCAGGTCGGCAGGCACCACAAGGCCGACGCCGAGTTCATCGGTGCCACCGCCCGTGCTCGCCGCCGCGAGCTCCGGCTGACCGAACTCGCCGCCGCACTCGAGGCCGCGGGCGAGGCCCAGCGCGGCGCACAGGACCAGGAAGCCGAAGCCACCGCCGAACTCTCGCGAATCTCGGCCGCCGCCAAGGCATTGCCGCGCGCCACCGCGGTCACCACCGCCCTGCGGGCGGTCTCGGAAACGGCGGGCATGATGCGGTCCCGGTCCGAGGCCGTCACCCAGGCCGAGCGCGACCTCGACCAGGCCGTCGCCGACGGCACCGCGGTCGAGAAGAAGCTGCGCGCGGCCGCGACCAAGCACCGGACCCCGCGCGATCCGCGCGAACTCGACGCATTGGCCGCCGCCATCCGGCATTTCGAGAACACCGGCACCGGCCTGCTCCGGCTGCGCACCGAACACGAGCGGGAACGCGAACGCGAACGCGAGGGCACCGACCGGCACGACGAGGCCAAGGATCTGGCCGAGGCGTTCGCCGAGGAGGCCGAGGCGGCCAAGTCCGGCTATCAGGAGCAGCTGCGTAAGCTCGAAACCCTGCGCGAGGCACTGGGTGCCGGTGCCGCCGACATCGATCAGGAACTGGAGAAGGCGCGCGCCAAGATCGAGGCGACCAAGGCCGAGCAGAAGGCCGCGCGCAAGGCCGCCAACGAGGCCATCGAGGCGATCGGCGACGCCGAGGCCGCCTACCGGACCGCGCACGAATCACTGGGCACCGCACTGACCGAGGTGCTCGCCGACGTGAAAGCCCTTGCCCCGTACGCCCGACCGGACCTGCTGCGGCTGCTCGGCGCGTCGGCCGAGGGCCGCTGGCCGAGCAGCGAGGCCGCCTGGTCGACGCCCGAGCAGCTGCTGTACCGGATCTCCCAGGCGGGGCCGGCGGCCGAACCGCAGGTGCTGCCGGACGAAGTCGCCGAGCTCTTCGAAAGCCTCACCACGGCAACGTCTTCGGTACGTGCGAGCGAGGCGACCCGCAAGTCGACCCGCAGCGCGGTCACCGCGGCGCTGCAGGAGTTCGACGCCGCGCTGTCCGGGTCCGGCCGCGACTACCGCTTGCAGTGGGACGCCGCCGACGGGCTGACCGTGGTGCAGGTGCAAGACGACGACGGCATGTCGGCGCTCGCCGATTTCGCGGCCCGCATCGACGGCGCGCGCAAAGACCAGGAGCTGCTGCTCACCGACGCCGAGCGCCGCATCCTGGAGGACGCGCTGCTGACCGGGCTCGCCCAGCAGATCTACGAACGCACCAGCGACGCCCGCGATCTCATCGCCAGGATGGGCGCGGAGATGAAGCAGCGCCGGATGTCCTCCGGCAACACCATCGGCGTGCACTGGGTGCTCGCCGACACGCTCTCCGACCCGGCGCGGGCCATGTGCAAGCTGCTCGACCGCGACGCCTCGGTGCTCGGCGCGGACGAACTCGCCACCATCCGCGCGCATTTCGCGTCCGAGATCCGCGCGGCCCGCGCCGCGCACCCGGAACGCTCCTACCCCGAAATCCTGGCGGCCACCCTGGATTACCGCACCTGGCGGGTGTTCTCGTTCACCCTCATCTCCGCCGACGGCAGCGAGGACAAGCTCACCGTGGCCAGGCACAGCGCGCTCTCCGGTGGCGAGCAGTCGGTCTCGCTGCACCTGCCGCTCTTCGCCGCCGCGCACGTCATGCTGGACTCCGCCGACCCGCAGGCGCCGCGCCTGCTCGCGCTGGACGAGGCGTTCGCCGGTGTCGACGACAACGGCCGCAGCGAATTGCTCGGCCTCAGCGTCCAATTCGACCTCGACCTGTTCATGACCGGCTACGACCTCTGGATCACCTACGCCCACGTCCCCGGCTGCGCACACTACGACCTGGCGCACGCCGCCGCCGAAAACACCGTCAGCGCAACCCTTCTGGTCTGGGACAGCGGCGACCTGCTCGCCGAACACGACGGCACCGACCTCACCGCCGCCCTCGGCTCCCCCAACCGCCGCCGCGTACACACCACGATCGAAGGTGCCATCGAACTCACCCCCGTCAGCTAAACGCGGATGCCGAGCGCACCGACGGCCGCGCGGGTGCGGCAAAACCGCCGGTGCGGCAGAACCGGTGGAATCGCTCGATCGCGTCCGTAGTCGGATCGGTGGCCGCAAGAAGCAGTACCTCCGAGCTGAGTACGGCGCCGCAGTCGAACTGATGACCGCCATCAAACTCGCCCTCGACCCGCTGAGACTTCGGAACCTGGGCAAGATTCTCGGCTGGCCGTCCTACACAAGGGCCATTCCGCCGTAGTATCGCGGGTGATACTATTGCCTTGTGGCTACGGTCGAGAAGATCCTCGCGAAGATGCAGGAGTCTGCACAGAACGTCAGCTACGACGACCTAGTCAAGGTTTGCAAGCATTACTTCGGCTCTTGGCGCCAGGATGGCACCAGCCACATCATTTTCAAGATGCCGTGGCAGGGAGATCCGCGTGTCAACATTCAGCAAGGACGGGATGGCAAGGCCAAGCTGTATCAGATAAAACAGGTGCTGGCAGCTATCGAAAAGCTGCAAGCAGCAGGACAGGAGGAGGTATAGATGTCCAGCCTGCCAGAACTCCCAGATCATTCCCACTACACATATCGCGTGAGCTGGTCCGCAGAGGACCAAGAGCACATTGGTCTTTGTGCAGAGTTCCCTTCCCTGTCCTGGCTCGAGCCCGAGCCAGCTGCGGCATTTACGGGAATCATGAATCTCGTGCACGAGGTCATCGAGGATCTGGCCGAGAACAACGAGCCTATACCGCAACCGCTTTCGGAGCGGACCTACAGCGGCAAGTTCATGGTTCGAGTACCACCTGAACTGCATGCCCAGTTGGTTCGCGAGGCCGCCGAGCAGGGCGTATCGCTAAACCTCTTAGCCAACCAACGCCTGGCACTGTCACCTCCGACCAGGCTCGCGAGGCCACGCCCTGCCTTCGATTCGGTATGGCCGAACGCCGCGCTGAATCGAGTGTTTTGGTCACGTCGCGGCATCGGCACCTTCTATGACCCCGACTTGGGGTTGCAGCATTCCGTCTTGAAAATTCTTAAGGCGGCGTCAGACGAGAACGGCAAGATGGTTCGTTCGAGCGAACCGGTAGCCGCCGGCGAGGACGACGATCAGCAGGTTCCTTCGACCGTTGATGTACCAGTTCGCCAGGCATAGCGACTGACCGCCGATAAGACCCACTTATCGGCGGTCGGTCGGCTGCATAGAGTTCTGTGCGCGTCGAGGTCCGGATTTGAACCGGGTTGGCGGACCCGTCAGTGGTGATCGCAGGCGGTTGGGTGAAGCATGACTCGTACCCAGCGACTGATTACCGAGCCCCGTGCCCCAGGCCGAGGAGGGCGGTGACGATCTGGCCGGTGGAGTCGAGCATGGCGGAGAAGATGTCTTGGGGGACGATTTTTCCGTTGCACCACAGGACATTACAGTTCGAAGGGGCGTAAGGGCCGACGCCGAACAGGATTTGGGCGGTGTGTTCGGGGTCTATCCAGAAGGCCAGGTCGTCGAGGTCGCCGATGATGGGTCCGAAGTTGTCGCCGTAGCGATAGGGGTCGTCGATCGGCTCGCCGGGAACGTCGGTGATCGCAGCGACGACGCGGCGCACGAATTCCTTGTTGTCGGGGTTGGATTCGGCCGCGAGGGAGGTCTGGACGTTGTTGGTGTCGATGCCGCCGGGGACGCCGAGCCGGACGATCACCATGTCGCGGCTGGGGATCACGACGTTGAACTGGCCGAGTGCGCCGACAAAGGCGTAGAGGTCGCGGGGTGCGCCGGGGAACATCGGGTGGTCGAAGACCTTGGCCGTCGGCACGGTCGCGGTCTTGTAGGAGTCACCGGCGTTGAGCCAGAACAGGAATCCGTAGCCGCCGTTGGCGGCGGTGGGCTGGCGTGCCTGCCGGAGGTAGCCGGGATCGATGAGTTGGTTGTCGCCCCAACGCCCTTCGTGCAGCAGGAGCAGCCCGAGCCGGGCCAGGTCGTCGGCGCGCATGGCGAGACCGCCGTTGACGGCGGTGTTTCCGCTGCGGTCGCGCAGCCAGACCCACTGGTCGCGGGCGATGCCCAACGGCTGCATCACCTCTCGCTGGACGAAGTCCTGGAAGTCCATCCTGGTGGTGATTTCCACGATCTTCGGCAGCAGCACCAGCACGGCCTGCGCGTACTGGAAGGTGGTGCCCGGCGCGAAGGCCTGCGGGGTCTCGAGTGTCTGCAGCACCTCGTCGGTGGCGATGCCCGCGATATCGGCGGCCCAGGTAAAGCGCAGGCCGGTGGTCTGATTCAGCACCTGACGCACGGTGAGCGCGGCATGCGCGGCGTCGGCCTGCGGGAAGAATTTGCCGAGCGGATCGTCCAGGCCGAAGTAGCCGAGGGTGATCGCGCGGCCCACCGCGACCGACGCGACGCCCTTCGACGAACTGGCCAGCGGCGCAGGCAGGTTGCCCGTACCGGTGCGGTCACCGACCAGGCAGCCGTGTCGATACACCTGAATGGCATACGCGCCCTTGGCCGTGCCGAAGTTGATCGCGTCGGTCAGTGCGCCGGCATCGATACCCGCCGCGGCCGGATCGACGCGCTGAACCGCTTGGCCCGCAGCAGGTTCGGCACACGCGACGCCGGGCTCGGCGGTGGCAGTCGGGCAGACCAGCGAGAAGGTGACCACGGCGGTGGCACCGAGCCCACCTGCCAACGCGCGACGGAATTTCATACCCGACCCATTTCTGTTCCTGGACTGATGTGGTTGGCGCTAGTTCAGCGCGTTGGCGAGGGCGTTGCGCTCCACGCTGAAGTACGTCTTGTCGGCGGGCAGCCGCCAGTTCGGGCCGACGAAGTAATCCTTGGCGACCTCGTCGCCGAACGCCTGATAGCGCAGCCACGCCAGCGCGGTGCCTGCGGACAGATAGTTGTCCAGCCCGTCGACCGGCGAGAAGTGGCTCACCCCACGGGCATTGGCGATCCACGCGGGCGCCTGGAAGGACAGGTTGTACTGCCACCAGCGCACCCAGGCGAAGTCGGGCACCACGAAATCGTTGTAACCGGTGAGGAACAGCGTCGGCACCGACACCAGCGCGCCCACCGCGAGCGGGCCCGGCTCGATCGCCAGCACACCGCGCACCCGCATTGCCGGATCGATCAGCGACGCGATGCCGGGGAGCGCCGTTCCGGCTTGCAGGGCCGCCTGTCCGCCGCCGGAATGACCGCCGAAGAGCGTGCGACTCAGGTCGATCTTGTTGTACAGCGGGGAATTCGGATCACGGTTGGCGACGACCGCGGCGGCGATGCCGAGGGTCGGCACATAGAGCAGCGAATTGAAGAACTCGTACGGGATCACTACCACGAAGCCGTTGCTGGCCCACTGTCGCGCGAGCGCGTCGTACATCCCCGGATTGGCGTCGAACCCTGAGGTAAAAACCAGCAGTGGCGCATCGGGGAGTTCGGCGATATTGGCCGGATAGTAGGTATTCACCCCGACCGGCGATTCGAGGCCGTTGGGAAAGGCCTGGGTACAGGTCATATCGTCACGGTTGCCCAGCATGTGCACGACGATGTGCTGGAACATTCCCCACACCGATTCCTGACAGGGATTCGTGCGCACCGTAGTCGCGACGGGATAGGGACCGGGCTTGTTGAACACGCTCTGCGCGGTGGCTCCCGATTCCGGCTCGTCCGCGGTGGCCGCGGGCGCCACCGCGGCCAGCACCGCGACCGTCGCCACCACAATCGCGATCCCCGAGCGCATTCGAGCGGCATACCTCGTCATTGAGGTTCCCTCCTCCATCCGGCAGCGTCGCCGGACCCATTATGTTCGAAAGTGAGACCATTCAGTCTCGCAATCTCAGAGAGTACGCGGGAGTGGGCCACGACACAATGGGATCCAGCCGTGTTCGGCTTATGAATCGACCAGCAGTGCCGCGAACTCGCCTCGGCTGCTCGACCGGTGCAGGTCACTGACCTGACCGTCACCGACCTCGACGACTCGCCACACCCCGTCGGAGCGCAGGGCCACATCCGTAGTGATGAACCGGCAGCCCAGACGCCGCACGGCGGCCCCGATCTGCCCGAGGTGCGGAACCAGTCCGCGGTCGAAGGGGCTGTCGGGATGGGGTGTCAGCAGCCGGGGTTCGCCATCGAGCCACCAAACCCGCACTTCCGCCGCGACCGACTCGAGCTTCACGAACGTTTCGAAGGCGCGGACGACGATGCCGCCCGCCAGATAGTCCTCCTGCAACTCCACAAACCGTCGGACGATCCGGGTCAGGCCTGCGGATTCGGTGAGATCGGGGATGAAGCACGCCTGGTGCCATTCGTCCTTGCGCGACTTGACGTAGTCCTTCACGATTCCGGGACCGGGCGGCAGAGGCTGGACGAGCTCAGTCAACTTGCCGGCCTCCACCATCTCTCCCGGCTCGGTCGGACGCCAGACGCTGGCCGGAGTGACCTCGGCGAAGGTCGGATACCAGCCCGGCAGTTCGTGCGCGGTCCGATACCGTCCCGGGTCGACGATCAGCGCGGCGCCGCGCCGACTCAGCGCCGCAGCCAACTCCGCATAGCGGACACTGGGCATCATCCAGCCCCGATACCAGGCGCTCTCCAGACCGCTCGGTACTCGAGCAATCGCCGCGTCCGCGTCACCTCGCAGCAGGCGGTCGTGGTCGATCAGCGCGACCTCGCCACCGTGGGCACGGACCTCTTGCGCTTCCGGCGCGAAATGTTCGTCCACCCGCCGAGGATTCAACGGATCGCAGCAGTACAGGACAGGCGGCATTGCCGAAACGCTACGCGGCTACTCCGGCAAATGGTTTCGCATTTTCAGTGCGCGCCGCACAGGCCGTCCGCTCGTACACCCGGGCTCGGTAGGGTGCCGGGATGGCGAAGATCGGTTTTCTCGGGGTGGGCCGGATGGGATCGGGGATGGCGGCGCGGATGCTGGCCGCCGGGCATGAGGTGGCCGTGTTCAATCGGTCGCCGGACAAAGCCGCGGAACTGATTTCGGCCGGAGCCGTGCCGGCCGCGACACCGCGCGCGGCGGCTGATCAGGCCGAAGCGATCATCTCGATGGTGGCCGACGACGACGCCTCGCGCACGGTCTGGCTCGGCGAAGACGGCGCCTTGGCCGGCGACTTCGCGGCGGGCGCGTTCGCCGTCGAATGCTCGACGATCTCCCGGCCGTGGGTGCTGGAGCTGGCGAAACAGGCTGGTGCGCAAGGTCTTCGATATCTCGACTCCCCCGTGACCGGGCTGCCGGACGTCGCCGCGGCGGGTGCGTTGACGCTGTTCGTCGGGGCCGACCCCGCCGATCTCGAAGCTGCCCGTCCGCTGCTGGATCCGTTGTGCACCAACATTATTCGCTTCGGCGATGTCGGCGCGGGTACGGCGTACAAGCTGTTGCAGAATCTGCACGGCTCCATCCAGATCGCCGCGACGGCGGAGGTGCTGCGGGTCGCGGAACTTGCCGGGCTCGATTTGGCCACCGTCGTCGACACCCTTTCTCGCCTCAGCCCCACGGTGGCGCGCGTCGGGCGGATCATGCTCGACGGCGTGCACGACCGCGACATCGCGTTCACCGCCGAGCTGCGGCTGAAGGACACGCGTTTCGGCGTCGAGCTGTCGGACAGCGTGGACGGCCCGGCCGCACTGGGCCATGCCGCGTACGACATTTTCAGCCGACTCGTCGAAGCCGGTTACGGCGACCTCAACGAAACCAAGGTCATCGATCTGCTGCGCGACCGGGGCTGACCCGAGGTCTTACTACCGGGTGCTCGCGTCCGGCCGGATCGGCGGGCAGGCACCGCCGGGCGCGGTGGCCAACTCGAAATGCCACCACTCGTTGTCGTACATCCGGCACAGTCCCCAGCGAGTTCCGTTGGCCTCCAGCCACTGCGCGCCCGCGATCGGCCCGACGTCGACCGCGCGGCCGGACACGTGCGTCGACTCCTCGGGCGGCAGCACCCACCGGCGCGCCACGTCCGGGCTGCCATAGGTGGCCACGCCGTTGTCCCACAGCTGCTGCTGCTCGGCGGGCGTGCGATACCCGGAGGTGATCGACAACGGCACACCCTGCCGATGCGCCTCGTTCTCGGCCAGCGTGTAGGCCACCGCGAGCCCCGGCTCCAGCCCCTCGGTCCCGGCCGCCGACCCCGTCGCCTCCCGCTGATCGATCGGGCTCCCCTGCCCCACCGCCTGCGGCGCCAGCACACCCGTCACCACCAGCGCGGGCAGCACCGCCACCGGTAGAGCACGCACTAGTCGATTCCGCACACCACTCCGCAACACCATGCCGGCGATGGTAACGGCCGAGGTCGGCGCGGGTCGAAGCCGCCGCCGACACTCACAGATCGAGTTCGATCCGGAGCTTCGAGGACAGGCTCTCCATGGTCTCGGCGCTGAGCTCGCCGAGCGGCCCGGACAGCCATGGCCGATAGGTGCTGGTGATCAGGTCCACCCTGACCCACCCTGCCACCGGGTCCGCGCTGCCGAGCAGGACAGCCACCATGGACTGCGGGTCCAAGCGCTCGACGGGAGCGGTCAGCACCCGAACACGCTCGTCGGGCAGGCGATAGTCCGCCGAAACGACCACGCGGTATGGCGTGCGCGGATCGTTCGCACGGGAAGGGCGGTCGCGGTCGAACCGGTAGACCTCGCCCCGCCTCATGCGCGCGGGCCGCGACGCGTCTCAGCGTCGGCGTCCGCAGCGTGTAGCTCGGCGAGTTCCGCCTCGGCCACTTCGGCGTCGTGCATGCCGAAGCTGCGATCGCGGGCCGCCGAACGGACGGCGTCCTGATACAGCATCCAGCTGTGCGCGCAGCGCGCGAAATACGGCGACAGCTGCATCCCGGCGGCGGCGGCGCCCTGCTGCAGGTCCGCGAGCACCACCTCATCCACCGTGAGGGTAATCTTCCGTGTCGCCATACGGTTGACCATACCACCAGCCATATCGTGAGCCGGTGTTGTTGGTTGCCGCGTTCCAGTCTCGTTCGATGCCGACGTGCGGCGGGCTGGGCGCGCTGACGAGGAGTCATAGTCGATAGGCATGGCACATGGTTGCCTGAAATCCGTTGCGTGGCAAATGCTTCATCCACAAGGAACGGGGGTTATCCACAATCCATTCCAGTGCTGTGGATCACAGAGTGCGGGCGGTTGCTACCAGTCCGATTCGCGAAAATTGCGGTAGTTTCCCGAGTTTCACGACCGTACCGTTTTTTCGCAACGGCCCCCGCCACTGCCGCGTACCCCCGATCAGACCGCGGACGACACCCGGGCTGACTCGAGGGGTGTTCGTCCGCAGACCGAGCGGGTTGTGCACAGGCGGCAAAAGTGTTCACATTCGCTCCCCAGTGATGTGAACAGGCACTACAACGGACAATTCGACTCGGACACCGGACAATTCGGCCGAATCACTCGCGCAACGGGGTGACCAGCGTGAGGTAGTCCCGTTCGACCACCCGTGCGCGCACCGGCGCCGGTCGGCGAATCGCTTCCGCCGCTTCACGATTGCGCCCGATCCGCTCGATGATCTCGCTGCCGTGATCGCGGGCATATGCGACGGCGATCTCGATCTTGCCGACGTGCAGGCTCGACTTGGCGCTCAGCACCTCGATGCGCCGCTCGACCGGCCCCTCCAATTCCTGTAGGCGGGCAACGATTTCCCACACGTCGGGACCCGCGACCAGCGCGGCCCGGCGATCGTGCATCGGTCCGCGGAAGACGATGCCGGGATGTTCCAGCTGGTCGACGCCTTCCCGGATGAGGCGGTCGAGCAATGCGGTGGAAGTAGTACCCTCGCGGGCGGCCCGTGCGGCCAACCGGCTGCTGGCGGATTGTGAGAGACGCAGTGTTGTCGTGATGACGCTGGACGTACTCATTGCCCTCCTCGACCTTCAATGGCATCTGCGATGAACGGCACCCTTGGAATCAACGATGTACATCGCTAAGGGTGCCTCGCGAACCAGCGCCGTTGCCCCGGCGATCGAGGTGACATTTGTGTGTCCGCACAAAAGCCTCCACGAAAATCGAACGACCAGCTCAGCCCCCATACTCGCCGCCCACTATCCGTAATATCGCCGGGGCCGATCGAATCCGGCCACGCTATTTTGCTGACGATATCGGCAGAATCCGGAAATTATCTGAAGCAGAAACTCGCCTTATCCGTGACCGGATCGGCGGTCGGCGGGCGATTCGGGCCCGTGCGACACCCAGCAATCTCTTTGTTAGCGAAACCATCAGGTCACTGCGGGTCCAGCTCCTCGTGCCGGAAGCGAATCACAGCCGACCAGGTGTTGCGCAGCGGCTTGCGCGGATCGGGCTGGGGCAAATACGTGAAGGGGCGCAAAAACCACGGCGCCCGCCCGAGCTTGCGCGCGTGCACCAGGATGTTCTCGCTCTCCATCGACTGCCAGCCGAGTTCGTCGAAGAAAGCGAGACCGTTGGGCGGATCGAATTTCCGCGGCGCGTTCTCGAACATGGATCCGGCGCGCACCCGGTCCATCCGGAAACTGATATCGGCCATCCACCAAGCGATTTCGGGCCGGACCAAAGCACGAGCCAGGTCGGTGACCGTCGCGGTATCCAGGTAGAACAACAATCCCTCGGTGAGCACCAGCGCCTTGGTCGCCGGGGTGTCGGCCGGTCCGATCGCACCCAGCGCCGCGTCGAGGAATTTGTCCCGCGCCGAGGGATCGGCGAGATCGACTGCGCGGCGAATCAATACACCGTGCGGAGTTTCGCCCGCCAGTGCGTTCTCCTTTTCGGCGAGAATCTCGGGCAGATCCGCCTCGACCCAGACGAAGTCGGCGGGTAGCGCGAGGCGGTACGGACGGGTGTCCAGCCCGGCCGCCAGGTTCAGCACCCGATCACAGCCCTCGGCGATGGACTTCGCGATGAGGTCATCGATGAGTTTGGTGCGGGTGACCACCGGCCAGCCGGAGCGCATGACGCGCGGCGCGTGCTCGACGATGGTGTGCCCCTGGGCGCCGGCCAGCCGGTCGGCCAGCGGATCCTGGAACAACGCGTCGGGGCGCGCGGTCTCGCGTGCGCGATAGGCGGCCACCCATCGTGCGGTGTCCGACACATTCGAGATCGGTACGCGCCCTGCAGCCATGCGGACCAGTCTGGCATGGCCCGACCACCATCGATAGGACTGCTTCGGCACATCCGGTCGAGTGACTCGTCACGATTGGGAACACTTTCGCTCCACATCAGTAACAAGAGCTAGGGTCACGGCGACTCTGCTATCACACGCAACAAACGCGCCGTGGATAATTCAGCAGTCACAACAGATTACGGTTGCCCGTCGCCGGAATCTCACCGAAAGAAGCAGGCAGATCAACCGTCGACAGCCCCGAGGTCAGGACCGGAAGCGCCCCTTGTGGATGCTCGGCCTGATCGCTCCAATGTGTGCACTGCTCCCCTCGCAGCTCGTGCTGCACACCGGCGCGCCCGTCTTCTGGTGGATCGGCCCAATCATCGTGTTGCTGGTGATCCCGGTGCTGGACTGGGTGGTCGGCGAGGACGGCGCGAATCCGCGCGACGAGGACTACGAGCTGCTGTCCGGCGACCGCTACTACCGCTGGTGCACCTACCTTTTCCTGCCGATCCAGCTGTTCGGGCTCGGCATCGCAAGCTATCTGTGGGCCGGTGACGAGCTCACCGGCGTCGACAAGCTCGGCCTAGCCGCGACGCTCGGCTTCGTCAGCGGCATCGGCATCAACGCCGCGCACGAGCTCGGGCATCGGGTCGAGCACCTGGAACGCTGGCTGGCCAAGATCGCGCTCGCCCAGTCGGCGTACGGGCACTTCTTCGTCGAACACAATCGCGGACATCATGTGCGGGTCGCCACCCCGGAGGACCCGGCGAGCGCCCGGCTCGGCGAGTCCCTCTGGGAATTCCTGCCGCGCAGCGTGACCGGCGGCTTCGGCTCGGCGATCCGGCTCGAGCGCGAACGCCTGACGCGCAAGGAGCGCGGTTGGTGGGACGTGGACAATCAAATCCTGCAGGCGTGGGCGATGAGCCTCGTCCTCTTCGGCACCCTCGTCGCACTCTTCGGCTGGCACATCCTGCCTTGGCTCGCACTGCAGGCGGTGATCGGCGTCGCACTGCTGGAGACGGTGAACTACGTCGAGCACTACGGCCTGCTGCGAGCCCGCCGCCGCAACGGCCGCTACGCCCGCTGCTCCCCCCGAGACAGCTGGAACAGCGACCGCCTAGTCACCAACATCTTCCTCTTCCACCTCCAGCGCCACAGCGACCACCACGCCAACCCAGGCCGCCGCTACCAAACCCTGCGCAGCTCGACCCACGCCCCCCAACTCCCCGCCGGCTACGCGACCATGGTCGTCCTCGCCGCCATCCCCCCACTGTGGCGCGCGGTAATGGACCACCGAGTACTCGCCCACTACGGCGGCGACAGCACCCTCGCCAACGTCCAACCCCCCAAACAGGGCCGACTGCGCGCCACCCTCGCATACCGCCGCGCAACCAGCTGACCGCCGGTGCGCCGCGGCCCGACACCGCCGCTTCCATCCGCGCAGAGATTCAGACCCGTTCAGCCGAGCGGGTGCGGACGCGCAGGGCGATGGGCTTTTGGGTTTCGGCGAAGAAGTCGTTGCCCTTGTCGTCGACGACGATGAAGGCGGGGAAGTCTTGGACTTCGATTTTCCAGACGGCTTCCATGCCGAGCTCGGGGTATTCGAGCACCTCGACGGACTTGATGCAGTCGAGGGCGAGGCGGGCGGCGGGGCCGCCGATGGAGCCGAGATAGAAGCCGCCGTGCTCGTGGCAGGCCTTGGTCACCTGGGCGGAGCGGTTGCCCTTGGCCAGCATGACGAAGGAGCCGCCCGCGGCCTGGAACTGGTCGACGTAGGAGTCCATCCGGCCCGCGGTGGTCGGCCCGAACGAGCCGGACGCGTAACCCTCGGGCGTCTTCGCGGGGCCCGCGTAGTAGACCGCCATGTCGCGCAGGTACTGCGGCATCGGTTCGCCCGCGTCGAGGCGCTCCTTGATCTTGGCGTGCGCGATGTCGCGGGCCACCACCAGCGGGCCGGTCAGCGAAAGCCGGGTCTTCACCGGGTATTTCGACAGTTCGGCGCGGATCTCCGACATCGGCCGGTTCAGGTCGATCTGCACCACGTCGCCGCCGAGGATCGACTCGGTCTGCTCCGGCAGGTAGTGCGCGGGCTCGCGTTCGAGCTGCTCGAGGAACACACCCTCCGGCGTGATCTTGGCCAGCGCCTGCCGGTCGGCCGAACAGGACACCGCGATGGCCACCGGGCAGCTGGCACCGTGCCTCGGCAGCCGGACGACGCGCACGTCGTGGCAGAAGTACTTGCCGCCGAATTGCGCACCGATGCCGAAGGATTGGGTGAGCTTGAAGACCTCTTCCTCCAGCTCCAGATCCCGGAATCCGTGCGCGGCAAGCGATCCCTCGGTGGGCAGGTGGTCGAGATAGTGCGCCGAGGCGTATTTGGCCGTCTTCAACGCGAATTCGGCACTGGTGCCGCCGATCACCACCGCGAGGTGGTATGGCGGGCAGGCCGCGGTGCCGAGCGAGCGGATCTTCTCGTCCAGGAACTCCAGCATCCGCGTCGGGTTCAGCACCGCCTTGGTCTCCTGGTACAGGAACGACTTGTTCGCCGACCCGCCGCCCTTGGCCATGAACAGGAACTTGTACGACGGCTGCGCGGGATCGCCTGGCGTGGAATACAACTCGATCTGCGCGGGCAGGTTGGATCCGGTGTTCTTCTCGTCCCACATGGTGATCGGGGCGAGCTGGGAGTAGCGCAGGTTCAGCTTGGTGTAGGCGTCGAAGACGCCGCGGCTGATCCATTCGGCGTCGTCGGCGCCGGTCAGCACGCCCTCGGACTTCTTGCCCATGACGATCGCGGTGCCGGTGTCCTGGCACATCGGCAGGATGCCGCCCGCGGAGATGTTCACGTTCTTGAGCAGGTCCAGCGCGACGAAACGGTCGTTGCCGCTGGACTCCGGGTCATCGATGATCTTGCGCAGCTGCGCGAGGTGCGTCGGCCGCAGGTAGTGGCTGATGTCGTGCATCGCCTCGGCGGTGAGCAGGCGCAGCGCCTCGGGCTCCACCTGCAGGAAGGTCCGGCCGTTGGCCTCGAAGGTATGCACGCCCTCGGTGGTGAGCAACCGGTACGAGGTGTCGTCGGCGCCGATCGGCAGCAGGTCTGAATAGCGGAAGTCCGGCGCGGTCACGGGACGCACTCCTTCGGGCAGGTCGGGGCACAAGCCGAGCGCGGGTTTCGATGCGCGCTCAGCCGGGCTGGTCACAGGCACAGCGAGCGTATCCACCGGGCTACGTCACACGATGGTTAGGCAAGGCTTATCCCGGGCAGTTGACACAAAAGGTTGCACGTTCAACCCTGGGGGTGCTACCTGTCGTTCCACACAAAAGCGTTCGGACGTCCAACCGTCGGTTCGCCGTAACAACGCCGCGCTACGCACAACGAAGCGCGACACTGTATGACACGCCAGAGTTTGGAGCGCTATCGTGACCGATCCCCATTGGCTCGATGACGTCGAGATGCGCGCCTGGGTTGGCTTTGTGCGCACTCGCGACCTCATCGCCGCGGCGGTCGGGCGAGACTCGACGCGCGAGTCGAACCTCACCTACGTCGAATACTCGGTGCTGGCCTTCCTGAGCAAGACTCCGGAGCACCGCTGCACCTTCGCCGAGCTCGCCGCGCAGCTCGAGTGGTCGCAGAGCAGGCTCTCGCATCAGATCACCCGGATGGAGAAGCGCGGACTCGTTGTCCGCGAACCGATCCCCGACGACGCCCGCCGCACCGCCGCCCGGCTCACCCCGCGCGGCGCCGAGGTGCTGACCGGTGCCGCGCCCGCGCACGTGATCAGCGTGCGCAAGCACATGATCGACGTGCTCGACCGGCAGCAATTAGCCGCCCTCGCCGACATCTACGACACGTTGCTCGCCCACCATCGATCAACAACAAGCGACAACTGACCGCCCAGGCGGACGTGCTCGCGGCCTCCCGCTACGGCCGATTCCGCAACTGAACTCACGGATGCGGCTGCCGCACTGGTGGTCTCGGTAGCCGTGCGATCCGATCTGCTAGCGCGCAGTTCAATTCGGCCGACGCGCGTTCCGATACGGCTCACGCGCCGGCCAATTCGGCTGCCTCGCTACCCGATTTGCGCCACTGCGGCGTCCCGCGTGATTACCGAGCCATTCGGTTCGACTGAAGCATCAGCGGATTCACCGGCAGCACCAACCGATTCAGGCGCGCTAACTACCGATTCGTTTGCCCCACCGGCCGATTCACGCGAAACTGTTGGCACGCCGAGTGCGCGCTCGAATCCAGCGGGCACCACGATGTCGTCGCGATCGAGCTCGGTCACGCTCGTCTTGCGCAAACCCAGCAGCGCCGAGTCGATCCCGCCGCGCAGGATGTCGAGGACGTTCTCCACGCCCGCTTGGCCATTCGCGGCCAGGCCCCACAGGTAACCGCGTCCGATCATTACCGCGCGGGCACCGAGCGCCACCGCCTTCACCACGTCGCTGCCGCGCCGGATGCCGCCGTCGAGCAGCACCTCGATCTGCGAGCCCACCGCGTCGGCTACCGCGGGCAGCGCCCGGATGGCCGCCGGTGTCCCGTCCAGGTTGTTGCCGCCGTGGTTGGACACCGAGATGGCCGCGACGCCCGCGTCGACCGCACGCAGCGCGTCATCGACCCGGATGACGCCCTTGAGCATCACCGGACCGTCCCACTGCTCGCAAATCCATTGCACGTCCGCCCAATCCGGCGGCGGCGTGCCCATCCATTCGCCGTAGGCGCCGAAGAATCCGGGCGCCTGGCCGCCGTTGATCGCCATGTTCGGCGCGGTGAGATCTGGAATGTGCCCGGACTTCGCGTAGGTCGCCAGCCAACGTGGCCGCGCCAGGGTCTGCGGCGCGAACTTCAGCATGGTGCGCAGGTCGAGCTTTTCCGGGATCACCGGGCTGCCCCAGTCCCGGCCGTGCGAGAACGACCAGTCCAGGGTGAGGATCAGGCCGACCGCGCCCGCCGCTTTCGCCCGCGCCATCCGCTGCAGGAGCTCGTCTTTGCTGCCGCACCAGTACATCTGGAAGAAGGTCGCCGGGTTGGCCGCGATCACCTCTTCGATCGGCTTGCTGGCAAAGGAGCTGAGCCCCATCGCGATGCCGCGGGCCGCCGCCGCGCGCGCCACCGCCACCTCGCCGTCGGGGTGCACTGCCTGCACGCCGGTCGGCGAGATCAGCACCGGCATCGAAAGGTGCTGTCCGAGTACGGTCGTCGACTGATCGCGGGTGCCGATGGGACCGGCGACGTGCGGGGCGAAGCCGAGTTCGGTGAACGCTTGCTGGTTGTCCTCGATGGTCTGGCCGCGCTCGGATCCGGCGATCAACGCGCCGTACACCGATTTCGGCAGTCTCTTCTTCGCACGCCGCTGCGCTTCGGCAACGGTTTCGAACCACGGGTTCATGGGGTCCTTTCCAAGGAAGCTACCGGCCACCACAGCCGGGTTCGGTCGAGCAAGTCGGTGGTCAGGTGGTCGAGTAGCGCCGCGCCCTCGTCGGCGCTGGCCCCGGCCGGATCGCCGAGCACGCCGTTGGCGCTGACCGAGCGGACGCCGGCACCGCGCAGCAGCGGCATGAGCTGCGCGAGCGGCCGGACGTCGCCCGCCTCGGCGCGATCCAGCCGCACCCGGTCCGGCGTAAGCGCCAGTTGCACGGCGGTTTCCGAGCGCCCGGCATGCAGATCGCCTTGATAGCGCGGCAGATACACGCGCACGTCGCGGGATTCGCCGCGCAACAACGTTTCCGCGCGCCGCAGCGGTTCGAGGTTGCCGCCGTGCCAGTTGACCAGCAGGATGCGGTCGAAGGTATCGGTTGCCGAGCGGCACAATTCGACGACGAGCAGTTCCAGCGCGGCCTGCCCGATGGACATGGTGCCGGGGAACCCCGCGTGCTCGCCGCTGGCGCCGTACGGGATCGCCGGTGCGACAAGCACATCCGGGCGCAGCGCGGCCAGCCGCGTACACAACGCCGAAGCGATGTCGGTGTCGGTGGACAGCGGCAGATGCGGGCCGTGCTGTTCGGTCGCGCCCACCGCGACGGCCAGAATCGCGGCAGCGGCGGCCCGCTCCCCGGCCTCGGGCCAGGTGAGATCGGCCGCGACCCGGGCCGGATCCGCCGCCCCGCGGTTGTGGCCTGCGACACTTTCGAACATCTCGCCAGATTATCGTCAGTCACTGACATAATCAATCCTGTGACAGCAAGGACCACCCGTGGCCGCCCGCGCGGAACCAGCAAACGCGAACTCGAACTGATCGCGCTGCGGCTGTTCACCGAGCAGGGCTTCGAGGACACCACGGTCGAGCAGATCGCCGCCGCGGCCGGTATCAGCGGCCGCACCTTCTTCCGTTACTTCCCCACCAAGGCCGAGGTGCTCTGGTACCAGTTCGATGACGAAGTCGCCGCTCTGCGCACCGCGTTCGCCGAGGTGCCCGACGATATTCCGATGATGACCGCGGTACGTCGAGTTGTCGTGAACGCCAATCGGTATCGGGCCGAGGACGTGCCCGAGCTACGCACCCGGATGCAACTGGTCGCCACCATCCCCGCGCTGGCCGCCACCGCGGGCACGCACTACGACGCCTGGGAACACGCGGTCAGCGACTTCGCCGCGCGCAGGCTCGGCGAACCGGTGAACGCGCTGATCCCACTGGCCGTCGGACGCACCACGCTGGCCGCCGCGCGCGCCGCCTTCGACGCCTGGCTGGCCCGCGCCGACGCCGACCTCACCGTCTATCTCGAGGAGGCGCTGCGCGGGCTGGAACGCGGATTCGCCCCCCTACCGTGAATCCCGCGCGAACAACCGGCAGGTTTCATCCGCAACACGGTTGGGGTATGACTAGGCTCGGTGTCGGTCTCACGGCCGAACACCCGATGATCCGACTCAACAAACCGTCGAAAGGGGCAGGAGTTTCCATGTCCGAGGTGTCTATGAGCCTTTCGGCGGATTCGCTGACCGCGGGACCGGTCGACAACCTGCTTCCGCAGTTGGTCGAGCATCTGCGGCAGAACCGCACCGCGCTGCGTGAGGAGTGGGCTCGCCGCATCACCGACGCTCAGCTCCTGACCGCGATGACCCCGGAGGAAATCTTCTCCGAGGCAACCTCCGTCTACGACAACTACGTCGAGGTGCTCGAGACCGGTAGCGTCGAGGCGCTGCAGGCCTATGCCCGCGACCTGTCCGAGCGCATCATTCCGCGAGGCGTCGAAACCGACGAGGTCCTCGGCATCGTGCTGCTGCTGCGCGACGTGCTGGCCCGCTCGCTGTTCGAGAAGTATCAGGCCGACTTCCAGCTGCTCAATGCCGTGCTCGACGCGTACGAGCCGGCCGCCAACCGCATCGCCAACACCGTGGGCGTCTCCTTCGTCCAGGAGCGCGAGCGCGTTATCCGCCAGCAGCAGGAGGCGATTCGCGAGCTGTCCACCCCGGTGCTGCAGGTCCGTGAGCAGCTGCTCATCCTGCCGATCATCGGTGTGCTGGACAGTCAGCGCGCCCGTCAGCTCACCGAGCAGTTGCTGCGCGCGATTCGGGCCAACCGCGCCAAGGTGGTCGTCATCGACATCACCGGTGTGCCGCAGATCGACTCGACCGTGGCCAACCACCTGGTGCAAACGGTCGACGCGTCCGGCCTGATGGGTGCGAACGTGATCATCACCGGGCTGTCCTCGGAGATCGCGCTGACGCTGGTCACCATCGGGCTCGACCTGTCCAAGATGAACGCGGTCGGCGACCTCCAAGGCGGTATCGAGGAAGCCGAACGTCTGCTGGGTTACGAGGTTTCCCGAGTCGCCGAACGGGTTACCGAACGCGACGGCCGCTAGATCAGGGCGGGCAGATGCCGGTACCGATTCTCAAACAGGGCACCTATCTCATCGCGTCGGTTCAATCCGCGTTGACCGACGCCGATACCGAACGCCTGCAGGACGACCTGATGAAACAGGTCAGCAAATATCGAGCGCACGGAATCATCGTCGACGTCACCGCGATCGACATCATGGATTCCTTCGCGGCGAGATCGCTGCGTACCATCGCGCACATGACGCAGCTGCGCGGCGCCGAAACGGTGATCGTCGGGCTGCAGCCGGAAGTCGCCTTCGCCATGGTGCAACTGGGGCTCACCTTCGAGGACATGCACACGGCCCTCGATCTCGAAGAGGGCCTGGCCTGGCTCAACAAGAAGACCGCCTCCCCACGCCAGCGAGATGGTCGTGACAGTGGCCGCTGAGAACCTGGTGATCGCGGTCAGAGTGTCGGGCGACATCGTGATCGCACGTCAGGCGGGCCGCGAACTGGCAGCGAAGCTCGGATTCACGCTGACAGACCGCACCATGATCTCGACGGCGATCTCCGAAATCGCCCGCAACATCACCAGTTACGCGGGCAGCGGCGAGATCAGACTGATGGTCGACGATCGGGAGGGTCGTCAGGCACTGGTGGTCCAAGCCGAGGACCAAGGACCCGGCATCATCGACATTCCCCGCGCGCTCGAGGACGGCTATTCGACCGGGCGCGGACTAGGACTCGGTCTCCCCGGCGCCCGCAGGCTGATGGATCGGCTACTCGTCGATTCGGCGCCGGGCAAGGGCACGTTGGTGGAGATGTGGAAGTGGGTACCCAACGGTGCATGACGACGGGTTCATCGGCCGAATCGAGTGGGCGGTGGCCGGCCGCGCGCTGCCCGGCCAACGCGTCTCCGGTGATCGCGGCCTCATTCTCGACACCGGCGGCGGCACTGTCCTTTTCGCCGTGCTGGACGGGCTCGGCCACGGGGCCGCCGCGGCCGACGCCGCCGACCGGGCCGCGCAGGTGCTCTCGGAGAACCGCGCCGAACCGCTGGACGTGCTGATGGTGCTCTGTCATCGGGCCATGGCCGACACCCGGGGCGCCGCGGTATCGCTCGCGCTGTTCGACCCCAGCGACACGGTGCGCTGGCTCGGCGTCGGCAACGTCGAATCCCGGGTGCTCACCGTCAGTCCCGGCGGGCTGGCCATTCGCGCGACCATCCTGCTGACCGCGGGGATCGTCGGCTACCGGCTGCCGCAGAACCTGCAGCCGCAGACCATCCAGGTGCGTCCCGGCGATCTGCTGCTGATGTCCACCGACGGCATCGTCAGCGAATCCGCCGACGCGGTCGATCTGTCGAAATCCACCGCGGACATCACCGCGGACATCCTCGCCAAGCACGCCAAGGACACCGACGACGCGTTGGTGCTCGCCGCCCGGCATCGGGGTGCGGCGCAGGGCCCGAAGTCATGAGGGGCCGCCTCCGATGACAGCACTGGCCGACTTCCTCGACGAATACGCGAAAGCGCTACGCCGACACCTGGATTCACCGACGCAAGCGACCCTGGCCGAGGGGTACGAGCTCGGCAGGCGGGCGCTGGTCGAAGGCATCAGCCTGCTCGACCTCAACGAGAACCACTTCCGGGTGGTGCAGGCCGCCGAGCACGACGCGGGCATCGGCGGTCCCGACGCCCGGCTGGCCGAGTCCGCGCTGGAATTCCTGCTGCAAACCCTTGCCGCACTGGACATCGCGACCCGCGGCTATCTCGACGGCGTCGGCCGTTACGAGCAACAGCGTTCCCGCGCAGACGATCTCGCCGGACGCGACGCCTTCCGCACCGCGCTGGTCGAGTCGCTGCAGGACGGCTTCTTCGTCGCCGACTCGCACGGCGCCATCGTCGAGGTGAACTCCGCGTTCGGCGCGCTGACCGGCTATGGCGCGGCCGATGTGCCCTACTCGCTGCCGCATCCGTGGTCGATGCCGGAGGGGCAGGTCCTTTCGAGCGACCTGCAAGCAGTCGCTACGGGCCGCTACCCCGATCTCGGCACGGAGGCACAGCGTTTCGTCATTCCGATCCGGCACCGCGACGGCCGCTCGGTGTGGCTCGCGGTGAGCACCAGCGCGCTGATCAAGCCGGAGAACAACGAACGCATCTTCGTCGGCACCATCCGCGACGTCACCGCCGAGCACGACGCGCAGGCGCGCGATCAGGCCGCCTCCCGGCTGGCCACCGCGGTGGGCGCGGCGACCAGCGTGGTCGACGTGCTCGCGGTCGGCCTCGACGAATTGCGGCGCACCGTCGGCGCGCAGACGGCGGTGGTGTCGGTGTGGCCGAGCAGGCACGTCGAGCCGGAGGTGTATGTCTCCGGTGCCGAGGGCGCGGCCAACGGCCCGGCGAGCGCCGAGTTGGACGCGCGGGCGCGGGCCATGCTGGATCGGGCCAGGCGCAGGCCCGGCCGCAGCCTGTTCGCCATCCCGGAGGGCGCCGACAGCTCCGAGGGCATCGTCGCTCCGCTCGGCGAAACCGGTGACGCCGCACTGTGGTTGCGCTTCGCCGCGCCGCGCGCGATCAGCGCCGCCGACTGGACGTTGTTCTCGCTACTCATCGGCCATCTCAGCCTCGCGGTACAGCGAGCCCGCAACTTCGACCAGGCCCGCTCGACGTCGCTGACGCTGCAGCGGGCCATGCTCGGCCCGATCGAACTGCCGCCGCGCTTCTCGGTGCATTACGAGCCCGCGCTGCCGCCGTTGGAGATCGGCGGCGACTGGTACGACGTGGTGCCCCTGCGCGACGGCACCATCGGTGTTGTGGTCGGCGACTGCGTCGGCCGTGGCCTGTCCGCGGCCGTGGTGATGGGTCAATTGCGTACGGCCGCAAGAGCATTGCTGTTACGCGGCGCCGGTCCGGCGCAGCTGCTCGCCGAACTGGACACCGTCGCGGGCCGGATTCCCGGCGCGATGTGCACCACCGTGTGCGCCGCGGTGCTCGATCCGGTGCGCGGGCTGGTCCGCTACAGCAGCGCGGGCCACATGCCGCCGATCCTGGCCGACGTCGACGCGACCGGCCGCCTGCTGGAGGGCGGACGGTCCTTCCCGCTGGCCACCTTCGATCCGCCGCGCCGCCCGGAGGCGACCACCGCGCTGACGCCGGGCTCGACGCTGGTGCTGTTCACCGACGGGCTGGTCGAACAGCGCGGCGTCGACATCGACGACAGCTTCGCCAAGATCGCCGACGTGCTCGCCGACACGTCGGCCAAGCTGCCGCGCGAGGTGGCCGACGCGGTGCTGTCGCGCCTGCGGCCCGCCGCAGGCTACGACGACGACGTCGCCATGGTGGTATATCGCCAGCCGCCGGCCCCGCTGCGGCTGGAGGTGCCCGCGCACGCGGATGAGCTTGCGGCACTGCGCCGTACGCTCAAGGCCTGGCTGGCCGCCGCCGCGGTGCCGCACGATCTGGCCTCCGATCTGGTGGCCGCGGCCAACGAGGCCTGCAGCAACAGCATCGAGCACGCCTACCGCAACGGCGCGGTGCCGACCGGCCGTCCCGAGAGCACGGACCGCTCGATGGGCCGCGTCGCCAGAGCCCTGCGCGACCCGGCCGCCGACACCAACCGGGTCAAGCTGACCGCCACCTGCAACACCGAGACGGTGGTGATCACCGTCGCCGACGCGGGCAGCTGGAAGCCGCGCTCGGCCGATCCCGGCTACCGCGGCCGCGGCATCGACATGATGCGCGCGCTCACCGAGGAACTCGATATCGACCACACCGGTCCGGGCACCCGCGTCCGCATGTCGGTGACCCTCCCCGCCATCGCCTTCCCGGTGGCAAACCCGTTGCGCGGCACCAACCGCCGCGCCTCGAGCTAGCCCGCGAGGGTCCAGCCGCGGCGAATCCCGTAGCGCAGGTAGGTAACTCGTTCGCCTCGAACCACCCCCGGGTTGCCCAGCAGGTGCGGACCGCGCCTAACTGCTCGAAGAACGACACTCCGCCACCGGCACCAGACCTATTCCAGCAGAACGAGTTCCAGACGCTGGCGGCCGATAGCACCGCCGTTCACACCGATCATCTTTGAGCTATGCTTCGACCGTGCGGTCTAAAATTGATCCGAATGGTCGAACGTTCACCGAGCAAGCCCGTCGAGACCAGATCACGGCTTGCGCCATCGAACTGGTCGCCGAGATCGGCTACCCAAAGACATCGATCGGCAAGATCGCCGAGCTGGCCGGGGTGGCGAAAAGCGTTGTGCTCTATTACTTCTCCACCAAAGATGAACTGGTCAACACGCTGGCCCAGGAGATCTTCGGCGCCGCGGTGCCGGTGATGGTTCCAGCCATCGAGGCCGAGGAGACGGCGGGCGGCAAGCTGCGCGCCTACATCCTTTCCAACGGCGAGTTCATCCACACGCACCGCAACCACGCTCTGGCGATGCTGGACATGTGGACCAGCTACCGGTCGACCACCGGGCAGCGGCTCGACCAAGTGATGGCGGAGGCGGCCGCACATAAGCCACTGCAAGAGGATTCCTCGGCCCTCGACCTAGCGGCGATCTTCGAACTCGGTCAGCGCACAGGCGAGTTCCGCGCCTTTGCCGTGCTGCCGATGACGATCGCGGTGCGGCAAGCCATCGATGGGGCCGTCATTCAGTCGTCCCGCGACCCCGGTTTCGACGTGCCTCGCTACTGCGAGGAACTCGTCACGATCTTCGACCTGGCAACCAGGAGGTAGTTCATGACCATCGAGATGGCCCGGCACAGGGATATCGAACTCGCCTACGAGACGATCGGGCCGCCCACCGGTGAGCCGCTACTGCTGATTTCGGGGATCTCCCAGATGCTGATCTGGCACGACGACGCCATCGCCGGACTGGTGGAGCGCGGCTTTCAGGTGGCCCGGTTCGACAACCGCGACACCGGCCTGTCCACCCACCTGCACCACGCTGGACGACCGAGCAAGCTGGACCTGCTCCTGCGCCCCACGCAGGCGGTCCGGTATCACCTGACCGACCTGGCCGACGACGCGGTCTCGATATTGGACGCGCTGAACTGGCGCAGTGCGCACGTCGTCGGCGAATCGCTCGGCGGCATGATCGCCCAGTCGATGGCTGTGCGCCACCCGGACCGGGTACGCAGCCTCACCACCATCGGTGCCGGCCCGTCGCCACGCATCGGCGGGCCCCGCGTTCGAACCCTCCTGCGTTTCCTCGCGCTGGCCAGAAAGCCGATCAACAGCGCGGAAGACTATGCCGAACACATGGTGGCATTGGAACTGGTAGCCGGGTCGCCGGACTACCCGCAGGACGAAACCTGGCTGCGCGAGCTCGGCAAGCGCAGCTACGAACGCGGGCACGACCAGGCCGGCGTGGAACGCCTGTCCGTGGCCTTACGGGCCTCCGGCGATCGGCGTGGCGAACTGGCCGCGGTCCGCGTGCCGACGCTGGTGGTGCACGGTCTGGCTGACAAAACGGCCCGGCCGGTCGCGGGCCGCGCCACCGCGGCCGCGATTCCCGGTGCCCGGCTGGTCACCTACCCGGGCATGCCCAGCCACGTTCCACCGCAGCTGTGGCCCGACGTCATCAACGAAATAGCCGCTATCGCAGGCCTCGACGGCGATATCCACTCGTCGGCCACCGCACACTGATAAACGGGGAGAGACGATGCCGAAGCTCGGACGATTCACCAGCGAGGAAGCGGAGACGACCTTCCTGACCGTCTATGACTCGATAGCCGCGAAATGGCCAATGCCGTCGACCACTATCGACGTCGAAACATCTTTCGGGACAACGCGAGTGCGCGGTTCCTGAGCTTCACCGACAGCCACGATCCAGTCCGAGCAAACCACGCACGATAGATCGGCCAGCGATACGCCGAGTCGCTTTACCGCCAGCGCCGGGCGGTGGGTGCCCGGCATCGTGGGTGGATGCATCGAGTTGTTGATCTCAAAATTCTCTATTTCGGTACGCCGGTGGTGTTGATCAGCACCCGAAACCCGGATGGCACAGCGAATCTCGCGCCGATGTCGTCGGCATGGTGGTTGGGCGATCAGTGCATGCTCGGGATGAATACGGCGTCGCGGACCACCCAGAATTTGGTCCGGGAGCGGGAGTGCGTGTTGAATCTGCCCGCCTCGGGCCTTGCGGCGGCGGTGGATCGGCTGGCACTGCTGAGCGGTGCACCGGAGATGACGCCGCACAAGATCGAGAAGGGATATCGGTATGAGCCGGACAAGTTCGCGGCGGCCGGCCTGAGTCCGCTCCCCGCCGAGCTTGTCGCGGCGCCGCGGGTCGCCGAGTGTCCGATTCAGCTCGAATGCGAGGTGCTTTCCTCCCAGCCGTTCGGCATCGACACCGAGTGCCTCGCACACTCCATGCGCGTACTGCGCGCACACGTGGCCGAGGAGTTGATCATTCCGGGCACCCAGCACGTCGACCCGATGGGCTGGGATCCGTTGATCATGAAGTTCTGCGAGTTCTTCGGCGAAGCCACGCCGTTGCACCCGTCTCGGCTGGCCACCGCGTGGCAGATACCGAATCCCGCGACCAGCCATTGAGCAGACCCGCCGGTAGCGCTCCTTTTCTGAAGCGGCACAACGGCAACGTCGACCGGCGACCTTACGGTAGTGTTTGTCCCTATGAACGCGCCGAGGTTGCGAATTCGCCGCTACTTGTGTGTTGTGATGTTGTGAACGAGCGACAGCGAGTGAACCGAGGACACAGCAACCTGTTGGGCGCGACGGAGCCGAGCATCAGCGAGGTGGAGTCATGACCAGCACTTCCGGAGACGCGTATCCCGTTGCGGACACGATGACCACCACCGTCGCTTCCCAGGACGGCGCGACGGTCCTCACCGTGGCCGGCGAGGTCGACCTGGCAACGGCCCCCGCACTCGAGAGCTCGATCGAGGCGATTCTCAACGGCAAACCCGCGGCCCTGATCATCGACCTGACCGCGGTCAGCTTCCTCGCCTCGGCGGGCATGGCCGTGCTCGTGGCAACACATCAGCGTGCGGGCGATGCGACCGCGATCGCCGTGGTCGCCGACGGCCCGGCCACCAGCCGCCAGCTGCGGATGACCAATCTCGATCAGGTCTTCGCCGTGCATTCCACCCTGGCCGCGGCGCTCGCGGGATTCCGCGACCGCTGACCCCCGCTGGGTGCTACCACCCAGATCGAGCCCAAAAACTTGGCGAGCAGGCACAACAGTGCCTGCTCGCCGAGTGTTTTTCCAGGATCAGCAGAGTTCGCGCAGCTGCTCGATCAGCTTGACCCGCTCGGCCGGGGTGGCCGCCATCGGCAACACGTTCAGGACGGTGGCGCCCGCCTCGGCGAACGCGGCGACTCGCTCCTTAACGTAGCTCGCGGGACCGACCAGGGAGACGTCGCGGACCAGGGCGTCGGGGACCACCTTGGCCGCCTCTTCCTTCTTGCCCGCCAGGTAGAGCTCCTGGATGCGGTCGGCCTCGGCGCCATAGCCGTACTTGGTGGCCAGCGTGTGATAGAAGTTCTTGCCCTTGGCACCCATGCCGCCGATGTACAGCGCCAGGTGCGGCTTCACGAATTCCAGCAGCGGCTCGACGTTGTCGCCGATGGCCAGCGCCGGGCTCGCGTACACCTCGAGTGGGCCGAGCTGCGGGTCACGCTTGGCGAAGCCGGCCTCGAGCGACTCGCCCCAGATCTTGTTCGCCTGCTCCGGCAGGAAGAAGATCGGCTGCCAGCCCTCGGCGATCTCGGCGGTGAGCTCGACATTCTTCGGGCCGATCGAGGCGAGCAACACCGGGATGCGTTCGCGCACCGGGTGATTGATCAGTTTCAGCGCCTTGCCGAGGCCGGTGCCCTGCCCTTCCGGCAGCGGGATCTGGTAGTACTTGCCTTGGTACTCGAGCTTCTCGCGACGCCACACCTTGCGGCAGATCTCCACCAGTTCCCTGGTGCGCCCGATCGGCGCGTCGTAGGGCACGCCGTGGAAGCCCTCGATCACCTGCGGGCCCGACGCACCGAGGCCGAGAATGAACCGGCCGTCGGAGACGAAATCGAGGCCGGCCGCGGTCATCGCGGTGAGGCTGGGCGTGCGGGTGTAGATCTGCAGGATGCCCGAGGCCAGTTCCAGCCGCGAGGTCTTCGCGGCCAGGTAGCCGAGCGCGCTCACCGCGTCGTAGGAGTACGCCTCGGGGACGAACACGATGTCCAGGCCGGCCCGCTCCAGGTCGGCGACCTCGGCCGCCGCCTCTTTGAAACCGCCCGAGTAGTTGATGCCCAATCCGATCCGCATAGCACTCAACATAACGGCGACAACGGGTCGGCGCCGCACCGGACCGGTCCGCCAGGCGGCGACGGCCGCCAAACCGGTAGCGTTGACCGCGCACTCCCCACCCGCGCCGCACGATGAAAGGCCATCAACCCGTGAGCACCTCGTCCATGGAAACTGCGTCCTCCTTCGGCGAGGCGACGCTGGCGCAGTATCTGTCCGACCTGGCCGCCAAGATTCCCGCGCCGGGCGGCGGGGCGGTGGCCGCGCTGCATGCCGCGCAGGCCGCCGCGCTGGTCGCGATGGTCGCGCGCTACACGACCAGGGCCAAGGACGCGGACAACCGGCCGGTGGTGGATCGCATCATCGAGGCCGCCGACGCCGCCCGTGCTCGCTCGCTGGCACTCGCCGATGCCGACGCCGCCGCGTTCACCGCGGTCGGCGCCGCCTACAAGCTGCCGAAGACCACGCCGGAGGAGATCGACGCGCGCACCGCGACGATCAACGCGGCGCTGGTCGAGGCCGCTCGCGTGCCCGCGGCGGTGGTCGACGAGGCCGACGAGGTGCTCACGCTGGCCACCGAGCTGTTCCCGATCGGCAACCCGAACGTGGTCACCGATATCGGCGCCGCCGCCGACGCCTGCCGTGCCGCGGCCGCCAGCTCTCAGCTCAATATCGAGATCAATGTCGCCTCGCTGCCCGCCGAGGCGGGCGACCGGTTCGCCGCCGTATTGCTGCGCATCGAGGAGATCGTGGCGCGCGCCGACGGGCTGCACGCCGACGTGGTGCACGCGGTGCGCGGCTAGCCCGGGTTTCCGCACCGCACGGCCGGGTATGTCGGCGGCAAGTAGCCGACACAGCCGAGGAGGTAACCGTGCAGATCGGATACAAGCTGGCCGCAGAGGCCTTCGGGCCGAAAGAGCTGATGCGCCAAGCGGTTCGGGCGGAGTCCGCCGGTTTCGACTTCGTCGAGATGAGCGATCACTACCATCCGTGGCTCGACGTGCAGGGGCATTCGCCGTTCGCGTGGACGGTGCTCGGCGCGATCGCCGCGCAGACCGAGCGGATCGGCCTGGCGACCGGGGTGACCTGCCCGACCGTCCGCTACCACCCGGCGATCATCGCGCAGGCCGCGGCGACGCTGGCGCTGGTGTCCGATGGTCGCTTCACCCTCGGCGTCGGCTCCGGCGAGCGGCTCAACGAGCACGTGGTCGCGCGGGAGTTCCCTGAGGCGCGCAAGCGCCAGGAGATGTTGCGCGAAGCGCTGGAGATCATTCGATTGCTGTGGCGCGGCGGGTACCGCTCCTATGATGGCCGCTATCTGTCGCTCTCGGACGCTCGCGTCTTCGATCTGCCCGACGAACTGCCGGTGATCGCGGTGGCCGCCAGCGGAGGGCCGTCGGCGCTGATCGCCGCCGAGCTCGGCGACGGGCTGTTCGCCACCGAACCGAAGTCCGAGATCGTCGAGCGGTACCGGGCGGCCGGTGGTGCCGGGCCGCGCTACGCGGAGGTGCCGATGGCCTGGGCGCCCGACGAGGAAACCGCCGCCAAGGCCGTGCTCGAGACGACCCGCTGGGCGTTGACCGGCTGGAAGGTGATGAGCGAACTGCCCAACCCGGTCAATTTCGACGCCGCGTCCAAGACCGTGCGCCTCGAGGACGTGGTGCAGCAGTTCGCCTGCGGCCCGGACCCGGCCCGCTATGTCGAGGTGGCGCAGCAGTTCGTCGACGCGGGCTTCGACCACCTGGTCATGCAGAATGCCGGGCCGGATCCGGACGGGTTCATCGACTTCTACCAGCAGGAACTCGAGCCCCGCCTCCGGCAGCTCACGCCAAGCTGATGCGCTAGGCGGGCGAATTCCACGCTGTCAGTACGATTTTGCCGCGTACTCGGCCGGATTCGCTGAGCTGATGGGCTTTTGCGAGGTCGGCGAGGGGCAAGACCTGATCGATCGTGACGCGCAGGTGGCCGCGGTCGACCATGGTGGTGATCTCACGCAGGGAGACTCCTGAGGGTTCGACATAGCAGCGTTCGTAGCGCGGATCGGTCTCGACGCGCGGATCGGGCTCGGCATCGGGGCCTTGCATGTCGAGGTAGCGACCGTTCGGGCGTAGCACGCGCAGTGAGCGCGATCCGTAATCGCCGCCGACGAGGTCGAGCACAACATCGATGTCACCGACGGTGTCGGCGAAATCGACTGCGGTGTAGTCGATCACCTCATCAATGCCGAGTTCCCGCAGGTACTCGTGGTTGGTGGTGCGGGCAGTGCCGATCACATAAGCGCCACGATGCTTGGCGATCTGCACCGCGAGATGACCGACGCCACCGGCTGCCGCGTGCACCAGGATTCGCTGCCCCGCGCCGAGGGCGGCCAGCGCCTGCCACGCGGTCGATGCCGCCACCGGCAACGCCGCCGCGTGGATGTGGTCCAGGCTCGCCGGCTTCAGCGCCAACGTATACGCCTGCGCCACTAGATATTCGGCATTCGCACCGCCAAACACCATCCCATAGACGGCATCGCCGACCTGAAACCGTTCCACGCCGGAACCGAGCTCCTCGACAATCCCGGAAACATCCAATCCCAGTGTCAACGGCAGACTTCCGAGCGCGCCCACCTGTCCGACACGAAGCTTCCAGTCCGCCGCGTTCACGCTGGTCGCGGCGACCCGCACCAACACTTCCCCCGGCCCCGGCTGCGGCCGGGCCACCTCAACCGTTTCGAGAACGTCCGGACCGCCGTATGCGCGTTGAATGATTGCCAACATGCCAATCATTCTGCGGCGACCTAGTATCTATTGGAAAGAAGGCACCTTCATGATCCCGAGGTACCCAATGGATACTGCCCCTGCCCCGACCTTGGTCGAGAGCTACCTGCACAAGTGCCCGGCCCGCGAGATCTTCGCCGTGCTCGCCGACAAATGGGTCCTGTTGGTCCTCGTCGTCCTGCGCGACAACAAAACTCCCGTCCGCTTCAACGATCTCCGCCGCCGCCTCGACGGCATCACCCAGAAGATGCTCACCCGTACCCTCCGCACCCTCGAACGCGAAGGCCTCGTCCACCGAGCCGTCTACCCCACCGTCCCGCCCAAGGTCGAGTACTCTCTCACCCCCCTTGGCGAAAGCCTCGGTGCCATCAGCCAAGCCCTTGGCACCTGGTCGGACGAACACCAACACCAAATCCTCGCCGCCCGAGAAGCTTTCGACACCCGCCCCTCTCCCCTCCCCCTCACCGGGCCCTAGGCGCCGCCGCCGCGCACGAATTGTCCAGCCGCGCACGCAATTGCTGGCAATTTTCGTGCGCGGCGGGCAAAAAGACGCGCGTCGGCTGCCAACGACGCCTCCGTCGATCGTGGCCGAGGCCCCACAGCGCAACGCCAACCCCACAGGCCCCACCGCATCGAAATCCGCACTCCCCCTCGGAATCCGCCCGACTTCAGGACCCTACTCTGAGTGCAGATCCCGAGTTAGAGTGCGGATTTCGCCAACAGCGGGCGCGTTGGCGATCAACGGGATACCGCACACCCCCTCAGTCAGGTGCTCACCGTTTCTGTGACCCGCACACTCGCTATACCTGGTGTGCGGGTCACAGAAACGGTGAGCGGCCGGGACAAGCGGTGCGGATACGGTGAGCGGCCGGGACAAGCAGTGCGGATACGGTGAGCGGCCGGGACAAGCGGTGCGAAAACGGTGAGCGGCAGGAACAAGCAGTGCGGATCGGACACCCCGCAGCCCCAAAACGCTTACCGGACATGCTCACTCTTCCGAAGCGCTCGAGAACAGCACCACAGCCAGATGACCACGCTGGAACCCGACATCGCACACCTGACCGATAACTAAGGCCGGGGACCCCACCTCACGTGCCCAGCACTACTCCGGTCATCCCACGGACTAGTCGAAAACCCCGAGGCCAGTACACCCTCGGAGGTCTCTCGGTATACGAATCCGGATCAGTACACGCACAGATCCCCGTCAAGGTGTACCGACCCGGGCAAGTGCTACTCAGGACGCCAAAGGCGGACAGTCCCAAGAAAGCTGAAGACCTGTCCACGTTTTCCCGTGAAGTAGTGCTGAGCACGTCGCCTGCCGTACCCGGCTTTAGTCACCGGTCAGGCCCGCAACCTCCAGCTCCAGAGCTGGTCACCTGGCTGTGGTTGCGTCTCAAGCGCTTTGGACAAAAGAGGGTCGGTCAGCGGCGGTTGGGTCCTCGAACAGACCCGCGAAAGCGCTCCCCGGCCCGTGTATAAGATCCGCACCCTCACTCGGGTCCCGCACTGAGAATATGGCCCTATTTCGGGTGCGGGACCCGAGTGAGGGTGCGGATTCTGCGGACAGCAGTACACCGTTCGGGGACAGGTGAGGGGAGGGGGTGATCTGTACGAACGGTCGTGCGATAGGTGGATGGTGGGGTTTGGGGGTGGGGGGTGCGGGTAGGCAACATAGGGAGGGGCATGGTGGTCGGTTACGACTGCGGCACGGCTGGGATCGATTCGTAGACCCGAGTTGATCATGCGGCCTAAAATTTAGTTTGCTTGCCTACCCACCATCTCGAAGGGGTGGAGCTAATGAGAAATGTCATCCGATATCTGTTCCTAATGATCTTGATCGCGGTATTGGCCGTGTTTTGGTCGGGAACGGCGACAGCGACGCTGATCGGAACCACAACAACAGCGAGCTCGGTCGAAGCGATCGGACCCTCGAATGGGCAGGTGGTGGGCGTTGCCCATCCGATAACCATTCGATTCGCGGCGCAGGTCACCGACCGCGCGAAAGCCGAGCAAAGCATCAGTATCAAGGCCACGGAACCGTTGACCGGGACGTTCGGGTGGACCAACGATCGGGAGGCGGTGTGGACGCCGACCGGCTTCCTGCCCGCCAATGCCCGCATCACCGTCGGCGCGGGTAACGCCCGCACCGAATTCAACACCAACGCAGGCGTTTTCGGTGATGGCGACATGTCCGCCCATACCTTCACGCTCACCGTCGGCGGCATCCCGAGGACGATGCCCGCGTCGATGGGCAAGCCGGGTCGCGAGACCCCGTCCGGCACCTTCCCCGTGCTGGAGAAGGCCCGTTCCGTGGTGTTCGACTCGCGCACCATCGGCATCCCGTTGAGCTCGCCCGAGGGCTACGTGATCAACGGTGAATTCGCCGAGCGCCTCACCTGGGGTGGCGTTTACATCCATTCCGCCCCGTGGTCGGTGGACCAGCAGGGCAATTCGAATGTCAGCCACGGCTGCATCAACCTTGCCCCCGAGGACGCCGAATGGGTTTATCACACAATCAATGTCGGTGATCCGGTAACCCTGCACTGGTAATCGACGGCGCCCGAAACCCGCGCACCGCCTCGGCGGCCTGCGGGTCCGGGTCCGAATACACCGGGCCCGCGACATCCCGCATCGCCCACAGCTCCCGCTCATGACATGATCGAGCGAATGAGACAGTAGTTCTCGGTCGCTGGGACCTAGCAGGAGCTGAGAGATGACCACCGCTGCACGCTCGGATATCGAATTCCAGTCGGACGGCACCACGGTCAGAGGCTGGTTGTACCGGCCGAGCGCCGATGGACCGGTTCCCATCGTGGTCATGGCGCACGGGCTTGGCGCGGTCAAAGAAATGCGCCTCGATGCCTTCGCCGAGCAATTCGCCGCCGCCGGCATCGCCGCGGTGGTCTTCGACTATCGGTATTTCGGCGCGAGCGACGGCGAACCCCGACAATTGTTGAGCATCGGCCGCCAGCTCGCCGATTGGTCGGCGGCGATCGACTACGCCGCCACCCTCGACGGCATCGATCCGGCTCGAATCGCCTTATTCGGAACGTCTTTCAGCGGCGGCCACGTGTTGCGCGTCGCCGCGCAGGACCGCCGGGTCGCCGCGGTGGTCGCGCAATGCCCATTCACCGATGGTCTCGCCTCCGCACCGACGGTCGGACTTCGGCCACTGCTCGGTATCGCCACCCGCGCGCTGCTCGACGTCGGTGCTGCCGCGCTGCGCAGGCCGCCGGTCACCGTCGCGCTCACCGGCAGCCCGGGCCAGACCGCATTGATGAACGCGCCGGACGCCGCCCCCGGATACACCGCGCTGGTGCCCACGGAATTCACCCACCCCAACGCCGTCGCCTCCCGAATCGGGCTCACCCTGCCCCTCTATCGCCCCGGCCGCAGCCTGCGAAAGATCGAGGCCCCGGTGTTCCTCGGCGTCTGCCTGAACGACACCGTCGCTCCGGCCCGCCGGACCCTGCGGTACGCGGCGGCCGCCGGCGCCAACGTCGAGGTGCACGAATATCCGGCGGGCCATTTCGATATCTACGTCTCCCCCGATTTCGACAAGGTGGTGGCCGACGAAACCACCTTCCTCGTCGAACACTTACGCCCGAGCTGATCCCGGCTACGCCGCCTCGATCAGCGCGTCGTCGCGGGACAACAGCGCCGCGTAGCGACCATCGAGCTCCATCAGCTCCTCGTGCGAGCCACGTTCCACGATGCGTCCGTGATCGAGCACGACGATCTGGTCGGCATCGCGAATGGTCGACAGCCGGTGCGCGATGGTGATCGTGGTGCGATCGACCGAGAGCGCGTCGATGGCCTGCTGCACCTCCTGCTCGGTACGGGTATCGAGCGCACTGGTCGCCTCGTCCAGCACCAGGATCGGCGGATTGCGCAGCACAGCGCGGGCAACGGCGAGCCGCTGCTTCTCGCCGCCGGAGAAGCGGTAGCCGCGCTCACCCACGAGGGTGTCGTAGCCGTCGGGCAGACTCATGATGTGCTCGTGAATCTGGGCGGCACGGGCCGCATCGTGCAATTCCCGTTCCGTCGCATCGGGTTTCGCGAACCGCAGGTTGTCGGCGACCGTGGCGTGGAACAGATAGGTCTCCTGAGATACCACGCCGACGGCGGTGGCGAGATCCGCGAAGGACAAGTCGCGCACGTCTTTTCCGTCGACGGTGATGCGACCGGAGCTCACATCGTAGAGCCGTGCCACGAGGTAACCGAGAGTGGTCTTGCCGGAACCGGTTTCGCCAACGATGGCCAGACTCGACCCGGCAGGCACGGTGATGTCGATGTCGCTCAGCACATCTCGATTGCCCGACCCGTACGAGAAACCGACATGATCGAAGCGCACCGCACCCGTGACCTCGCCGAGCGCGACGGGCCGCACGGGCTCCTCGATATCGGGCTTCAGGTCCAGGTACTCGAAGATCCTGCCGAACAACGCCATCGAGCTCTGCACCTCGACACCGGTGGACAGCAGCTGCACCATCGGCCGCAGCAACGTGGTCTGCAGCGTGGTGAACGCGACGAGCGTGCCGATCGAAACCAGCGGCTTCCCGCCCGTCACGCTGAGCCCCGCCGCCCAGTAGATGACCGCGGGCATGGCCGACATGACGATCGTGATGGTCGACTGCCGCCACCGTCCCGCCATGCTCGCGCGCACCTCCAGATCGACCAGCCCGCGCGACTCCCGCACGAAACTGTCGACCAGCGCGGGCGAACGACCCATCGTGCGGCCGAGCAGGATGCCGCTCACCGAGAGCGACTCCTCCACGATCGCCGACATGCCCGCCAGCTTCTCCTGCCGCTGACCGGTGATCTTGCGGCGTTCGCTGCCGACGCGGCGGCTGATCCACACGAAGAACGGCAGCATGACCAGGGAAACGAGGGTGAGCCGCCAGTCGAGCACGATCATCGCGGTGACCGCGGCGAGCACCGTGGTGAAGTTCGAGACCAGCGAGGTCGCGGTGGAGGTGACGGTCGATTGCATGCCGCCGATGTCGTTGGCGATGCGGGACTGCACCTCGCCGGTGCGGGTTTTGGTGAAGAAGGACAACGGCATTCGCTGCAGTTGCGCGTAGACCGCGGACCGCAGGTCGTGCATGACGTCTTGGCCGACGGTGGTCGAGATGTAGGTCTGCAGCACGCCGAACACACTGGTCAGCGCGGCAACCGCGATCATGCCCGCGGCGAGCAGGGTCAGCAGGCCGGTGCGCCCGTGCGGGAGCGCGTCGTCGAGCACCGCGCGCAGCATGAACGGCGAGGCCAGCGCGACCACCGAGGACAAGCAGACGAGGGCTGCCACCAGGGCCAGCCGGGCCCGATAGGGCCGGAACAACCGGACGATCCGGCGAAGATGATGTGGGGGCTGCATAGGCGCCTCCTTCCAAGGACACTACGTGATGAAACTGAGCATGGCTCATAATTGTTCCCGAAACAATGAGTTATGCTCAGAAACATGGAGTCCGCCGACACCGACCTGCCCGAACTGTTCCTGCGCGCGGCCAAACGGATCCGGCGCAACCAGGTGGGCCGGCTCGCCCCGCTCGGCCTCACCCCCGCCCAGGCGCGCGCGCTGCGGATCATCGCGCACCAGGACGAACCGCTGCGCATGACCGAACTGGCCGAACGCCTCGGCATCGTGCCACGCTCGGCGACCACGGTCGTCGACGCCCTCGCCGCCGCGGACCTGGTCACCCGCGCGCCCGACCCGGCCAACCGCCGCGCCACCCTGGTCACGCTGTCCGAATCCGGCCGCGCCACCCTCACCCGGATGGCCGAGGCCCGCCGCGAGGCCGCCGAGGAACTCTTCGCCACCCTCACCGCCGACCAGCGCGAAACCCTGCGCGAGCTGCTGGCCACCCTCGATTCCGCTACGGCCTAGCACAATCCGGACTTACCGGCCGGTATCCCCCCGGCGTGCACCACTGCCAGCAAACGAGCAGTATTCTGCCTGCAGCGACAGCGGCGTCAGCCGGACATACGCGTCCGCGCGTTGCTGCATTTCCGGAACGGTGCGGATAACCTGGCGATATGACCTGACGAAGGCGGGGCGATGGATCGACCGGAGATGGGCGCACAGCCCGGATACGACTATGGGCGGGGGCCGCAGATGATGAAACGTGGTGTGCCGGAACAGCAGTACGCGCCGGATGATCGATACCAAGGCGAGTATGCCGACTGGGTCGGCAGGCCGCCCGAGCACGAACCGGAACCGGACTACGAGCCGGGCTATTTCGAGGACGAGTTCAGCGGCCTGATCGACCGGTCCAAGCGGAACCGGTCGGCCCGCCGCTGGGCGGTGCCGGTGCTCGGGGTACTCGGCGTCGCCGCCGTGGCCGCCGCCGCGTTCCTGTTCTTCGGCAACGACCCGCAGCCGCCCTCGGCCGCGAACAACCCCGCTCGGATCGGTGATCCGGCCGCCTCCTCGGGCGCGCAATGCACCGCCGAGCGGGTCGGCAACCGGATCAAGGGCAACGACCCCGGCGGTTTCGACTCCGGCCCCGGCGCGATCTTCGCGTTCCAGCACGCGTACTACGTCGCGCGATCCGGCGAAGAGGCCCGCGCCGCGACCACCCCCGACGCGTCGGTGGAACCGGCCGACGCCATCCAGCGGGGCATCGACGCCGTGCCCGCGGGCACCACGTACTGCGTCGCGATCACCCCTGGCGCGTTCGCGGGGCAGTACATGGTCGTCGTTACCGAGAACCGCCCTGGACGCACGCCGGTCACCTACAACCCGCAGCTCGTCACCACGACCAAGGATGAAGGGCGCACCCTCATCAGCGCCATCAGTCCCGGCCAATAGCCCTGGTGCTCAGGCGAACTCGTACTTCGCGACGACGTCTTCGTCGAGTTCGATGCCGAGCCCGGGACGCTGCGGCACGAACACCTGGTTCGACCCGTACCGCAGCCGCGTCTCGGGCGTGAGCAGCTGCTCGAAGTTGTAGATGCCCTTCTCCAGCGCGAAGTACTCGACGACCAGCGTGTTGCTCACCGCGCCGCACAGGTGGACGTGCAGGTTGTGATGCCAGTGCGGCGCCATCTGCAGACCGAAGGCGTCGGCGGCGTGCGCGACCCGCAGCCACTCCGTGACGCCGCCGACCACACCGGCGTCGGCCTGCAGCACCGAGGCGGCACCCGACTCGATGAGTTGCCGGAATTCCCACCGGGTCTGGTGAATCTCGCCGGTGGCGACCGGCGTGCGGATCTGCCTGGCTAGTTCACCGTGCCCGGCGATCGCGTCCGGCGAGAGCGGCTCCTCGAACCACCACAGGTCCCGATCGCCGGCCGCGCGCTCGAAAGCTTCGATGGCCCTGCGTGCTTCGTGGACGGAGCGGTAGGCGTTGTTGGCGTCGAGCGCGAGCCTGCCGGTGTCGCCGATCGTCTCGATCGCGGCCGCGACCCGGCGGGCGTCCTCGGCCACGCTCAGGCCGCCGACCTTGATCTTGTGGTCGGTAAAGCCTTGGCCCACATTGAATTCGATCTCCTTGCGGACGGCCTGGGTCCACTCGCCCTCGTCCGGCCGGTAGTAGCCGCCGGAGGCGTAGGAGGGCTGCGGGGCGGTCGAGCCGCCGAGCAGGCTGACCAGGGGTAGCCCGGCCCGTTTCGCGCGCAGGTCCCATAACGCGATGTCGATCGCCGACAGTGCCCGGAGCACGGCGCCGCGGCGGCCCGCGAGCAGCGCCTCCTGGTACGCGAGGCTCCACAGTCGGTGCACGTCGTTGTGGTCGGCGCCGAGGTAGACCGGCGCGAGCACGTCGTCGACCGCGCACTTGGTCAGGTTGCCGCCGCTGGTTCCGGCGTAGGTGTAGCCGAGCCCGGTCGCGCCGCTGTCGTCGGTGACCTCGACCAAGACATAGTGCCGATCGGTCAAGTCGCGGTTGGACATTCGGGTCGGCTTGTCGACCGGGATGCCGACGACGCGGGCTGAGATTCGGGTGATGGTCATCGACTGCTCCTCGCGGGTGGGGCGGTGCGTACCGCCTGGATGTTGGCGAATTCGGTGGCGCCGTAGGTACTCAACTCCCGGCCGTGCCCGCTGGCCTTGACCCCGCCGACGGGCAGGCGCGGATCGGATTCGGAGATCCGGTTGACGAACACGGACCCGGCCGCGACATTGGCCGCGACCTGCTCGACCCGGCCGAGGTCACGACCCCAGATCGAGCAGCTGAGCCCGTAGGCGGAGGCGTTGGCTGCGGTCAGTGCCGCGGCCGCGGATCCGACCGGCAGCACCGCGCCGAGCGGACCGAACGTTTCCTCCTGGAACGCAACGGAATAGGTGTCGGGCACCTCGACGACGGTCGGCGTGAACCAGGCGCCGGGACCGGAATCGTCTGCGCCGCCGGCCAATACCCTGGCCCCGGCGGACACCGTCGCATTGAGCTGCCTGCGCAGCTCGTCGCGCAGGTCGGCGCGGGCCATCGGGCCGATATCGGTGCCGGGCAGCGCCGGATCGCCGACCACCAGCTTGCCGAGCTCGGCCACCATCGCCTCGGTGAACTCGGGAAAGATGTTCCGCTCGACAATGATTCGCTTCGCGGCGATACAGCTCTGCCCGGCATTGAGGAACCGCGAGCGCACGGCCGCGGCCGCCGCGTCGGCAACGTCGGCGTCGGACAGCACGATGAACGGGTCGGAGCCGCCGAGTTCCAGCACCACCTTCTTGACCGCCCGGCCCGCCCGCGCGCCGACGATGGCACCGACGCGATTACTGCCGGTGAACGCCACCGCGGCGATGCGCGGATCGTCGATGAGCGGACCGATCCGATCCGGCGGCAGCAGCACACTCGTCAGCACGCCCGTGCCGCACACCTCGTCGAACAGCCGCTGCACGGCCAGCGCGCAACCGGTGACATTGTCGGCGTGCTTGAGCAGCACCGTATTGCCGATCGCTACCGCGGGCAGCATCGACCGAAAGACCTGCCAGAACGGGTAATTCCACGGCATGATCGCCAGAACCACGCCGAGCGGCCTGGTTCGGATCTGCCCGCCGTCGGGAAACACGTCGACCGCTTGCGGCGCAACGAGATCGGCGACGCGGTCGGCGTAGTAGTCGCAGGTGAGCGCGCACTTCTCGATCTCGGCGACGGCCTGGCCGATCGGCTTGCCCATCTCGGTGGTGATCAGCGGCGCCAGTGCCCGCGAGCCGGCGCGCAGCCGGGCGGCCAGCAGGCGCAGCCGATCGGCGCGGTCGGCGACCGGCTCGTCGAGGGCACGGCGCGCGGCGGCGACAGCCCGGTTCAGCAACGCGGACAGCTGATGGTCGGGGGTGAAAGAGTACGTCTCGATGGGACTTCCGTCGACGGGATTGATCGTCGTGATCATCGGCCCGCCCGCACCGTCGACCGCGATGCCAGCCAATCCTGGAAACGCCGGCCGAGAATCACCGGGTTCTCCAGCAGCTTCGGCACGTCGGTGGCATTGCCCACCGCGATGCGCACATGCAGGAACACCGGACCCTCCAGGGTCAGCGACTCGGTCAACCGCTCCCCCAACTCCTCGGGATCTGCCGCGCGGCGCACGGTCCACCCCGCCGCCGAGGCCAACTCCCCCAGGTCGATTCGCGAACCGTAGGTGGGCAGGTTGGCCGTCGCGCCGTACACGCCGTTGTCCAGCAGCACCATCACCAGCTTCGACGGGCGGAGAAAGCCCGCTGTGGCAAGCACATTCGGGTTCATCAGCAGCGATCCGTCGCCCTCGATCGCGACCACCTTCGGCACCTCGGTATCGGCGATGCCCAGCGCGACCCCGGTGGCCACGGAACCCGCCAGCCCCATCGCGTCGAGCAGGTACAGATGATTCGGACGATCCGCCACCGCCGCCAGCTCTCGGCTGGAGGCGGCACAGGTCACCACTACCGGCAGGTCGCTCGTCTGGGTAGCGATAATCCGCAGGGCGTCAATGCGTTTCACGATCAGGCCGCCTTACCGTCGGTGGCCCAGAAGTGCGCGAGCACCACCACGGGCCGAAAGGTCATCCGGGCGTGCACCCCTGCCTCGGTGACCACCGCTTCCCAATCCTGCGGGCTGCTGCGCCGGTCGATCTGGAAGGACTGGATCCCGAATTGGTCGAGCATGCGCGGCACGTGCTGGCTGAACGTGTGGATCATCGAGTTGTACTCGCCGAGCCCGCCGCGGGTGTTCGCCACGATCAGCATCGGCAGGTGGTAGGCCACGTTGAACGTGGTCAGCGCGGTCAGCGCGTTGCCGAAACCGTTGTCCTGCATGACAATCGCGCCCAGCTTCCCGGTGAGCGGCAGCGCGCCGATCAACCCGGCCGCCTCCTCTTCCCTGGAGAGCGGGAAGACCCGCTCCGAGATGCCCGCCGTGCCGCCGCTGCTGTCCACCAGCGCCGTGATGACGGGTGCCACGCTCACCGATGGCACGTACCCGACCAGATCGACCTCCGCCGCCCAGATTCCTCTGGCGACGGACGTCGCATACGAGTTGGAATTCACCGAATGTCCCTTCGCCGGACCGGGCTGCCGAATCGCAGCCCACTTGGTGCCTGCAACATACTACTCATGGCGAGTAGCATGCAACACTCAAATATGAGTGACACCGATCCAGTGCCGAACAGAACTGTCAGTAGGTGACTTGGTCACCCTCGGGCACGGACACCGAGACCCAGCGCCGCCATTCCGCGACCAGGCCGCGGTTGTCGTCGCTGCTGTGCGCGACGAGCAGATCGCCGGAGCGCACCAGGTGCTTGCGCATCGCGCGCTCGGCACCGGCACCATCGCGCTTGCGCAGCGCCTCGATGATGTCCCAGTGGTCTTTCAGCGCGGTATCGACCGGCTGATAGCGCGGCACACTGTGCCTGCCGTCCAGCGCCAGCGTCTGCCGCAGCTCATTGACGAATTTGGCCAGTCGCCGGTTGCCGCTGGCCTGCAGGATCAGTTCGTGCAGCCGCTCGTCGGCCGCGAAGTACTCGGCGCCGCCGTCGGCCGTGCGCTCCATGATCCGGTATTCGGCCAGCATGGCTTCGTCGTCGCGGCTGGTCAGCACCGCGACGGCATTGCGGCAGGCGGGCGGTTCCAGCAGCACCCGCAGGCTGCACAGGTCGACGATGCCGCGCCCGTCCTGCCCGAGCACCCGCGCACCGCGATTGCGTTCGATCTTGACCAGGCCCAGATCGGCCAGCTTCAGCAGCGCCTCACGCACCGGCGTGCGCGAGGCGCCGAACAGCTCACCCAGCTCGCGGGAGGAATAGAGGATGCCGCGCTCGAGCCGCCCTTGCCGGATCGCGTCCCGGATGTCGGCAGCGATCTGCTCGGACTTGCTGTCTACCGCGTCCTGCGACAAGGCACCTCTTCATGAAGCGAGAGCAATGGGAAATCGCCCGTGGCACACCGACCTCGGACGATTCCCCAGCATAGCCGCTCAGGTAGCGGGTACTGCCGCGGCGCGGCGGGCCCTGGCCCGCACGGCGAGGCCGCCGACCACGATCAGCGCGCCGACATTGGCCAAGATCATCACCGCGATGGCGAAGCTGGTGTGCCCGCCGGACGCGTCCTTGATCCAGCCGAACGCGTAGGGACTGACGAACCCGGCCGCGTTGCCGAGCGAATTGATCAGCGCGATACCGCTTGCCGCGCCCGCGCCCGCCAGGTAGGCCGTCGGCACCGACCAGAACAGCGGTTTCGCCGTCTGCGCGGCCATCGTGGCGACGGTGATCGCGGTGAACGCGAGCAGCGGCGACCCGAGCGCGAACGCCGTGACCGTGAACGCGACCACCGAGATGGCCAGCGCGATCAACACCGGCCGCGACGAACGGTCGTTACGGACCAGCCGCCCAGTGATGTACATCCCGATCGCGGCGAGCAGGAACGGTATCGCCGAGAGCCACCCGATCTGGAAGCTGCTCAGCCCGTGCCCGACCTCCTTGACCACCGACGGCATCCAGTAGGCCAGCGGATACGCGCCGCACAGCAACAGGAAGTAGGCCAGGCACAGGGCAATCACCCGCTTGTCGCGCAGCGCCGCGAGGTGACCGGCCGGTGCCGTCTGCGCGCGTTCGGCGTTCTCCGCGTCCAGAGTCTGCTTAAGCCACGCGCGTTCGGTGTCGTTGAGCCACTTCGCCTTTTCCGGTGATTCGGTGAGCGCGAAGAAGAACACCACGCCGAGAATCACCGCGGGTACGCCGCCGACGAGGAAGATCCAGCGCCAGCCGTCCAAGCCCAGTGCGCCGCCGAAGGTGTCGAGAATCCACCCGTTGAGCGGGCTGCCGAGCACGCTGGCCACCGGGATGGCCACCATCACGGTGGCAATCACCTTGGTGCGCTGGGCATTCGGGTACCACCGTGCGAGATACACGATGATGCCGGGGAAGAAGCCCGCCTCCGCGACGCCGAGCAGGAAGCGCAGCAGGTAGACCATCTCGATGTTGGTCGCGAACGCGGTGAGCGCGGCGACGATGCCCCAGGTCACCAGGATCCGGCTGAGCCAGATCCTGGCACCGACCTTGGTCATGATGATGTTGCTCGGCACCTCGGCCAGCACGTATCCGACGAAGAAGATGCCGGCCACGAACCCGTACTGGGTCGCGCTCATGCCGAACGTCTCCTCCATGCCGAACTTGGCGAAGCTGACGTTGATCCGGTCGATATAGCTAACGATGTAGCCGATCACCAGCAACGGCACCACCCGGCGGGTGATCTTCCGGATTGCGTTCGCCTGCATAACTTCCCCCTCGGTACGGGGGATCGCACGGTCCATCTTCTTTCCTCCACAGCACAGAGCCACAAGCTGCGATGGCATGCCACCTAGTTAAGTAACATGTCTCACTTGATGAGTGGCATGCTACTCATGCTGTGACCTGACGCACAAGAGTTGCGCAAAGGTGACGCCAGGAGATGGCCGAAATGCGCTCGACCATTTGCGCGCCGACCCCACGGCGCAAAATCCGCGCACCCTCTCAGAATCCGCACCGACTCCAGTCCCTATTTCGAGCGCGCACTCCGACTGAGGGTGCAGATTTCGCCGATAGCGCCACCCCGGGTGTCGCTCAGCATGGACACACACCCTCTGTCAGCCGCTCACCGTTTCTGCGACCCGCACAACCCCTATACCTAGTGTGCGGGTCACACAAACGGTGAGCATCCGAACAAACAGTGCGCATCCGACACCCAGCAGCCCCGAAAACACCACGCGACGTGCTCACTCTTTCGAAAGCGCTCGAGAACAGCACCACAGCCAGATGACCACGCTGGAACCCGACACCACGCACCTGACCGATAACTAAGGCCGGGGACCCCACCTCACGTGCCCAGCACCACTCCGGTCATCCCACGAACCAGTCGAAAACCTCAGGGCCAGTAGACCCTCGGAGGTCTCTCAGTACACGAATCCGGATCAGTACACGCAGAGATCCCCGTAAATGTGCACCGACCGGGCAACTACACCCAGAGATCCCCGTCAAGGTGCACCGACCCGGGCAAGTGCTACTTAGGACTCCAAAGGTGAACAGTCCAGAGGAAGCTGAAGACCTATCCACGTTTTCCCGTGAAGTAGTGCTGAGCACGTCAGGTGGGGTCCCCGGCTTTAGTCACCGGTCAGGCGCGCAACGTCCAGCTCCGGAGGTGGTCATCTGGCTGTGGTGCTGTTCTCGAGCTCTTTCGACAAAAGCAGGCTGCGAACCGGGGTTCAAAGGAGATTCACAGAGCGTCCATACCCTTCACAGGAGGTAGAGGTCCTGTGGAGGGTATGGGGGGCCTGTGGGGGTGAACAGGTGACGGCTGGCCCCGGGGCGCGAAATCTTTTCCGGGGCGACCGGAATCGATTGTGGCGGAGTTGAGTTCGGCCGCTGCCGATCTTCAGTTAGCGGAGTTCTCCGCGGCGATGACCACGTGGCGCATGAGCAGTGCGGTGGTGACCGGACCGATTCCGCCGGGGACCGGGCTCAGCGCTGCGGCCTTGCCGCGCACGGAGTCGGCGTCGACATCGCCGACGATGCTTCCGTCGGTCGCCTCGTTGGTGCCGACGTCGACGACCACCGCGCCTTCGCGCACGTGCTTGCCAGTGACCAGGCCGATGCGGCCTGCTGCTGCGACGACGACGTCGGCAACGGAGGTGACGGCGGGCAGGTCGGTGGTCCGCGAGTGACAGATGGTGACAGTGGCGTTTTCGGCGAGCAACAGCTGCGCGAGCGGCTTGCCGACCACGTTGGAGCGACCGACGACCGCGACATGCCGACCGGACAGCGGGATCTGGTGATGCTTCAGCAACTCGACCACCGCCTCGGAGGTCGCGGCGACGAAGCCGTCGAGACCGGACGCGAGCAGCCCGAGCGACAGCGGGCTCACGCCGTCGACGTCCTTGGGCGCGGCGATCGCGGAGCTGACGTCTTCGAGGGTGATGCCCGCGGGCAGCGGTGTCTGCAGCATGATCCCGTCGGTCGCGCGGTCCGCGCTGCGCGCCGCGAGTTCCGCGCGGATCGTGTCCGCGCTCGCGTCGGCGCCGAGATCGACGGTGTCGCAAGCGATTCCGAGCCGTTCGGCGGCCTTGCGCAGCGAGTTCACATACCAGGCGCTCGCCGGGTCGTCGTTCGCCACGATCAGGGCCAGGCGCGGCGCGGCGCCCGCCTCGGTACGCGCGGCGGCGCGCTGCTTGGTGTCGGCGTTGATGGCGGCGGCGAGTTCCTTGCCGGTCAGCGAAACGGTATCCACGTTGTCACACCTTATCGGGGACGCGATGCGCCGTGGTGATCGCGCCCGAGAAGCCTCGCCCGGTTTGTCCCGATGCCGCAAATAAGCCGCAGAATCCCCCCGGCAAATACCCGATTTCCAGATCACGCCGCCGTATCGTGATCATGCTTGCCCACGGCTAACTGCCAGCACGTGCCCTACCCGCTCTTTGCCGGTCACCCGGCCATGCCCACAGCATTTCGCGGAAAGGTGTCGACTGTAGTGAAGATATCGAGGCACTGGAAACAGCTGGCCGCGACCTTGTTCGCGGCCACCATCGTCACCGGCCTAGCCGGCGTCCCGGCGCACGCCGGTGAGACCGACGCTCTCTACAACTCCGCCCAGCGCAACTTCACCGACGGCAACGATGTCGCCGGACGCGCCGACCTCCGCAACCTCATCGGCGCCGACCCCGGCGACGCCGACGCCCTCTCGCTGCAGGCCATCTGGTCGCACTACGCGGGCGACTTGCCTGCCCTCGCCGACGCGATGGCCCGGCTCAACGTCGTCGATCCGCGCATGGCCGCGGGCACCACCAACGTGCTCAACGCTATCGGCGCGGCCGTCGGCACCCTGCCGAATCCGCTACCCGCCCTCATCGGGCCGCAGACCGGCATCGTCGTCCTCGGCTACGGCCTGCTGCCCGACGGCGCGCTGCGCCCCGAGCTGGTGAACCGGTTGACCGCGGCCTGGTTGCAGTCGATTGCCGCGCCGCTGTCGCCCATCGTGGTGACCGGCGGCAACCCGCAGAACGGGATCACCGAGGCGGACGCGATGGCAGGCTGGCTGATCGGCCACGGTGTGCCGCCGAACCGGATCAATGTCGAGGGCCGCGCCGGGTCGACCGTGCAGAACGCCCTGTTCAGCACCAAGATGCTGCGTGATGTCGGCGCGACGAGCGCGGTGGTGGTCACCTCGCCCAACCACATTCGGCGCGCGGTCGCCGACTTCATCGTGGCGGGCACCCAGGTGGTCGGCGCGACCACCTCGCTCGAACAGCTGGTCTCCCAGCTGCCGCCGCCGGCCAGGCAGTCCCAGCGCGGCATCTACCTCGACGCCACCCGCACGTTCGAGTTGGACACCTCGCGCTGAGGTCAGCGCTGTCCCCCGGGATCCGCACGACACACGCGGGTCCCGGGGGCGAGGTCTCGGAAAAATTCGGTGGCTCGATCGCGACCACGCACGGCAGGATGTCCGGGTGATGGCAGCTAGTACCGAGGTGGTCGCGGCCTTACGCGCGGCAGGCTGCGTTTTCGCCGAGGACGAGGCCCGCCTGCTCATCGCCGCCGCGGCGACCGCCGCGGAGCTCGACGCGCTGGTGGCGCGGCGAGTCTCCGGCACCCCCCTCGAATATCTGCTCGGCTGGGCCGAATTCCACGGGTTGCGGGTCGCGGTGGCGCCGGGCGTTTTCGTACCGCGCCAACGCTCCGCCTTCCTCGTCGAGACGGCGGCCGACTTGGCTCGGGCCAGCAGCCGTCACTTGGTTGTCGTCGATTTGTGTTGCGGCTCAGGCGCGTTGGGTCTGGCACTGGCCACGATGCTGGCCGCCGAGCACACCCCGGTGACCCTCGCCGCCGCCGACATCGACCCGGTCGCCGTGGACTGCGCCCGCCGCAACCTCACCCCGATCGGCGCACCGGTCTACCAGGGCGACCTCGTCGAGCCGCTGCCCGAGGAACTGCACGGCTGCATCGACATCCTGCTCGCCAACACCCCATACGTCCCGTCCGGCAAGATCGCGCAGCTGCCGCCGGAGGCCCGCGACCACGAGCCGCGCACCGCCCTCGACGGCGGGCCCGACGGCTTGGACATCTTCCGCCGCGTCGCCGCGGCCGCCCGGACCTGGCTCGCCCCCGGCGGTCACCTCCTGATCGAATCCAGCGAGGCGCAGGCGCCGGTCGCCCTCGAGGTGCTGACCGAACACGGACTCGCGGGCCGCGTCGCCGAATCCGACGAGCATTACGCCACGGTCGTCATCGGCACCAGGCCCGCCAGGTAGTCCCTACTTCTTGCGACCGGTGAATTCGTCCATCGAGTGGTAGACGCCGACCGTATTCAGGAACAGGTCGCGCAGCTTGATGGGCAGGATGCCGGACAACACCTTGTTGAGGCGCGAGGTCCACGGCAGGATCACCAGCGGGTTGCCGTTCTTCATCGCGCGCCATGAGGTGTCGACCACCTCGTCCTGCTCCAGGATCGGGGTGAACAGGAAACCCTTTGCGCCGTCGAACATTCCGGTGTTGATGTAGGTCGGGCAGACGGTGGTGACCTTGACGTGCTCGTGGCCCGCCTGCTCCAGCTCGATGCGCACCGAGTCGGACCAGCCGAGTGCCGCCCACTTGGAGGCCGCGTAGACGCTCATCCGCGGATTCGACACCAGCCCAGCCGAAGACGCGATGGTCAGCACCCGCGCCTCGGTCGAACCGGCCACCATCGCGGGCAGGAATTCGAGGGTGACGTACATAGGGGCGTGCGCGTTGATCGCCATCGTCTTCTCGATGTCGGCGCGGTTCTCGGTATCCCAGAAGTAGTTGTTGCCACGCACGATGCCGGCGTTGTTGACCAGCACGTCGATGCCGCCCACCTCGGCGCGGACCGACTCCGCCGCCTCGGCGATGGCGTCCGGCGCGGACACGTCGACCACGAAGTGGTGAATGGTGCCGCCGAGCCCGGTGAGCTCGTTGGCGGTCTCCTTCAGCGCGACCTCGTTGATGTCCCACAGCACCACCGCGGCCGCGCCCTCGCGCACCGCCCGCTCGGCGAACAGCTTGCCGAGGCCCATCGCGGCACCCGTGACGAGAACCTTCTTGCCCGCAACCGTGTCGAGTTTCATCCGTCCCCTATCCCTGTCGATTTCGCGGAAAGTTACTTCTGGCGCAGTGTTTTCATGACGCCGAAGTACAACGTCATGGTCTTGGCCCACAGCTCCTCGGACATGCCGGGCAGCGGCGCGATCGGCAACATCCGCTGCACCGCGATGGTCTGGGTGTCGATGTACTTCAGCAGTCCTTCGGCACCGTGCCTGCGCCCGGTGCCGGAGATGCCGAGCCCGCCCGACGGCGCGTCGGCGCTGCCCCAGGCCGCGATGAAGCCCTCGTTGACGTTCACCGAACCGGCATTGATCCGCGCCGCGACCTCGCGACCACGGCCGATGTCCTTGGTCCAGACGCTGGCATTGAGACCGTACGCGGTGTCGTTGGCCTGCTCGACCGCCTCGTCGTCGCTGCCGACGCGGTAGATCGAGACGACCGGACCGAAAGTCTCCTCGCGGTACACGGTCATACCGGACCGCACGCCGCTCAGCACCGTCGGCTCGTAGAAGTACGGCCCGAGATCGGGTCGCGCCCGGCCGCCGGCCAGCACCGTGGCACCCTTGGCCACCGCGTCGTCGACATGCGAACGGACCGTGTCCAATTGGCGCGGGAAGGTCAACGAGCCCATGTCGTTGTCGTAGCTCAGCCCACCGCCGAGCGTGATTCCCCGGACGTGCTCGATGAATTCGGCGACGAACTGGTCATACACCTTGTCGTGCACATAGATTCGCTCCATCGATTCACACAGCTGCCCCGCCGAGGCGAAGCAGGCGCGGATGGCGATCCTGGCGGCCCTCGGCACGTCGGCGTCGGCGAGCACCACCAAGGGGTTCTTGCCGCCGAGTTCGAGCGAGTAGCCGATGAGCCGCTCCCCCGCCTGCTGCGCGATGGTGCGGCCGGTCGCGCTGGAACCGGTGTAGTCGACGAAGTCCGCGCGCCCGATCACCTCGTGGCCGATCACCGAACCGCGCCCGAGCACCGCCTGCCACAACCCTTTCGGCAGTCCGGCGCGTTCGGCGGCGTCGATCGCCCACAGCGCGGTGAGCGCGGTCTGGTTGTCCGGTCGCGCGACCACGGCATTGCCCGCGACCAGGGCTGGCAGTGCGTCGGAGGCGGCCAGCGCGAGGGGGTAGTTCCACGGCGAGATCACCGCGACGACGCCCTTCGGCCGGTGCCGCACGTCGACCTGGGTGAGCACCGGCAGCACGCCGCGCGGCTTGCGGGTGGCCAGCAGCTTGGCCGCGACCCGCGCGTAGTACCTGGCATTGACCGCGACATCGCCGACCTCGTCGAAGGCGTGCGCGCGCGACTTGCCGGTCTCGGTCTGCACGATGTCGAGGATGACGTCCTGCTCGGCCAGCACGATGTCGTGGAAGCGGCGCAGCACCGCGGCGCGCTCGCGGATCGGGCGGCGGGCCCACTCCTGCCGCACGCCGCGGGCGGTCGCGAACGCCCGGTCGATATCGGCGACCGAGGACTGCGGCAGGTCGGCGATCTTGCGTCCGGTGGCGGGCGCGAACACCTCGACCGCGGGCGCGCCGCCCGCGACCGCCCGGTCGAGCAGCGGCTCGACCAGCGACGATGGCAACGCGTCTGCCGCGGCGAGCTGGGAGGCGGTCGTCATGTGGGCCCTCTCCTCGGGATGATCGGAAGCCATCCACCTTTAACTGAACACTAGTGTTAGATTAATAGGCGTGCCACGCCTCATGTCAAGCTCTTCGTCATGGAACACAGACATGACCGGCTGCCGGCTGTGAGGCAGCACCATGTCGCGCACGCGGCGCCATGACCGAGGCGACGACCCGGCGGGGTAGGCCGCCGCAGACGCAGGAGCAGGCCGAGGAGGTTCGCGCGCGGATCGTGCTCGCCACCGCGGCGGTGTTCACCCGGCACGGGTCCCGCGGCTCGAGCGTCGCGCAGATCATCGAGCAGGCCGGTCTCGCCCGGCCCACCTTCTATCGCTACTTCGGCAACGCGACAGAGCCGTTGCACGTCCTGCTCAACACGTCCAACGACGGGCTGGTCGACGGCATTCGGGTGGCGCTGACGGGCACCGATGAGCCCGTCGAGCTGGGCATTCGACTGATCGACGCCTATCTGGACTGGGCGGGCGGCCACGGCGCGATGCTGCGCCCGCTGTTCGCCGAGCTACACGACCCCGGCTCGCCGGTGTCGGCGTATCGCGAACGGGCCCTGGAGGATATCCGTGCGCTTGTTCGGGCGACATTCACCGAACTGGGTCGTCCCGTGCCGAGCCCGCTGGATCTCGATGCCGCACTGCACGTCTGCGAATACGTGGTCTACCGCATCTCCGCGGGGAGCGCGCCCGGCGGCGAGCCCGACGCGGAAACGGTTGCCGAAGCACGACTTACGATGATCCGCGTGCTCCTGACCACACTCGGCACCCGCACCGACCTCGAGTACGCGATGAAACTGCCCGGCATCTTCCCCGGCCCCTGATCCGAGTTCGCACACCCGCTCCGCCCATCACATCCCCATCCGACGCATGGTGGGAGTGTGAAGTCTCGGGCAGGTGTGCGAACTCGGATGGCCAGCGACTAGCCGGCCCCGCGCACTCGGCGAGCAACATTGGTCGCCGAGTTCACAGGTCTAATTCGAGTTCCGTGCCGCGGGCACGGGATACACAGGTCAGCATCGCGCGGTCGCGTTCGTTGTCGTGCAGGAACCGGTCACGATGATCGACCTCGCCTGCCACCACGCCGGTGCGGCAGGTGCCGCAGAAGCCCTGCTGGCAGGAGTAGGCGACGCCGGGTAGCTGCCGCCGGATCGCGGCGAGCGCGGACTCGTCGGCCGCCACCTCGACTTCGGTGCCGCTGCGGCGCAGTCGAATACGAAACGGCACGCCATCGCGGACCGGCGTCGGTGAGAACCGTTCGGTGTGCAGCGAGGCCGTCGGGTCGTGCAGTGACAGCACGGCACGCGCCGCCTCGGCCAAAGGCGGTGGGCCGCAAACATATACCGCCGCGCCGGTCGGGGTCTGCTCGAAGATCATCCGCGGGTTGGGCATGCCGAACTCGTCGTCCGGGCGCACCACCACGTCACCACCGGTCAGCAGCGCCAGCTCGCACAGGAACGGCATCCGCGCGCGTGAGCGCCCCAAATACATGAGCCGCCAAGGTGTTCCGGCTCGCTCGGCCGCTACCACCATCGGCAGGATCGGCGTGATCCCGATGCCACCGGCGACGAACAGGTACTGCGGCGCCTCGATGAACGCGAACGCGTTGCGTGGCCCGCGCACCGACAGCCGGTCGCCGACGCGTAGCCGCTCGTGGATCTCCCTCGACCCGCCGCCACCCTCGGCGATGTAGCGCACCGCGATTCGATAGTGCCGCCGATCGGCTGGGTCGCTGTTCAACGAGTACTGCCGCTGACGTCCCGACGGGAGAACCACGTCCAGATGCGCACCCGGCGTCCAGGCCGGTAGCAGCGCGCCGTCCGGGTCGGTGAGCACCAGGCTCACCACGCCGTCGGCTTCCGTTTCGATCCGATCAATGGCGACCGCGAAGTCGTACCCGGAGTGCCGCACCGGCTGCGGCCGCGAAAGTATTTGCGCCGTACTGCTTTCGGTGAAGACTCGCTTGTACGCATCTGCCGCCGAGGCGATCATGCGCAAGCCGGGTCCCGGCCGATAGCCCTCTTCCACGGCCGTCACGCGCCGGCCGCCCGGGCCGCGGGCGACTGCGCGAGGTATCGCAGCGCGTTGTCCATCGGTCCCAGCTGTGTGGGGTGGAATCCCGGCCGCAGGTAACGCGGAATCTCGGTGAAGAAGGTGGTGACGCTGGGCACCACCCCGCGCAGCGAGGCACTGACCAGCTGTAGCGGCCACCATCTGCCCTTGTGTGGCGAGGGGTCCTTGTAAAACAGATAGCCGCCCGAAATAACGAACAGCGCAAGCAATCCCGTGCTCGCGATCACCGCCTGCCGAGCCTTGCGGCCGTAGCCACCGTCGACATACATGTACGCGTCGTAGACCACGCTGCGATGCTCGACCTCTTCGGCGCCGTGCCAGCGGATGAGATCCAGCATCGCCGGATGCATCCCCTTCGCCGCGAAAGTGTCGTTGGTCAGCAGCCATTCGCCGATGACGGCGGTGTAGTGCTCCATCCCCGCGAACAGGGCGAGCCGCTCGCACAGCCACGCGTGCTTGGCGCGACCGGACAGCCCGTTGTCGCCGAGCACCCGATCGACAAGCCACGCAACACGATCCACCATCGGGCGCACATCCAGGCCGAGCCGCTCCAGCTGGTCGCGGGCCAGCTCGTGCGAACTCGCATGCATGGCCTCCTGCCCGATGAACCCGCGCACCTCCTCGCGCAGCCGCTCGTCCTCGATCAGCGGTAATGCCTCGGCCAGCGCCTGCGCCATGGCCCGCTCCCCCTCGGGTAACACCAGGTGCATCACGTTGATGATGTGGGTCGCCATCACCTCGCCGGGGATGTAGTGCATCGGCACCGTGTCGAAGTCGAAGGTGACGTCGCGTGCGTTGATCGCGTGCGCCTGATCGGCATAGACGGTAGAGCCCATCTCGCATCCCTCATCTCTGATCGGCGAAGCCCAACACCCCTGGCCGGAAAGCACCAGCATCCAGGCAAACTTATTGATGACATCGAGTGCTGTCAACATCATCTGATGTCAACAATGCGCTTGTGAGAGGATGACGCCATGGTCGCCGAAGACGACGGGTCCATCCCCGGCATGCGCCGCTGGCGCGGACTGTCACCCGCCGATCGGGTCGCCGGACGCCGCGAGCAGCTCATCGAGGCCTGCACCGAACTGATGGCCACCATCGGCGCCGCCGAGACGTCGATGCGCGGCGTGTGCAGGCAGGCCGGGCTGACCGAGCGCTATTTCTACGAGAGCTTCCCGAACCTGGACGCGCTGCTCACCACCGTGCTGGACACCGTCGTGCTCGGCGCACGCGACCGACTACTCGACGCACTACCCACCGCGCCGATCGAACGCGACGCCATGTTCCGCCACCTGGTCGGCGTCTTCACCGACTACCTCACCGAGGATCGCCGCCGCGGCCGCATCATGTTCGTCGAATCGCAAGCCACGCCGGTGCTGATGCCACGCGCCAACGAACTCATCGGCTTATTCACGGCGCCGATCGCGCTGACGATCGGCGCCGGAGATTACTCGACAACCGCGCCCGACGAGCACGACAACGCACTCAACGCCAGCGCCATCTTCGGCGCGCTGGCCTACCTCTACCGGCCCTGGCTGGACGGCGAGATCCCGGTCCCCCGCGAGCGATTCGACGAACACGCCGCGACCGTGCTGGAACACATTGCCAGGGCCCGTTCTTCGGTGATCACCGAGGCCTAGTCGCGAGCCGCCACCGGCTCGGTGCGCCCGGCCCGCTCGAAACTCAGCGCCGCGTCGGCGACCGACTTGTGCCGCAGTGTGATCAGGTCGCGCAGATAGTTCATGCGTAACCGCCACGGCGCCCGGTCGCCCTGGATCGGGAAATGGCTCGCGGCGCGCTGCACATAGCCGGGATTGAAGTTCAGGAACAGCGATTCGACGCCGACCGACGGATCACGCACCGGCGTGCAGCGCGCGTAGCCGCGCGCGTCCATCCGCTTCAGCAATCGAACCACGTGCTCGGACACCAGATCCGCCTTCAACGTCCAGGACGCGTTGGTATAGCCGATGATGTACGCGAAGTTCGGCACATCCGACAGCATCATCGCCTTGTAGGCCATGCTGTCCGACAGCGTGACCGTCCGCCCGTCCACCACCAGATCGATGCCGCCGAACGCGACCAGGTTCAATCCCGTTGCGGTGATGATGATGTCGGCATCCAGCGTGGCACCGGAGGCCAGGCGCAGGCCGGTCTCGGTGAACGTCTCGATCCGATCGGTGACGATATCCAGCTTGCCCTTGCGGATGGCGCGGAAGAAATCGTTGTTGGGGGCCAGGCAGAGTCGCTGGTCCCAGGGGTTGTAGCTCGGCGTGAAATGCGTGTCGATGTCGTAACCGGGCGGCAGCCAGCGTTGCTGGAGGCCGCGGATGCGTTCGCGCATCCAGGCCGGATACCGTTGGCTCAGTTCGTACATCGTCGTCGAGAAGGCCACGTTCTTGGCACGGACCACCGCGTAGGCCGCGCGCGGCGGCAGATAGCGGCGCGCCTTCATCGCGAGGTTGTCCCTGGCGGGCCTGGACACGATGTAGCTCGGGCTGCGCTGCAGCATGGTGACGTGCGCGCCTTGCTCGGTGAGCGTGGGCCCCAGGGTGACCGCGGTCGCGCCGCTGCCGATCAGCACCACCTTCTTGTCCGCGTAGTCCAGGTCCGCGGGCCAGAACTGCGGGTGCACAATGGGTCCGGCGAAGCGCTCGGTGCCCGCGAAGTCCGGCGTGTATGCCTCGTCGTAGCGGTAGTAGCCGGTGCAGGAGAGCAGGAAATCGGCGGTGAGCGTGACGGTTTCGCCGGTGTCGGCGTGCTCGGCCCGCACGGTCCAGCGGTTGTCCGCCGTAGACCATTCGGCGCGCAGCACCCGGTGCTGGAAGCGGATGTGCCGGTCGATGCCGTGCTCGGCGGCGGTCCCGCGCACGTAGTCGAGGATGGCGTCGCCGTCGGCGATCGACTTGTCACCCAGCCACGGCTTGAATCGGTAGCCGAGGGTGTACATGTCGGAGTCGGAGCGAATTCCGGGATAGCGGAACAGATCCCACGTGCCGCCGATCGACTCGCGGCCCTCCAGGATCGCGTAGGTGCGCCGCGGGAACGCCCGCTGCAGGTGGTAGGCCGCGCCGATGCCGGACAGCCCGGCGCCGACGATGAGCACATCGATGTGCTCCGCAGCGGTTGTCATCGCTCTCTCCTTGGTTAGGCGGCGTGCGTTCCCAGCCTACGACCCAGACAGTTGCGCCGACACAGCCGGACGAATCATGGGATGTCTTGCCCTGTTGCCGTCGCGCGCTGTGCGTGGATGCTGTTCGGCCGCAACATAGTTCAGAGTTGTACGAGAACGACCCTTCGCGAGACCGAACGGTATCTAATTGCACGACTCGCAGTGAAGTCACTCACATCGCCAGGGCGTGGCACCCATCATTCCGCTGAGCCAATATGTTAGCTGAACATTCGCCAGTTCGTGATGGCGCGGCGCCACACCACACTGGGGCGCGCGCGGACACCACACCCGAAAACCATTGGCGACCCGCGATATTCGACCCGCACGGGCACTACCATCCCGCCATAGCCAGTCGATCACCAGTTAGTGATACTTCACGGAACATGTACTTCCACACCGCCTCTCGCCGCCATATCTGAGCCATAGGCGTTTCTAGTTACCGTCGGGTAGTGTCCGTCGCACCGACGATCAGAGACGATCCGGAACCGTTTTCTTTCCACGATTTCAGGAGCGCGAGTGTCGCATTCTCGATTCGAATCCATCGGCGCCTATCTGCCTTCGAATATCGTTACCACCCAGGAGCTGCTCTCCCGCCTGAAGGAACCGCCGTCTTTCGATCTCGAAAAAATTACCGGAGTGAAGGAACGCCGGGTGCACGACACGAACCCGGACAGCTACGAGGACTCCTTCGCGATCGCCATCAAGGCCGCGGAAGACTGTCTGTCCAGGTCGCGGTACGAAGCGGCCGAGCTCGACGTGATCATCTCCACCTCCATCACGCGGAGCAACCACGCCACCCGCATGTACATGGAGCCGTCCTTCGCGAGTTCGATAAGCGGCCTTATCGGAGCGAAGAACGCCATTACCTTCGACGTGTCGAACGCCTGCGCCGGGATGCTCACCGGCACCTACATTCTGGACCGGATGATCCGCTCCGGTGCGGTGCGCAACGGCATGGTGGTCAGCGGTGAGGCCATTACTCCGATCGCCGACACCGCGGCCGAGGAGATTTCCGCGAAATACGATCCGCAGTTCGCGTCGCTGTCGGTGGGCGACTCGGGTGCCGCGGTCGTGCTGGACCAGGCGGTCGACGACAACGACAAGATCCACTACATCGAACTGGTGACCGCCGCGGAGTACGCGAACCTGTGCCTCGGCATGCCCAGCGACAAGAGCCAGGGGATTGCGCTCTACACCGACAACCGCAAAATGCACAACGAGGACCGCTTCGTCTTCGGCTCCAACAGCTTGAAGAATCACCTGGAAAAGCTGGGGCGCACCTTCGCCGACGAGGAGTTCGACTACATCGTCCATCACCAGTTCGGCGCGGCCGCGATTCCGTGGATGAACGCCATCGCCGAACGCGAGCTCGGCAGCCCGATGCCGCCGGATCTGCGGGTCATCGAGAAGTATGGAAACACCTCCACCACTTCGCATTTCATCGTTCTGCACGATCAGCTGAGCGACCAGAAAATCCCGGCGGGCTCGAAGCTGCTGATGATTCCCGCCGCCTCCGGAATCGTGGCCGGCTACCTGTCCACCACCATCTCGTCGCTGAAGGTCTGAGGTCTGCCATGGGCGTACGCATCAAATCCACCAGCATCAGCCGCACCAGCGACACCCACAGTGTCGTCGAGCACAGCGGTCGAGCGGCGCGGCAGAGCCTGGAGCGGGCCGGGGTTCGCCCCGACCAGGTCGGCGTGGTCATCAACGCGGGCATCTTCCGCGACTACAACACGGTCGAGCCCGCCGTCTCGGCGCTGATCCAGAAGGCGGCGGGCATCGGCCTGGAGTACGCCAAGGACGATCCGCGGACCTTCTCGTTCGACCTGATGAACGGCGCGACCAGCGTGCTCAACGCAGTGCAGGTGGCCACCGCCATCCTGGAGACCGGCAGCGCCGAGCACGTGCTCATCGTCTCCGGCGACACCCACCCGTCGCTGCTGCGGTATGCGGCCGATGACGAATTCCCTTACACCACTTCGGGTGCCGCGCTGCTGCTGGAGCGCACCGATGATCCGGTCGGCTTCGGCAAGGTGCATACGGTGACAGGCGAGGGCAGCGCGGCCGTCGAGGCCTACGTCGACACCGCGACGATGGGCACGGCAGGCCGCGGCCTGATGACCGTCGAGCGCGAGCCGGGCTTCGAGGATCGACTGCTCGAGGCGGCGGTCGAGGCGGCAGGTGTCGCACTGGCCGAGATCACCGATCCGAGCGGTATCGCGCTGATCGCCTCGACGCCGACTCCGGGGTTCCCGAAGCGGCTGGCCGATGCCCTTGGTATCGACCAGAATTCGGTGCGCACACCGGATCTCGCCTACGGCGACCCGCACACCGCGTCGCTGACCCAGGCCTACGACCGGGCCATCGGCCAGGACACCCTGGCCGAGCACACCCAGGTGCTGTTCGTCGCGGCAGGGGCGGGCCCGTCGGCGGCGGCGGTGCTGTACCGGCTGCCCGCGCCCGCCGGGGCGGCTGCGTGACCTCGGCGACCTATTGGGCGGCCATCGACCGGTTCCGTGCGTTCGCGCGCACGGAACCGGATCGGGACGCGGTCATCTACCCGGACGCGACGACCTCGGGCGATCTGCCGTCCTATCGGCACATCACCTACCGCGAGCTCGACGACTGGTCCGAGACCATCGCCGAACGGCTCATCGCGGCCGGGGTCGGCTCGGGCACCCGCACCATCGTGCTGGTGCTGCCGAGCCCGGAGCTGTACGCAATCCTGTTCGGGCTCATGAAGATCGGCGCCGTGCCGGTAGTGATCGATCCGGGCATGGGTCTGCGCAAGATGGTGCACTGCCTGCGCGCGGTCGAGGCGGAGGCGTTCATCGGTATTCCGCCCGCGCATGCTGTGCGGGTGTTGTTCCGGCGCAGTTTCCGCAAGGTGCGCACCACGGTGACCGTCGGCAAGCGGTGGTTCTGGCGGGGCGAGCGGCTGGCGGCGTGGGGCCGGACACCGTCCGGCGTCGCACCGGAGCGGGTGCCCGCCGTCGCGGACGACGTGCTCGTCATCGGATTCACCACGGGCAGTACCGGTCCCGCCAAGGCGGTCGAGCTGACCCACGGCAATCTGGGGTCGATGATCGACCAGGTGCACACCGCTCGCGGCGAGGTGGCACCGGAGACCTCGCTGATCACGTTGCCGCTGGTCGGAATTCTCGATCTGTTGCTCGGATCCCGGTGCGTGCTACCGCCGTTGATCCCGAGCAAGGTCGGCTCCACCGATCCGGCGCATGTCGCGCACGCGATCGAGAAGTTCGGCGTGCGGACGATGTTCGCCTCGCCCGCCCTGTTGATTCCGCTGCTGCGCCATCTCGAACAGCAGCCGACCGAGCTGAAGACGTTGGGCAGCATCTATTCCGGCGGCGCGCCGGTGCCGGACTGGTGCATCGCCGGGCTGCGCGAGGTGCTGACCGAGGACGTGCTGATCTTCGCCGGATACGGGTCGACCGAAGCATTGCCGATGTCGCTCATCGAATCCCGGGAGCTGTTCAGCGGTCTGGTGGCGCGCACGCATCAGGGTGCGGGCACCTGCATCGGGCGGCCCGCCGACAAGATCGAGGCCAGGATCATCGCCATCACCGATGATCCGATCCCGAGCTGGGCACGGGTCGACGAACTGACAGGCGAGCTCGAACAGTCGCGCGGCATCGGCGAACTCGTCGTCGCGGGTCCGAACGTCAGCACGCACTACTACTGGCCGGAAGCAGCCAACCGGCAGGGCAAGATCGTCGACGGCGACCGGATCTGGCATCGCACCGGCGATCTCGCCTGGATCGACGACGAGGGCCGGATCTGGTTCTGCGGGCGCAAGAGTCAGCGGGTCGACACCGCCGCCGGGCCGATGTTCACGGTCCAGGTCGAGCAGATCTTCAATACCGTTACCGGCGTTGCCCGCACGGCGCTGGTCGGCGTCGGCGCGCGCGGTGCGCAGCGGCCCGTGCTGTGCTTCGAAGTGGCGTCCGATGCCGACGGCGCGGCGGTCGGGGCCGCGCTGCGGGCACGCGGGGCGGAGTTCGAACTCACCAGTGCGATCACGGACTTCCTGGTGCATCCCGGGTTCCCGGTCGACATCCGGCACAACGCCAAGATCGGCCGCGAGCAACTGGCGCAGTGGGCGACCAAGCAGATCGGTGCGACCGCGTGAACGCGAAAACGACGGCGCTGCGGGCGATTCCCGTGCTCGGCTGGGTGTACCTGGCCGGTGGGGTCGCCGCGGTCGCGACGGATCGGGTGCCCGAGAACCGGGTGCTGCGCGCCGCGTGGTGGATCGACGCGTTCCTCAGCGTCGTCGTGCACGCGGCGCAAATCCGGCCCGCGCTCCGGGCGGCCGAGAATTCGGGGCGCTCCCCCGTCGAGACGGCCGTGCTGACGCAGATCTTCGGAATGACCTGGTGGCGAACGCAGGAGACGCGATGACAAAGATATTGGTGACCGGTGCGTCCGGGTTCCTCGGCGGCGCGCTGGTGCGCAGGCTGGTACGCGACGGCGAGCACGACGTGTCGATCCTGGTGCGGCGCGCCAGCAATCTGGCCGACCTCGGCGACGACGTCGATCGCGTGCAGCTGGTCTACGGCGATCTCACCGACCAGGCATCGTTGGTCGCCGCGACCAACGGCGTCGACATCGTGTTCCACAGCGCCGCCCGAGTCGACGAACGCGGAACCCGGGAACAGTTCTGGGACGAAAACGTTCGAGCGACCGAACGGCTCCTCGACGCGGCGCAGCGCGGCGGCGCGTCCCGCTTCGTGTTCATCTCCAGCCCCAGTGCGCTGATGGACTACGACGGCGGCGATCAGCTCGACGTCGACGAGTCGGTCCCCTATCCGCGGCGCTACCTGAACCTGTACTCGGAGACCAAGGCCGCGGCCGAGCGCGCCGTATTGGCCGCGAACACCGCGGGATTCACCACCTGCGCGCTGCGGCCGCGGGCGATCTGGGGCGCGGGCGACCGATCCGGTCCGATCGTGCGATTGCTCGGCAAGACCGGCACCGGGAAACTGCCGGACATCTCGTTCGGCCGCACCGTGTACGCCTCGCTGTGCCACGTCGACAACATCGTCGAGGCGTGCGTCAAGGCGGCGGCCTCGGACGCGGTGGGCGGCAAGGCCTACTTCCTCGCCGATGCCGAGAAGACCAATGTCTGGGAGTTCCTCGGCGCGGTGGCCACTGATCTCGGCTATCAGCCGCCGAGCAGGAAGCCGAACCCCACGGTGATCAACGCCGTAGTGCATGTCATCGAAACTATCTGGCGGATACCGGCTGTCGCGACGCGTTGGTCGCCGCCGCTGTCGCGCTACGCCGTCGCGCTGATGACGCGCAGCGCGACCTACCACACCGCCGCCGCGAGCCGCGATTTCGGCTACGCCCCGGTCGTGGACCGGGACAGCGGGCTGGCCACCTTCCTCGCGTGGCTCGAAACCCAGGGCGGCGCAGTCGAACTCACCCGAAATTTGCGCTGACACCCGCAGTCGTCACCGGAGGCAACATGAACAAAGCATCGCATAGCGATTCCGTGGGGAGTGGTGGTCGGACGACGGGTGGGCAGATCGACACCGGCTTCCGTCGGAAGATATCGCCCACGGAGCGCCTGTACTTCTGCACCAGGGAAGTGTCGCCGCCGTTCCTGATGCACATGGTCGTGCACGGCGCCGGCAGCCTCGACCCGGACGCCGTGCAGCGCGCGGTGGACGTGGCCTCCGAGGCGAATCCCGGCGCGCGTTTGGTCCGCGACGGCAAGTACTGGGTGGACAGCGGTGTCCCGGCGCGGGTTCGGGTGGTGCCAGGATGGACGCTCGACTACGCCACGCTGGAAGACGACGCGGTGCTGAACAGCCCGATCGGGCCGACACCCGACCGGACCACCGAGGTGCTGCTGCTGACCGGTGAACAAACCACCGTCGTGTTCCGTGTCTTCCACGGAGTGATGGACGGGATGGGTATGCGAATGTGGGTCGACGATGTGCTCCGCGCGCTGCGCGGGGTGCCCCCGGCCGGGGCGCCCGACCCGATCTCCGACGCCGAACTGGTGGCGCGGGTGGGTGCGCCCGGCAAACAGACACTGGTGCTGCCGACGTATCGGGCCGCGACGGGCCGTGGCCGCCAGGACCCGGCGGCCTCGCGATGGTTGTTGCGGCACCGGACGATTCACGCGACCGGCAAGGGGATGGTCGCGCGGGTCTCGGCGATCCTGGCCGCCGAAGCCGGGGTGAAATCGCGCTTCATGGTGCCGGTCGACCTGCGCAGGCACGATCCGGCGCTGCGGTCGACCGGGAATCTCGCGCTGCCACTGTTTCTCGACGTCGCGCCCGGCGAGAGCTGGGAAACGATCAGCGACCGGATGCGCGCCGGACTGCGGCAGCGCACCGAACTGAACCAGCTGGACAACGGCGGTCTGTCGAAGTTCCCGCCCGCCGCCATCCGCGCCGTGCTGCGGATGAGCAACTGGATCGGCGCCAGGCTCAACCGGAACATGGTGTCCGCCACCGTGTCACACATGGGCAAGTTCGACCTCGACGAGCTCGCCGTGCCGGGCTGGACGCCGAGCACGATGCGGGTGCTGCCGCAGCACAGCGGGGCGATGCCGCTGCTGTTCGGGATGCTGGAATCGCATGGGAAGATCGAGCTGACCGTGTCCTGTCGCAACGGTGCCGGCATCGAGCCCAGGCTCGAGGCGCTGCTCGACAAGATCGCGGCAACGCTGGAAGCCGATCTCGTGCCGCATGATTCGCCAGTGCGATGACCGGCTGGGCGCGATTCGTCATCGCCCGCCCGCGCACGGTGCTCGCCATGGTCGTCGGGGTGATGCTGCTGGCCGGGCTGTTCGGCATGCACACCGCCGACAAGGTCAGCGCGGCCGGATTCACTGACCCGCACAGCGAGTCGGCAGCGGTCGATCAGCTGGTCCGCGACCACTTCGGCCCGCAGACGCCCGACGCCGTCGCGCTCTACACCGCGCCGGACGGGCAGACGCTCGACGATATCGGGCCTCGGGTGCGGCAATCGCTGGCCACCATCGATCGCAGGCTGCTGCAGCGCCCGATCGAAACCTATTGGAACAGTGTGCCGCCGCGTAAGCAGTTCCTGAAGTCCGCCGACAACCGGCAGGCGCTGGCGGCGGTGTTCCTCGCGGGCGACGACAATCGACGCGTCACCGCCTACCCGGAGATCGAAGCGGCACTGAAGGTTCCGGGCATCGATACCAAGCTGTCCGGCTATAGCGCGCTCGCGACGCAGATCAACAGTCAGTCGCAGCATGACCTGGTGCGCGCCGAATCCATCTCGCTGCCACTCACATTGCTGATTCTGGTGCTGGTGTTCGGCGGCGTGGTCGCGGCGTCGCTGCCGGTGGCGGTCGGGGTGCTCGCGGTACTCGGCGCGATGGGCACCATTCGGGTGCTCACCGAATTCACCGAGGTGAGCACGTTCGCGGTGAATATCGCCTCGCTGCTCGGGCTGGGCATGGCGATCGACTACGGGCTGTTCCTGGTGACCCGCTTCCGTGAGGAGCTCGCGGGTGGGCGCGATGTCGAGTCCGCCATCGAGCGGACCTGCGCCACCGCGGGCCGGACCGTCGCCTTCTCGGCGCTACTGCTGATCTGCGCGTTCGCGGGCACTTTCGTGTTCCCGCAGGCCGTGCTGCGGTCGCTGGGTTTCGGCGCGATCGCCGCGGTCGCGCTGGCCGCGGGCCTCTCGCTCACCGTGCTACCCGCCATGCTCGCGCTGTTCGGGGCGCGAATCGGCAAGGCGGGCAGCAAGGATCGGACCGAACGATGCTGGGGCCGGGTGGTGGATTCGGTGCTGCGCAGGCCAGGCCTGGTCACCATCGTGGTCGGCGCGGTGCTCGTGCTGCTTGCCGTGCCGCTCACCGGCGCGAAGCTCGGCGACATCGACCACCGCGCATTGCCCGCGGGCAACGAAATGCGCACCACCGTCGAGGAACTGACCACCGGATTCCCAGCGGCGAGTAGCGGTGTCACCGCGGTGCTGCAGGGGACCGATGGCCCGCCGCAGTCGGCCGCGGTCGATGCCGCGAGCGCCGCGCTCGGTCGCGTCGACGGCGTCCGCCAGGTGCTCCAGGTGGGCCGTGCCGACGATTTCGTCGTCTTCCACGCGTTCCTGACGGCCACCGACCGCAGCGAAAACGCCTCGGCCACAGTGCAAGACATCCGCGCCCTGACTCCGCCCGACGGCACCGTCCTGCGGATCGGCGGCGATACCGCGGCCACCGTCGACAGCGTGCACTCCATCGTGCACGCCATGCCGTGGATGATCCTGGTCATGATCACCGCGACGGTGCTGCTGCTGTTCGCGGCGTTCCGATCGATCGTGTTGCCGCTCAAGGCCGTACTGATGGCGTTCCTCAGCCTCGCCGCCACCTTCGGTGTGCTCACCTGGATCTTCGACGACGGCCACCTCGCCGGTCTGCTCGGCATCAGCCCCGGCCCGCTCGCCGCGGGCATGCTCGTGCTGATCATCGCCGTCGTCTTCGGACTCTCCACCGACTACGAGGTCTTCCTCCTGTCCCGCATGGTCGAAGCCCACCACTCGGGTGCCGACACCGCGGCCGCCGTCCGCATCGGCACCCTCAAGACCGCCCGCGTCATCACCGCCGCCGCCACCCTGCTGGTCATCGTCACCGGCGCCTTCACCCTCTCCCCCTTGACGCCCATGCGATTCCTCGGCCTCGGCATGATCATCGCCCTGCTCATCGACGCCACCCTCGTCCGCATGCTGCTGGTGCCCGCCCTGGTCAAACTCATGGGACCCGCCAATTGGTGGAACCCGTTCGCCAGCCCTCGCCGCATCCCCGCCTCCGTCGAACGCGCGGAAGAACCGGCCGGGGTTCGGTGAACCACGGAATTCACTGGCGCACAGCAGCCGTCGAATCGGCTACCGGAAAAGCATCTGGAACATCCGCGAATATCTTTTTTGCAGACTAATTTTCATACCGATCGGTCGCCACGCCGCAGCGAAGATTGCAATACATTCGATCACTCCCCAGGCTTAGCTCCCATGTCCGCCGCCTGCCCCTCCTGCTCCTGGCCATCGCCGATGCTTGTCTCTTCGCATGGGGCGGTGCGCTATTTGCGCTGCGTGTGTGGCAGATTCCTGGTTTCGCACGGCGGCGGGGTGAACCTGGTGGCCGGTCGGAGTGCTTGCGGCACACCCAAGGTGGCCGAACACCTGGAGTTGATTCCGCTTCCCGAAAAGTGACATCGCACTCCGCCGGCCGGGTCAGTCCGTTTTTGGTCCTTTCGTGGTTCACACACCGTGCCGACGGTCGGCCGACACCAATTCGCTGACCCGCGCCTCGTTTTCGGCGGAGAACGGGTTTCGGTATGCCGCGACCGCCAGGCGCGTTTCCTCGGTGATCAGGTCGGCGTTGATGTGCGCGGCCGCGAAAGCGCCTGCCGCCGCGGCACCGCCGACCTGAGCGGACAGATCGGTGACGTTACCGGCGACCCACACACCGGGTACCTCGGTACGACCGGTCGCGTCCGCCGGGATGTGCTCACCCATGCCCGACATGTGCGCCACGGGCCGCAGTCCCAGTGCGGCAAGGAAATCGGCGCGCGCCACCATTCGGGACATCACCGCCAGCGCCTCGCGGCGGACCACGGTGCCGTCGCTCAGGCGAACGCCGGTCAACCGGTCATCGGTGATTTCCAGCGCGGCCACCTCACCCGGCACCACCGTGATGCCGCGGGCGGCGAGCTGCTCCAACTCTTCCTTGCTCGGCGACGGCATGGTGTGCGGGAAAAGCGTGATGTCGTTGCTCCACTGGCGGAACAGCAGTGCCTGGTGCACCGACATCGGCCCGGTGCCGAGCACGCCGATGGCCTGGTCACGCACCTCGTATCCGTGGCAGTACGGACAGTGCAGAACGTCGCGTCCCCACCGCTGCCGCAGGCCCGGAATCTCGGGCAGTTCATCGACCAGACCGGTGGTCACCAGTAGTCGCCGCGCGCCGACCGTCCGGCCGTCGGACAGTGTCACCGCGAATCCGTCGTCGGTGCCGGTCACGGCGTCGACCGCACCGGTCACCACATGGCCGCCATACCCGCGGACCTCCGCGCGGCCGCGTTCCAGCAACTCCCCCGGTGCCATTCCCTCCCGGGCGAGCAGTCCGTGCACGCCCGAAGCCGGAGCGTTGCGCGGTGCGCCCGCGTCGATCACCACCACCGACCGCCGTGCCCGTCCGAGCATCAGCGCGCCGCTCAACCCGGCCGCGCCACCGCCGACAACCACCACGTCATAGTTATCTTTCAGCTGTTCAGTCACCATGACCACCTCCGCGACCACCATGCGGCCGAACCCGGCATATACGCAATGTTTGTTGCCGATCTGGCAAGCTGTTGGCATGGATGACGATCTCGATCAAGCGCTCGACGCGGTCGGGCCGCGGCTGCGCGCGCTGCGCAAACAACGCGAAACCACCCTGGCGGCCCTGTCGGCAGCCACCGGCATCTCGGTGAGCACCCTGTCTCGCCTGGAATCCGGCGACCGCCGCCCGACCCTCGAGCAACTGCTTCCGCTCGCCCGCGCCCACGGCGTCACCCTCGACGAACTCGTCGATGCCCCGCAAACCGGCGACCCGCGCATCCACCTGCGCCCGATGACCGCCCATGGCATGACGATCCTCCCGCTGACGCGGCGCGCGGGCGGCATCCAAGCGTTCAAGATGGTGCTCGCCGCCGGCTCGCGCCGCACCGAGCCGTCGCCGCAAACCCACGAGGGCTACGAGTGGCTCTACGTCCTCAACGGCAAACTGCGGCTCGTGCTCGGCGAACGCGACATGGTGCTCACCCCCGGCGAAGCCGCCGAATTCGACACCCGCGTTCCGCACTGGTTCGGCGCCGCCACCGCCGAATCCGTCGAATTCCTCAGCCTTTTCGGCAAACAGGGCGAGCGCGCGCACCTGCGCGCCCGCCCCAAACCGCCCGCCGGAAAATAAGTCGAGTTCGCCGCGCCTGCTCGGTACCATTCGTGTCATGGAGTGATGACCGATGCCGAGTGCGCCCGCCGCATACCGCTGTCCCAGAAATGGTTTCAGCGCCCGGCGGTGCTGCCCGCATCCGTCATCACTCCTGCGAACCTAGGACTTCCATGACCGACGAAACCTTCCTTCAGCACGTCACCGCCCGGTTGGCCGCCCTCCCCGGCGTCCACGCGGTCACCCTCGGCGGCTCACGCGCCCAGGGCACCCACACCCCGGACAGCGACTGGGACCTCGCCATCTACTACCGAGACACCCTCGACCCCGACGACCTCCGCGAAACCGGCTGGCCCGGCGAGGTTTCCGAACTCGGCGGCTGGGGCGGCGGCGTCTTCAACGGTGGCGCCTGGTTCACCATCGATGACCGCAAGGTCGACGTGCACTACCGCGACCTCGACGTCGTCGAACACGAACTCGCCGAAGCCGAACAAGGCCGTTTCCACTGGGAACCCCTGATGTTCCATCTGGCAGGCATCCCCAGCTACCTGGTAGTCGCCGAACTGGCCATCAACCAGGTCCTACACGGCACCCTCCCCCACCCCACCTTCCCCGAGGCCCTACGCACAACAGCGCCACCGATATGGCAGAACCGCGCAGCGATGACACTGCAATACGCCGAAACCACTTACGCCCCCCGCGGCCAGGCCGCCGAAGTGGCAGGCACCCTGGCCATCGCCGCAATGCAGACAGCTCACGCGATCCTGGCCGCCCGCGGCGAATGGACAACCAACGAAAAGCGACTACTGCAACAAGCCGGCCTCCGTGACATCGACACCATCCTCACCGAGCTCGACGCGGACCCGAAGTCGTTGGCACAGGCCATCACCGAGGCGGCGCAACTGTTCGACGGTGCGATGGCCGACCTATGATCGTTGCCCGGTTTCGGTAACGACGCATCCACCCACGGACATCGATCGGCGAGGACACCACGATGAACACGACTATCGACAAGATCGCCTGGATTCACCTGGAACACGGGAGGATCCTCAGCACGCGTTCACATGGCAGGGACGTCTACTACATTCCCGGCGGTAAGCGTGAACCCGGCGAGACCGACCTCGATACCCTCGCCCGGGAGATCAGGGAAGAACTCGCCGTCGCCATCATCCCCGCCACCGCCACCCACCTCGGCACTTTTCACGCCCACGCACACGGCCACCGGGACGGCGTCGTCGTCCAGATGACCTGCTACACCGTCGACCACCACGGAACACCAACCCCCAGTAGCGAAATCGACGAAGTCGTCTGGCTCACCTACGCCGACCGCCCCCGCGTCTCCCCCGTCGACCAACTCATCTTCGACCGCCTCCACCACACCGGCGCACTCCGCTGAGCAGCCCGTCGGGCCCGGTCAGCGACAACCCCTGCGCCTTGGCCATCCGCACCAACTCTTGGGCGGCCAGGGCTTCAGCCGAAGCCTCGGGCTTGATCTTCTTCCTCGTCACGGCATCAAGTGTCGTCATCACGGCACCTTCCCGCTGAACATCAATCAGCGTGTTGGGCCGGAACCACCGTTAAATCCACAGTCCCCTCCGCTGACCTGCTTACTGGGTGGGTTGGTGGCGGGCGGCGTTGGCGAGGATTGCGTCGTGGATGTATTGGGATAGGCCGGGGGCCATGTCGTCGTAGTTGAGGCCGGAGCGTTGGTTGGTGCGGTAGGCGGTGGCTAGGGTGCGGTGGGTTTCGTAGGGGCAGTCGTGGAACCAGTGGTTGAGGTGCTGGCGGTGTTGTTCGGCTAGGTCCATGGCTTGGGGGGAGGCGGCGGGGACGCCGGATTGCATGGCGTCGGCCAGGTGTTGGTGGATGGTGGCTTGTTCGGTGCGCAGGGTCAGCCAGTCTTGTTCGGTGTAGTGCAGGGTGCGGTCGCGGCGTTGGGTGAATTCGGGGGTGTTGCCCCATTTTTGGGTGATTTCGTCGGCGCGGTCGATGAGTTTGTCGACGCCGAGTACCAAGAGTCTTTCGGTGGGAGTGAGGGTGATGCCGATTCGGCGGGCGGTGAGTTCCTTATCGATGAGGGAGATCATGGATTGGTAGCGGGTGGTTTTCGCGGTCAGCAGGTCGCGCTGGCGGCGGAGGTGGTCCTCGTCGTCGATGGTGGGGTCGGCCAGGACGGTGGTGATCTCCGGTAGACCGAGGTCCAGTTCGCGGTAGAAGAGGATGCGTTGCAGGCGTTGCAGATCGGTGTCGGAGTAGAGGCGATAGCCGGCCGCACTGCGGGCGCTCGGTTCGAGTAGGCCGATTTCGTCGTAATGATGCAGGGTGCGGATGGACACCCCGGTCAGCTCGGCGATGGCGCCAACGGTGTATTCGAGTTGTTCCATGCCTGCCACTGTGCGGCCTCACGTGACGTGAGCGTCAAGGGCGAAACAAAGAGACCAGTTCACTGGCCGTAAGAGAACCGGAGATCGGCGAAGAGCAGGTGGTTGAGGCGGCGCCGGAGGTGTCCGGTCTTGCTCGGGTCCGGGGGTTCATCGGGGGTGAGCAAGGTGAATCTCAGCAAAGTGTCGCCACCCGCTACCGCCGTCAGCTGGAAATGCACCTGGTCATCAGGTCTGCTGGGCCACAGCGACGACCACACCACCCTGTCGGGTTTATCGGCTGCCAGCACTCGGGGTTCGACTTCGTCGGCCAGCAGCACAAGCCAGGCTCGTGCCTGCGCCCGCCGCGGCTCGGTCAGCGATTCCCACACGACGGACGGCGGCGCGGGCAACCGCCGCGCCCTCGAACCGATCTCGATCACCCAACCAGGATAAATCCTGACGAATCCACATTCAGTGGCGCCTGGTGGCGGCGAGAAGGGTCCGCCGTCATGTGCCACTGAATGTGGATTCAAAGGGGGTTACTGTTCGGGGGCGAGGATTTCGCCGGATTCCGCTGATCGGACGAGGATTGCTTCGATCGGGCAGGATTCGGCGGCGTCGATGAGGAGGTCGTCCGGGGGGACGACTTCTGTTATCGGGCTGGAGCGGCCGTCGACGAGGGTGAAGTGTGCGGGGGCGAGGCCGGTGCACATTCCTGAGCCGAGGCAGGTGCTCCGGTCGACCTCGATACGCCAATGTTGCTCTGCCATACCAGTTCCCCTTACCAGCTCACTGGAAGCGCTTTCGGCCCACGTACCAGCAAGCCGGTCTTCCACGGTACTTCCTCGTACGGGACCGCGAGGTGCAGCGTCGGGAAGCGTTGCAGCAGTGAGCCTAACGCGACCTGCAGCTCCAGTCTGGCGAGTTGGGCACCTAGGCAGTGATGGACCCCGTGACCGAACGCCATGTGCGGGTTGTTGTTTCGGGCGAGGTCCAGCTCTTCGGAGTTGTCGAACACGCTCTCGTCGCGATTGGCGGCCTGGGTGTTGACGATCACCGACTCCCCCGCCCGGACGGTGACGCCGCCGAGCGCGACGTCCTCGGTGGCGACCCGGGCGAAGGAACCGCCGGAGCCGAGCTGGACGTAGCGCAGCAGTTCCTCGATCGCGTCCGGCACCAGTTCGGGCCTGCCGCGCAACAGTTCCCAGTGGCGCGGTTCGCTGAGCAGGACATAGCTGAAGTTGGCGATCTGGTTGGCGGTGGTTTCGTGGCCCGCGATCAGCAGGCCGATCCCCAGGTTGACCAGTTCGTCTTCGCTGAGCCGGTCGTCGTTGTCGCGGGCGGCGACCAACGCGCCGAGCAGGTCGTCGGTCGGCTGTTGCCTGCGCTGCGCCACCACCTCGGCGAGATAAGCCTCGAGGGCCGCGCGCGCGGCGTCGATCTGCTCGGTGGTGTGCGCGGTGGTGGACAGCACGGTGTCGGAGAAGTCGCGGAACCGGTGCTGGTCGCGGGTGGGCACACCGAGCATCTCGCAGATCACGGTGACCGGCAGCGGCAAGGCCAGGCTCTGCACCAAATCGGCGACCGGCCCGGCGGATTCGATCTCGTCGAGCCGCTCGTTCACGATCTGCTGCGCGCGCGGACGGAGTTGCTCGACGCGGCGGCTGGTGAACGCCTTGGCGACCAGTTTGCGCAGCCTGCTGTGCTCGGGCGCGTCCATGCTGAGCAGCGAGTTCTTCCGCGTCGGGTTCGGCGTGGTGCGCGGGATGTCCTCGCGGTCCACCGTCGCGGCGCGGCTGAATCGCGGATCGGCGAGCACCAGCTTGGCGTCCGCGTACCGGGTGACCAGCCAACCCTCGTCGCCGTAGGGCAACTGAACACGGGAGACCGGCTCTTCGCGACGCAGCTTGGCGAAGAGCGGGTCCATGTCTAGGCGGATGGGTTCACCGAAAGGGTAGTGGCGCACCTCAGTTTTCACGGTCATGCGGGTCTCCCTTGGCCGACGCCGACTGGCGCGGTAGCGATGTAAGCAATTGCTTACACAACCTCATGTTAGGGAGGTCACAATGCCGCGTCAACGGTCGGATTCCGTTACGGCGGCGGGAAATTCACGTCCGTGCGGGCCAAAAGCGTTTGCGCGGCGCGCAGCACATGACCGGCAACCGTCGCCGGATCCGCGCTGGCCAACGGCTCTCTACGGTGCACGGAGCGCAGCAGTCCGATGCCGAGCAACCAGGCGAGCAGCAGGTCGGCACACAGCTCGCTATCGGGGCCGTCGCCGAGCGAAGACATCGCGCGCACGTACTCGTCACCCAGCTCGCGGCGAATCGCCGAGGTCCCCTGGTCGTGTCCGGGCGAGCGTAGCGCGGCTTGCAGCCAATACTCCTGTGCCCCAGGACCGCTCGGCTCCAGCATCGCCGCGAGCAGCCTGCTCAACAGACCCTCGACCGGTCCGTCCTCTAGCCTGCGCCGTCCCTGGTCCGCGATCGCGGCCCGGAACAGCTCGTCCTTGTTGCCGAAATACCGGAACAGCAAGGCCTGATTCACCCCGGCGCGCGCCGCGATGTCGCGCACCGTGGCGCGCTCATACCCCCGCTCGGCGAACAATTCCTGCGCCGCCGCCAGGATCGCGGCGGTGGTGGCGGCCGAATCCCTTTTCCGGCTGACCGTTTCGTTCTCGCTGGACATGCATCCTCCGGTTGCCAAATCTGCGCAAGAGCAGCGTAAAGCAGGCAACCGATCCTTCGCTGACACCCGTTGCGGAGGCGACCGAGCGGTCCGCAACTGCCGTCAAGGATTGTCTACTTCGAGGCTTTTCGCGAGGTCTGCCGGTGTTTCAGGCGCCGAGGGCACTAGCCAGATGCGGCCAGGAGTCGTGCAGGTCCGTTTCGAACTGGCCCCAGGTGTGCGCGCCCTCGGGCCGGTTGACGTGCACCGCGGGCAGTCCGAGCTGATCGAGCCTGCCCGCGAACGCCGCAGTGCAGGCGCTGGCGATGGCCTCGATCGGCGGGAACGGCAGTCCCCCTTCATCGATCGCGCCGGGGGTTCCGGTAGCGGCCGACAGGTAGATCGTTTTCCCTGCCAGCACAGCCGCATTGGCGAACGCGTCGTGCGCCCGCCAGATCGCGTCGCCCGGCGCGCCCCACATGTTCGCCGTATTGCCGCCGCCGCGGACGACCTGCGCGCTGACCATCGCGACCCCGAGAGCGTCAGCGGTCCAAGGACATCCGCTGTACGCGGCCACGGCGCTGTACACCTCAGGTGCCTGGATCGCGAGGTCGACCGCCGACCCCGCACTCATCGAGACCCCCGCGATCGCGTTGCGTCGAGTGGAGCCGAGCTGGGCGTCGAGGACTCCCGGCAGTTCCCGGGTGAGGTAGGTCGTCCACCGGTTGCGCCCCACCGCCGGGTCGTCGGCGAGCCAATCGGTGTACAGGCTGTACGCGCCGCCGACCGGCATCACCACGTTGACGTGCTTGTCGGCGAAGAAGTCCCGGACATCGGTGTCGTCCCACCAGGAGATGCCGTCCTGACCGCCGCCGATCCCGGTGAGCAGGTACAGCGTGGGCGCCGGACCGCCGGCGGCCCGAATCACCCGGTTGGTCACCACCCGATCCATCGACGGTGAGTAGACATCCATCCGCGAGACCGACCCGCCCAGCGAGGCCTCCTCGACCAGCCGCGCGCCGGTCGGAACCGCCGCGGCCGGGCCGACCGACAAGACCGAAGCCATCAACACACCAACAAGCAAAACCACATACTTTGAAGCCGCCACTATCCCGTTATACCGCCGGAAGATCATCGCAAAACCTGAAGCGTCGGACCAAGATTCGGGTCTTGACAGTGCGACGCCATGCCGTTTCGTCCGGCCCGTCACCTGCCAGAAAATCGGTGCACCATAGACACTCAGGTTTACATCGCGTACAAGCCGCGCGAGACGGTGAACGTGCCTGCATCGGACACCAATTCGCATACCACGAAGATTCGCGCGCGCTCGCCACCATCGGGCGACGCCGTACGAGCCGAACTAAACCTCGATTTCGGTGAACAAATCACACTCAATCTCGAGGGATTTCGTGCCGAATCGCGCCGGCGGACCGCGGCGACGCCGAGGGCTCGCGGCGGGGCCCGGTCGATGGCCGCGGCACTAGCCGGGCGGACAGAAAAGTTACGCGCAGATCGGGCACGCGGTCGCACGTGGCGCTGACATGCCCTGATCGGAATCGCGGCGCGCCGAAGCGCCGACACGGGTTGTCCGTCGAGCCGCCCAGGCGCCGCCACCCACAATCGGCGGGAAAAAGGTAGGCTGACGCGGCGCTAGTGCTGTCGGCTCCAGGCCGGTAGCGCAGCGAGCGGAGAATGCTTTTGCACACATTCCGCCCGCCCGCGTTAACCACGCGGCCAGCGCGCATGGAATGCTGTCCACTGAGTCCGTAAATTTTGCACCATTTCTGTGGACTGAAACATCACTGAGTACAAGGAGAAAATATGACACAGGGCGTCGTCAAGTGGTTCAACGCGGAGAAGGGGTTCGGCTTCATCGCGCAGGACGGCGGCGGTCCCGACGTCTTCGTCCACTACTCGGCTCTCGGCGGGTCCGGGTTCAAGTCCCTCGATGAGGGACAGCGTGTGGAGTTCGAGGTCGGCCAGGGCCAGAAGGGTCCGCAGGCCACGGACGTCCGCGCCATCTGATCAGGCCGGATTGACGCTCCTCCCACTTTTCGGGTGGGAGGGGCACACCTGCTTCATATGCCGCGATCGATCATGTCCAGCATCCGCTCACTCATAGCGTCGAGCTGATCGTCCGGCAAGGTCCGCAGCGGGCCGTCGATGGCCAGAAACGCCATCCCGTGCACCGCCGACCACACCAAATACTCCGCCCCGGGTCGCCGTTCCGGCGGCACGTTCCCGGCAGCGACCATTTCGTCGAGCGCGTCTCCGAGAAGTTCGATGCCGGACCGGCCGGTAGGGCCCGCGGCATCCGGTAGGCCCATCGCGGTGGCATCCCGCCCGCTCGTGAACGCGGTGCGGAACAGCCCGGGTTCGGTACGCGCGAATCGCAGATAGCCGACGCCGACGCCGCGGAAACGCTGCCGCGCGGCCACCGCGGGATCCGCACTCAGGGTGAGACCGTCCTGCTCCGCCGCCATCATGGTCGCCATCTGTGCCAGCGCCGCGTTCGCCACCGCGGCGACGAGCGCGTTGCGGTCGGCGAAATAGGTGTACGCGGCGTTCGGCGCGACACCCGCCTGCCGAGCCGCCTCCCGGAGCACGATCGCGGCCGGGCCGCCACCGCCGCGAGCCAGGCGCAGCCCGGCTTCGATCAGCGCGGGCCGCAAGGCGCCATGCCGGTAGGTAGTGCGGCACGCGGCCTGCGGGTTGCGTTCAGTCATATCACCTCTCGATGTGATTCACCGCACAACATCTGTACGGCATCCAGATGCCGACCTGTGTTCTGTACGCCGTTCAGATTAGTGGAACGGGCACATCGACTGAGAGACGACCCATGGACCCCATCAAGCTGTTCACCGCGATCGCGCTGATCTCCCTGCCCACCGTGATGTTCGGTGGCGTGATGGCCTTGCGCCTGCTCGCCGCCGAGAAGCTCACCGAGTACCAGCGCACCTACTTCCGGACCGGGCACGCGCACGCGGGCGTGCTGCTGGTGATGACGTTGGCGACGCTCGCGATTCTGGCGGATACCGGATTCGACGACGGGGTGCTGTGGGTCGTGTGCACGCTGCTCGCGCTCGGCGTGATCGCCCAATCCGGCGGCATGTTCCTCAATCTGGCGATCGGCAAGCCGGGCAAGTGGTCGGCCACGAACACCCTGAGCGCCTTCGGTGGCGTGCTGCTCGCTGTCGCGATGCTCACCACCGCGTACGGCGTGATCGCCTGACGGCCCAGCGAGTTGTCTCGCCGGGCCGTCTGCGTCAGATTGCCAGGGGCAGTAGGAGATCGGCGGACTCGAGATCCAGCAGCGCGCGTTTGGCGGGGAGCCCGCCCGCGTAGCCGGTGAGGGCGCCGCCCGCGCCGAGGACTCGGTGGCACGGAATCAGGATCAGTAGCGGGTTGCGCGACAGCGCGCCGCCGACCTTGCGGGCGTCCTCGGGTCCACGACCTAGTGCGCGGGTGAGCGCGCCGTAGGTAGTCGTGTCGCCGTAACCGGTTGTGGCTTCGAGGGTTTCCAGGACCTGACGGTCGAAGGCGCTCATCGCGGACCGGTCCATGGGGACCGTGAATTCCTGACGGGTGCCCGCCAGATACCCATCGATCTCGACGATCGCGGTGACGAGATAGTCGAGCGCGCAAGAATTCTCGGCAGTCGGTGCGGTGGCCGCGTCGTCGGTGCGGACGACGCGGGTGATGCCCGTCGTGCTTGCTTCGATGCGGAGGTTGCCGAGTGTCGAGGCGTGAACTGTGCGGGCTGTTGAGTTCTGCATGGCGTGCTCCTGTTCGGCGTTCTTGTCATCTGGTAGACGCCGGTCGGGCCGCAAACGTGAGATCACTGGGAATTGTTGTGCCGGGCCGCTTTCCAGGCGGCGTACCGCTCCGGTAAACAGACCGCGCACGGTCGGTAGCCCGCGCTGATCGCGGTCGGTTCGTCGGCGAAGAAGACGCGATGGGCGCGATAAGCACCGCGAGACAGCGCACGTAACGCGGACGGGCAGTCCAGGCGACCGTAGATCCTGCCGCGCCGATGGCCGCCGTATCCTCCCGGAGTCGGGCTGAGGTACGGGCGGCCGTCGGCGTCGAGCAGCGTGTACATGCGGTTGTTACTGGGCGTCATGCAGGACTAGGCCGAGGGTGTGGCGGATGCCACCCCGAATTCGGCTGACGCCGTGCCGAACTGGCGAGCGAGACCAGCCACGACTCGACGGGGTCGGCCGGTCGCGGGTGGTGAAGATCAGGCCGTGCCCCTGCTCCAGCACGGTGACGGTCGCTTTCGACTGGGCCCGGGGTCGTTGCTCGACGAGCAGGAACTCGCCGCCGGTGTGGTCGATTCCCGGACGATCCAGCCCGATCACCACCTGCAATGGGAACACCAGGTCACCGTAGAGATCGCGGTGCAGGGCGTTCCAGTCACCTTCGGTGTAGCGCAACAGGATCGGCGTCGGCTTGGACTGCCCTGCGGCGTGACAGGCGTCGAGCCAATCGCCGAAGTCGTCGGGCCACGGAGCCGGATCGCCCAACCGTTCGGCCCAAGAGCGGGCGACGGGCAACAGCTTTCGATAGAACGCCGCGCGCATGGCCATGATCGGCTCGGGCACCGGATCGGCGAAGTACCGGTAGGTGCCCTGCCCGAATCGGTAGCGGGCCATGTCGATGGTGGAGCGGAATCTCGCCAGGTCGTCCCACATTTCGGTGAACTCGGCGCATTCGCCGGGCGTCAGCAGCGGGCCGGTCTGGGCGCAACCATAAGCATCGATCTCGTCGGTGAGGTCGGGCCAGGACTGTGCGGCGATTCGATCGGCCAGCGGGGCAAGGGTTTCGGTGTTTCGCATACCGCCTCCAAGGTCAGCGGGGTGGTCGGTGCTTACGCGGCTTCCAGCGTGAGCAGGGTGGTTTTGGCCTCGATGCCGCCGACGTACTGGCCGATCGATCCATCGCTGCGTACCACCCGATGGCACGGAATCACCACGGGCAGTGGGTTGTGCGCGCACGCCGAACCGACGGCGCGGACCGCCCGTGGATTGCCGACGGCAGCGGCGACGACGGCGTAGCTTTCGCGCTGCCCGTAGCCGATGTCGCTCAGATGCTCGATCACTTGACGACGGAATCCGCCGGTCAGTCGCAGATCGAGGGGCAGGTCGAAATGTGTTCGGGCACCGGCGAAGTACTCGTCGATCTCGCGGGCCGCGGCATCCAGGCGCGCGGGTGCGGCGAGCACGCGGGGGCTGACCCGCTCGGCGAGGGTGGTCAGGACGGTGTCGTGGTTCTCGTTGGGATAGGCGACGCGCACCAACCCAGCCGGGGTTGCCGCGAGCAACAGCGAGCCGACGGGGGTGTCCATGGTGCGGTAAGCGACGTCGAGCAAGCCCACGGACTGTGCGTCCGCCGCCAACCGGCGGTGCAGCTGAGCGAGCAGGTCACGGTCGGGGGTCAGGCCGTCGAACAGGCCGTTCGGGTCGCCACGGTCGATGGTGGCCATCATGTTTCATCCTTCGGATAGAGCTTGCGCAGAGTTTTGAGGCCGTCGGCGGCGGCGCGGCGGGCGGCGTCGGTGGAATTGCCGAGCAGCTCGGCGATTTCGGCGTGCGGCAGGCCTGCCAGATAGTGGTAGGCGACCGCCTGACGTTGCTTGGGCGGCAACGCTTTCAAGGCGGCCCAGAGGTGCGGGTCGTAGTCGGCCGGGTCCGGTTCCGCGGACGGGCGTTCCGGCAGTGTCTCGGCCGGGACCGGAGCGCGGGTGAGCGCGCGGCCGACGTCGATCGCGCGACGGTGCGCGATGGTGACCAACCATGCCTCGATGTTCGCGTCGGGTGCGAGGTCGGGATACGCGCGCAGGGCGGACAGGAAGGTCTCCGACCACGCGTCGGCCGCGTCGGTCGGCCCGAGCACCGCCCGGCAGACGCGCAGCACCATCGGGCCGTATTCGGCCACCACTTCCTCGAACGGAGGCAATCTCACACTGGGTAGACGTTCAGGCCGTCGGAAACGTGAGATTCGCCGGTCATCGGGCGCCGTCCGCGCGCCGGGACAACCCGCTCGCGCGCAGCACCCGGCGGGCGATCCCGGCCCTGATGGATTCGTCGGTGCCGATGACGCGCACGTGGCGGCGGGCCCTGGTGATCGCTGTGTAGAGCAGTTCCCTGGTCAGCAGGGTCGACTCCGGTTCGGGCAGCACCACCGAGACGGTGTCGTACTGGCTGCCCTGACTGCGGTGGATGGTCATGGCGAACACGGTGACCACGGCCGGGAACTGGGTCGGGTGCACCAGGTACGGCTCGCTGCCGCGTTGCAGCGCGGCGCGCAGCGAACCGTCGGGCATGCGCACGACCACGCCGGTGTCGCCGTTGTAGATGCGGGCCTCGTGGTCGTTGGCGGTGACGAGCAGCGGCTGGCCGGGGTACCAGGGTGCCGAATGGGATTCGGGGCCCGCTCCGCCGGCGGCCGCCCACTCGGCGGCCATCCGGTCCCAGCGTTCGACGCCGAACGGGCCCTGGCGGTGCGCGCACAGCAAGCGGTGCGATTCGAGAGCGGTGAGCGCGCCCGCAGCATCCCCGGCGAGGGCGGCGGTGGTCACCTCGCGGGCGGCGCGCACGACATCGGCACGGACACCGGACATTTCGTCGGGCGCGCTCAGCGACAGTTCGTCACCGCCCGCGCGGAGCAGGTCGAGTGCGGTGTCGGCGTCGCCGGCGCGGACCGCGACGGCAAGGTCGGCGATCCGGCCGCCGAAGCGGCGGCCCCGGGTCAGACGAACGATGCCGCCGCGCAGGCGAGTTCGCTCCAGCGTCGTGAGTGCGGCCGGATCGGCTTCCGGCGCGGCCGATTCCGGTGAATCCGCGCCGAGGATCTCGTCGAGCATCGGATTCGGGGTGCCCGCAACGGGTCCCGCGACCAGGTCGGCGAGCACCGCGCCCGCGTCGACCGACGCGAGCTGGTCGGGGTCGCCGACGAGGACCAGGCGGGTGTCGGGGCGCAGGGCGGCGAACAGCCTGCTCATCATGGTCAGCGACACCATGGAGGTTTCGTCGACGACGATCACGTCGTAAGGGAGACGGTTGAATTCGTGGTATTTGAACCGGGTGGTGCGGCCGCGCTGCCAGCCGAGCAGGCGGTGCAGGGTGGCGGCGGTGAGGTCGGGCAGGCCCAATTCTTCGGCCTGCTCACGGACGGCCTCCTGGAGTCGCGCGGCCGCCTTGCCGGTCGGCGCGGCCAGTGCGATACGCAGCGCGGGCAGTTTGGGATTCGCCTTGCGGTGCGCGTCGAGCAGGCCGATGATGCGCGCGATGGTGTGCGTCTTGCCGGTGCCGGGGCCGCCGGCCACCACCGTGGTCCAGTGCGTCGCGGCGAGCGCGGCCGCCAGCCGCTGCCGATCGGGTACGCCGCCGACCGGCGCGTCGAACAGCCGATCCAGTTCGCGGCGAACGATATTCGGGTCGACGACCGGGTGGAGTCCGGACCGCTCGGTGAGGACGCGGCGGACCGTCTGCTCCTGCTGGTAGTACCGGTCCAGGTACAATAGTGGGCCGCTGTCGTCGCGGCGCTGCGATTCCACCAGCCGCAACGGTTGCAGCGGACCCGCCGGGCCGCCGGTCACCAGCGGACTGACGCGAAGCGCGCCGACCACCGCCTCGATATCGGGCCACGGCAGCGTCGCCGGATCGATGCGCTCACCGGTGTCCCAGGTTTCGTCGGCATCGATACCGATCTCCCGCATCCGATGCAGCTCCAGGCACACCGAACCGGACCGCACCGCCCGCACCGCGAGCGCCGCCGCGAACAACACCTCCTCGGTGTCCTCACGACCCAAGCGCCCCAGCCGAATCGCCACGTGCACGTCCGCGGCGGACAGCACGCCCGCCTCATTGAACGCGCGCAACAACCCGGTCCCCCGCTGCGCCAACTGAATCGAGGTCATCGGGTGACCTCGCCGGCCAGCAGCTGGGACAGCGCGATGATGAGGGAAGCAGGCGGGTTCCAGTCGAAAACGCCGTGGCCGGTGGGGGTTTCGGGGCCGATCATGCCGCGCACGAAGAGGTAGCGGGCGCCGCCGAGGTGGCGGGCCGGGTCGTAGTCGGGCAGGCGCCAGCGCAGGTAGCGGTGCAGGGCGACCGCGTAGAGCAGGGCCTGCAGCGGGTAGTGGGAGCGCAGCATCTCGGCGGCCATGCGGTCGCGGGTGTAATGACCGACGGTGAGGTCGCCGGTGCCGAGGCGGTTGGTCTTGTAGTCGACGATCACGAATCGGGTGTCCGCGCCGTCGTTGATCCGGAGGACGGCGTCGATGCTGCCGGTCAGGTAGCCGCGCAGCGGGATGTCGTCGAGGGTGGCCAGGTGGTCGGCGTAGACGAAAAGGTCATCCCCGGAAGGCAAGTGGGTGCGCAACAGGTCCGCGATCTGCCGCAGTGTGGCGGATTCGGCGCTCGGCGCATCTCCGCCGGCCAGCGGCAGCTCGAATTCCAACTCGTTCAGGCGGTCTCGGCTGGAGATATCGGCGAGCGAGCCGATGCCGAGCGGGGTGCGCAGCGCGGCGAGTACGGCGGTGCTGAGCACGGCCGGATCCGCCTCGGCCATCAGGTCGTCGATGATCGCGCGGCAGCGGGTGTCCACCTCGGCGGCCAGATCCGGTGCGTCCGTGTCGATCAGCTCGAATACGCCGTGCACGAGGGTGCCGAACTCCGCACCGTAGGGCAACGAATTCATCAGCGACGCCGGGCCGGCGAACACCTCTTCGACCGCGGCGATCACCGGGGTGCTCGGCTCGTCGGCGGGACCTCGGTTGTCCTCCGGTTCGATGTCCAGCTCAGGGGTGACGGGGCCGTGCGCGGACGCGGTCAGCGCCGAGTACGAGGTGCGTCGCCACTGCTGGTCCAGCTTGCGGTCGAGGTGCGCGGCGGCGAGCTCGCCGGTGCCGGGTTCGGTGCGCACCCGCTGGACCGCGACGTCGTCGCTGCCCGCGACCGCGGTCACCGAGATGGCCTGCGCCGCTCCCCCGGCCCAGGCCGAAAGCAGGCCTGGCGCAACGGCGTCCGCGGGCACGGCGGCGCGCGGCGGGACGGTGTCGCCGCCATCGGGGCGACCGAGAATCATCCGGTGCAGTGGCGAAGCCGCGGTGGTGATCGCGGGGGCCCACCACGCGACGACCTGGCACATGGCGCGGGTCAGCGCGACGTACAGCAGGCGCAGTTCCTCGCCCGCCTCCTCGGATTCGCTGCGCAGCTTGCGTTCCGCGTACCCGGACGCGTCCGGCCCGCCGACATCGAGCACGCGCATGTCGTTGTCGTCATGGAACAGCAGCGTCGCCGGGTACGGGTTCTTCGCGTTGTCCCAGGCGAACGGCAAGTAGACGACGGGGAATTCGAGGCCCTTGCTGGCGTGCACGGTGGCGATCTGCACGGCGGCGGCGTCGCGGTCGAGCCTGCGGCTACGGTCGGCGACGGTGCCCGACGCGGGATCACGCACCCGGTCGCCCAGCCAGCGGGTCAGCGCGGTCAGGCCGAGCGATTCGGTGAGCGACACCTGATCGAGCAGCTGCGCGACGTGCCGCAGGTCGGTGAGCTGGCGCTCGCCGTTCTCGACGGCGAGCAGCCGGTGCGCCAAATCCGCTTCGGCGGAGATCTTTTCGAAGACCGCCGCGAAACCCGAACGCGCGAACAAGCGAGCGGCATCACGGAGTTGCGCACTGACCCGGCCGACCAGATCCGCTCCGCCGCTATCGATTTCGGCAGCCGTGATACCGATCAACGGCGTGCACGCCGCCAATCGGACCCGGTCGCCGCGATGCGGCTGTTCCAGCGCTCGCAGCAACCACAGCCAGTCGGTGGCACTGCTGGTCGCGAACACACTGGTACCGCCGGCGAGCACCGAGGCGACGCCGACGCGGTCCAACGCTGCTCGCACCACGTCGATTTGGGATCGCGTGCGCACCAGGACAGCGATGTCACCGGGACTGATCGGCCGGTGCGTGACGTCGTTCAGCCGTCCGGCATCGCCTGACGGAGCAGTTCCCGCGCTCAATCGGTCGGCGGCTCGATCTTGCGCGGTTGCCGGATCGACGATCGCCCCACCGAAGGTGGCATTGCGCACGGCCGCAGGCGAATTCAGGCCGGTGTGGCTCGGCCGCGCGGTAGTGGCCAATGTGACCCCGGATTCCAGCAGCCGGACGATGTCGGCCGCGAGATCGTCGGCAACCTTCGCGCGCATCCGGCCGACCGAGGGGAAACCGGACTTGTTCAACGGCCCCGCGCCGGTGCGCGGCAGACACCGCATCCGCATCGGGGTGACGAGGTCATCCGGCCCGGACAGCCGCGACCACGGCCGGGTGGCCGCCACCGGGTAGACGGTGATCTCCTTGTGCCCCAGGGCCGCTCCACCCTGCAGGTGGTCCAGCGCGGCAAGCAACCCGGCGTCGCTGCGCCAGTTGGTGGTGAGTTCTTTGCGGGTGTCGGCGTGCGCGACGGCATCCAGGTAGCTGAGCACCTCTGCGCCGCGGAAGGCGTAGATAGCCTGCTTCGGGTCGCCGACGAGCACCAGGGTGGTGTGGCCGTGGAACGAGCGCCGCAGGATGTCCCACTGCAGCGGGTCGGTGTCCTGGAATTCGTCGACCAGCGCGACCCGGTAGCGCTCGCGGATGCGGCGGCACGCGCGGGGTCCGTGCTCGGTGTCGGCCAGCACGTCGTGCAGCAGCACCAGCAGGTCGTCGAAGTCGCGCAGCCCGGCCAGCCGTTTCCGGCGTTCGGTTTCCGCGCGGACCGCGGTCGCGAAGGCCACCCGCTCGCCCGCCGCCGAGTCGCCCTTCGGCATCAGCACCGCGTGCCGGTCGCGCACGGCGGCCAGCGCCAGCGTGTGCGCTTCCTTCACGGAGAACGGCGGTTCGGTACGGGCGTACCGGTTCAGGTAGAGGTCGTCGGCGACCGTGCCGATCAGCTCGTCGACGTTCTCGACCAGCCGGGCACCGGGATCGTGCTCACCGGCCAGCCCGAGTTCGTCCAGCATTCGCTGGCAGAAGCTGTGCGTGGTCGCGATGGTGCCCGCGTCGAAATCGGAAAGAGCCGCGAGCAATCGGGCCCGCCTGCGCCGCACCTCGTCCGAATGCGCCTGCGCCAGATAGCGAATCAGGTCGTCGGCGTGCGCGCGAGCCAGTTCGGGATCCGCGAGCCCCGCCGCGACCACCACGAACCGGTCCCGGGTGCGCTCGCGCAACTCCTGCGTGGCCGCGCGGCTGAACGTCACCAGCAGCAGCTGCGAGACATCGATCCCGGCCTCGGCGACATATCGCACCGCCAACCCGACGATCGCATGCGTCTTGCCGGTGCCCGCGCTCGCCTCCAACACGGTGGTCCCGGTGGGCAGCGGACCGTACGGCTCGAAGCTGTCGGGTACGTCGAACTCGGGCACCACGAACGAGGTGTCTTGCACGGTCACGCGAACACCCGCCTTCCGACCCGCCGAAACAGCCATTCTGCCGGGCCGACGCGCGACTCCGTGCCACCGACACGCGTGACGGTCGCCGCAACCGCCTCCGAATCACGCCGGACAGACCCACAATCGCCAGCCCAGATCCCGTCCGGGCACGTCAACACCGCGCCGGCCGACGCTCCGATCAGCTCGTCGCGGCGGACCCAGATCCGCGCACGCCGATCCGCCTCCGACATTCGCGACGCATGACTCGTGCCGTCGCCAAGATTCACGGCTGCCCCTGGCTTTCCGCGCTCAGCAACGGCACCCACATGCGTCGGGCCAGCGCACCGAACCGGGTGGTCTCCCCCGGCTCACCGGGCGGGGCGGGAATCTCCATGAGGTGTTCGAGGCGGGGTGCCGGGCCCCACACATAACGCAGGTGGCGGTCGGTGTGGTCGCCGAACGGGCCTGGTCCGTTCGGACCGCCGTTGAATTCGCGTTCGGCGGCGACGATCGCCTCGTCGACATTGGCACCGCGGAAGCGACGTTCGGCGTAGGCCGCGGTGGCACCGGGAGTGATCGGCAGCGGCTCGGTCAGTCCGGCGTCGCGCAGCGCGACCAGCTCGCGCAGGATCGTGCGCGCCGCGGGCATATCCGGCGCGGTGATCTCGGAACGCCATGCGGGACGGCCGAATTGACCGCGGCCGGTGGTGACCGCGCGCCAGGAGCGATCCTCGGTGACCGCCAGCGCGAGCAGCGAAACCCAGGCGGCGATCCGGTGTTTCGGGGCGAGCCGGGAGAAGGTGGTGCGGACCAGGGTCTCGCCGCGCACCTCGGGCACGGTCCCGGTGAGCCTGCGCCCGTTACCGAGATCCACCGCGACGTCGACGGCGCGCGGCGCCCCCTCGTAGTCGCCCCGCGACGCGCGGACCAGCTTGTCCACGGTGTGTTCGACCTCGTCGAGCACCGCCGCGCCGAATCCGAAGGGCGGCAACGTGCCACGCCGCCACTCGGCGGCGCGCAGCCCGGCCGGGTCGGCGCCGGTCAGCCGGGCGGCCAGCAGGCGTTCGCCCAGTTCCCACTTCGCCAGGCCGTCGAGTTCGATGGGCAGCCGGTCGGCGATGTCCTCTTCGTGTTCGGGAACGCGCAGTCCGAGCCGCTGCCACAGGAATGCGCGGATCGGGTGCTCGACGAACGAGATCAGGTCGGCCAGTGCCACATCCGCGAGTTCCGGCGTCGGCAGCGGCTCGGGCAGGAACACGGGCCGCGGCACGGGGGGTTGCCCGGCGGACACCGCACCGGCGAGCGCGACGGTGTCGAAGCTGAACGGCCGCTCGGCCCGGAAATTGCGACGATCGAAGGCCTGCAACGGATGTCGGGTCACCACCGCGTCCATGCCTGCCGCGCCGACGTGGGCCCGCAGCGCGTCGAGCAACTCGGCGACGGGAATGGCCGGCGGCCGGTGCGCGCCGGTGACCGGGTCGGCACCGGTGTGGAACACCAGCAGCTTGTCCTTGGCCGCGAGGATCGCGTCGAGTAGCAGCTGCCGGTCCTCGCTGCGCGGATCCCGTTCGCCGAGTAGCGGATTGCGGGCGAGCACGTCGTCGCCGTCCACGCCGCTGGTGCGCGGGAACACGTCGTCGTCGAGGCCGAGCAGCACCACCACCCGATGCGGCACCGAACGCATCGGCACCAGGGTGCACACGGTCAGCTCGCCGGTGCGGAAGTTGGCGCGGGTCGGTGCGGCCGCCAGCCGCGAGTGCAGCAGCACCTCGACGTCGGCGAGCCGCAGCGGCACATCGCCCGCGTACTCGGTGGCGGCGGCCAGTTCCTGGCGGGCCTCGGTGCGCACCCACGCCTGCGAATCCGGCACGTCCGTCAGCAGATCCAGCGCACGGCCGAGCACCGTCGCCCATTCGTGTGCGGGGCGCGGCCCGCGCAGATCGCGCAGGCACACGGCCAACCGGTCGATGAATTCGGCGAACCGGCCGGCCAGATCGACATCGTTGCTGTCCACGTCGTCCAGCGGCAGCGCGAGATCCAGCCAGCCCGCGGCGCCGCCATCCACCGCGGCCTCGGACGTCTCCCCCGCGGTGACGCCGAGCAGGATCCGATCCACTGCGGCGTTCAGCGTGTTCTGCGCGAAGTCGGCCAGCCCGAACGCTTGTCGCTGCCGCTGCCCGATCCCCCACCGCGCGCCGGACTCGGCGGCCCATTCGCGCAACCGCTCGATATCGTCGTCGTCGAATCCGCAACGCCGCCGGACCGTTTCGGCCGCCGCCAGATCGAGCACCTGCGTCACGGTGACCCGGCCGTCGGCCAGTTCCAGCAGCACGCCGATCACCGCGAGCAGCGGATTGGTGATGCCGCGACCCCGGTCGGCCAGCCGGACCCGCAGGCGATGCGCCGGATGGCTCGAATCCGGTGCCAGCTCAATCGTTCCCGGCGCCCGCTGCCCGAAGGCCGCGCGCACCAGCGGCGCGTACGCCTCCACCTCGGGACACATGACCAGCACGTCCCTCGGCTCCAGCGTGTCGTCCGCGGCGAACAGCCCGAGCAGGCATTCGCGCAGCACCTCGACCTGTCGCGCGGGTCCGTGGCAGGCGTGCACCTGCACGGTGCCGTCACCGGCGCGCACCGCGGCAGGCGGCCACCGATCGTCGCGGATACCCGCCTGCAACGCCCGCAGCAGCGTCGTATCACCTTCCGGCACAAGATCATCCGGATAGTGCGTGTCGGACGACGCCACCAACCGCTGTTGCAGTTCCCGGACATCGCGGGCGAGACCGGCCAGCAGCGGGTGCCGCACGACGCTCCCACTGAGATCCGCGGCGCGCGAACCGGCCGCGCGGCTCCCGGCCAGTTCGGTCCACATCACCGGGCTCGGGTGCGGCAGCCACAGATGGATCTCGCGGGTCTGCGCCAACGCCGACAGCACCGCGAGTTGATCGGTGGACATCCTGGTCGCGCCGAACAACGAAAACCGCGCCGGAAATGGAACAAGTTCAGCGTCGGCTCGCAGCCGCGCGCACGCGCCGTCGAGCCGCTCCGCCGGACTGGGCGCACCCACCTCGGCGCGCAGCCGTCGCCACAGTTCCGGCTGCCACAGCAGATCGTCGGGCACCGGATTCCCCGCGCCGTCGGTGTCGGAACCCGCGGCCCATTCGAGGATGAGCCCGGGCCGCTGCGCCCCGTAACTGTCGAATAGCGAGGCCAGGTGGGCGGCGGTGGCGTAGCGGCGACCGATCCGATGGTCGCGCCCGGCCGGGTCCCGCGCGCCGAGATGCCGGGCGAGCACCGCGCACCACGGCTCACCGAGCGAGGCGTCGATCACCCGGAGCAGCGTCCAGACCACTCGCTCGACCGCCCACGGATCGTCTTCCGGGCGAACACCACTCGCCGCCGCCAATGCCGTCGCGACCAGCGCGGACGGCGACGGGAATTGAATGTTCGCCGCGACGCCGTCGGTCGAGGCCGCGTCGAAGGACGCGGAAAACGCCGCCGCCCCGGACACACCGAGCACCGACGACAACCGCTGCGTCAACCATCGCTCCACGCCCTTCGCGGGCACCGCCACCACCTCCGCCGCGAACGGGTCGGGCAGCGGCGTGGCCAGCAGACCGGCCAGTCCGTCCGCCAAGAGGTCGGCGCGTTCGGCACGGTGGATGTGCAGCGGCATCTGCGCCTCTCGGTCGGTGGAGTGTCGGACGGCGCTGGAGTTCGCGGCTCCCTCGTTGCTCGGGTGCGCCTCGGCCTTCGTGCACGTTTATACGCGCAGCGACCACCGAGCGACTTCACCACCCCGCGGCAGGTCCGAACGGACCTCAAAGTGTTACCTGTGTGACTGGAGTGAAATGAGCCACACAAGAACACATTCCTACGCCGTGTCCGCTCGGATCCGCGCGCCCGATGTGCAACAGTGCTGAACCGGGGAGGACGAGAGAGCTGCACCGAAAGGCTGGTTCGCGTTCATGATTGCGATGGTGATTCCCCTGGTTCCGCGAGGCGGGTTCACAGTCCGCCGCGTAGGAGATCGTTGGGAGCTCGTCAACTCGCGAGGCTACGGCCGTACCGTTGTCCTACATTCGTGGCCGCGCGATCAGCACACCGAGGCGTTCGAGCACTGCTATCGCCTCAATGGGCGCACGGTAGAGGAATTGCAGGCCGCGTTCCGCTGATCGGGGCGCTGGTGGCCGAAACCCGCTGGGACGCAAGCGCGCAACACGCACTAGCACACGCCGGTCCTGAGCTCAAGACGTGCGTCTAGCTCGCCGATGTGCGATCGTGTTGCCTCGTGCGCCATCCCTCGCCCGCCACCCGTTCCGTTCCCCGCGTGGCCGCGTCCGCCTGTGTCCTCGCCGCTGCGGCCATCCTCATCCCCAGCGCGCCAACGCTGCTGCCGAGCGCGGCCGCCGTGCCCATCGCGCATACCAGTGGGTGCTTGGCCGGTTTCGACTGCGATATGAGCAGTCGGATCACCGCGGTCGACAAGTACCTGACCGGTCGTCCCGGCGTCACCGGTTACGTTGTGCGCGACCGGGTCTCCGGTGGCGTGTACGCGAATGGCAACGCGGAGAACAAGGTCTGGACCGCGTCCACGATCAAGCTGGCCATCGCCGAGGACCTGCTGAACCGGGCCAGGGTCGGCGCGATCAACCTGACGCCGGAAGATCGCGGAACCATGGAGTCGATGCTGGCCACGTCCAACGACGGCGCGGCGGACATCCTGTGGACCAAGTACTCGGGTATCGACCGGATGGCGTTCAACAACGCGTTCCGCGCCAACGGCATGGCCACCCTCGACCCGCAGCCGACCAACACCGCGCTGTTCCCGGACTGGTCGTTCCAGAAGTGCACCGCCGCCGACCTGGACCGGTTGATGGACAACGTGCTCAACCGCATGCACCCCGACGACCGCAACTACCTGGTGGACCGGATGCGCGCGGTGGACAGCAACCAGCACTGGGGCGTGTGGGGCGCGGGCGCGGCGATGCGGCCGGGCCTGAAGAACGGCTGGTCCCAGGAACAGGGCGGCTGGGTGGTCAATTCGGTCGGGTTCGCGGGCCCCGGCGAGCGATACACCCTGGCCATCATGACCGCGCTCGGCGGCGACGGCGGCTTCACCGACGGCTCGGACACCGACACCAAGGTGGCCGAGATGTTGTTCGCGGGTCGCTGAACCCGCTTACGCACCCACCGAGTTCACGCGGAGCGTCGCCGCAGCACCATCGGCGCTCCGTCCCTCGGGAACGGAATCGAGGTGTACCCCCACGGCATTCGGTACGCCGCCGGAATCTGCCACGCGTACGCACGCACCAGCGCGGCGATGACCGTCTTCACCTCGAAGGTGCCGAAGTGCATGCCGATGCACTTGTGCGCGCCCGCGCCGAACGGCAGCCAGGCCAGGCGATGCGACCTGTCCTCGCGGCGGGCCTCGCCGAAGCGTTCGGGATCGAACAGCTCGGGCCGCGTCCACAATTCGGGTAGCAGGTGGTTGACCTGGTAGGCGAGGTCGACCGGGGTGCCCGCCGGAATGTAGTGGCCCGCGATCTCGGTATCGCGCACCGCGCGACGCGACAGCCCAGGCACCGGCGGCATCAGCCGCAGACTCTCCTTGACCACCAGATCCAAGTCGCGCAGCCCCTCCAGATCGTCGATAGTCGGTGCCGCACCGTCGATTTCGGCATCGAGGGCGAGCACCTCGGCGCGCACCCGCTCCTGCCAGTCCGGGTGCTTGCCCAGGTAATAGGCGACCGCGGTGGCCGTTGTCGTGGTGGTGTCGTGCGCCGCCATGATCAGAAAGATCATGTGGTTCACCACATCCGCGTCGCCGAACACCCCGCCGTCCTCGCTGCGCGCGTGGCACAGGCCGGAGAAGAAGTCCGGTGATTCGGTGCGCCGCTTCTCCGGCAGCATCGCGGTGAAGTAGTCCTGCAACACCTTTCGGCCGCGCAGACCCGATCGCCAGTGGCCGCCGGGGACCGAGTGCCGGATGATCGCGAGACCCGCGTGCGTGCAGTCGACGAACGCGTCGATCAGCTCACGGCGTTGCGCGCCGACATCGACGCCCATGAACGTCTCGCCCGCGATGTCGAGGGTCAGCTCCTTGAGCGTCGGATACAGCAGCACCGTCCGTTCGGCGTTGCCGCCCTGCGGAATCCAGCGTTCGATGCTCTTGCGCACGACCGGGGTCAGCGCGGCGAGGTGGGCTTCCAGGCGGTCCCTGGTGAAGGCCTGCTGCATGATCCGGCGGTGGAATTTGTGCTCCTCGAATTCGAGCAGCAGCAGTCCGCGCCGGAAGAACGGGCCGATGAAGTAGTCCCAGCCCTGGCCGAAATCGCGGCGGCGGCGGCCGAGTACCTCGTCGAGTGCCTCGGGTCCGGCGACGAGCACCCGGTCGACGCCGAGCGAGGTGTTCACCGAGACCGGTCCGTATTTGCGATAGCGGCCGACCATCTCGGCGGGGCCCCAGCGCATGTACTGCAACGCCCGGCCCAGGTATGGCAGCCCGGCGTCGCCGTGGACCGCGGTGGTTTCGCTGCCCTGCGGCGGCGTCGCGAGGACCTGATGCCGCTCGGGAAGCCGGCTGAGCGCCCGGTCGAGTAGGCGGTCGTGCGGAATGTCGATCAGCGCGGCGTTCTCGGAGCCGGGTAACTCGTCGGGTTTCCCGCGCACGCTGGGCTTTCGGCCGACTGCACGGTCCCCGGCGACCATTGCGAACCTCCCTGAACGACAGTGTTAATCGTATTCTGTTCGGCACCTTCGTTAGGTCGGTTCGCCGCAACGAAGTAGACCAATGGTGACCCGGCGCGACGTACGCATCGCGCCCCAACACACCCGGAACACGGATGTCGTGGCGACGGGCGAGCGGGAGCCGACTACGGTTAGGACCTGACAACAACCGTTCGCGGGGGATAAACCCCCAGGTCTGTCGAGGAGTCAGGACGATGAGCACAGCATCGCGTAGCGATTCGGTGGGCGATGGTGGCCGGGCGACGGGTGGGCGCACTCAGTCCGTCGAGAACCGTCGTCACCAGGTGGTGGTGATCGGCTCCGGCTTCGGCGGCCTGTTCGGCACCAAGCACCTCAAGCGCGCGGACGTCGACGTCACGGTGATTTCCAAGACCACATCGCACCTGTTCCAGCCGCTGCTCTACCAGGTTGCCACCGGCATCCTCTCGGTCGGCGAGATCGCGCCGGCCACCCGGCTGGTGCTGCGTAAGCAGAAGAACGCGCAGGTGCTGCTCGGCGATGTCATCGACATCGACCTCGAAGCGAAGACGGTCACCTCGCGGCTGCTCAACTCGAACACGGTCACCCCGTTCGACAGCCTGATCGTGGCCACCGGCGCGCAGCAGTCGTATTTCGGCAACAACCAGTTCGCCACCTATGCCCCTGGCATGAAGACCATCGACGACGCGCTCGAACTACGCGGCCGCATTCTCGGCTCGTTCGAGGGTGCGGAGCTGGCCACCAGCCAGGAGATGCGGGACCGCCTGCTCACCTTCGTGGTGGTCGGCGCCGGGCCCACCGGAGTCGAATTGGCCGGGCAGATCGCCGAACTCGCCGATCGCACGCTCGAAGGCACGTTCCACAATATCGATCCGCGCGACGCCCGGGTGGTGCTGCTCGAGGGTGCGGGCGCGGTGCTCGGGCCGATGGGACCGAAGCTCGGGCTCAAGGCCAAGAAGCGGCTGGAGAAGATGGGCGTCGAGATCCAGCTCAACGCCATGGTCACCGATATCGACGCCCTCGGCGTTACGGTCAAGGACTCCGACGGCACCGTCCGCCGCATCGAATCCTCCTGCAAGGTGTGGTCGGCCGGGGTGCAGGCCAGCCCGCTGGGCAAGATGCTGGCCGAGCGCTCCGACGGCACCGAGGTGGACCGGGCCGGGCGCGTCATCGTCGAGCCGGACCTCACCATCAAGGGACATCCGAACGTCTTCGTCGTCGGCGACCTGATGTCCGTGCCGGACGTACCCGGTCAGGCGCAGGGTGCGATCCAGGGCGCCACCTACGCGGCCAAGGCGATCAAGGCGGGGCTGAATGGTCAAGCGCCGCAAGACCGTAAGCCGTTCAAGTACTTCAACAAGGGCAGCATGGCGACCGTCTCGCGGTTCAACGCCGTGTGCCAGGTCGGCAAGCTGGAGTTCAGCGGGTTCATCGCCTGGCTGGCTTGGCTGGCGCTGCATCTGTACTACCTGATCGGCTACCGCAGCCGGATCGTCACCGTCATCCAGTGGTTCGTCACGTTCCTCGGGCGCAGTCGCGGGCAGATGGCGGCCACCGAGCAGTGGGTGTTCGCGCGGCTCGCGCTCGAGCAGGTCAATTCCGATGAAGAAGAGGCCGACGAGCTCGCGGCCGCGCTCGGTGCGCCCCCGGCGAACGGCAAGCTCGCCGAGAAGGCCAAGGCGGCCGTCGAGGGCCGGGTGAGCTGACACCCACGTACCGCCCGATCCCACCGAAGGCGACCTTCCAGCTGTCCTGACAGCCGAAGGTCGCCTTCGGTCGTCAGTGTGGTCTCCGCGTCGACTCGAGTCGGTGCGGAGACCGTCGGGTCGGGTTCGGTCGATGTGTGCCCGGATGTCTGAAATGCCGATCGCCGGTGGCATTCGCAACCCACACGTAGCTATTCAGCGGCAATACCGCGGCCGCCATATCGGCCGGAAATGCACCCATCCAGGCGCCGAGCAGATCCGAATGTGGGACGTCGAAAGTGACATCTCTTCTGACCTGACGAAAGGCGATCTACCTATGGGCACAGGCAAGCACAGAGCCCCCAACCCGCAGCGGCAAAAGGTGGGCTCGATGGTCGCGGCAGGTGCGGTACCGCTGGTCCTCGCACTGGTCGGCACCGGCACCGCCAATGCCGAGCCTGCACAACCCAACGCGGCGGCACAGCCCGACCATCCGGCCCAGTGGCCGGCGGCCGAGCCACCGAACGCCATGCCGTACGAGGGACTCAACATCCCGGACAACACCAAGAGCTCGCTGCAGTGGTCGCGGCCGCTGCCGGAGAAGAAGTACCTGGCACCGGTCGGCGTGCTGCACGCGCCCTTCCCGGTGGCACCGGTGCCGCCGATCGCGCCGCCGCCCGGCAAGTTCCGCTTCGGCGACGTGCAGGTGGACGCGCCGGACTGGATCGACTCCGAGCAGGCCATCCAGATCAATGACAACTCGGCCATCGCCGAGGCCAACCTGGCGACCTTCCTCGACTCGGTCGGCATGGAACGCAGCAGGTCCGACCGGATCGCCGGGCAGACCGTCGGCACGGCCGCGATGGGCGCGCTGGCCGGTGCGGCGTCGGGTGCCCCGTTCGCGGCGACCTCCGCGCTCGTCGGCGGCGCGGTGGGCCTGGTGGTCGGGCTTCCGTTCGTGCCGGTCGGCATCGTCGCCGGTCCCATGCTCGGTGCGACCTTCGGGGCGGCCGTGATCACCGTGCCCGCCGCGGCGATCGGTGCGGCGGCCGGTGCGGCCGTCGGCGCGGTGAACGCCTTCAACGCCCCCTCGCGGGTCGTCGGCGACTGATCATTACCAGCGGCTAGGACGTGCGGATCGAACAAGGGTGGGAGCCCGACGACATTGTCGGGTTCCCACCCTTTGTCTTTTCTCCCGTTCTGGGCGGGATACACCTCCGGGTGATGACAGACACCCACGCGCGTTTCTGATTCGGCGAGTCGCTTTCGGCGAGTCGTCGTAGTGTCAAGATCAGCGCAACATGTCAGCAATCATCGGGAGGCGCCGGGTGAACCGGAGCTGCCGCCTAGGTCAACGAGCAGGGACGAGGACTGAGCTCGTTCGGGTGAGCAAAGTCCCGCCCGCTGCCAGTGGCAGGCGCGTCTCGGCGAGGCCCGCGGTTTCCACCGGCCGGTCGTCCGGGTAACGCAGTTCGCTTTCCAGCGCTCGCGGTGCCGCGAGCGAGTCATCCGCGGCAGTGCCCGCCCCCAGCTCTAAACGGTGTCGCAGCAAGGGGATATCGCCGAGATCGGCGATCAGGTCGCCGCGCCAAGCGCCGTTGTCCTCGCCGGAACGTCCGATCTGCACGCGTTCCCGCAACCGCAGGCGAGCGTCCGGCGCGAGCAGGATCGTGGAGATGGTGTGGTGCTGTGCGCCGCCTGCCACGATCGTCGGCTCCGGATCGAAGTCGAGGTCTCCCCCGCTGTCGACCTGAAAACGCCAGTGCGCCAAGGACGCCGGCGTCGCCGCGCTCGGCAGCGCGATGGTGGCCGCGACCGACCGCACGACGAGCCGCGCGCCGGGACCGACCACGATGCGGATGTCGAGTTCGTCCCCGCCGAGCGGCGTCGCGGCGGTACCGATCAGGTGCACGGTGTGCGGGCCGGTGCGGCGGGCCGAGAGCCCGCCGCTCGCGTGGATCTCCGGCACCGTCGCGGTGCTCGCGACAATCCGAACCTCAGTGCGCAACAGCGGATTCGGTGTCGGCCCGCCGATCCTGCTCGGCGATGGCGCGCAGCTGCTCGCGCACCCAGGCCAGCACCGGGGTGGCGGCCGGGTCGTCGGTGAGCGAGATCAGCGCGGTCGGGCGGCCCTCGCGCACCTTGGCCGCGTCGCGCTCCATCACGCCGAGGTCCGCGCCGACGAGCGGGGCGAGGTCGGTCTTGTTGACCACGAGCAGGTCCGAAAAGGTCACGCCGGGACCGCCTTTGCGCGGCACCTTGTCGCCACCGGCCACGTCGACCACGAAGATCTGCACGTCGATCAGCCCGGAGGAGAAGGTCGCGGTGAGGTTGTCGCCGCCGGATTCGACCAGGATCAGATCCAGCGGCGGGTTCGCGGCGACCAGGTCGTCGATGGCGTCCAGGTTCGCGGTGATGTCGTCGCGAATGGCGGTGTGCGGGCAGCCGCCGGTCTGCACCGCGGTGATCCGCTCGTCCGGCAGCACCGCGTGCCTGCGCAGGAAGTCCGCGTCCTCGGTGGTGTAGATATCGTTGGTCAGCACGGCGAGCGAAAGTTCTTCGCGCAGTTGCCGGCACAGCGCGGCCACCAGCGCGGTCTTGCCGGAGCCGACCGGACCGCCGATGCCGATGCGCAGCGCCTCACCGGGTGTGCGTGCGCGTTTCGGCCGATCGTGGGTGTGGTCGTGCGGTTCACCGTCGATCAGATGCGGTGGCATGGTGGCGATCTCCTTCTTCCGGGGTCAGCTGGCGAACAGTGGCATGTCGCGGTGCAGGTGACGTTGCGCGAGGACGTCCTGCAACGGGTCGGACAGGCAGGCGAGGCCGTCGGCCGCCGCGGCGGCGGTGCGGTCGCACAGGTCGGCGAGGCGGACGGTGCAGCCCGCGATGGCGGCGGGGTCGAGGGCGAGCAGGCGCTGGGCGGCGGTAGCCGTGCCGGTCAGGGTCGTGTAGACGACCACGCCCGCGATCTCCCTCGGGGTCACCAGGCAGGCCGCGCCGACCATGCCGAACACCGTCGACAGGTGTGGACGCGTGCCGAGCGCGGACCAATCTTCTTGCGCCCACAGCTGTTTCGCCAGCCGCAGCAGACCGCGCCCCTGTGCGCGCGAGGCGGTCCGTGCGGCAGGCGACGGTGTCCGCGCGTCCGCTTCGGCTTCGGCACGTGCCGGTTCGAGCGCGCCCGCGCAGACCGCCGCGGCCAACGAGCCCGCGACCAGCCCTGAGGTGCTGATCCGGCGGCGCAGGTATAGCTCTACCGTCACGACGTCACGGACGAGACCGGACGCGATCGCCTCCTCGACCCCACCGGAATGCACGTGCCCACCGATCGGCAACCGCGAATCCGCCAACGCCAGCAGCGTCGCCAAACTCACCGACCCGATTTCACCCACCGAGGGATCCTATGCCCGGCGTGTTGCGGCGGCGTGTCCCGGTGGCCGCCCCGCCGCACCGAGCACGAGTCCTCACCCATCGAGGTGAGTCGTATGGTCGCTGTTGAAGATCAACTGGCGACCACCTGACTCGCCTCGATGACGGAGAACACGCTGCGCGTCTACGTCCGGCGTGAACTTCCGGGCAGGCGGCGGGGCATGCGCTCGAAGAAACGCTGGACTTGGTTGCGGGTGAGGTTGGTCCAGGCTTGGACGGGGGCGGACCACCAGGGGGCGATCTCGCGGGGTCTGGCGGTTACGGCGTGGCAGACGAGGTCTGCGGCTTCGTCGACGGTCAGGCCTGGGACGCGGCTGAAGTCGGTGGGGGCGCTCATTCTGGTGTGGACGAGTGGCATATAGATGGCGGTGGTGGTGATGCCGTCGCTGGCCGCTTCGGCGGCGACGCTGCGCAGCCAGACGTCGAAGGCGGACTTCGACGCACCGTAGGCGGCCCACTGGGGGGCGGGTGGCACGAGGATGGCCCAGGTGGAGATGTTGACGATGTGGCCTTGTTTGCGTTCGCGCATGTCTGGCAGCAGTGTGAGCAAGAGACGCACCGGGCCGAGGTAGTTGATGTCGATGGTGCGGGTGAAGTCGTGGAAGCGGTCGTAGGACTTGCTGATCGAGCGGCGAATCGACTTGCCCGCGTTGTTGATCACCACGTCCAGGTGGCCGTGCTCCGCCAGCAGTTGACGGCCGAGTTGTTCGACGGCGTCCATGTCGGTGAGGTCGGTGGGATAGACGTGCGCGGTGCCGCCGTCGGCCTCGATCTCCGCGGCGACCTGGTGCAGGTCGTCGGCGGAGCGGGCGACAAGCAGCACGATGGCGCCTGCCGCGCCGAGCTTGCGCGCGCTGGCCTTGCCTATGCCGTGTGACGCGCCGGTGATCAGCACGATCTTGCCGCCGACGGCCGCGCGCAGCGCCTCGTCGCGCGGGCGAGACTTCGGATACAGCAGTCGCGTCGCCACTCGCTCGGCGATCGGCCGCCCGTTGCGCTGCGCCGGGGTTTCGTTCACGATCCCGACTCTATTAGCAACGCGCCAATTTCACCCGTGGTATCTCGCGGTACTAATGCCCGGCGCCGGTGCTGACCGGGACGCGGGCGGGCGAGGCGAAGCGCGCGATCATCGCCATCGCGATCAGCACCGTGGCGCCGACGGCGGTCGCGATATGCATTCCGGAGACGAAGGATTCGCGGGCGGACTCGATCAGCGCGGGGTTGTCGCCGGCCTTCTGGATGGTCTCACCCAGCGTCGCGGCGTAGTCGCCGCCGGACCGGAAGATCAATGCGGCAAGCGATCCAAGCAGGGCGAGGCCCAGCGCGTTGCCGAGCTCGAAGCTGGTCTCCGAGATGCCGACGGCCGAGCCCGCGCGTTCCGGGGGTACCGAGGACACCGAGACGTCCGACACCAGCGTGAAGGCGAGGCCGTAACCGATGCCGGCGATGGTGGAGCCGACCAGGTACCACCAGAGCCCACCGTGCACGCCGACGCCGAGCAGCATGAGATTGCCCGCCGCCGAGGCGGTCAGCGCGAACACGAAGGTGTTGCGCGTGCCGAACCGGCGACCGAACCTGGCACCACTCATCGAGCAGACGAACACGGCGACCGCCATCGGAATACCGAACAAGGCCGCGGCGAGCGGATCGCGGCCGGTGACCGACTGCAGGTAGATGCTGGTGAGGTAGCTCATCGCCGCCAGGGACATCATGCCGACGAGGCTCGATCCGATGGCCACCGAGAATCCGGCCCGGGAGAACAGCCGCAGGTCGAGCAGCGGTTCGTCCAGGTGGCGTTGCCTGCGCACGAAGACGGTCAGGATCACCACGCCGAGCAGCGAGATGATGATCGCCTGGGCGTCGACCCCGTCGGCCGCGGCGTGCTTGATGCCGTACACGAGTGGCAGGATGCCGCCGATGGACAGCGCGACGCTCGGCAGGTCCAGCGGTCCGCGCACGCCCGCGCGGTGTTCGGGCAGCACGAACGGCCCGAAGGCGAGCAGGATCAGCAGCACCGGGATGTTGATGAGAAAGACCGAGCCCCACCAGAATTGGTGCAGCAGCATGCCGCCGATGATCGGGCCGACGGCCGAGCCGCCCGCGAAGAACGCGGTCCACACGCCGATGGCGGCGGCCCGTTCGCGCGCGTCGGGGAACAGGGTGGAGATCAGGGCGAGGCTGGACGGCAGCAGGGTCGCGCCGCCGACACCCATCAGCGCCCGCGCGATGATGAGCACCGCGGCGCTCGGCGCGAAGGCGGCCAGGATCGAGGCGATGCCGAAGATGGTGGCCCCGACGAGCAGGATATTGCGCCGCCCGATCCGGTCGCCGAGGTTGCCCATAGTGATCAGCAGGCCCGCGATCAGGAAGCCGTAGATGTCGAGGATCCACAGCTGCTGGGCGGCCGACGGGTCGAGGTCGACGGTGAGGGTCGGCATCGCCAGGAACAGCACCGAGATGTCCATCGACACCAGCAGCACCGGAAGCAGCAATACCGCAAGGCCGAGCCAGGCACGGCGCGAGCCGGCAGCGGGCGCCGACTCAGCGGGCCGCACTGTGCTCACCCTCCCCGCCGGCTCCGCCGGCTGCCGCCCCCCGGCCTCAACGTCTGTCATCCTGAGTTTTCCTCTCCATCTCGCGTACGGCGTACGCACGAGTTGGAGTACAGTGTACGCAACCTCCCCCGGAAGTGAAAGTGAGTCATGGGATGTCTGAGCTCAAGCTCAACCGAGCCGCCATCATCGACACCGCGATAACGCTTGCCGACGAAGAGGGCCTCGACGCACTGTCCATGCGGCGGATCGCCGACAAGATGGGCGTCGGCGCCATGTCGCTGTATCGGCACGTCGCGAACAAGGACGAACTCCTCGCGGAGATGACCGACGAGGTGGCGCGGCGCAATCCCTACCCGTCGGCCGAGGGACAGCAGTGGACCTGGCGCGATCGGGTCCGTATCGCCGCCGAGATCGATTGGGCGCTCTACCAGCAACATCCGTGGGTCCTGCTCACCTTCGCCACGCCGCGTTACAGCTTCGGGCCGATGAGCCTGGCCTGCCTGGCGTGGATGGTCGAGGGGTTCGCCGAGCTCAATGTCTCCACCCGCGAGGCGACCACCATGGCGTTCACCGTGTGGAACCACATCTCCGGCGCGACCCTGCCGCACATCAGCGCCTCGCTCATGGCACGCAAGGGGATGAACCCCGAGGGCGACAACGGCCTGCGCACCATGCTGAAAGGAAGATCACAATTTCCGGTGCCCGCCGCACTCGCCGACCTGGAGGGCAGCGGGATCAATGACCTATCCCAGGAGGATCTGCTGTACGCCGGGCTTTCCGCGCTCTGCGACGGCTTCGAGGCCAAGGCGCGGCAGCGGGCCGACTTGACCTGAACCTAGCTTGATGTTGCACGGTGATGGCGACCATCACGAACAGGAGCCACCGTGCACGCGATTCGCCTTCATGCCTTCGGCCCGGCCGACAATCTGCGCTACGAGACCCTTCCCGATCCGACGCCGGGGGCGGGCCAGGTGCGAATCACCGTGGCGGCGGCCGGTGTTCATCTCATCGACACGGCGTTGCGCAAGGGATTGCCCGGACCGTATCCGGTTCCCGAACTGCCGACGGTGCCCGGTCGCGAGGTCGCCGGAACAATCGATGCGGTCGGCGCCGAGGTCGACCCGGCGTGGGTCGGCAAGCGAGTGGTCGCACATCTGGGCATGGTGCCCGGCGGTTATGCCGAGCTCGCCGTGACCGAAGTCGCTCGGCTGCACGAGATTCCGGCGAACCTCGAACCGGCCGAAGCGGTGGCCATGATCGGCACCGGACGCACGACCATGGGCATTCTGCAGTTCACCGAGCTCGGCCCCGGCAGTGTCGCGATCGTGACGGCCGCGGCGGGCGGAATCGGCACGCTGCTGGTGCAATACGCGAAGAACGCCGGAGCGACCGTGCTCGGGCTTGCCGGTGGGCCCGCGAAAGTCGAACTGGTGCAGCGCAATGGCGCCGATCTCGCCGTCGACTACCTACTCCCCGACTGGCCAGCACAGGTCGGCGATTTCCTCGCGGATCGGCGCGCGACCGTCCTCTTCGACTCGGTCGGCGGCGAGACCGCTCGCGCCGCCGTCGATCTGCTCGGCAAGGGTGGGCAGCACCTGGTGTTCGGTGCGTCCGGGCAAAACCCGAAAGACGCTGCCGCCCCGACGCTCTCGGCTGAAGAGTTGGCCGCGCGCGGCATCACCTCCGAATTCGTTCTCGGCCCGCCGATGCTCCAGCGCGCCGGTGGCGACGTTCGCGTCCTCGAAGATCGCGCCCTGGCCGAGGCGGCCGCCGGTCGGTTGCGCCCTGCGGTACAGAGGTTTTCACTCGCCGAAGCCGCCGCCGCGCAGCACGCCCTGGAGACTCGGGCGACCACCGGCAAGGTCGTGCTGATTCCCTAGCGCCCGGACCGCCGGCCACTTGGTAAGACGCCGCTGAGCCACGGCCCGGCGGCGTCTTACCATGCACAGATGAGCTCGCAAGCGCGCCAACGCCCGGGTCGGCCCCGCGACGCCGACAAGGACCTCGCCGTACTGGTCGCCGCGCGCCGACTGCTCGCCGAGGTGGGCTACCAGCAGACCACCGTCGTGGCCATCGCACGTCGGGCCGGGGTGAACGCGCCGGCCATCTACCGGCGATGGCCGAGCCGGGAGGCGTTGCTGGAGGAGGCGGTGCACGGTCCCGGCGCGCACCAACTGCCCGAACCGACCGGCGATCTGAGGGCGGACCTGCGCACCTGGGTACGGATCTTCCTGGCCCGCGCGGCCAGCCCGGCGGCCCGCTCCGGAGTGCCGGGCCTGCTGGCCGATTCGCAGACCGAGGAGGCGCGCAGGCGACTGCTCGCGATCGGGGCGCCGGTCCGCCAGGCGTTCGCCGACATGCTCGCCCGCGCGGTCGATTCCGGGCCGGGCCCACTCGCCGATCCCGAGGTGCTGTTCGAAATCCTCTCCGGCACAACCACTTTTCATGCCCTGGTGCGCGGCGGGGACGATCACGACGGCTTCGCCGACACGCTCGCGGACGCGCTGTATGTGATGGCCATGCACGGCCGACGCTGAACCCGCCTAGCGCGGCAGGCCGAGCACCCGCTGCGCGATCACATTCAGCTGGATCTCGATCGTGCCACCGCCGATCAACACCGCGGGGACGCCGAGATAGTCCTCGGCATAAGGCATCTCGGCGCCGCCGAGACTACCGAGCGGGCCGAGCAGACCGAGCATGTCCCGTGCCCCGTCGCGCTGAGCGATGGCATGAAACACCTTTCGCACACTGGCGATCGCCGCGGCATCGCCACCGCTGATGCGGCCCAGCGCGTCTCGGAGGTTGAGCGCGGCCACCGCGCATTCCCGCGCGGTGTTTCTGCCCAATGTCCGCACCGCGGCGTCGCGGGTGCAGGCATGGTCACCGCGCTCGATCAACCCGCGCACCAGCGCCGCCGAGCCGTGCCCGAAATCCGCGTTGCCCATGGCGGATCGCTCGTGCGACAGCGTGCCGACCGCCAACCGCCAACCGTCGCCTGGCTCGGCGACGACACAGTCGTCCGGCACGAACGCCTGGTCCAGGAAGACCTCGTGGAACTCCCAGACCCCGGTGGCCTGACGCACCCGGCGCACCTCGACACCGGGTGCGCGCATGGGCAGCAGAAAGTAGGTCAGCCCAGCATGTTTGGGCGCATCCGGAGCGGTGCGGGCAAGACAGACACCCCAGTCGGCCGCAGCCGCCTGGGTGTTCCAGACCTTCTGTCCAGTAAGCCGCCATCCGCCGTCGACCCGGACGGCACGAGTGGTGAGTCCGGCGAGGTCCGAGCCCGCGGCCGGTTCGGAGAACAGCTGGCACCAGACGATGCGGCCGCGCAATGTGGGGATGACGAATCGATCGTGTTGCGCCGCGGTGCCGTGCGCGAGCAGCGTGGGCAGCACCCATTCGCCGATGCCCATTCTGGGTGGGGTGAGTCCGCGGCAACGGAACTCGGCGTCGACGACGGCCTGTTCGGTGGGTCCGGCGTCGAGTCCGAACGGCGCGGGATAGTGCGGCGCCACCAGGCCCGCGTCGGCCAGTCGCGCGCGGCGCGCGCCGCCGCGGGCCGGTGCCCAGCCCGAGGAAGGTTGCTCGTCGTCCGGAATGCGAAGTACGTCGTCGAGCACGGCGCCGACGCGCGCGCGTAGCTCCGGCAGCGTGTCGGCATCGATGAAGGAGAAGTCCCGCTCGGTCAGTAGGGCGATCTGGCCCAGTCGAGCCGTCCAGGTGTCCTCCGCCCCGGCGAGCGCGGCGAGGCTGATCGCACGTCGCCAGTAAAGATGGGCGTCGTGTTCCCAGCTGAAGCCGATCGCGCCGAGCAGGCCGACGCACTCCAGCGCCTGATCCACCACCGCGGGGAGCGCGGTCACGGCGGCGTGCGCCGTGGCCAGCTGACGTTGCCGCACCGACTGTCCCGCGGCGCGGGCGACATCCCAGGCGGCGGCCTTGATCACCTCCGCGCGGACCAGCATCAGCGCGGCACGGTGTTGCACAGCCTGGAATGCGCCGATGGCCCGGCCGAATTGGGTGCGGGTGCGAATGTAGTCGACCGCCGTGTCGAGGCACCAGGCCGCGATGCCGCTGGCTTCGGCGGCTAGCAGGCTGATGCCGATCAGGTCGGCGACGGCCGGGGTGATGCCGGTCAGGACGGAGTTCGCGGCGATCGGGTGCTGGGTGAGCCGCAGTCGGCCCACCGGCCTGGTCAGATCGACCGCGTCCGCCGCGATGACGCCCCCGGTCGGGCCGTCGAGGCTCGCGGCGTCGAGCCAGAACCAGAGCGGCTCGGCCCGGCCCGGCCGTTGGGCCGCCACAACAATCATCGCCGCACCGGGTAGGCCCACCGCCGGGTCCGAGAGCCCGGTCACCACCCACCCGTCGGGACGCTGGTGCGCGGTCAGCGTGCCACCGGCACCGAGCGCGCCGGTCGCGCCCGCGGCGAACGCCGCAAGCAGCTCGTCGCCCGCATCGGCGGCCGCTGCCACCGATCCGGCCAGCACGGTCGGCAGATAGGGACCGGGGACCAGTGCCTTGCCGAATTGCTCGACCACCACGGCCAGCATCGCCAGGCCGCACGCGTCGCCGCCGAATCGCTCGGGCAGATGCATGACATGCAGGCCCGCTGCCACCATCCGTTGCCACAACCGTTCGTGCGCGCCTTCCTCGTCGAGCTGGGCTCGGGTCGCCGAGAGCGGAGCGTGCCGCTGCGCGAAGGCCGCCACGGACGCGGCGAGCGCGTGCTGGTCGGCGTCGAGGGCCAGAGACATCGGTCGATCTCCTCGCTGGTATCGATGACCGCGCGCACGATACGAAGCGGTCGAAAAGACCCGGCGCGCCGCTGGCCGGCCGCCGAATCGAGACGAAATAGCTTGGCTGACAGGCAGTTACGTCGAGCCGGCGCTTGGGCCCACCCGCCAGCCGTCACGTCATGGAAGTCGGGAACTCCTCAGATACCCGCGCCGACCACCGCGGTTCGCGGCGCGCGAGGTAAGCACGGACCCCCTCGGCGGCATCGGGTGTACCCATCACCCGGTGGTGCAGCTCGGTCTCGAGCGCGGCCACCCGGGCCGGACCATAACCGTGACGCGCGGTGTCCCACAGCAGCTTTTTGGACAATGCCGCCGACATCGGCGCGACGTGGGTGGCGATCTCCCGCGCCATCGCCAGCGCGGCGGGCAGGACGCCCGCGGCAGGCAGGCATCGACTCGCCAGTCCGAGCCGGACCACCTCGGCACCGTCCAGCCTGCGGCCGGTCAGCAGGATGTCGGCTGCGGCGGCGGTTCCGGCCAAGTGCTGAATTGTCCAGTGCGCCATGGCATCCGGTATCATTCCGAACCGCACCTGCGGGACAGCGTAGGCCGCGTCGTCGGCGACCAACCGGATGTCGGCTTGCAGGGCGAGGGTGAATCCGATGCCGATCGCATGCCCGTTCATCGCCGCGATGACGGGCTTGCGCAGGTCGAACGCGGGCGGCGATACCGGGGACGCGCTGAAACCCGGGTCGCCGGGCGCCGCGAAGGTGTCCGCACCGCCGCCGAGGTCCGCGCCCGCGCAGAACGCCGGCGGTGTGCCCGTCAGCACCACAACGCGCACCGCGTCGTCGGCATCGAAGGCACGGTAGTACTCCCCCAGTGCCGTGCCCATTTCCTTGGTGAATGCGTTGCGGCGCTCGGGACGATGCAGGGTCAGCACGGCGATGCCGTCCTCGACCCTGGCGCGGACCGCACTCACGCGGCACCGGCCTGCAGCGCTCGAATCAGTTCTGCTACATGACTGTTCGACACCGGATAGCCGGGGAAGTAACAGCACACCCGGTCGGCGTGACCGCCGAATCGAGCCAGGATCGCCGCCGCGCACTGCTCAGGGGTGCCGTGCACCGCGAGCCTGGCGAGCATGGTGTCATCGATCAAGCGGGTCATGGCGGCGTGGTCGCCCGTCTTGCTCAGCACGTTCAACTCCGGCTGCAACTCGGACCAGCCCTCGACCTCGAGCACCGGCCGGTAGGCGGGCGTCGAACCGTAGAACGCCAGCAGCGCGCGCACACCCGTTGCGGCGGCAGCCAATTCGGCGGTCGTACGGCCGACACCGACGATGATCTGCGGGTAGATCCGCAAGTCGGCCGGTGCGCGCCCGGCCGCCGTCAGCCCGGCCGCCACCGCGGGCATGGTGCGTTCGCGAAAATGCTTGGCGCTGTTGAACGGCATCACCAGCAGTCCGTCGGCGACCTCGGCCGCGGCGCGCGTCATGCGCGGACCGAGTGCCCCGAGGCACACCTCCGGCGGGCCATAGGGATTGGGCCCTGGATTGAAGACCGGCGGCATCAGGGTGTGCGTGGTGAACCGTCCCTCGAACCGCAGTGGCGCCCGGCCCTCCCACGCCGCGAATATCGCCTTGATCGCGAGCACCATCTCGCGCATCCGCGCCACCGGCGCCGACCACTGTGCGCCATAACGCTTTTCGATATGCGGGCGAATCTGGGAACCGAGACCGAGCCGGAATCGTCCGTGGCTCAATGTTTGCAGGTCGTAGGCAACGTGCGCCAGATGCAACGGACTGCGCGGCAGGGCAATGGCGACATTGGACATCAGATCGGCCCGCACCGCGGCGGCGGCCAGCGTCAGCGGCACGAAGACGTCGTTGGCGCCTTCGAAGGTGAACAACCCATCGGCGCCGAGTGCGACCAGTTCCGCCGCCCTGGCCGCCGTGTCCGCGAGGCTTCCATCCAGGCGCAGATCCACTTTCATCGCTGCCCCGCCCGACCGGCACTTACCCGGTAGTCGACCGGGCACTTCTTGATGCCGTTGAGCCAGCCCGACCGCAACCGCTCCGGCGCGCCCACCACGGTCAGGTCGGGGAGGTGGTCGGCGATGGCGTTGAAGATCAGTTCGATTTCCAGCCGGGCCAGATTGGCGCCGACGCAGTAGTGCGCGCCAGTCCCGCCGAAAGACAGGTGCGGGTTGGGATCACGCGAAATATCGAAGCGAGAAGGGTTTTCGAACGCCTCTTCGTCGAAGTTGGCCGATCGATAGGACATGACCACCCGCTGACCCCGAGCGATCCGCACGCCACCGACCGTCACGTCGGCCAGCGCCGTGCGCTGGAAGGCGGAGACCGGGGTAGCCCAGCGGATGATCTCGTCGACGGCGGTTTTCGGGCGCGTGGACTTGAACAGCGCCCATTGGTCCGGGTTTTCGAGAAAACCGAGCATGCCGTGCGTAATCGCGTTGCGGGTCGTCTCGTTGCCCGCGACCGCGAGCAGGATCACCAGGAAACCGAACTCCTCCGATGTCAGTGACTCGCCCGCGGCGTCGGCGCGCACCAGCTCGGTCACGATATCGCTTGCGGGACAAGTCTTTCGCGCCTCGGCCAATTGCCACGCGTAGCCGAGGATCTCGGTCGCCGCGACCACCGGGTCGGCGTCGTTGTCCGGATCGTCGTAGGCGGTCATCTGATTCGACCAGCGGAACACCCGCATCCGGTCGTCCTGCGGTATCCCGAGCAACTCGGCGATGGCTTGCAGCGGCAGTTCACACGCCACCTGGGTAACGAAGTCGCCCGCCCCGGCGGCCGCGGCCGCGAGCACGATCGACTCGGCGCGCGCCGCGAGCTCGGCCCGCAGACTATTGACCGCCCGTGGCGTAAAACCTTTGGCGATCAGCTTGCGCAGCCTGGTGTGTTCCGGAGCGTCCTGGTTGACCATCGAGAAACGCTGCAGCTCGAGTTGCTCGCGAGTGAAGCCGTCGCTGAAACGCGGGATCGCGGTGTTCTCGAAGCTGGAGAACACGTCGTTGCGCCGCGACACCGCCATGACGTCGGCGTGCCTGGTGATCAACCAGAAGCCCTCGTCCGGGAAACCGCCGACGCCCGGCGGCTGCGGGGTCCACCATATCGGCGCGGTACGGCGCAGCTCGGTCAACTCCCGATCCGGGATCCCGGCACCCCAGAGCACCGGGTCCGTCGCATCGAAACCCGCAGGCAGCACCGGACATTCGACCCGACGGTTCCCCACGAGTTGCTCCTCACCGTCGTGCGGCCCCTTCGCGAAGCAGCGCCGACAATTACGTTACGACCTGTTACGTAAGTGTGCAACAGCCGACGAAATCCGCAATGCGGCAATGCCACTCAGCGGGACGCTGCCGCCAGCCAGACCGGGTCGATCACTCAGCGCTAAAAGCAATTGAGCGCGATGTACCGGTCACTTAGTCTCGACGACATGGGAGGGAATACCGAGCTGCTCAATGTGATCGACGTCGAGGCGACCTGCTGGGACGGTGCGACGCCGCCCGGCGCGGTCAGCGAGATCATCGAAATCGGTTTGACCGTAGTGGATTTGACCTCAGGTGAACGCCGCGATAAGCATCGGATTCTGGTGCGGCCTGCTCGTTCCACGGTAAGTGAATTCTGCACAGAACTGACCGGGCTAACTCAGGATGAGGTCGACACGGGGGTGTCGTTTGCCGATGCCTGCCGATTGTTGGCCACCGAGCACCAGGCCGGTATTCGGCCGTGGGCCAGCTGGGGTGACTACGACCGCAAGCAGTTCCTGAGCCAGTGCGATGTCACCGCCACCGAGTATCCGTTCGGGCATCGGCACACCAATGCCAAGCTGGTGTTCAGCGAGGCCTACGGGCTCAAACGGCGGCAAGGGATGGCAGGCGCGCTGCATATCGCCGGGCTGCCGCTCGAAGGACGGCATCACCGCGGCGAGGACGATGCGTGGAACATCGCGGCGCTGGTACTCGATATCGCGGGGCGAGGCGCCTGGCGGGTGACGAATACGGACTGAGCTGTCCGCCCCTGCGGCATCGCCGACCCTGTCTCCACTTCGCTGGCGCTGCGCGAAACCGCTGTGCGCGCACTTCGCTTGCGCTGCGCGAAAACCGCTCGAGCTGCACGAACGCCGCTGGCGCGCTGGACAGTTGATCGCGGACGACATGGCGAGGCGTGTCGTCCGCGATCTCGCGCCTCAGTCCGTATCGTCCTTGACTATCGCGTAGGCGAAGCCGTCCCAGCCCTTGCTGCCGACGGTCTGCACGACAGTCGCGTCCAATGTCGGCTCGGCGGCGAACAATTCGACGACGGCGCGGCTGGCGCGGATCGCCTCGTCCTCGGAGGTCGCGTCGGCGAGGCCGCCCCTGCGGACGACGTTGTCGACGATGATCACCGAACCCGGGCGGGTCAGCTTCAGCGCCCACTGGACGTAGTTGGAGTTGTTGACCTTGTCGGCGTCGATGAACACCAGGTCGAACGGTTCGGGCTGCTCGTCGGCCAGCACCGGCAGGCTGTCCAGGGCCGCGCCGACCCGAATGTCGACCCGGTCGCCCACGCCCGCGTTGTCCAGGTTCTTGCGCGCGACCTCGGCGTGCTCCGACTGGAATTCGAGCGTCACCACCTGCCCCTTCGCGCCGACCGCGCGGGCGAGCCAGATGGTGCTGTACCCGCCGAGGGTGCCGATCTCGAGCACCCGTCGCGCCCGCGCCGTCCGCGCCAGCAGATACAAGAACTTCCCCTGCGGCGGCGACACATCGATCGCGGGCAGCCGCGCGGCGGCATTAGCCGTCAACGCCGCCGCCGTCTCCCCGTCTCGCACCAGAGTGTCGACAATGTAGCTATCCACATCGGACCATTCGCTCGTCGTCATACCCCGCAGTCTGCCACCGCAGCCCCCGTGCGCACGGACACCGCTGCGTCAAGTCCGCACGCTGTCTCGGGATACGCACTGAGATCGGGGCCCTAAAGACGGTGCGGGTCCGGAGAGTCAGTGCGGATTCGGCTGGTCAGGTGGAGTGCGGGTCGGTGATGGGGAGGGGCCAGCGGTCTATGTGATGGAGGAGGGGGGTGCGGTGTGGGAGGACGCGGCGGATGCCGTGGCGGCGGAGGGATGAACGGGCTTGGGCGCGATAGTGTTCGACGTACCGGGCGGCGGGGTGCAGGCGGCGGGCTTCGGCGAGCCAGCCGGTGGCTTGGCGTTGGACTTCGGCGCGGGCAAGCGGTGGGTCGGCGCCCAGGAGGGTGCCGCCGTGTTCGGGGGCGACGGTCATGGCGGAGCCGAGGTGTTGCAGGCAGCGGGCGGTGCCGTGGTCGTCGGCGAGGGTGCGGTACGCGGTCAGCGATTGTTGCCAGCAGCGCAGGGCGCGGCGTGGCTCGCCGCGGGCCCACCAGACGATCCCCATGGTTTCGTGGATGTGGGCGCGGCCGTCGGGGTCGCGGCCGGTGCGGGTGCGGGATTCGGCCAGTTCCAGGCGGTCTTGGGCGGCGTCGAGCCTGCCCTGCCCAATGTGCACGACGGCCAGGTTGATCAGCGCGCATACCTCGCCAGCGACGTCTTCCCTGGGCAGTAGCCACCAGGACGCTTCCAAGCGATCCGTCACCGCGGCGAGATCGGTGGGTGATTCGGCGAGCAGGCGCAGCGCAGCACGGTGTTCCCAGCGGGCGGCGAGGCTGGTGGACAGGTTGCGCGGCCGGTAACGCTGGGGACGCTCGCGCAGTCGGCCAGCCCGCAACCACGCCAGATCATGGTGCAGCACAAAGGCTTTCAGCCCGTGCACGGCGCACAGCTCGGTGGCGAGCCCGGAGTCGTCCTCCCCCATACCGATTCGGGCGTACCACCCGTCCAGCGCGTCACCGATGCGCACCAGCTCCGGCACCAGGGTGCCGGGCACAGCCGCATCGAGTGCCACGCAGGCGGTGACGAGCTTGCGCAGGTACGGCTCCTCGGACTCGAACCAGCGGCGCGCGCCCGCGGCGAAGCGCACCGACTCCAAGGCGATCGCCCAGCGGGTGGCGCGATCGGCGTAGTAGTGCACGAGGGCGGTCAACGCCGCCCGCCACTCCGGTTCCGCGCGGACCGCCGTCGGATCCGGTTGCAGAGGCGCCTGACGGAGGCAATAACGTTGCGCGCCAGCAGGCGTCACGATGCCGCGCCGCTGCAGGTCGCCGAGTAGTGCCGCCGCCGTAGGGTGTGGCGCAACCCGTTCCAGCGGCAACCGATCCGAAGCGTCGAGGGCGGCCGTCAGCACGGCGAGCAGTGCGGCCGTTTCGAATACGCCAACGGGCAGGTCCCGGAGTACCGCACAGATTATGTCACCGTCCAACGCCTCCACGCTGCGCGGCGACGCAGGGCACGACTCCTCCTCGACATCGTCCACCCGGGGCCCCGGCTCGACCAGATCCGCGATCAGCTCGAGTTCCCTTGCGGTCCGGACCCTTTCGCGATACCGCAGCACGAATCGATAGCCCACATAGACCGCCGCGGCCGCGATGACCAGCACCGAAAGCCACCGCAGCGTCCCAGCCAGCACCGTCATCGCGGTGCTCTCGCCGAACGAGTTCACCACCAGATTCCGCGCCAACTCGAACAGCAGCGCATAGGCCACCACCGAAGCCGTACCCAGAAATCCTTGCCAGATAGACGATCTCGGCGTGCTCGGCTCGACCGACGACGCGTCCTCTCGCCGCTCCTGCTCCCCGGGATGGCTCATCGCAAGCCCCCACCCGTCCGCACGGGCAAATCCACCAGTACCGCAGCGTCACCCGACCACGCAGCCACACGGCGCATTACCGACGAGTCACGTTGCCGCACTGCACTTTCCGCGCGACTCATCGCAGTGCCCCGCCGGTGAGGCCGGGCACCAGCCAGCGCCGCCAGGTGGCGAGCAGTAGGGCTACCGGCAGGATCGCCGAGATCAGCGCGCCCGCGGCCAATTGGGCCGAGTTCTCGGTGAATTGGCGGGCCTCACCCCAGAGCAGGAGCGACCAGGGGGTCGCGCCCGCGCCGCTGATCAGCAGGCCGATGACGAAATCGTTCCAGACCTGGATGAATTCGAGGACCGCTACCGCGCCGAGGGCGGGGCCCGCGGAGGTCAGTACGCGGCGGGCGATGGTGCCGGGGCCCGCGAGTCCGTGCAGGGCGTCGGCGGCGGGGCTGCCGGGGGCGGCCAGCAGGGCGCCGCGTAGGACGAGGATCGCGATCGGTAGTCCGGCGGCCGCATGCAGCAGGATCAACGGGATTCGGGTGCCGGAGAGCCCGTAGGTGTCGATGAAGGTGTTCAACGGCCCGAGGTAGCTCTGCACCGGTAGCACCGAGAGCACGACCAAGAACACCACCGCGATGCCCGCGGCGGGACGGTTCGGTCGCAGAGCGGCAAGCCGATACGCCACCGGCACAGCCGCGGTGACCACGATAGCCGTGGCGAGCGCGGCCACCCACGCGGTGGTCTCCAGCGAGCGCAGCAATGCCGGATCGCGCCACATCCGGGTGATCGCGCCGAAGCCGTAGCCGTCGCGATCGTGCAGGCTGGTCACGATGAGCACGCCGATCGGGATCAGGGCCAGCGCCGCTACCGCCGAAATCCCCAGTGCCCGACCGAGTCCGAGACGTGGCCTGGCCTCCACCCCGGACGGCTCGGCCTGGGCCGACCAGCTGGTGCGGTGTCTGCTCACGTCGGTCTGCAGCAGCCACGCCACGAAACCGACCAACACTGCGAGCGGCAGCCCGTACGCGGCGGCGGCACCCGCGCCGGCATCGGAGTCGACGGCCAATCGCCACCAGTGCACGGTCGCGCTGTCGACCTGGTACTGCATCGAACCTGGCACCCCGATCAACACCACATCGAACACGCGCGCCGCGGCCACGCCGACCGCGAGCCCGACGATCAGCACCACCGGGCGCAGTAATTCGTAGAGCCGCAACGGCAACGGCCCGCCGTCGCCGCTATGCAGGTACCCGTTGCGCACCGGGTCGGTCTCGATGGCGCGGATACCGGCGCGGAACAGCCCGGTGACGAAGCCAAGCCAGGTCCACAGGAACGCCGACCCCAGCATCACCGCGAACCAAAAGCGGTAGACCCCAACACTTTCGATGCCGATCCAATCCCCGAGGTACTGGAAGATCAGCCGAAATGCCACCCCCGACACCAGCACCGAGATCCCGAACGGCACGATCAGCGGCCGCCACAACCACCGCGAATCCCTTCCCCACCAGGCGATCCCCAACGCCAGCGCGAGCAGCACCACGCCGAAAAGCACCCACACCAACGTCCGCAGATACGCCCAGCTACCGTCGCGCCCCAACGCACCGCCGAGCGCCCACAACCCTCCGACGACAACGGCCAGCAGAATCGGCCACGGCACCAGCCGAATCCCCGAAAACCACCGATGCCGAGCAAGCTGCGTCAACCCGACGGCCCCGAACGCCACCAGCAGACACGACACGACCACCACCGGCCGCGCCCGCACCGCGATCACCACCGTCCAGACCACCGGCACGGCAACCAACGACACCGTCAGCACCGTCGCGGGCAACCCAGCCGCCCAACCGAGCCACCGCCGCGGATGACTCCCCGCAACCAATGGCCCACGCATACGACGCGTGGCCAGCTCCAACCGCAACCCGTTGGCCTGGAAGTCAGGCGAACCCGCCATCACCCCACCTCTCCACGGCGCGGAGCGCGACAACAAGTTCGAGCCACGACCCGCTGGACTCTGCCGATCATCGCTGCCCCCGATCCACCGCGTCGAGCGCGGCGATCGCGCGATCGGTCGCGTCGTCGAGCCGTTCGGTCTTTCCGTCGCCGACCGCGATCAGGAAGTCGGTCAGTATGCGCCACAAGCCGTTTCGGCCGCCGACCGCGCCGATCCGGTCGGACAGGTCGAAGGCGCTGCGGGCGCTCAGGGTGCGGGCCGAGGGCTCGAGGAAGGGGGAATATCGGGCGTTCGTCCGGAGGTTCGGGGCGATGAAGCCGCCGTAGTTCTCGATCCAGGGCAGCGGCGCCGCCGGATCGGCAAGGGCACCAACCACTTCCATGGCCCGGTCGGCCGCAGACTCGGTGACCACCATGACGTCGCCGCCGACGATCCGTGGCGGATCCAGATCGGCCGCGACGGCCGGAAAAGCGGCGACGCCCACCACGTCTTCGACGCGCCGCCCCGAACGCTGGACCGCGGCGCGGACGATCGGCTCGGCGAAATCCGACTCGACCACCATGACCGCGCGCCGATGCTCGAATACCTCGCGAACCGCGTCCGGGAATTGGCGGGTCAGTGCGGCGGCGATGCCACCGGGAAACGCATGCCGGTGCCCCCACAGCGACCCGAGATGATTGAACGCGGCCCGCACCGCGGGGCTCTCCCAGGTTCGATCGGTGCGTGCGACGGCCACCTCGTCATAGATGCGGGGCGATTCGGCGAGCAACGCGTTCTCGAAGACATCGGTGAGCACCCACCCGTCCGCGGCGCCAAGGGCGAGCAGCCGGACCGGCGTCTCGGCGAGCACCTCCATGCGGTCCAGCCAGTCCGCGAGGGTCCAGCCGACCGGATCCCCGAGCCCGTACTGATCGACAAGTTGGCGGTCGTACCAGACCATCGACTTATCCGCCGCCTTGAACGGCACCCCGTACGGTTTCCCGTTGTGCTGCAACAACTGCCGCCACACGTCCGGGTAACGCGAGCCGAGCTCGTCGAACCACATCGTGTCGCGGACCGGCCGCAGTTTGTGTTGCTCGGCGAGCGGCCGCACCCGGCCCGCCTGCGGCAGCATCACGATGTCCGGCGCGGACCGCCCGCCCGCCGTGAACGCGGTCTCGATTTCGTCGCCGAGCGGAACGACGTCCACCTGTTGGTCGTAGCCGAGGCGGGCCAGCACCGCGCGGAACGCCGCTAGTTCGGCGCCGCTCCACGACACCCCGATGCGCACCGCACCGGGGTTACCGAGCAGCAGATCGGGCGCACAGGCGGCTGCCAGCGGCGCTATCAGCGCCATCTGCAGTAGTTCCCGCCTGCTTCGCATATCCCCCGGGCCTGGCTACTTCGTGCGACCGCCTACTTCGAGAAGTTCTCCGGCGGCTGCCACGGCCGACCATGCGGGTCGTCGGGGCGATAGGCCGGCGGTTGCTGCTGAGGCTGTTGCTGCGGCGGTTGTTGTTGTGGCAGCTGCTGTTGCGGCGGTGTCTCCTGCTGCGGCGGGTACGCCTCCTCGCGCGGCGGCATCACCGCCTGATGCGGCGACGCCTGATGCGCCGGGGGTGTCGTCGCCGCGGTCATCAATCCGTCCACCGGCTTGCGGGCGGTCTCTTCCGCCGCGCGCACCGCGCGTTCGATGGCGGGGTCGGGCGCGGTGTCGAACCAGTCGGCGACGTCCTCGGAGTCGTCCTCCACCTTGGTCGGTTCGCCGTCGGCGGTGGGCGCCTCGTAGCGGAAGATGCCGTCCTCGCCCTTGCTGCCGAAGCTGGTGGCGAATCCTTCGAGCGCCTTGCCGAAGTCGCTCGGCACCAGCCACACCTTGTTGGCGTCGCCGCGCGCGACCATCGGCAGTGTCTGCATGTATTGGTAGGCAAGCAGTTCCGGCGTCGGCTTGCCGTTCTTGATTGCGGCGAAGACCTTTTCGATGGCCTTGGCCTGGCCCTGTGCCTGCAGGTAGGAGGCGGCCCGCTCACCCTGCGCGCGCAGGATGCGGCTCTGCCGTTCACCTTCGGCCTCCAGGATCGCCGACTGCTTGGCACCCTCGGCGGAGAGCACCTGCGCCTGCTTGGAACCCTCGGCCATCTTGATCTGCGATTCGCGGGTGCCCTCGGCGGTGAGGATCATCGCGCGCTTCTCGCGGTCGGCCTTCATCTGCTTTTCCATCGACTCCTGGATGGAGGCCGGCGGGTCGATGCTCTTCAGCTCGACGCGCGCCACCCGCAGGCCCCAGCGCCCGGTGGCCTCGTCCAGCACGCCGCGCAGCTGGCCGTTGATCTGGTCGCGGGAGGTCAGCGTCTGTTCCAACGTCATGCCGCCGACCACGTTGCGCAGCGTGGTGACGGTGAGCTGCTCGACCGCGGCGATGTAGTTGCTGATCTCGTAGACCGCCGCCTGCGGGCTGGTGACCTGGAAATACACCACGGTGTCGATGTGCAGCGTGAGGTTGTCCTCGGTGATCACCGGCTGCGGCGGGAAGGACACCACCCGCTCGCGCAGGTCCACCTTGGCGCGGATGCGGTCGGCGAACGGGACCAGGAACGTCAGCTGGCCCGACACCGTGCGCGAATACCGGCCGAGCCGCTCGATCACCGCCGCCTCGGCCTGCGGCACCAGCGCGATCGACTTGAACACCACCACCACAACCAAAAGCACGAGTACGGCGGCAACGATCAGTACAGCCATTACGGCCCCTTCCAGACGACGGCGGTCGCGCCTTCGATCCTCATGACATACACCTTCGTACCCGGTTCATAAACCTCGGACTCGTCCATCGGCCGCGCGGACCAGACCTCCCCGCCCAGTTTCACCTGGCCGGAATGAGCGGCGACCTCCTCCAGCACCAGCGCCGACTTACCCTGCAGCGCATCCACGTTCGTCGGGATCGGCGGCGGCGTGCCGAAGCGGCGCAACAGCAGCGGCCGCACACCGACGAACAGCACCAGCGTGAGCACGCCGAAAACGATGGCGTCCACCACCAGCGTGGTATCCGCGACCGCGCTGACGCCCGCGGTGCCGAGCGCGGCGACACCGAGCATGAGCAGCGTCAGATCGCCGGTGAGCATTTCCGCCGCCGCGAGCAAGATGCCCGCGACCAGCCAAACTATTGCGGCCACGAAACCACTCTAGTGTGCGGGTGATGTTCTGGGGCCGCACTGACACGACTACAGATCTCGGGTGAATCACGAATCGCGCGGCCACGCGGGTGGACGCGCTGGCCGGGCCGATGTATCGAAATCGCCAGCGGCGGTGCTAGCTTCAGGCGGGTGAGCGGGCATAACAGCTATGGCGGCGACATCTTCTCCGGACACTCCCGAGCGAAAAAGCGGACGGTACCGCAGATAATCGCGGAGCGCGACCTCGTGGTCGAGGACGCGGCCAGCGGATTCTGCGGCGCCGTGGTGGGTTTCGATCGCAGCTACGACGGCGAGTTCGTGAAACTCGAGGACGCGCGCGGGGCGGTGCGTTTGTTCGCACTGCGCGAGGCCGCGTTCCTGATCGACGGCGAGCCGGTCACGTTGATCCGGCCGACGGCCGCCGCCCCGAAGAAGGAAACGCGCTCGGCCTCCGGTTCGACTCGAGTGGAGGGCCTGCGCGCACGGGTCGCACGGACCAGCCGGATCTGGGTGGAGGGCGTGCACGACGCCGCGCTGGTCGAGCGGGTCTGGGGCCACGACCTGCGGGTCGAAGGCGTGGTCGTCGAGCATCTGGAGGGTTTGGACAACCTGGCCGAGCGGCTCACCGAATTCGCGCCGGGACCGGGCCGCCGGGTCGGGGTGCTGGTCGACCACCTGGTCACCGGATCCAAGGAAACTCAGCTCACCACCGGGCTCGGCGCGAACGTCCTGGTCACCGGTCATCCGTACATCGACGTCTGGCAGGCAGTGCGCCCCGCGACCGTCGGGATCGCCGCATGGCCCGAGGTGCCGCGCGGCGAAGACTGGAAAACCGGCATTTGTGATCGATTGGGCTGGGGCACCCCGCAGGAGGGCTGGCGGCGGGTATACAACGCCGTCGAGTCCTTCCGCGACCTGGAGGCGCCGCTCATCGGGGCCGTGGAACGGCTCATCGACTTCGTCACCGAGCCGGAATAGCAGGTCGCGCGGGTACCCTCGCGCCGCTGCTCAGGAATGCCCTTTCCGGGAATGCCCGCGAATAACCGTCACCCTTTATGCTCGATAATTATGTGCTCTCCTAGTGCCACGCTGACGGTGTGGGCCGGCTCCTGGCTGGCCGGCTGTAGCGCGCCCGACGACGTATTGGAGGCCCTGCACGCGTGGGCGCCCCAGCACACCATCGCCGCAGGCGATCCGGTCACCGGCGGCCGCACCGACCTGCCGTGGTCGTCCAGAGGCAACCTGCCCGGCACCGGAATGATGGCGCTGCTCAAGGTGATTCGCGAGAGCATGGCCCAGCCCGGCGCCCAGCTGCGGCTGGTGCTTCCGGTGCCCGGCGACGTGCGCGGCCTGCCCACCGGCACCGCCTTCGCGGCCGACGCGATCGAGGCGGAAGAGGGACTGCTCATCGGCGTGCCCGGCACCGAAGGCACCGGCCTGATCCCGCAATGGACCGACGAGGACACGCTGCAGTGGGCCGTCTACAGCACCCCGATTCCGCCGGTGCCCGGCCAGGACATGTCGCTCGGCGAGGCCGAATACGCGATGCGCGAAGCGGTCCGCGACGCCGCCGACGCGCTGATGCGGTTGCACACCACCTCGGTCGGCTCGGCCGACTCGGATCCGAGGGAACTCATCGAGGCCGAGCTCGCCGACTACTCCCGGCACGACTACCCGGGTTCGATCCCGTTGCGGGCCAGGAAGATTCTCGACACGGCCGACCATGTCGCGGCGATACTCACTGTGGCGCAACGGGAACCGGCGTCCTCGCCGACCTCGGCCAGCGCGATCGGCGCACAGGAGTCACTGCTACGCCCACTGTGGGATGCTATCCGCGCGGCACGTCTGGTGGCCATTCACGCGGCGGCTCGCAGCACGCCATGAACCAGCCCTCCTCAGCAGGCGGTATGACATGAACTTCCCGCGTCGCGGCGCCGCGACCCTCGTGGCCGCACTGCTCGCCCTCGGCCTGCCCGCCGCGGCGCCCGCGTCGGCGATCGTCGGCGGTGCGGAGACCGAGGCGAGCGCCTACCCGTGGCTCGGAGCGGTCGGCAGCCCGCTGTTCTTCACCAGGCCGTCCGGCCAGTTCTGCGGTGGCGCACTGATCGCCCCCGACCAGGTGCTCACCGCCGCGCACTGCGTATCGCTCGCGCAACTGGTCGCCCAGGCGGTCACGGTCACCTTCGGACGCACCGATCTACGCGACTCCGACGGAGTAAAGGTGCACGTCAAGGACATTCGCATCCACCCCGGCTTCTACGACACCGACTTCGAGGGCGAGACCGTGCATCACAACGATCTGGCCATCCTCACCCTGGACCGCCCGCAGCCCGGTCCGTTCGTGAAAATCGCCGCCGCCCAGGCGAACACCGGCACCATCCTCGGCTGGGGTGCCACCTCTGAGGCCGACGAGTCCAACACCCACCTGCGCACCGCCGCCGTGCCGCTCGTCCCGGATGCCGACTGCGCCGCCGCGTACGGTGCCGCGTTCGATCCGAACGAAATGCTGTGCGCCGGTTCACCCGAGGCCGACACCGCCGAATACGACAGTGGCGGACCACTTCTCGTCGACGGACAGCTGGTCGGCCTCACCTCATGGGGCAAAGGCGCTGCCCGCCCGGGCTTTCCGGGGGTCTACACGAAGCTGTCCGCCGTCAAGTTCTGACCGGCGGACAGCCCCGAGCGTGTTATCTCAGTACTGTGCGGGCGGCTGATACGGCTGCTGCGGGTACTGCTGATGCGGCTGCTGCGGCGGGTACGGCTGCTGATACTGCTGTTGCGGCGGGTACTGCTGGCCGGGATAGGGCTGCTGCCCCTGGAACTGCTGCGGCGAATACTGCTGTTGCTGCGCCGGATACTGCTGGGCGGGATACTGCTGCTGCGGATAAGGCGGTGGCGCGTTGTGCTGCTGCGGGAATTGCGCCTGCTGCTGTTGATTCGAGTTCTTCTTGCGCGAGATCACGACGAGCACCACGATGCCCAGCACGACAAGGCCCAAACACACGAACCCGACCACCCAGGAACCGCCGCTGCTCCCCCCATGGCTACCGCGGCGCCGGGCTTCGCTGCTCTCCAGCCCGGCCGTCCAGACCTGCTGGTCGGACCAGACCTGCGGATCGAGCAGCCCGGTGGTCAACAATTCGGTATAGATCATTCGACTTTCATCTTTCGCCCCGCTTCGGCTTTCTCCGAAGGCGAACGCGATGCTATCGCAAGCCGATTCGCGTCATGTGACGGCCGCGGGACGCCGCTGCGGCGCACAGCAGCCGATGGCGCAGGGCGCTCCGTTGAGCGTGCAGCCGTAGCCGGGGACCTCGCCGAGGTGGCGGGCGGCGGTGTCGTTCAGCTGCTCATCGATCAATTCGACGACCAACCGGGCGAAGCGCGGGTCGGTGCCGGGGGTGGCGGCGCGGGCGAACGCCATGCCGAGTTCGGCGGCCTTCTCCTTCGCCTCGTTGTCCAGATCCCAGATCACCTCGAGGTGATCGGACACGAAACCGACGGGACAGACGATGACCGCCTCGACATCCTTGGCGGCGAGATCGTCGAGGTGGTCGACGATGTCGGGGTCGAGCCAAGGCACCTGCGGCGGGCCGGAGCGCGATTGCCAGACGAGGTCGTAGTCGGTGAAACCCGTTGCGGCAGCGGATAACCGGGCGGCTTCGGCAACCTGACGGCTGTACAGGTGACCACCGTCGGCGGGCGGCCCAGCGGCCGTGTCGGCGCTGACCGGAATGGAGTGCGCGGTGAAGACGAGCCGCGCACCGTCGCGCCGCTCGGCCGGAAGTTCTTGCCGCGCGGCCCGAATGGCGTCGGCGAACGCCTCGATCAGCAACGGATGGTCGAAGTACTGCCGCAACTTGACCAGCTCCGGTGCGTCGTCGCCGAAAGCGGTGCGCGCCCTGGTGATGTCCTCGTGATACTGCAGGCAACCCGAGTAACCACCCCACGCCGACGTGGGGAACACCAGTGCGGAGCGAACTCCGTCGGCGGCCATCCGCGCGACGGTGTCCTCGACCATCGGCGACCAGTTCCGATTACCGAAGTACACCGGGAGATCGATGCCCGCCGTGGCCAATTCGGCCTCGACCGCCGCGATGATGTCCCGGTTGAGCGCGTTGATCGGCGACACTCCGCCGAAGTGCAGGTAGTGCTGCGCGACCTCTTCGAGGCGTTCGCGCGGCACTCCCCGGCCCCGAGTGACGTTCTCCAGGAACGGCATCACGTCCTCGGGGCGTTCCGGACCGCCGAAGGACAACAGCAGCAACGCGTCAGCGGCCCGAACCACAATGTCCTCCTGGGAAGATCAGTTGATCGACATGCCTTCGGGGAACCAGGTGTTGTGGCTGGCTCCGCCGTCGACGTAGATGATCGACGCGGTGGTGCCGGGCAGCCAGTCCGACAGCAGCGCGACGATCGACTTGGCGACCACCGTCGGGTCGTCGACGTCCCAGCCGATCGGCGACGCGCCGTCCCAGTACTCGTTGAGCTGGTTGAGCTTGGCGGCATCGTCGGTCGCGGTGCCGGCGATGGCCTTGGCCGCGAGGGTCTTGATCGGGCCAGCGGCGATGAGATTCGAGCGAATCTTCTTGGCGGCGCCCACCTCTCGCGCCACGTACCGGTTGACCGACTCGAGCGCAGCCTTGGCCACACCCATCCAGTTGTAGTACGGCATCGCGGTGCGCGGATCGAAGTCCATGCCGACGATCGAGCCGCGCTCGTTCATCACCGGCAGCACCGCGCGGGCCAGCGACGCGTAGCTCCACGCGGAGATCTCGAACGCCTTGGCCGCGTCCGGGCCGGGGCCATCGAGGAACGGTCGCGCCTCCGGACCCATCAGGGTGCGCGGCGCGAACGCGATCGAGTGCAGCACGCCGTCGACGCCCTCGGGCGCCAATTCGCGCACCTTGTCCGCCAACTCGCCGAGGTTTTCCTCGTTGGTGACGTCGAGCGGGATGGCCGGGGGGACCTCTTGCGGCAGCCGCCTGGCGATCCGGTCGATCAGCCGCAGCCGCTCCGGAATGCCGGTGATGATCACCTTCGCGCCCTGCTCCTGCGCGACGGCGGCCGCGTGGAACGCGATCGACGAGTCGGTGATGATGCCGGTGACCAGAATGGTCTTACCTTCGAGCAGTCCGCCCATAAGTTTTCGGTTCTCCTGGAGTCGAGTGTGGAATTGCTTGCGGCCGCCGAGGTTTCGCCGGCCGCGGGGTCGGTCAGGTCAGTGACCCATGCCCATGCCGCCGTCGACCGGAATGATCGCACCGGAGACGTAGCGGGAATCCTCCGAGGCCAGGAAGCTGACCACGGCCGCAACGTCTTCCGGCTGGCCGAGGCGCTGCAGTGGAATGAACTTCTTGGCCATATCGCGCATGTCCTGCGGCAGTTCGGCGGTCATGTCCGTCTCGATGAAGCCGGGCGCGACGACATTCGCGGTGATCGAGCGCGAGCCGAGCTCACGGGTGATCGAACGCGCCAGACCGACGACACCGGCCTTGGACGAGGCGTAGTTGATCTGGCCGGGGCCGCCACCGAGGCCGACCACCGAGCCGAGGAAGATCATCCGGCCCCAGCGCGCCCGCAGCATCGCCCGATTAGCCCGCTTGGCACAGCGGAACGCACCGGTCAGGTTCGCGTCGATGACCCTGGTGAACTGCTCCTCGGTCATTCGCATCAGCAGCGTGTCGTCGGTGATGCCCGCGTTCGCGACCAGCACCTCGACCGGACCCTGCTTCTCCTCGACCTCGGTGAACGCCGCATCGACCGAAGCACTATCGGTCACATCGCATTTCACGCCGAACATGCCGTCCGGCACCCCTGACCCACGATGCGTGACGGCCACCTTGTGACCGTCCGCGACCAAGCGCTGTGCGACTGCCAGACCGATGCCACGATTACCGCCGGTCACCAGGACGGACCGGGCTGTGATGTTCGACATGGGCAACAACCTACCCGGTCGGATCTGGCGGTTACGACCCGCCCGACCACCGTCTCCAGCCGCACAGACGACCGATGCCGGCACCATGATGGCGCCGGCCTCGGTACGGATCGCCGAACAGGCCCGGCCGCCGCCGGATGGGATGGGCGATCAGCAGCTAGGGCACCACGACAACACCGTCGCGGCGAATCCCAGCGACGGAACAGCTTCGCCCGGTGAGACGTATTTGTACGCGCCTGGCGAACCGCAAGTCCCCTCGGACAGCATCACCTGCACCTGGGAATTGTTGAACACCGATCGAACCTGTCCCGGAAGCTCCGTGCAGTAGTTCTCGCTGCTGGCAGCGTGCGACAACGCCCAGGCACTTCCCGAGTAGTTGTCGCCCGACCACATGCAGGCGTCCGCGCCACACGACTGCGCGGAGGCCTGCCCCGGCACGAAGAACGACGTGAGGCAGGCGACAAAGGTCGCAAAGAACAGTCCGAAGATTTTCATAGCTCTCCCCTGAAATAGACACAGGTGTGGAGAGACGCGACCACCGAGATGTACGAGTTCCCCCCACACAGCGGCTCTCCCTTGCCGCTCGTCACGTACGGTAGCACGGATCGCCGTACGTCGAATCAGCCTGTTGCCGAAATGGCAGACGTGCCAAAGCAACTCGACTGTTCCCGGTTACGGCAAACGCTGGCGATACAGCAGCCCGGTGATCACGCCCGCGGCCGTGATCAGCAGCCCGAGCAGCAACCACGGCCTGCTCGCGTCGCCTCTGGTCAGCTCGAAGCCGATCTGCTGTTCGAGGGTGTCGTACACCTTGCTCAGTTCCTGCAAGGTGGAAGCGGAGTAGAACTCGCCGCCGGACAGCCGCGCGATTTCGCGCATCGCGTCGTCGTCGACTTCCACCTTCACTTTGTCGGTACCGCCGCCTTCGTGCGGAATCTCGACAACACCCCATTTGGTGCCGTAGGAGATCGTCGAAATCGGGACGTTCTTGTTCTTGGCCAGTCGCGCGGCGACGAATTCGTGCCGCGGGTTGTCCACGTCTTCGTACGCGGGGACAGTCTGCTTGCCGTCCGACATCAGCACGATCCGCGCAGGCGGCGGTTCATTGGCGCCGCCGAGCACCGACGCGAGGGTGTCGATCGCGTTGAGCGCGGTAATGATGCCCTCGCCGGTGGCCGTGCGCTCGGCCAGGCGCGCGTTGTCGATCGCCGCCTTGACCGACTCGTGGTTGGTCGTCGGCGTCACCATTACCGACGCCGTACCCGCGAAGGTGATGAACCCGATGTTGAGCCCCTCCGGCAGGCCGTCGACGAAATCCTTGCCCGCCTTCTTCGCGACCTCGATCCGGCTCGGCGGCACGTCCGTCGCCTCCATCGACAGCGACACGTCCATGACCAGCATGACCGTCGCCCGGTTGCGGGCCACCTTCTTCACCGCGGTCGGCCCGGCCGCCGCGATCGTCAAGAACACCAGTCCGATCACCATGAGCACGATCGGCACGTGGCGGAACAGGCTCGGTCGCGTCGGCGCGACCTTCTCGAGCAGCTCCATGTTGGTGAACTGCATCATGTGCTTGTGCTTGCCGCGCTGAACCAGCACATAGCCCAGCGCGATCAACGCGATGACGACCAGGAAGCCGAGCCAGAACGTTGCGGTGAAATGCGAAATACTCACTGGCGTGGCACCCGCCCGGTCGGGGCGCCGAAGCTGTGGCGCCGGGTGGACACGAACCGGACCACGTCGGAGATCCAGTCCCGATCGGTCTGCAGCGTGAGCACCGGTGCGCCGCAGCTGCGCAAAGCCTGTTCGACCTGATCCCGGTGCCGTTGCGCGGCGGCCGCGAAATCGGCACGCAGCGTTGGCGTCACGCTGAATTCGCGGGTGCGCCCGGTCTCCGGGTCGTGCAGCACGACATCGCCGACGTCGGGCAGCGACAGATCGCGCGGGTCGAGCACCTCCACCGCGAGCAGGTCGTGCCGCGCCGAGATGGCGCGCAGCGAACGCTGCCAGTCGATGTCGCCGAGGAAGTCGCTGATGATCACCGCGAGGCCGCGTTTGCGCTGCGGGCGGCGCAGCGATTCGATGCCGCCGCGCAGATCGCCGCGCACGCCGTCGCGGGCGTGCGGGGTGGTCGCGATGCTGCGCAGCAGCGACTGGGCGTGCACCCGTCCGCTGCGCGCCGGCACCCGGACCAGTTCCTCGCCGGTCGCGACGACGGCACCGATCCGGTTGCCGCCACCGCTGGTGAGGTGGGTGATGGCGGCCGCGGCGGCAATCGCCAAGTCGCGCTTCTGGCACAGCGCGGTACCGAAGTCGAGGCTCGCCGAGAGGTCGACGACCATCCAGGTTTCCAACTCCCGATCGGCGATGGTCATCCGCACGTGCGGATGGGTGGTGCGGGCGGTGACCGACCAATCCATCTGCCGCACATCGTCACCCGGCTGATAGGTGCGCGCCTCGCCCGGCTCGGAGCCGGGGCCGGGGATCAGGCCGAGGTGGTCGCCGTGCAGCACGCCGTCGAGCCTGCGGCGCACCGTGAGCTCGAGCGTTTTCAGCGCCGCGGCCAGCCGCGGGTCGGTCAGCTCGCCCGCGTGGAACGACGGCGGAGCGTGCGGAGACGCGTTCACGGAGGGAAACGATTCCGGCGCCGCGGTCACTTGTGCTGAACGTTGCCGGCGGGCTGGGACTGCTGCCCGTTCGGCTGCTGCGGCACCGGCTGCGGGACGCCCTGCTGCTGCGGCTGCTGCCCGGGCTGCGGCACGCTCTGCTGCGAGACTTGTTGCGGCGCACCGGAATTGACCGGGGCCGCACCCGGCGCGACGGCCTGCGGAGCGACCTGCGGCATGCCGATGGTCTGCAGCACCCGCTTGATCACTTCCTCCGGGCTGATCTCGTCGGCCAGCGCGTCGTAGGACAGCACGAGGCGGTGCCGGAGCACGTCCGGGATCACCTCGACCACGTCCTGCGGCACCACGTAGTCGCGACCGCGGATCAGCGCGACGGCGCGGGCCGCGGCGATGATGCCGAGGCTGGCGCGCGGCGAGGCGCCGTAGGCGATCCAGCTGGCCACGTCCTGCATGCCGAAGTCGGCGGGCTTGCGGGTCGCCGCGATCACCCGGACCACGTAGTCGACCAGCGCGTGATGCACGAAGACGGTGGCCGCGACCTGCTGCAGGCGGACCACGTCCTCCGGGGTCAGGATGCGCGACGCCTCCGGTGGGGTGACACCCATCCGGTAGATGATCTCGCGCTCCTCCTCGACCGAGGGGTAGTCGACGACGACCTTGAACAGAAAGCGGTCGCGCTGCGCCTCGGGCAGCGGGTACACGCCCTCGCTCTCAATCGGGTTCTGCGTCGCCATCACCAGGAAGGGATTCGGCATCGGGTAGGTCTTGCCGCCGATCGACACGTGCCGCTCGGCCATCACCTCGAGCAGGGCCGACTGCACCTTCGCGGGCGCGCGGTTGATCTCGTCGGCGAGCACGAAGTTCGCGACGACCGGGCCGAGCTCGGTGTCGAATTCCTCGCGGCCCTGCCGATAGATACGGGTACCGATGAGGTCGGTCGGCACCAGGTCGGGGGTGAACTGCACCCGGGAGAACGAGCCGCCGATCACCTTGGCGAAGGTCTCCACGGCCAGCGTCTTCGCGATGCCCGGCACGCCTTCGAGCAGTACGTGACCACGCGCGAGCACGCCGACGAGCAGTCGCTCGACCAGCCGATCCTGGCCGACGATCACCCGCTTGACCTCGTAGATCGCCTTCTCCAGCGTCTGGACGTCACGCTCCAGGGTGCTAGGCGTGGCAGGCGCATCTTTCGCCAAATTCGCCCCGCTCACACCGTCTGTCGAAGTCACCAACATCCCCGCTTTCGCTTTGGTCCTGTGCGTGCTGCCACAACTATTCCAGGTAATGGCCGTATGTGCCGCAACCGGACCCGACATGAAGGGAATTCAAAGCTTTCAGGTGTCCGGTTCGGTAAGTGCGCGGCTGGTGTGACACGACGAAGAACCGTCAGCTGACGATCCGCACCGCGTAGGGCATGATGCCACCCTCGCGCACCGACGTCACCCGGACCACCTCGCCGGACTCCGGAGCCTCGATCATTTGGCCGTTGCCCAGGTACAACGCGACATGCTCGCTGGCGTTCGTGCCCCAGAACAGCATGTCGCCGCGGGCGCGCTGATCGACCGGCACGCGAGTGCCCGCGTTGTACTGGTACCCGCTGTAATGCGGCAGCGAAACCCCGATCCCGGCGAAGGCGTAGATCATCAGGCCGGAGCAGTCGAAGCCGATCTTGTTGAAATCGCCGTAGCTGTCGGCGACGCCGCCGTCGCGGATGCCGTAGGTCGGGCCGTCCTCGTCGCCGCCGCCCCAGGCGTAGATGACGCCCAACTGGGACATGGCCCGGTCGACCACCGTCTCGATCGCCGCCGAGCCGCCGATGGACGGCAGGCTCGGACGCGGCGTGCCGCGGCGCGGTGGCGAATTCTCCAGCTGGGTGTGCGGGCGCTTGCCCTCGCCGAGTTGCCCGGCTCGGCCCTGCGCGTTCTGGTCGGCGTTGGCGCGGGCGGCGGCAGCCGCCGCGGCGGCACGCACCGCGGCCTCCTCTGCCTTGCGCTGCTGTTCCCAGTTCAGATAGACGTCGCGTTGCCCTTGCAGGCCCGCCACGTTCTGCCGGGCGAAGTCCAAGCGGCCCTGCGCATCCTGGCGCTGGCGTTGCAGGTTGTCGCGCTGCACGGTCTGCTGGTCCAGCGCGGCCTTGGCGGCGGTGACCGCGTGCTCGGCGTCGACCTTGGCCTGTTCGGCGGCCGCGGCGGCCGCGTCGGCGTCCGACTTCGCTTGGCGCGCACTGGAGTTCTTGTTGCCCTGCTCGATCTGGGCGCGGCGCAGGCCATCCAGGACCTGCTGCTGGTTCTTCGAGACCAGGGATAGGAGTTGGGCCTGGTCCAGGGCGGCGGCCGGGGTGGCCGCGGCTAGGTAGACGACCATCGACTCGGCGGCGGGCCGGGTGTAGGCCTGGGCGGCGAACTGGTCGAAGTTGCGCCGCGCGGCGCCGACTTTCGTTCCGGCGTCGGCCAATTCGCGCTGGGTGTCCTGCACAACGGCGGCGGCCGCGTCGGCGGCGTCACGCGCGTTCTGCAGATCGACCAGGGCCTTGTTCACTTCCTCGCGCTTGCGCGCTACCTCGCTGTCGAGCTGCTGCAACTGCTGGTCGACCGCCGCGACCTGATTGATCAGCCCGCCGACCTCGGTCACGCTCGCGTCGACTTGCGCTCCGGCATCGGCGATCTGGCCGTCACTCGGGTTCGGCGGGGCGGGCGGCACCGCGACGGCAGGCCCGGCCAGCACCACGACGACGGTCACCAGCAACCCCAGAGCGACTCCCAGCGGACGTCGATAAGCGGCCTCGCCGTTGTTGCGCATCGCACCTCCCAAGGACCCGACTCCAGCAACGCACCATGAGCACCAACCGCACCTACCCGCTCAATGGTCGGCAGATAACCCTTGACAACACTTCTTCCCCATCGGTAACTACACGACCGTACGACACTCGAGTCACCAAAGGAACTCCAGCCACAGAATGACAGGCGTGTAATTTTGCCTTTGCCTGGAATTAGCCGTATGTGGCAAAGGTTTCCGAGCGGTAGAACATACCGGTCGTCAGGGAAAGTAGCTGGTTAGCAACCAGCTATGTGGTGGAGGCCCGATCGCCCTCGGAATCTGAAACACTCACCGGCGTGGCGGGTTCGGCACGCCGACGCGACTTCACGAAGTAGAGCCCGATCACGACCGCCGCGGTGCCAGCGAGCAACACACTGGCGATCGCATTCCAGGAGACCGACTCCGGCTGCTCCAACTTGTCCACGAAATGCTGTGCCGCCTCGGCGGAGTGCCCGCCGTTGAACTTCGCCTTGTCCTCGGCCCACTCGAGGCGGACCCGGGAGATGCTGTCGCTGTAGGTGCCCGCCCAGTCGTCGCTCAGCACCAGGACGGTGCCATGCTGGGTGCCGCCGATCTCGGTGGCCAGGTCACGCAGGCTTTCGTGGCCGGGCGCGCCGGGCACGACCACGATGTCCAGCGGGATTCCGTGCGCTCGCGCGTCGGCGGCGACGGCCGCCAGCTCCGTCTGATCCTTGCCATCCACCGTGGCGACGTGGTTGTCGGCCAAATCGGCGTTGATCGTGGTGACGGTGTCCTCGGTGAAATTCGGCGGCAGTTCGGCGGCCATGGGCGTGAAAACCGAGGTGTGCGAGACGGTCATCTTCCATCCGGTCTGTCGAGCCGCATCGGCATCCGAAGCGACGTGCATCCAACACTGCGGGGTGAGCACCACGCCACCCGGCTGGCTCCGAAAGCACAGTACGCGACGGAGAGTCGGTGCACGCACAGACGGCACGTGACGCGCCCCCGCGCGGCCGGGCAGCAGCGGCGGCGCACACTTACGGGGCGGGCCCCATGCGCTTCACAGGACAAGCGTACTGTTAAGCTCGTAGCGCGCGGAACCGGCGCCCTCCGGTCCCGGAACACCTGCGAAGACCACCGTAGCGACTGCTTGCCGGTCGCTCGAACAACCCGCCGCCGGCGCAGCCCCGCCGACGGCCAACCCTCACAGACGAGTGGAGCTGACGTGACGACAAGTATCGATACTTTCGGCGCCAAGGGCACCCTCGAGGTCGGAAGCAACTCCTACGAGATCTTCCGCCTCTCCGCCGTGCCCGGCACCAAGAAACTCCCCTACGCCCTCAAGGTCCTCGCGGAGAACCTGCTCCGCACCGAGGACGGCGCGAACATCACCGCCGATCACATTCGCGCCATCGCCGAGTGGGATGCCTCGGCCGAGCCGAGCATCGAGATCCAGTTCACCCCGGCCCGCGTGATCATGCAGGACTTCACCGGCGTGCCCTGCATCGTCGACCTCGCCACCATGCGTGAGGCCGTCAAGGCCCTCGGCGGCGACCCGGACAAGGTCAACCCGCTGGCACCCGCCGAGATGGTCATCGACCACTCGGTGATCATCGACGTGTTCGGCCGCGCCGACGCGCTCGAGCGCAACGTCGACATCGAATACTCCCGCAACCGGGAGCGCTACCAGTTCCTGCGCTGGGGCCAGGGCGCGTTCGACGACTTCAAGGTCGTCCCCCCTGGCACCGGCATCGTGCACCAGGTCAACATCGAGCACCTGGCCCGCACGGTCATGGTCCGCAACGGCCAGGCCTACCCGGACACCTGTGTCGGCACCGACTCGCACACCACGATGGTCAACGGCCTCGGCGTATTGGGTTGGGGCGTCGGCGGTATCGAGGCCGAAGCGGCCATGCTCGGCCAGCCCGTCTCGATGCTGATCCCGCGCGTCGTCGGCTTCAAGCTGACCGGTGAGATCAAGCCCGGCGTCACCGCCACCGACGTGGTGCTCACCGTCACCGACATGCTGCGCAAGCACGGCGTCGTCGGCAAGTTCGTCGAGTTCTACGGCAAGGGCGTCGCCGAGGTACCCCTCGCGAACCGCGCGACCCTTGGCAACATGAGCCCCGAATTCGGTTCCACCGCAGCGATCTTCCCGATCGATGAGGTCACTGTCGACTACCTGCGCCTGACCGGCCGTAGCGACGAGCAGCTCGCGCTGGTCGAGGCGTACGCCAAGGAACAGGGCATGTGGCACGACCCCGAGCACGAGCCGGTGTACTCGGAGTACATGGAGCTCGACCTCGGCGATGTGGTGCCGTCCATCGCGGGCCCGAAGCGTCCGCAGGACCGAATCCTGTTGTCGGACTCCAAGACCGCGTTCCGCAAGGACATCCACAACTACACCAACGACGCGGAGAGCGGCCCCGCCGCCGCCACCCCGCACACCCACCTCGACGAGGCCATCGAGGAGTCCTTCCCAGCCAGCGATCCGGCCGTGCTGTCCTTCGCCGACGACGACGCGGTGCTGGTCCCGTCCGCCGCGAACGGTGCCGTCGGCCGCCCGAGCAAGCCGGTCAAGGTGTCCTCGGAGGAGTACGGCGACTTCGTGCTCGACCACGGCGCCGTGGTGGTCGCCTCGATCACCTCCTGCACCAACACCTCCAACCCGTCGGTCATGCTCGGCGCCGCGCTGCTCGCGCGCAACGCCGTCGAGAAGGGCCTGACCTCCAAGCCGTGGGTGAAGACCTCCATGGCGCCGGGTTCGCAGGTCGTCAACGACTACTACAACAAGTCCGGCCTGTGGCCCTACCTGGAGAAGCTCGGCTTCTTCCTGGTCGGCTACGGCTGCGCCACCTGCATCGGCAACACCGGCCCGCTGCCGGAGGCCGTGTCCAAGGCGATCAACGACAACGACCTCTCGGTCACCGCGGTGCTCTCCGGCAACCGCAACTTCGAAGGCCGCATCTCCCCCGACGTGAAGATGAACTACCTGGCCTCGCCGCCGCTGGTCATCGCCTACGCGCTCGCCGGAACGATGGACTTCGACTTCGAGCACGACGCGCTCGGTCAGGACGCCGACGGCAACGATGTCTTCCTGAAGGACATCTGGCCCTCCTCGAAGGAGATCGAGGAGACCATCGGCACCTCGATCAGCCAGGACATGTTCATCAAGTCCTACGCCGACGTGTTCAAGGGTGACGAGCGCTGGCGCGGCCTGGAGACCCCCGAGGGCAAGATCTTCGACTGGGACGCCGACTCCACCTACGTGCGCAAGCCTCCGTACTTCGACGGCATGCCGCAGGATCCGGAGCCGGTCACCGACATCTCCGGCGCCCGGGTGCTCGCCCTGCTCGGCGATTCGGTCACCACCGACCACATCTCCCCCGCGGGCAACATCAAGGCCGGTACCCCGGCCGCGCAGTACCTCGAGGGTCACGGCGTCGAGCGCAAGGACTACAACTCCTACGGCTCGCGGCGCGGTAACCACGAGGTGATGATCCGCGGCACCTTCGCCAACATCCGGCTGCGCAACCAGCTGCTGGACGACGTCTCGGGCGGTTACACCCGCGACTTCACCCAGGATGGCGGCCCGCAGGCCTTCATCTACGACGCCTCGCAGAACTACCAGGCCGCGGGCATCCCGCTGGTCGTGCTGGGCGGCAAGGAGTACGGCTCGGGTTCCTCGCGTGACTGGGCGGCCAAGGGCACCTCGCTGCTCGGCGTGAAGGCCGTCATCACCGAGTCCTTCGAGCGCATCCACCGCTCGAATCTCATTGGCATGGGCGTCATTCCGCTGCAGTTCCCGGCCGGCGAGTCGGCCGCGTCGCTGAAGCTGGACGGCACCGAGACCTTCGACATCGAGGGCATCACCAAGCTCAACGAGGGCACCACCCCGAAGACCCTGAAGGTCACCGCCACCAAGGAGAACGGTGACAAGATCACCTTCGACGCCGTGGTCCGGATCGACACCCCCGGTGAGGCCGATTACTACCGCAACGGCGGCATCCTGCAGTACGTGCTGCGCAACATGATTCGCGGCTGATTACACACACGCCGTTAGTCGAGAGTCCGCGCACCGCGTTTTCGCGGTGCGCGGACTTCTCGCACCTCTTGGAGGAGCACGCCCGCTATGCCCAAAGTCAGTGACGATCACCTCGCCGCCCGGCGCAGCCAGATTCTCGACGGGGCGCGGCGCTGCTTTGCCGAATACGGGTACGAGGGCGCGACGGTGCGACGCCTCGAGGAAGAGATCGGGCTGTCCCGCGGCGCCATCTTCCACCACTTCCGGGACAAGGACGCGCTGTTCCTCGCGCTCGCGCAGGAGGACGCCGAACGGATGGCCGACGTCGCGGCCAACCAGGGCATCGTCGGGGTGATGCGGGACATGCTCGCCCATCCCGAGCAATTCAATTGGCTTGGTACACGTTTGGAGATCGCGCGGCGGTTGCGCACCGATCCCGAGTTCCGCGCGGGGTGGACTCAGCGGTCGGCGGAACTGACCGCCGCGACATTGGCTCGGTTGGAGCGGCGCAAGGCCGCGGGAGCGTTGCGTGACGACGTGCCCACCGATGTGTTGCTCGGTTACCTCGATCTGGTGCTGGACGGGTTGATCGCGCGGATCGCCTCCGGGCATACGAACGAAAACCTCACCGCGGTACTGGATCTCGTCGAAGCCTCGGTGCGTCGGCGGGACTGAACTCCCGGCCGCACCCGGAACATGCAGAGCCGCAACACTTCTGATTCGCGGCAACTGAAATCGCAGGCGATTCGCGGTGCGGGACATCAAGAGGTGGCGGCGAGCCACCCGATTCAGAACGTCGCGTTGATGTAGTCGGCCGCGTCGGTCGTCCACAGATGATCGGTGCCCGGCATGTTGTGCCCGGAGTACAGCACGTGCTGACCATCCGGCCACGGGGTGAGGTACCCGATGAGCCCGCGGATGGCCGTGGCGTATCGATCGAGGTTCGCGATCGGATCGTGCATCAACCAGTCGAGCAGCTCCGCGAAGATCAGCGGACCGAGGTTGCCGATGCGGGCACCCTCGAGGAAGGAGAACGGCGAGATGCCGACGTCGATGAACCGGAGCGGCGAGTCGGCGGGTGCGGCGGTGATGATGTCGCCCGGATTGGCGTACTCACGGACGGCGACCGCGGCGGGCCAGGCGCCGCGCTGACCGTGCAGGCCATAGGTCGACGGCGGGCACAGATTCCCCACCGACTGCCCCGCCCTGCGCAACGGGTTGGCGATATTCACCGCGAACGCGATCTCCAGCGGCGACCCGTCGGTGTTCTTGTACTGGCCGGTGCGCACCCCCTCCAGAATGTGGCTCGCGCAGATCCCGCCGAGCGAATAGCTCAGCAGCCCACAGACATTCGGCGAATCCTGGATCGCCTTGACCCCCGCCGCGATACCCAGCCGCACCGAGGTGTCCAGCGACGAGCCCCAGACATCCGGGTCCGGCCCGACCGAGGCGGGCCAATTGGGCTCGAAGAACGAGAATCGTCCAGTATCGAGCAGCTTCGTGACGTCGTGCAGCATTCCCGCGGGCGCCCCATTCGAGTTCCGCGACTCGCCGGTGCCGCGGAGGGTGATGATGTCGATCATCGATGATCTCCTAGCCGACCGCGCCGAGGTTTCGGCGAAGAACCCCACGGTAAGCCCGCTGCGCACCCATCACACGAGTAACGAACTACTCGATCCGCTCACCGAACCCACGCCTCCGAACGGACCTGCCACGACCCGTTCGGAGCGCTACTCCCCTGGCTCCAGGCTGTCGAGGAGGACGCGGGCGATGCGGTCGAGTTCGCTGCGGTCTGCCGCGGAAAGTACTGCCAGCATGCGGGTTTCATTGTCGGCGTGCGCGGTGACGACTCGGTCGATGAGCTCGCGGCCGTCGGCGGTCAGTGCGACGCGCACGGCGCGGCGGTCGGTGGGGTCGGCGATCCGCCGGACCAGCCCGGCCGACTCCAGCCGGTCCAGACGGCCGGTCATGCCCGCGCGCGACAGCATCAGCGTGTCGGCGAGCACGGACGGGTTCAGCTCGTACGGTTCACCCGAACGACGCAGCGCCGCAAGCACATCGAACTCGCCGCGCTGCAATCCGTGGGCGGTGAAGACCTCCTCGACCGTCCGCCGGCCGACGATGAGCAGGCGGGCGAGGCGGCCGAGAATCGACATGGCCTCCAGTTCGAGGTCGGGTCGTTCGCGCCGCCACTGCCCGATGATCACGTCGACGGGATCGTCCCCCGCGTCGCCGACCGACGGTTGAGCGGACGCCGGGGTCGTGGGGTCACCCATGTGCTTGCGAAATCAGTCGCGTCTCAGCCATGGACAGGATTCTATTCGTCGATATATAGTTCGGTAGCGAATTATCAATCACCGAACTACCTGGAGAGCAACATGAGCACCACCACCCCGCGCATGGACGCCGCGATCCGTCAGTCGCAGAACGCCGAGACATTGGGCACCGACGCGGTCACCATGCGGCTGCTCCTCGACGCCGAGGCCACCGACGGTGCGCTGAGCACGCTCGAGGTCACCATGCGGCAGGGGGCGGACGGCGCGGCACCGCACTATCACACCAGCTCGGACGAGCTGTTCTACGTCGCCGACGGCGAACTGCAACTGCTGGCCGGCGACAAGATCGTCACCGTCGGCACCGGCGGCTCGATCGTGGTGCCGAAATTCATGCCGCACGCCTTCGGCGCAACGCCGGACAGCTCCGCGCGAATCATGATCGCGCTCATGCCCGGCGTGCAGCGCTTCGAATACTTCCGGCTGCTCGACCGCATCGCCAAGGGCGAATCGCCGCTGGCCGACCTCGCGGCCGCGCAGGAGGAGTTCGACAACCACTTCGTCGACGCGCCGAACTGGTGGGCCGAGCGCAACGCCAACCGCCGCTGAGCACGCTGCACAATTCGACTGTGATCAACCCGTCGATGCAGGTCGGAACAACTCCGGCCGCGCAGGAGGTTCGCAGGATATGACCTTTTCCGTTCCGATCGTCGTTCGTGGTTACGAGCTCGACACGCAAGGCCATCTGAACCAGGCGGTGTATCTGCAATACGCCGAACACGCCCGATGGGAACTGCTCCGTTCGGTAGGCGCGCCGCAGGACAAACTCGTCGCCAGCGGCATCGGCCCGGTCGTGCTCGAAAACACCATCAAGTACCTGCGGGAGTTGCGCGGCGGCGACGAAGTCACCGTTTCGGTCGACTTCGAATGGTCGACCGGTAAGACCTTTCGATTCCGGCACGAGATCCGCAAACTCGACGGCACCGTCGCCGCCGAGATATCGACGACCGCCGGCCTGCTCGATCTCACCGCACGCAAGCTCGTCGCCGCACCGGGCGAACGCCTCGCGGCGCTGGCCGAGCGCCCGGACCTGCTCGGTCTGTGAAGCGGTAAGTACGGATGCACAGCCGTCAACCCACGGCAACGCATCCCTCAAATTTTCCGTTCGGAAATAGCTAAACGGTTGCGCAGGAACTATTTCTGGTGTACCGAAAATCTTTCGGCGCTAGCGCATCCTGCGTCGAAATCCGGTTTGCCACCGGCCGTGAAATCTCCCGATCCGATCCGATCCGACCCAGCTGCGCGATATGATCCAGTTCACGCTCGGGGGTCGTGGCAAATCGCGAGCAGATCGGAGAAACAAGTTATGACCGACGCACTCCGCCTTCCTGGCACCGCGCCGAAGAGTGACCGCGTTCCGCCGCTGCAGGGTTTGCTGGTAGCGGAGTCGGAACGCGATATCACCGTGCGGGTCGCCGAGGGAACGTGGACGTTCTGTCGGTCCGACGTGTTGCGCGTGCTCGATTCGCCGCTGCCCGACGGGGTCTCGCGGGTGCCCGACGGAGTCACCACCCGGTCCGACGCGCCGGAACATGGCGGTCGTCCGGTGCTGGTGGATATCCGCGCGGGTGCCACCGCCGACTTCACCCGCCGCCTGCGCATCGACCTCGTCGACCGGCCGATGACTCTCACCGAGGCACCGTCCGCGGCGCTCGGCGACGAGCAGTTGCGGCAGCTCACCGAAACCTGGGCCGACCGCCTGCAACTCGCCGACCTCACCGGCGCGCACGGCGCGACCTTTACCTACTGCCAGACCAAGTCGCTCGCGACCAGCGACGACGGCATCAACTGCGACAGTCTCGACTGAGCGGTGCACGCATGACGGCACGCCGGGCGAGCTCGGTCCTCATAGTGTCGGAATCCGACGATCTACACGCCACCGCGATGGCGGCGACGCTGCGAGAACACCACGCGCTCAACGCGATTCACCTCGACCTGCGCGACTTCCCCCGGGAGTCGGGCAGTTTCCGGCTGGACCGGCTCGGCACCGCGCGCTCGCTCTCGCACCTGATCGGACTCGACGACGTGCGCTCGGTCTGGTGGCGGCGGCCGCATCCCGCCCAGGTGCCCGGTGGCGTGCGCGCCGCCGACGACGACTTCCGCCAGGCCGAATGCGACAGCTTCATCCAGGGCATGCTCTGGTCCATTCCGGCCAACTGGATCAACGACCCCGGCGCCGACCGCACCGCGACCCGCAAGATCGTGCAGCTGGAGACCGCGTTGCGGGCCGGGTTCGCGGTACCGGAGACGCTGATCACCAACGATCCGGACGAGGCCCGCAGCTTCGCCGAATCCCGGCCCGGCCCAGTCGTTTACAAGCGCACCGGGACCAGTCGCGCCGAGTTCGCGGAGACCAGGATTATCACCGAGGCCGACTACGGCAGGCTGGCGGGGATCCGCTCCGCGCCGACCACCTTCCAGGATTACGTCGACGCCGAATGCGATCTGCGGGTGGTTTGGGTGGACGGCGTCGAGTGGACGGTGCGCATCGATTCGCAGGCCGGTGTCGGCCGGGTCGATTCCAGGCTCGACACCTCGGTCGACTTCGTGCGCGAGCATCTGCCCGCGTCGGTGAGCAAGTCGCTCGCGACGCTGATGGGCGCGCTCGGATTGTCCTTCGGCGTCTTGGACATTCGGCTCGGCCTCGACGGCGAGTACTACTTCCTCGAGGTCAACCCGCAGGGACAGTTCGCGTACCTGGAGATCAAGACGGGGCTGCCCATTTTCCGTAGCCTCGCCAATCTCCTCGTCGATGGCGACGGGGCGGTCAGCGGCTACTGACGAGAGTCCGTCAGGGGCACACCCGATCTCGGACACCGGCGCCGCTCGACCCCGAACCGCAGCCGGAAACGGCAGCAGCCGAGGCTCATCCGGCGCGCGCGACCGGATCAGGTTGGGCCGCACGGCAGTCGCCGGCTGGCCAGCGAATCCAGCGCGCGTCCCTGGGCGGGCTCTAGACGACACCCGACCCGCCGAACTCACCGGTGTCGGCGAAAAACATACCGCCGAAACCGGTTTCGAGTTTCCGGAACGCTACTGGCTCTTGCGACGGTTCGCACCGCCGCGACTGCGGAGTTGCACGTGCGACTCCACCAGTACGTTGTGGATGAAGCCGTAGGAGCGACCGGTTGCTCGCGCCAGCGAGCGGATGCTCGCCCCTGCCTCGTACTGCTTCTTCAACTGGGTCTGTAGGCGGTCTCGGGACTTCCCCGTGACGCGTGTTCCCTTACCCAGGGTGGCTTTGACTTGCGTGGGCCTGTCGCTCATGGCTTCCTCCGAGTCGCCGAGCAGCTCTTTCCAGGCTAAGCACTCGAGGGTCCGTGATCAACGGATTCTTGTGATGAAAGTCACGCAAGCTGAATAAGTTCCAAATATTCGGCGGACCAATGGTCTTCCGAACCGTCCGGTAGCAAGATCACCCGCTCCGGCGACAGCGCCTCCGCGGCGCCCGGATCGTGCGTGACCAGCACGACCGCGCCCGCGTAAGTGCGCAGCGCATCGAGCACTTGCTCGCGCGACACCGGATCGAGGTTGTTGGTCGGTTCGTCGAGCAGCAACACGTTCGCGGCCGAGGAAACCAGACCGGCCAGTGCGAGACGGGTCTTCTCACCACCGGACAACGTGCCGGCCGGCTGCTCCAACTGGGGACCGGTGAACATGAACGCGCCGAGCAGGCTGCGCAGGCTCTGCTCCCCCGCGTCCGGCGCGGCGTGCCGGATGTTCTCCCACACGCTGGCCTGATCGTCGAGGGTGTCGTGTTCTTGCGCGAAATATCCGACCTTCAGGCCGTGTCCGGGGACCAGGTTGCCCGCGGTCGGTTGCTCGACCCCGGCCAGCATCCGCAGCAGCGTGGTCTTGCCCGCGCCGTTGAGGCCGAGCACGACGACCCGGCTGCCGCGGTCGATCGCCAGGTCGACGCCGGTGAAGATCTCCAGCGAGCCGTAGACCTTGGTCAGGTTCTCCGCCATCAGCGGGGTTTTGCCGCACGGGGCCGGCTCGGGGAACTTGATCCTGGCCACCTTGTCGGCCACGCGCACGTCGTCCAGCTCGGCCATAAGCCGGTCCGCGCGCTTGGCCATGTTCTGTGCCGCAGTGGCTTTGGTGGCCTTGGCACCGAGCTTGGCCGCCTGGATGCGCAGCGCGCCCGCCTTCTTCTCGGCGTTCGCTCGTTCGCGGCGACGGCGTTGTTCGTCGGTGGCACGGGCGTCCAGGTACTTCTGCCAGGTCATGTTGTAGACGTCGGCCTCACTGCGCACCGCGTCCAGGAACCAGACCTTGTTCACCACGTCGGCAAGCAGTTCCACGTCGTGGCTGATCACGATCAGACCGCCGTCGTGGTTCTGCAGGAAACCACGCAGCCAGGTGATCGAGTCGGCGTCGAGGTGGTTGGTCGGCTCGTCGAGCAGCAGGATGGTGTCGGAACGCCCGCCGCTGCCGTCGGAGGCGGCGAACAGGATGCGCGCCAACTCGATTCGACGACGCTGACCACCCGACAGGGTGCGCAGCGCCTGGGCGAGCACCCGGTCGGGCAGGCCGAGGCTGTTGCAGATGCGCGCCGCGTCGCTCTCGGCGACATACCCGCCGAGCGCCGAGAAACGCTCCTCCAGGCGGCCGTACTTGCGGACCGCCTTATCGCGTTCGGCCTCGTCGGCCACCTCGGCCATCAGCGCCTGCTGCTTCTCCATGTCGCGGATCAGCGTGTCCAGGCCGCGCGCGGAGAGCACCCGGTCGCGGGCGAGGATGTCGAGGTTGCCCTCGCGCGGATCCTGCGGCAGGTAGCCGATATCGCTGGAGCGCAAAATCTTTCCGGCGTACGGCTCGCCCTCGCCCGCCAGGATGCGCAGCGTGGTGGTCTTGCCAGCACCGTTGCGTCCGACCAGTCCGATCCGGTCGCCGGACTGCACCCGCAGGGCCGGTCCGGGGGCCGACAGCAGGGTGCGGACGCCGGCCCGGACCTCCAGGTCGGTCGCGGTGATCACAGATTTCTCCTCGCGGATCAGTGGTGCTGGGCGGTAGCTACTCGATTGTGCGACGCGATATGCACAAGAACCACTGATTTTACCTGGGTCCGGCGACCGCTTTTACCCACGGCGACGCACATGTGACGGCGCTAACTGAACGGCGGGTAGCCTGCCGATGCATGAGCGAGCGCTGCAAACGACGAATCAACACAGCTACCCCGGTAGTTACGGCGGAGCCGAGCGCCAGCGAGGTGGAGTCGTGACTACCGATCTGCTGGGCAAGAGCGCGTTGGTCTCCGGGGCCAGCCGGGGCATCGGCAAAGCTGTCGCGGCGGAGTTGTTGAGTCGTGGCGCGAACGTGCTGATCACGGCCCGTAAGCAGGATCCGCTGGACGAGACCGCCGCGGAGCTGCGAGCGCTCGGTCATCAGGGCGAGGTCGTGGCGTTGGCAGGCAACTCGGGTCATGCCGAGGATCGTGCGGCGGCCATCGATCGGCTGATGGCCGAATTCGGTTCGGTGGACATCTTGATCAACAACACCGGCATCAACCCGGTGTTCGGCTCGCTGATGGACGCGGACCTGGACGCGGTGCGCAAGATCTTCGATGTCAACGTGGTCGCGGCGCTCGGCTACATCCAGCAGGCATTCAAGGCGTGGATGGGCGAGCACGGTGGCGCGGTGGTCAATGTCGCGAGCGTCGCAGGAATCCGCTCGTCCGGCGTGATCGCCGCGTACGGCGCGTCGAAGGCCGCGCTGATCCGGCTCACCGACGAACTCGCCTGGCAGCTCGGACCGAAGATCCGGGTGAACGCGGTCGCGCCCGGCGTGATCAAGACGAAGTTCGCCGACGCGCTGTACTCCGACGACGAGGAGCGCGCGGCAAGCAGCTATCCGATGAAGCGGCTCGGGACGCCCGAGGATGTGGCGCGGCTGATCGGGTTCTTGGTCTCCGACGAGGCCGCGTGGATCACCGGCGAGACCGTGCGCGTGGACGGCGGGTTGCTGTCCACCGGCGGTCTCTGACCGTCCGAAACGCCGATGGTCGTTGCGTATTCGGCGATGACGGCGGTCCGTTGCACGCGGTCGGTGAGCCGGGGCGGCAGGCTGTCCGCCATGCGATGCCTCGCGGCAACGCCATGGCGAATATCGGTGGGCGCGCAATGACGACGGAGGTCATCGTCTGTGGTCTCGGTCCCGCGGGCCGGGCACTGGCGAGTCGCTGCCTGGTGCGTGGACTATCGGTCACCGTTGTCGATCCACTTCCTGATCGGCGGTGGTCGGCTACCTACGCGGCATGGGCTGACGAACTCCCCGGCTGGCTGGATCCGGCGGCTATCGCGGCCACGGTCGACCAGCCGACGGCGTGCGGAACCCGCGCGCACCGGATTGATCGGCCTTACGTCGTGCTCGATGCGGACCGGCTGCGGGCGTCGCTCGAGCTGACCGGTGCCGACGTGGTCGCGGATCGTGCGGTGGAGCTGACCGCCAACACGGTCGTACTGGCCTCTGGACGGCTGCTGACGGCTCGACGGGTGTTCGATGCGCGTGGCATTGCCCGATCTGCCGCATTTGCCGAGCAGACGGCTTACGGGCTTGTTCTCGACGCGCGGCACTGCGCGGGCGTCGAACCGTTGTTCATGGACTGGCGCACGGACAACGGCGCACCCGCCGACGCAGCACAGTCGTTTCTCTACGCGGTGCCGCTCGGCGGCGGCTCGATGCTGCTGGAGGAGACCTGCCTGGCGGGCAGGCCCGCGCTCGACGGAGCCGTGTTGCGCGACCGATTGCACCACCGATTGCGTTCGCGCGGAATCGAATTCACCGGCGATGAACGAGTCGAGCGGGTTCGCTTCCCGGTCGAGGGCGGCCGGCCCGGACGGCATACTTTCGGCGCCGCAGGCGGTTTCGCGCATCCGGCCACCGGCTACAGCGTGGCGGCCTCCCTGACCGCGGCCGAGGCGGTTGCCGCGGGAGCGACGGCCTGGCCCGCATCAGCCCGCGCCGTGTATCGGCTCCGCGCCGCGGGACTGCGCGCATTGCTCGGGTTGCCGCCCGCCGATCTCCCGGTCTTCTTCGACGCTTTCTTCGCCATGCCGACCTCCGCGCAGCGCGCCTACCTGTCCGGTCGAACCGACCTGACCGGCACCGTCACCGCGATGCGCACCCTTTTCGGCGCCCTCCCGCCCCAGCTCCGTCGGCGCGTCGCTGCCGCGACACTTGGGATGGGCATTCGCTCGCGTATTCGAATGCCGTCGGCCATGATGGAAGAATGAGTGGGCCTTAACGTCCAGCACTCATCCGTTCCGAGTCGCCGAAGCGGTGACCCGCGGACGAGGTACCCGCGTCGAGGGGATGCAGCAGTGAGGTCGATCTGGAAGGGCTCGATCGCATTCGGGCTGGTAAACGTCCCGGTCAAGGTCTACACCGCGACCGAGGACCACGACATCCGATTCCATCAGGTGCATGCCAAGGATGGGGGTCGGATCAAATACGACCGTGTCTGCACGGTGTGCGGTAAGTCCGTGCAGTACGCCGATATCGACAAGGCGTACGAGTCACCCGACGGCGACAAGGTCATTCTCACCGACGAGGACTTCGCGAAACTGCCCGCCGCCGAGAAGCACGAGATCCCGGTGCTGCAGTTCGTCCCGTCGGACCAGATCGACCCGATCCTGTTCGACAAGAGCTACTACCTCGAGCCCGACTCCAGCACGCCCAAGGCCTACGTGCTGCTGGCGACGACGCTGGAACGCATCGACCGCACCGCGCTCGTGCACTTCACGCTGCGCCAGAAAACCCGGCTCGCGGCGCTGCGTGTGCGCGACGGGATGCTGGTGCTGCAGACGCTGCTGTGGCCGGACGAGGTGCGCGCGGTCGACTTCGAATCCCTCGACGGGGTCGCCGCGCCGCGCCCGCAGGAAATCAAGATGGCCGAGACGCTGGTCGAGTCCATGTCGGACGATTTCGATCAGGACCAGTACACCGACGAGTACCAGATCGAACTCAAGCGGCTGCTGGACGAGGCCATCGCCAGCGGCACCGGCAAGGTACCCGAGCAGCCCGAGTCGGCGCCCGCCGAGATGGACGCGGAGGTGGTCGATCTGGTTGCCGCGCTGCAACGCAGCCTGGAGGCCAGCGGTCGGCGCGCGGCGGGCGGTGGCGAAGACAACGGTAAGGCCAAGCCGGCGAAGAAGGCGGCCGCTAAGAAGACCGCGGCCAAGAAGACCGCCGCGAAACCTGCGAAAAAGGCGGCCAAGAAGACCGCGGCCCGCAAGGGTGCGTAAGAGCGGGCGCACACTCCTGGCAAACTGTCGCGTATGGATTCCGCCATTGTGATCGTCCCGATGGGTCTCGGCCACCTGCGCCAGGTCCTCGATCTCGGTCACGAAGTCTTCGACATCACCACCAAGCCGTACACCTCGTGGTCGCTGACCTCGGTCGCCGAGCACCTGGACAGCCCCGACAACGCCTGCTGGGTCGCGCTCGACTCCGACCGGGTGGTCGGTTTCGTGCTCGGGTCGATGGAATTCGAGAACCGCGACGACTGGGCGTACCTCGAGTGGATCGCCGTCGCGCCGGACATGCAGGGGCACGGCATCGCCCGTCGCCTGGTGGACGTCTGCTCGGAAGCCTTGTTCGCCCGCGGCGCGCGGCGCATCGTCACCGATGTCGAAGACCGCAACGCCGCCTCCACCGCTCTCATGACGCGCAGCGGTTTCCTGCCCGCCGCCACGGTCACCCTGTTCGTCCGGCCGAATCCCAATGAATCCGAACCGGATTCGCACCTCGACGCCGCCGCCATCGCACCCGGCACCAAGCGCGCACTGATCCGCCGCGGGCGTCTGGCGGGCGACAACCACCGCGCCGCCCGCTAGAACAGACGCTGGCACACTGACACTCAGCACTTCCTATTTCCCGCACCGGATTTCGCAGGCAATTTCAGGTGCGGGACATCAAAAGGCGTGCGGCGGCGGCCTATTCGACCGCCGCTCGGCCTTGCTCGAAGAACTCCAGCAGGGTGGCGGCCGAGTCCACTTCTGCGCGGGGGCGGAAGGCACCGAAGGGTGCGTTCCAGAATTCGCCGGTGCGTGGTGTCCACGGGCCGACGTAGGCATACGGGCCCGGATGAAATGAATCACCCGGCGAGACACCGTAATTCACCTCGCCGACCGCGCTGGACATATCGAAATGCTCCGGCCACAGCACCGGCGTGACGTCCGGCGCCACACAACGCAACGCCTTGTCGCCCAGCGCAAACCAGTCCCCGACCAGCCGCGCCGCCTCGGGATCGATCGCCATCACGCTGTCGGGATCAACCCCCGTCGTGTCCTTGTACACCCCCTTCGGCGCCTCCGGCTCGAACCCCGCCAGCCGCCCGATCTCCCGGTAGGTCCCCTGAAGCGGTGCCCGTCCCTCCGCCCACACCAATTCCGCGCCGACCACCGACACCGGCCACCGCACACCACCGAAACCGTGGTGCACAGCCCGCAACCGAATGGTTCCGTGCTGCCGATACTGCGGTCCCGCGATCAACAACTCCGCCACCGCATGTAGCGCCAGTCGCGATCGCACATAAATCTGCTCGTCCACACCCGCATCATCGCCGGTGTGGACGCTACCCGCAGGTGTTTTCGCCTAGGGCTTAGCCGCACCCTCGGGAACAGTGATCCCGAAGTGCGACACGATCGCATTGACACCCAGCGTCAACGCCGACACGTCTTGTTTCAGGCCGGAAACATCCTGCTTCAAACCCGAAACGTCGTGCTTGATCGACGCGAATTTGTCTCGGACCTGATGCCTGAACCCGCACATCCCCAGCCTGAACGCCACGAAGTCACGGCGTAACCCCCAGACTTCCCGATGCAGCCCTTCGACCTGCTGATGGGTCTTCTTGACCCTCTTCTTCGTCTTGTAGACGGCCTCCTCATACGCGAGCCGGTCCCCATCCAGCGCCGTGTAACTGCGCTCTAATCTGCTCACACGCACCTCGAGCGGTTGCAGCGTCACTGACATGTAGATCCCCCTGCCTCGAATGGAATGAGGCCCCAGTGTAGGGCAAGGTACCGACAGATATGCAAGCCAATTCGACCGCTAATTCCGTTCAGCCAGAACGGTTTTCAGAATATCTCGTAGGAACGTTCCAATAGGAACGTACGTTTACAGGAATGTGACCCGAACGAGCAACCTGGGACGTCCGCGCGTTCCATGCTGGGAGCGGTCATCGACTAACGGAAGGACGGCTCGTCGTGGAGTTTCAGGTTCCCGTCATCGATATCTCGGCCTACGTCGGCGGTGCGAACGTCGCGGAGCGGGCGGTGGTCGCGCGGCAGATCGACGAGGCGGCGCAGAGCGTCGGATTCATGCAGATTCGCGGGCACGGCATCGCTCAGTCGGTGCTCGACGAATTCGCGTCCGCCCTCGACGATTTCTTCGCCCTCGATCAGGCGACGAAGGAGGGCTACCGAGCGGCAGTCGAGTTCAATCGCGGCTACTCGCCGCCGAAGAGCGAGAGCCTGAGCTTGAGTCTCGGAGTGGCGTCCGCGACCCGAATGAACGACTTCTTCGAGGCGTTCAATATCGGCACCACCACCGCCGACTACCCGGATCTGGACTTGCCCGCCGCTGCGGGCTACGCCGAAAATGTCTGGCCCGCACAGCTTCCCACCTTCCGGCGACGCGTGCTGACCTACTACGCCGAGGCCGCGCGCGTCGCGGGCACCCTCACCACCATCTTCGCCGACGCCCTCGACCTGCCCGCAGGCTACTTCGACCGCTTCACCGATCACTCGCTGAATGTGTTGCGAATGAACAACTACGCGCTGCCGCCGGGCAGCGTCGACCTCGACGGCGAGCTCAGGGGCATGGGCGAGCACACCGACTACGGCATCGTCACCGTCCTGTGGGCCGATCAGGTGCCCGGCCTGCAGGTGCTCGGCGCGGATGGCCGCTGGCATGACGTGCAGCCCGCCGACGACGCACTGCTGATCAACCTCGGCGACCTGATGGCCCGCTGGACGAACGAGCGGTGGCTTTCCACCCTGCACCGGGTAATGCCACCGATCATCGACGGCACCGTCGAACGACGCCGTAGCGCGGCGTTCTTCCACGACGGCAATTTCGACGCACTGATCGAGACACTCCCCTCGTGCATCGGTGCGGGCAGCAAGTACGCGCCGATCACCGTCTCCGAACATGTCCAGGCGAAACTCGCCGGTTCTCGTGGCCTGCAACCGAATACGAACGCGCAGCGAGAAGCCGCACGGGCCATTGCGGCGCGCTCGTAGCCGAAACTACTTGCGGAACTTGACTTCCAGCTCGGTCGCCGCGGCCTGTAGGTCGGCAGGCTCGTTGGTTTTGAAGATGCCCTCATAACCGGTCTCGGCGCGCACCGCGGCCTCGACCTCCGGATCGTGGTACAGCCGAGCCAGTTTCAGCAGCGTCGGATTGTCCTTGTCGGCGGCCCGCGCGGCGAAGATGTTGATGTACTGCTTGAGCTCCGGCAGCTCCGGATCATCGGTGTAGATCGTGTCGTTCTTCGTCAAACCTGCTGGGCGAGCGAAGGTGTCGTCGACGAACGCGGCGTCCACGCTGCTGAGCGACTGCGCGGTCAGCGTCGGATCGACCGGAGTCAGCCGCACCTTCGACGCGGCGGTATCCACGTCCTCGATCTTCGAATCCCAACTGGCACCGCCCTTCAGCACGATCAGCCCCGCCGCGGCCAGGCTGAGCAGCGGCCGCACCTGGTTGGCCGAATTGTTGCTCAAGGTGATCTGACCGCCGCGCGGGATGTCGGCCACTGACTTGTGCTTACGCGAGTACAGCGCGAGCGGGAAGATCTCGGTCGCGCCGATCGGCACCAGGGTGTCGTTGTTGCGGGCGTTGTAGTTGGCCAGGTATCGCACGTGCTGGAACTTGTTGAGATCGATCTGGCGTTGCGCGAGTGCGGGATTGGGCTGGTTGTAGTCGGTGAAGTTGATGAACTCGACGGCGATGCCCTGATCTGCGGCTTTCTTCTTGTACACGTCCCAGTGCGGCAAGGAGAGATCGTTCACACCGATGCGGATCACGTCGCCGCGGTGCTCCGCGCCACACGAAACGGCGGCGATGGCCAGGGCGGAAAGGAGTGGGATCAGCAGTAGTCGGTGCATCAAGCGCATTGCGAGCAAACTAGACGGTCGTACAAGTTTCCGGAAGGGTTTCGCTCACCACAATCCCAACTGTTGTCCACCCGGTTGCCGGGCCGCTTGGATTACCGGGTTCATATAGCGACAAGCATTTCGGGAGCACGAGTGAAATTCCATCGGGTACTGGCGATCCCGGTCCTGGTAGCAACCGCGGCCCTCACCCTTACGGCGTGCGGTTCTGACGACAAGGCCTCCTCCGACACGGTAGTGCGGATCGGCACGACCGACAAGGACAAGGCCTGGGACGTCTTCGAGCAGCGGGCCAAGGACAAGGGCATCACGCTGAAGGTCACCACTTTCTCCGATTACAAGCAACCGAATCTCGCACTGGCGCAGCAGCAGATCGACGTGAATCTGTTCCAGCACCTGCAGTTCCTCGGTGCGTACAACGTCGCCAACAACGACACCTTGACGCCGATCGGAGCCACCTACATCGTGCCGCTCGGGCTGTACTCCAAGAAGCACAAGACCCTCGCGGATCTGCCGCAGGGCGCCGAGATCGCCATCCCGAACGACCCGACCAACCAGGCGCGGGCCCTGTTCGTCTTGCAAGCGGCCGGCCTGCTGAAGCTGTCCTCGAAGACGAATTCGCCATCCCCCGCCGACATCGACCGTGGCGCGTCCAAGGTGAAGGTGACCACCGTCGACGCGGCGCAGACCGCGCTCTCGCTGGCCTCGGTGGACGGCTCGGTGATCAACAACACCTTCCTCGAGCGGTCCGGCATCGACCCCAGTTCGGCGCTGTACAAGGACGATCCGAAGGATCCCGCGGCCGAGCCCTACATCAACGCGCTGGTGACCAGGGCCGAGGACAAGAACAACCCGAAGCTGCTGCAACTGGTCGAGCTGTGGCACGACCCCGAGGTGCAGCAGGCGCACAGCGAGGTGACCAAGGGCACCGCCGTCGAGGTACGGCGCAACGGCCCTGAGCTGGAACAGATTCTGCAGCGGGTGCAGCAGTCGATCCGCGACGGCAAGTGAGCGATACCCGGCCCGCTGTCGAGTTCCGTTCGGTCACCAAGGTTTTCGGCAAGGGCGCGGATGCCCATGTCGCACTCGACGATATCGATCTGCGCATCGAGCAGGGCGAAATCTTCGGCGTGATCGGCTATTCCGGCGCGGGCAAGAGCACGCTGGTCCGGTTGATCAACGCGCTGGAGAAGCCGACCAGCGGCACCATCGAGGTCGCGGGCACCCCGATCACCGGGGTGCGCGAGGCGCAGGTGCGGCGGCTGCGCCGCGACATCGGGATGGTGTTCCAGCAGTTCAACCTGTTCCGATCGCGCACGGCCGCAGGCAATGTCGAGTATCCGCTCAAGGTCGCGGGCTGGAAGCGGGCCGAGCGTAAGGCTCGGGTCGCCGAGCTGCTGGAGTTCGTCGGGCTGTCCGACAAGGCCCGCAGCTATCCCGATCAGCTCTCCGGCGGGCAGAAGCAGCGGGTCGGCATCGCCCGTGCGCTGGCGACGTCGCCGTCACTGCTGCTCGCGGACGAGTCGACCTCGGCGCTCGACCCGGAGACCACCGGCGAGGTGCTTCGACTGCTGAAGAAGGTCAATCGCGAGCTCGGCGTCACCATCGTGGTGATCACCCACGAGATGGATGTGATCCGCGCGGTGGCCGACCGGGTCGCGGTGCTCGCCGAGGGCCGCATAGTCGAACTCGCCAGCACCTTCGATGTTTTCGCGGCTCCGAAGGCGGCGCCGACGCAATCGTTCGTGGCGACGGTGCTGCACAATCGGCCGTCCGAGGACGAATTACGCAGGCTCGGTGAGCTGCACGGCGGCAGGCTGATCACGGTGGACGTCGACGACCGGCGCGGCATCGGCGCGGCGCTGGCCATCGCGGCATCGGCGGGCGTTCGTTTCGAGGTGGTCTACGGCGGGGTGAGCACGTTGCAGGACAAGACATTCGGCAGCATCACCTTGGCGCTACACGGCCCCGACGACGCCATCGACGACGTGATCGACGAACTCCATCGCCAGTCGGCCTGAAAGGCGTACCTATGCATGCTAATTGGGACACTCTCCGGCCACTCCTGTACGAGGCCATCGACCGGACCATCTATCTGGTGCTGATCACCTTCGTGATCGCCGGTCTGATCGGCCTGTTTCTCGGCACCGTGCTGTACGTCACCCGCAAGGGTGGGCTGCTGGCGAACGCGCCGATCAACCTGCTGCTCAACGTGATCGTCAATGTGGTGCGGCCCATCCCGTTCATCATCCTGCTCGCGGCACTCGGCCCGGTGACGCTGAAGGTGGTCGGCACCACCATCGGCGGGGATGCCGCGGCGTTCGTGATGATCGTGGCGGCGTCGGTCTTCATCGCCCGGATCGTGGAGCAGAACCTGGTGACGGTCGATCCCGGGGTGATCGAGGCGGCCAGGGCGGTCGGCGCCGGGCCGCTGCGCATCATCGTGACGCTGTTGATCCCCGAGGCACTCGGCCCGCTGGTGCTCGGCTACACCTTCGCGGTGATCGGGATCGTCGACATTTCCGCCATGGCGGGCACCGTCGGCGGCGGCGGGCTCGGCGATTTCGCGCTCGTTCAGGGCTATCAGCGATTCAACTGGCAGGTCACGCTGGTGGCCACGCTGATCATCATCGCGGGCGTGCAGGTCATCCAGTTCTTCGGCAACTGGCTGGCCCGAAAAATATTGCGCCGCTGAGTGGTCGAGACGAAATGAAGGGTGTCCGTGCTCAGCACGGACACCCCTCGTTCGGTTAGGGCGTGACTACTCCGGCGTGCACTGGGAGTGCAGGATCTCGGCACGCTTGGGTGCCGAGCTACCGAAATTCGGGAACGGCGGTGCCAGCGGGCCGAGGGCGGCGATGGCGTTGCGTTCCGCCTCGCCCCGATCCCGGCCGGTGCCGACGGCCCACTTGCCGTCCGAGCTCGCCGAGACCGCACCGCATCCGTCTGCGAAGCGGACGACGATGAAGCAGTCCCGACTGTCGCATTCGGCCAGCGCCCTGGCGTCCGACGCTTCCCAGCTCGGGTAGTTCCACCCCGAAGCGGTGTCCCCGTTCTTCGGGTTCAGCGCGAGCGAACCGTAGTACCGGCCCGCCGCGTCCGGCTCTGCCTGAGCGGCGCCCGCACCGGCCGCGACCAATGCGGCCGCGGATGACACGACCAGGCCGAGAACAGCCTTGCGCGACAACGACATTGTGATCCTCCCCGAGAAAAGAAATAGCTTCGAGCAAGATCATGAGGCACCGCATCCGATTTGTCCAAATCATTCCCGGATTGAAAACCACCGGGACACAGAGCCTTTCGTAATGAATACTCAGATTGCGGTGCGCGCTGGTGCGGCACCGCGCCGAGACCACGGCGGGACCACGTCGCGCCAGTCGGCCGGCCAGTTCGCCAACGCGACAATCATCATGATCACCCAGTGGATCGGCGCGGACGTGCCCTGCCAGAACGGGGCGTCGTCGACGAGGTGGGTGGTGACGGCGCCGGTCAGCACGAGCACCAGCAGCGCGGCGCCGAGGAACCTGCTCTCCCTGCGTGGAATCACCAGCAGTACGGCGGCGGTCAGTTCGAGGGCACCGACCACGAACCGCATATTCGGGTGATAACCCCAGTCAACGAACTTTTCCGCGTACGCGGGCCCGAAAAAGGTTGGGCCGGGCCAGAATTTGGTGACAAAACCGACGAAGAACTCGAAGCCGAGAAACCAATACACCCCGGTGATGAGCCTTGCCTTGCGGATCCGTTGCGCCATCGTCGATCCCTTCGACCGCGATCGCCACGCGACGTGGCGGTGACGGGGCGTTCCCGTCACCGCTATGACCGGACGTCACCGGGATTTGTGACCGCGCTCAGCCCGCGTTCTTCGTGCACGAGGACAACACGATGCTCGCTGCCCGCGGCGCGGCGCTACCGAGGTCAGGGAACGGCGGCGCACTCTCACCGAGCTTGGCGATGGCCAGTCGCTCCGCGTCCTCCCGCGCGGGCGCCGAGTCCGCCGCGAACTGCCCGTCCGCACCCCGCGCGATGGCCGCACATCCATTGGCGAACCGCACCATGATCCGGCAGTCATAGACACCGCAGTCCCTGATCGCCACCGCATCCGCCGCCACCCAGGACGCCTGATCAGTGGCCGCCACAACCTTCCCGGTCCCCGGCGAAAGAGCCAGCGTCCCATAGTAATTGCCCGCCGCACCCGCCGACCCCACGAAGGTTAGCGCCGCGGTAGACACCAGAGCCGCACCGAACGCGGCCCTACCCAGAACAGACACCAGAATCTCCCCGTTTCAAAGAAATAACGCGAAGCTGATCATCGCCGAGGCTCGCCGCTGTGTCCAGCATCCGTTGCGCCCCAACACAACCCCATCGACGCTTTCATGGCGTATATCGAGAGGCCGCGACGCAGCCGGGACCGGAGCTGCGCATCGAAGCGGCGCGCCTGTCGATGGGCATGCCTGTCCTGATAACCGCCTACGACACGGTTGCCGAGCTACACGGCTTCCCGATAGCCGAAAGCAACGCGACGCACGTGCTGGGCGTGCAACTTTCTCGCTCGAAACACCTTGTCGTGCACCGAGATCGACTCGATCTAGTACAGGTGAGTTCGATGAATGGCGTTTCCACCACAACGGCCGCCCGCACCGCGATCGACAGCCCCAGCTTCACCGAACCCATCCGGCGGGCAATCAACCACCGTCGACGTGAGTCAAAGGTCGCTAAAGAGTCCTTCTACGGCGACCATTTGACTCACGTCGACGACGTCAGACGGTGAAGCCGAGGGCGCGGAGTTGTTCGCGGCCGTCTTCGGTGATCTTGTCGGGGCCCCAGGGGGGCATCCAGACCCAGTTGATCTTGAGGTCGTCTACCAGGCCGCTGCGGACCAGGGCGTTGCGGGACTGGTCTTCGATGACGTCGGTCAGGGGGCAGGCCGCGGAGGTGAGGGTCATGTCGAGGATGGCTACCTCGTCCTCGACGGACAGGCCGTAGACGAGGCCGAGGTCGACCACGTTGATGCCGAGCTCGGGGTCGACGACGTCGCGCATCGCCTCCTCGAGGTCCTCGAGGCGCTTGATGTCCTCGGCGGACAGCTCGACCTGCTCAGGTGTCTCGGTTGCCGGTGTATCGGTCATGCCTGGTCCCCGTTTCCCATCGAACGTTGCGCCTCTTCTGCCGAGGTTATCCGGAGCACCGCGTCTTTGAACGCCATCCAGCCGAGCAGCGCGCATTTGACGCGCGCCGGGTACTTGGCGACGCCGACGAAGGCGATGCCGTCGCCGATCATGTCCTCGTCGCCCTCGACGGCGCCGCGGCTGGAGATCATCTCGTGGTACGAGTCGACCACCTTCAGCGCCTGCTGCACCGGCAGGCCGATCACCTGGTCGGTGAGGACGGAGGTGGAGGCCTGACTGATCGAGCAGCCCTGACCGTCGTAGGAGACGTCGGCGACATCACCGTTGTCGTCGAGCTGCACGCGCAGGGTGACCTCGTCACCGCAGGTCGGGTTCACGTGATGCACTTCGGCACCGAACGGCTCCCGCAGCCCGCGGTGGTGCGGGTGCTTGTAGTGGTCCAGGATCACTTCCTGGTACATCTGCTCCATGCGCATGTTCTATGCAACTCCAAAGAACTGCTGAGCCTTCCGCACCGCGGCAACCAGTGCGTCCACCTCATCGAGTGTGTTGTAGGCGGCGAACGAGGCGCGCGCGGTGGCGGGTACGCCCAACCGCCGCATCAGCGGCCACGCGCAGTGATGTCCGACCCGCACCGCGACACCTTCGTCGTCGAGAATCTGGCCGACGTCGTGGGCGTGGATCCCGTCCACCACGAACGACACCGCGCCGCCGCGGTCCACGTTCTCGGTGGGCCCGATGATCCGTACCCCGTCGATCGCGCTCAAACCCTCGATCGCGGCACCGACCAGCGTGTGTTCGTGCTCAGCGACGGCAGCCATGCCGATCGCTTCGAGATACCGCACGGCAGCGCCCAATCCGACCACCTGAGAGGTCATCGGCACACCGGCCTCGAACCGCTGCGGCGGCGGCGCGTAGGTGCTGACCTCCATGGTGACGGTCTCGATCATCGAGCCGCCGGTGATGAACGGCGGCGTCTCCGCCAGTAGCGCGCGACGCCCGTACAGCACGCCGACACCGGACGGACCGAACATCTTGTGCCCGGAGAACGCGGCGAAGTCGACCTCGAGCTCGCGGAAATCCACCGGCATGTGCGGCACCGACTGGCAAGCGTCGAGCACGGTCAGCGCGCCGACTGCCTTTGCGCGGCGGACCAATTCGGCGACATCGGTGATGGCACCGGTCACGTTGGACTGGTGGGTGAACGCGACAACCTTGGTGGCGGGCGACAATTCGAGCGAATCGAGATCGATCCGGCCGTCGTCGGTTACGCCATACCACTTCAGCGTCGCGCCGGTCCGGCGCGCGAGCTCTTGCCACGGAACGAGATTCGCGTGGTGCTCCAGCTCGGTGATGACGATCTCGTCACCGGGCCCGAGGTGGTACGGGAACCGATCGTCGGCGAACGAGTACGTCACCAGGTTCAGCGATTCGGTCGCGTTCTTGGTGAACACGATCTCGTCCGCGTCCACGCCGACGAACCGGCCGATGTCGGCGCGCGCGCCCTCGTAGGCGTCGGTCGCCTCCTCGGCCAGCTGATGCGCGCCGCGATGCACCGCCGAGTTGTGGGTGACCAGGAACTCGCGTTCCGCGTCGAGCACCGCCAGTGGCCGCTGCGAGGTCGCGCCGGAGTCCAGGTACACCAACGGTTTCCCGTCCCGAACCGTGCGGCTCAGGATCGGGAAGTCGGCCCGGATGCGGGCCACGTCGAGGGTGCGGACCGTGGCGGTCATATCAAGCTCCCGCAGTAGCAGACTCGGGGACGGCGGTCGGCGAAGCCGACGGGGTGGGTGAGCCCTGAGTAAAACGGACGTAGCCGTTGGCGTCGAGTTCGTCGGCCAGCTCCGAGCCGCCCTCGGCCACGATGCGACCGCCGACGAAGACGTGCACGAATTCCGGCTCGATGTAGCGCAGGATGCGGGTGTAGTGCGTGATCAGGAGCACGCCGCCGTTCTCCCGCTCCTTGTAGCGATTGACGCCCTCGGAAACGATGCGCAGCGCGTCGACGTCCAGGCCGGAGTCGGTCTCGTCCAGGATGGCGATCTTCGGCTTGAGCAGGCCCAGTTGCAGGATCTCGTGGCGCTTCTTCTCGCCACCGGAGAAGCCCTCGTTCACGTTGCGCTCGGCGAAGGCCGGGTCGATCTCCAGCTCGGCCATCGACTCCTTGACTTCCTTGACCCAGTGCCGCAGCTTGGGCGCCTCGCCACGCACGGCGGTGGCGGCGGTACGCAGGAAGTTCGAGGTGGAGACGCCGGGGACCTCGACCGGGTACTGCATGGCCAGGAACAGGCCCGCGCGCGCCCGCTCGTCGACGGACATCGCGAGGACATCCTCGCCGTCGAGGGTGATCGAGCCGGAGGTCACCGTGTACTTGGGGTGGCCGGCGATCGCGTACGACAGGGTCGACTTGCCGGAGCCGTTGGGGCCCATGATGGCGTGCGTCTCACCGGAATTGATGGTGAGGTCGACGCCCTTCAGGATCTTGATGGGCTCGCCGGACGCGTCCGGGTTGGCGACCTCGACGTGCAGGTCCTTGATCTCCAGGGTGGTCATCGAATTCGAGTTCCTTTGTGGGGTATGAGTTTTCGGGATCAGACGCCGACAGCGGCGAGCTCGGCCTCGATGGCCGACTCCAGCCGCTCCCGGACCTCGGGGACCGCGATCTTCTGGATGATCTCCTGGAAGAAGCCGCGCACCACCAGGCGGCGGGCCACATCTTCCGGGATGCCACGCGCGCGCAGGTAGAACAGCTGCTCGTCGTCGAAGCGGCCGGTGGCACTGGCGTGACCGGCGCCGGCGATCTCGCCGGTCTCGATCTCCAGGTTCGGCACCGAGTCGGCGCGCGCGCCGTCGGTGAGCACCAGGTTGCGGTTCACCTCGAAGGTGTCGGTGCCTTCGGCGGCGGCGCGGATCAGCACATCGCCGACCCACACAGTCCGCGCGTCGCCCTTGGGCGAGTGCGGATCCCCTTGCAGCGCACCCTTGTACAGCACGTTGGACTTGCAGTTCGGCTGCGAGTGGTCGACCAGCAGGCGCTGCTCGAAGTGCTGTCCCGCGTCGGCGAAGTAGAGGCCGAGCAGTTCGGCGTCGCCGCCGGGGCCGGCGTAGCGGACGGTTCCGGTGAGGCGAACCAGGTCGCCGCCGAGCGTGACGGCGATGTGCCGCAGCGTGGCGTCGCGGCCGAGCAGCGCGTGGTGCGCGGTCGCGTTGACCGTGTCGTCGGCCCAGTCCTGCACCGCGACGACGGTCAGCTTGGCGCTGTCGCCGAGCACGAATTCGACGTTCTCCGCGTAGGTTCCGCTGCCGCGCTGGTCGATGACCACGGTGGCGGTGGCGAAGTTGCCGAGCCGGATCTGCAAGTGGCCGTAGGCGGTCCGGCCCTCGCCGGGGCCGGTGACCGTGACCACGACCGGTTCGGCGACCTCGGTCTCCGCGCCGACCGACACGACGGTGGCCGACTCGAAGCCGGAGAACGCCTGGGCGGCAACGCGATCCGCGGGGGTGCCCGCGGCGCCGAGGCGTTCGTCGTCGCGTCCGACGGTCTCCACCTGGACACCCTCGACCGAGCTGACCTCAACCGTGGCCTGTCCGTCACGCACCGCGGAACCATCGTGCAGCCCGCGCAGGCGGCGCAGCGGGGTGAACCGCCACTCCTCGTCCCGGCCGGACGGCACCTCGAAGGCGTTGACGTCGAACGAGGTGAAGACCTCGCCCTTGTTGGTCGCCGCGCCAGCGCCCGGGTTCTGAATCGGCTTCGAAGGGTTTTCGCCTTCGACCGCTCCAATGACACCAGTCGACATCAGCCAACGGCCCCTTCCATTTGCAGCTCGATGAGCCGGTTCAGTTCCAACGCGTATTCCATCGGCAGTTCCTTGGCGATGGGCTCGACGAAGCCGCGCACCACCATGGCCATTGCCTCGTCCTCGGTCATGCCGCGGCTCATCAGGTAGAACAGCTGGTCCTCGGACACCTTCGACACGGTGGCCTCGTGACCCATCGTCACGTCGTCCTCGCGGATGTCGACGTACGGGTAGGTATCCGAGCGGCTGATCGTATCGACAAGCAGCGCATCGCATTTCACCGTCGACTTGGACCCGTACGCACCCTTGTTCACCTGAACCAGGCCGCGGTAGGAGGCCCGGCCGCCGCCGCGCGCCACCGACTTGCTGATGATGTTCGAGGAGGTGTGCGGCGCCAGGTGCAGCATCTTCGCGCCGGTGTCCTGGTGCTGGCCCTCGCCGGCGAACGCCACCGAGAGCACCTCGCCGCGGGCGTACTCGCCGGTCATCCAGACCGCCGGGTACTTCATGGTGACCTTGGAGCCGATGTTGCCGTCGACCCACTCCATGGTCGCGCCCGCCTCCGCCTTGGCCCGCTTGGTGACCAGGTTGTAGACGTTGTTCGACCAGTTCTGGATGGTGGTGTAGCGGCAGCGGCCGCCCTTCTTCACGATGATCTCGACCACCGCGGAGTGCAGCGAGTCCGACTTGTAGATCGGCGCGGTGCAGCCCTCGACGTAGTGCACGTAGGCGCCCTCGTCGACGATGATCAGGGTCCGCTCGAACTGGCCCATGTTCTCGGTGTTGATCCGGAAGTAGGCCTGCAGCGGGATGTCGACGTGCACGCCCGGCGGCACGTAGATGAACGAGCCACCGGACCACACGGCGGTGTTCAGCGCGGAGAACTTGTTGTCGCCCGCGGGGATCACCGAGCCGAAGTACTGCTGGAACAGCTCCGGGTGCTCCTTCAGCGCCGTGTCGGTGTCGAGGAAGATGACGCCCTGCTTCTCCAGGTCCTCACGGATGGAGTGGTAGACGACCTCGGACTCGTACTGCGCCGCGACACCGGAGACCAAGCGCTGCTTCTCCGCCTCCGGGATGCCGAGCTTGTCGTAGGTGTTCTTGATGTCCTCGGGCAGATCGTCCCAGGTGGCCGCCTGCTTCTCGCTGGAGCGCACGAAGTACTTGATGTTGTCGAAGTCGATGCCGTCGAGGTTGGAGCCCCAGTTCGGCATGGGCTTGCGATCGAAGATGCGCAGCGCCTTGAGCCGGATGTCGAGCATCCAGTCGGTCTCGCTCTTCTTGGCCGAGATGTCGCGGACAACCGCCTCGGACAGGCCTCGTTGCGCGCTGGCTCCGGCCACATCCGAATCGGCCCAGCCATAGCCGTATTTACCCAGGGAAGCGATGGTCTCTTCCTGAGTGAGCGGCTGCACCTGGTCGGTGGTTGTCGTCATTCGGCACTCCTTCCGGAGTTCGTTCGTATTGCTGCGGGCTGTGCAGCGGTTTCTGGTGAAGTTTTGTTGGTGATCGGTATTACGAGCAGCGGCACATGCGTCGTGCACGCGCAGTCGCCGTTGGCGATGGTGGCCAGCCGCTGCACGTGCGTGCCGAGCAGGTCACGGAACGCCTCGAGTTCCGCCTCGCACAACTGCGGGAATTCCTCCGCGACGTGTGCGACCGGGCAGTGATGCTGGCAGATCTGCACGCCGGTGCCCACCTTGCGGGTGGAGGCGGCGAAACCGGCCACGGTGAACGCGTCCGCGATCTCCTCGGCCTTGGCCTCGGTCTGCTGCGGGGTGTGTTGCTCGACCGGTGCGATCCCGGCCACGATAGTCCTGGCCCGTTTCCTGGCGAACTCGGTGATGGCTTGGTCGCCACCGATCTCGCCGAGCTGACGGATCGCCGCGCCTGCCAGGTCGTCGTAGGCGTGACCCAGTTGGCCACGGCCCGCGGCGGTGAGTTGATACTGCTTGGCGGGACGGCCGCGACCCTTCTGCTGCCACGGCGCGGACCTGCTCGCCCGGGCCTGACCCGAGTTGATCAGCGCGTCGAGGTGGCGCCGCACGCCGGCCGGAGCCAGGCCCAGCGTGGTGCCGATGGCGGTCGCGGTGATCGGGCCCTCTTCCAGCAGCAGCTGGACGATAGCCGCGCGGGTGTGCCCCTCACCGGCGGTCGCGGGCGCAGCGGACGATCCGGTACCGGCCTTACGACCAGCCCTTTCGTCCTCGCTCTGCAAACCCACGGTTTTCACAACATCAGTGTGGCGGAATTCGTTCCCGAAATCTAATAAGGGTGCCCTGAGTTCTTGGGGCTCGTGACCTGCGTAGACCCTCGTTGACGGGTCAGCGAGAGTGCGATCCTCAGTGCCGCGGAGTTGCGGATCGGGGTCGTGACCGCCCGCTATTTAAGCCGAGCCTTAAAACGGCCGGAAATATAGCCTCTGAGCTGCGGTTTCATCGGGCGGCCCCGGAACACCCCGGGGTGCGCGATGTTCGCGGTCGACGGGTCGGCCGCTTCGGCAACCGACGCCGCGACCATCATTTTCGCGGCGATCGAGTCCAGTGCGTTACATCACATATGGTCACCCGACCACCTCACCGAGACCGTTCAACGGACGGCGACAAGCTTCATCGGTGTCTCCAATAACGCGTCGACAGCCTCGTCCCAGTTTGCTGTACGGGTGGTAACCAGCGACGGATCGAACCGCCCCACGGCGACCAATTCCAGGACATCGGGGATGGCGGGACGAGCGTGCGCGCGACCGGTATGGAACGTGCAGCACCGCGAGTACATCTGGAAGATCGGCAGTGACACGTCGGCGGGCTGGACGCTGACGCTCGTGCACCAGCCGTCAAAGGCGGTGGCGTTGATCGCGGCACGGAGCGCTGTCGCGCCGCCCGCGGATTCGACCGTGATCGGGAACCGGCCGACGCGAGCGTCGCGCGGACCCTCGATTGCCTCGGCGCCCAAGGATTTCGCGATCTCCAAGCGCTCGACGGAGTCGTCCAGATAGACGACGCGGGCCGCGTCGAGCGCGACCGCCAGGCCCGCGGCGTAGAGCCCTATTGACGGGGACGCGGGTCCGCCGATGACCAATACCTCGGCGCCGGGGTTGTCCGCGAGCTGCGGGCCGACCGCGCGATAGCCGTCGGGGATGTTGTCGCTCGCGCTGGCCACGGCCACCGGGTCGACACCGGGTGGCAGCGGCACGAGCATGGCGTCGGCGTGCGGGATGAGCGTGCGGTCGGCCCAGAGCCCACCCCAATCCAGTCCGCCGAGCGGGCCGAGGCCGTAGGACGACAACGGCGCGTGACTCGTGCAGTTGCCGGTGCGGCCGCGCAGGCAGGAACGGCATGTGCCGCAAGAGATTTGGAACGGCACCACCACCCGATCACCGACCGCGACCGCGCGCAGGCCGTCCCCGATCGCGACCACCTCGGCCACCCCCTCGTGCCCGAACGGGTAGGGGCCGGGCAGCGGAAAGGCACCGCACAGGACGGCCGGATCGATATCGCAGGTGGCCAAGGCGATCGGGCGCACCAGCGCCTGGTCCGGCCCGGTGAGCTCGGGTTCGGGGTGCTCTTCCCACCGCAGCTCGCCGGGGCCGGTCAACATCAGACGCTTCATGGGTCGAGTTTCGCTAGAACGTTCTTTCTAGTCAATGCCTCGCCGGGTATTTCACTGCCCAACACCAACTTCCGGAACATTTCCGGTGGATTCCGCGGCCGCCACCACTCTCGCTTCGACCGACGGTGCCGCGTCCACCGCGGGCATCCCCTTGTCGATATCGGATGATCCGGTGCCCGGCGGACCCGTCTCCGCCGCGGCCGCTTCGGCACTCGGCAGACCCGCCTCGCTGAACGTCACCCGGATCAGTCGCTCCATCGCCGCGGCCACCGTGTGCAGCGGTGCCTCCGAACGCCGGACCCTGGCCAGCATGGTCGCGCCCTCGTACGCGGCGACCACCGTGGTGGCCAACTCCCCCGCGTCCTGTGCGGACAACCCCAATTCGGCGAGCATCCCGGCGAACGCCTGTTCCATCTCCTCGAAGGCGGACGCACAGGCGGCACGGATCGTTTCGACATCGCTGCCGCCGTCCAACGCTGGTGTGCCGATCGGGCAGCCGTCGTCCCAGGCCGAGGCGGCCAGCTTGCCGACCATGAAATCGAAGATGGTGGTGGTCGTCGCGAAGACATCCGTCGGCGCCTGCCGGATCATCCGCCCGGTCAACGTCCCCGTCCCGGTGATGGCGGCGACCGCGATCTCCTCCTTGCCTCCTGGAAAGTGGTGGTAGATCGAGCCATACGGCAATCCGGCCGCCTCGCTCAACGCCTTCAGACCGAACCCGTGATACCCGTGCTGTGCGAGCAGCCCGCACGCGGCGACTTCGATCCGCCGCCTGGACTCCGAAACCATGTGTCTGATTGTGCCCCGGCCGGCGACGCTTCCGATCGGAACGAGCACCGCCGTCACCGGTCTGTGCCGGGACCCGCCCGGCCGCGCCCCTTATGCTTCGTCTCGTGGCGGTACTGGAGGGCGCGCGGCGCAGGACACTGGCATTCGGGCGCCGAGCACTCGGGTTGGACGTGCCGACCGCCGATCACACGATCGCGGTCCTGCACCAGGACGAGACCGAGGTTCCTGGCCTCGACCGGAAAGAGCGCGTCCAACTGGACCGCATCCGGCTGATGGGCGCCACCGGCACCGTCCTGATGGCGATCAGCGCGCTGGGCATCGGCGCCCAACCGGTCCACCAGAACCCGACCTCCGGCGTCCGCGTCCTCGGCATCTTCGCCCGCGCGCACACCGGTTCGCTCGCCATGTGCATGGTCGGCACGGTCGTGGTGGTGCTCGCCTGGCTGCTGCTCGGCCGCTTCGCGGTCGGTGGAATCGGTGGTGCTCCCCTGCGTCGACTGACCCGCTCCCAGCTCGATCGCACCCTCCTGCTCTGGATCATCCCGCTCAGCGTCGCGCCGCCGTTGTTCAGCAACGACGTGTATTCCTATCTGGCACAAAGCGAAATCGCGGCGCGCGGCATAGATCCGTATCAAGAGGGGCCGGTCGCGGGGCTCGGCATCGATAACGTGCTGACCAACAATGTGCCGACGATCTGGCAGAAGACACCGGCACCCTATGGTCCGCTGTTCCTCTGGATAGGCCGCGGCATCGCCGAACTCACCGGCGACAACATCATCTTCGGCGTCTGGGTGCACCGGGCACTCGCGATCGCCGGCGTCGCGCTGATCGTCTGGGCGCTGCCTCGACTGTCCCAGCGCTGCGGTGTCGCGCCGGTCAGCGCGCTGTGGCTCGGCGCGGCCAACCCGCTGGTGCTGTTCCACCTGGTCGGCGGCGTGCACAACGACGCGCTGATGCTCGGCTTGATGCTGGCCGGCCTGGAGCTCTGTCTGCACGCCATCGAGGACATACACCCGTTCGACGGACGTGCTTATGCGTGGTTGATCGGCGGAGCCATCGTCATCGCCATGTCGTCCTCGATCAAGCTCACCTCGATCATCGCGCTCGGCTTCGTCGGTATGGCGCTGGCCCGCCGCTGGGGGTTCAGCCTGCGCTCCGTCGGCGTCGCGGCCGCACTCCTGGGCGCGATCGCAATCAGCACAACAGTTTTCATCGGTGCGGCGAGCGGGCTCGGATTCGGCTGGATCCACACCCTCAACGTCGCCAACGCCGTGCGCAGCTGGATGTCGGTGCCGACGGTGCTCGGCATCATCACCGGGTTCGGCGGGGTGCTACTCGGACTCGGCGACCACACCACCGCGCTGCTCAGCATCACTCGCCCGATCGCCGCGGTGATCGCCGGCTTCCTCGCGGTCCGCATGTTGATCGCGACCGGCATCGGCCGGCTGCACGCGGTCGGCGCGCTCGGCGTCGCGCTCGGCGCCATCGTGCTGCTGTTCCCCGTGGTCCAGCCCTGGTACCTGCTGTGGGCGATCGTGCCGCTGGCCGCGTGGGCCACCCGCCCCATCTTCCGAGTCCCCGCCGTGGCCTTCTCCGCGATCGTCAGCGTCATCCTGATGCCCCGCGGCGCCGACCTGGAAGTCTTCCAAATCGTCGGCGCCGCGATCGCCACCGTCATCGTCACCCTGCTGTTCTTCGTGGTCACCCGCAACAAGCTGCCGTGGCGTGGCCAGCGGGGGGTGTCGGCTCCGTCACAGCTGCCCACCTCTTACGGTGTGACATCGTGACAGCCTCCGGACCTGCCGTTCGCGTCGACGGTGTCGTCAAACGTTATGGCGCGACCACTGCGGTCGATGGTTTGAGCTTCGATGTCGAACGCGCACAAGTACTTGCGCTGCTCGGTCCTAATGGGGCAGGCAAAACCACCACCGTTGAAATGTGTGAGGGGTTCGTGACACCGGACGCGGGCTCGGTGCGCGTCCTCGGGCTTGATCCGATCGCCGATTCTGATCGCTTGCGGTCCCGCATCGGGGTGATGTTGCAAGGCGGCGGCGCCTATCCAGGGGCGAAGGCGGGCGAGATGCTCGATCTCGTGGCTGCCTATTCCGCCGATCCGCTGGATCCGGAGTGGTTGTTGCGGACGCTGGGGTTGCAGGACAATCGGCGGACGCCGTATCGGCGGTTGTCCGGTGGGCAGCAGCAGCGACTTGCGTTGGCCTGTGCGCTGGTGGGGAAGCCGGAGATCGTGTTCCTGGATGAGCCGACTGCCGGGTTGGATGCGCAGGCGCGGTTGATCGTATGGGAGTTGATCGACGCGTTGCGGCGGGACGGGGTGACCGTGGTGCTCACCACGCATCTGATGGACGAGGCGGAGCAGCTGGCCGATCAGCTGGTGATCATCGATCATGGGCGGATCGTGGCGTCGGGAACGCCCGCCGAGGTGACCGCGCACGGCGCCGCGGGACAGTTGCGCTTTTCCGCCCCACCGAAACTCGATCTCGACCTGTTGAAATCGGCGCTGCCGGAGGGCTTCTCGCCACGGGAGACCACGCCGGGCACGTATCTGGTGGAGGGCGAGATCAATCCGCAGGTGCTTGCGACGGTGACCGCGTGGTGTGCGCGAGTGAACGTGCTGGCCACCGATATTCGGATCGATCAGCGCAGGCTCGAAGATGTCTTCCTGGAACTCACCGGACGGGACCTACGCGGATGACCCAGCCCGATCTGACCGCCAACCGCTTCACGCCGGGCACTTTCGCCCCCGATCCGCGGCCGAACTCGCGCGCCGCGATGATGCTGGCGCAGACCCGCCTAGAGCTGATCCTGTTGCTGCGCAACGGCGAACAGCTGCTGCTGACCATGTTCATTCCGATCACGCTGCTGGTCGGGCTCAGCCTGCTGCCGTTCGGCGACCTCGGCGACGACCGGGTAGACAAGATCGTGCCCGCGGTGATGATGGTGGCGGTGATGTCGACCGCGTTCACCGGACAGGCCATCGCCGTCGGCTTCGATCGCCGCTACGGCGCGCTCAAGCGGCTCGGCGCTACCGCCTTGCCGCGCTGGGGCATCATCGCGGGCAAGAGCGCGGCCGTGCTGATTGTTGTTGTGCTGCAAGCCATTCTGCTCGGCGCCATCGGCTTCGCGCTCGGCTGGCGACCCGAGCCCGCCGGGCTCGCGCTCGGCGCGCTCGTGATCGCGCTCGGCACCGCGACTTTCGCGGCGATGGGTCTGCTGCTCGGCGGCACGCTGAAGGCCGAAATCGTGCTGGCGCTGGCGAACATCCTGTGGTTCGTCATGCTCGGCATCGCCAGCGTGGTGTTCGCCGCCGACGACCTGCCCACCGCGGTGAATGTGCTTGCCCGCCTGATCCCCTCCGGCGCGCTGGCGGTCACCCTCGAGGACGCGATGCGCAGCAGCATCGACTGGTTCGGCATCGCCGTGCTCGCCGCGTGGGGCGCGGTCTCCGGCGTGCTCGCCGCCCGCTACTTCCGCTTCGAATAGGCAGGCTCGACGGTCCGGGTCCGGTACCAACGACAGCGTGTAGTTGACCGTGCTCTACCATCGTGACGTGCTGTATCGCGCCTTTCTGCGACTCGTCGACCTGCTGCCGCTGCCCTCGCTTCGGGTGCAGCGCTTGATCGCCATCGCGGTGATCCTCTCGCAGGCGGGTATCGCGGTCACCGGGGCTGTCGTCCGGGTCACCGCCTCCGGCCTCGGCTGCCCGACCTGGCCGCAGTGCTTCCCCGGCAGCTTCACCCCGATCGGCGTCTCCGAGGTGCCGGTGCTGCATCAGACCGTCGAGTTCAGCAACCGGCTGCTCACCTTCGCCGTCTCGCTGTGCGCCGCGCTGATCGTGCTCGCGGTCACCCGCGCCCGGCGCCGCCGCGACGTGCTGACCTACGCTTGGCTGATGCCAGGCGGCACGTTGCTGCAGGGCATCATCGGCGGCATCACCGTGCGCACCGGCCTGCTCTGGTGGACCGTCTCCGTGCATCTGCTGGCCTCGATGCTGATGGTCTGGCTGGCCGTGGTGCTCTACGCGAAGATCAACCAACCCGACGACGGCATCGAGGTCGTACAGGCGCCCGCGCCGCTGCGCTGGCTCACCGCGCTCAGCGGTGTCGCACTGAGCGGCGTGCTGATCGCGGGCACCCTGGTCACCGCCGCCGGGCCGCACGCGGGCGACAAGAGCATCGAGCGTCCGGTCGAGCGCCTGCAGATCGAGATCGTCACCCTGGTGCACCTGCATTCCCAGCTGCTCGTCGGCTATCTGGCGCTGCTGATCGGCCTGGCCTTCGGCCTGTTCGCGGTCGGCATCACCGCCGCGGTCCGCACCCGCCTGTTCGTCCTGCTCGCCCTCGTCTGCTCGCAGGCCTTGGTCGGCATCGTGCAGTACTTCACCCACGTCCCAGCAGCTCTCGTGGTCGTCCACGTCGGCGGAGCCGCCGCCTGCGTAGCGGCCACCGCCGCCCTCTGGGCATCCCTGCGCACCAGAGAACCGGTCCCCGCCCCCGCCCCCGCGAAGCAATCCGCCTGACCCACAGACCGGTTGACTACGCTCAAGAAGATCGTGGTCGGCCGGAGGGAGTGGCGATGGGTGCGGGACAGACGGAACGTGTAGTGGCACAGCCGTTTCCTGATATCGAGCCGTATGCGAAAGGGCGGCTGGACGTCGGGGACGGAAACCGGATCTACTGGCAGACCAGTGGGAATCCGGACGGCAAGCCCGCGCTGGTGGTGCACGGCGGGCCGGGCAGTGGGGGTAATCGCCGTGCGCATAAGAACTTCGACCCCGCGATCTATCGCACCATCATGTTCGATCAGCGCGGGTGTGGCGAAAGCCTGCCGCACGCCTCGGACCCGGCGGTCGAACTGACGCACAACACCACCGAGCACCTCATCGCCGACATGGAACGGCTGCGGGTCCATCTCGGTGTCGAAAAGTGGCTGCTGTACGGCGGTTCCTGGGGTTCGACGCTGATCCTCGCTTACGCCGAACGGTATCCCGAGCGGGTTTCGGAGATCATCCTGGTCGGCGTCACGATGACCCGCCCGGAAGAAACCGACTGGCTCTATCACGGTGTCGCCCGCTTCCTGCCCGGCCCGTGGGAAGCCTTCCGTGACGCGCTCCCGGAAGCCGAGCGGAACGGGAATCTCGTTGCCGCATATAGCCGTTTGGTCAACAACCCCGATCCGGCGGTCGTCGCGAAGGGGGCCCGCGATTGGTGCGCGTGGGAGGACGCCGTCATCGCGCACGAATCCCTCGGCAACCCGGGCCAATACAGCAGCAAGCCCGACGCCGCCATGCTCGCCTTCGTGCGAATCTGCACGCACTATTTCGCCAACAACGCCTGGCTCCCCGACGGACAGCTGCTGCGCGACGCGCACAAACTCGCCGGGATTCCGGCCGTACTGATCCACGGACGGCTGGATCTCAGCTCGCCTTTGCAGACCGCCTGGCAACTGGCGCAGGCATGGCCGGACGCCGAACTGCACGTCATCGACGATTCCGGCCACACCGGCAGCCCCACCATGGGCGCGACAATTCTCGAAGCGACCGCCCGTTTCGCCCGCCGCTAGGGCTCGAGTGCCGCCCGGACAAACCTGACGAGGTCGGTCCTGACGCGTTGCTGGTCCAGGCCGTCGGCCCCGTCGCGGACCGCCGACAGCAAGGCGGACAACAGGATCGACAGCAGGATCTCGCCGGTCAGCCGCGGGTCGAGGGCGGAGTCCATGTAGCCGAGGGCAATGCCGTTCTTGATCCACGCGGTGGCTTCGTCGCCGTAGATCGTCAGGTTCTGGATCGATCGCTCGGCCACCTGGTCATCGATCGAGGTCGCCTCCAGGAGGATGAAGGTCACCAAACCCGGTTCCTCAGCAACCAATTCGTAGCACTGGTCGATGACGCCGGCGGCGAGCGCGCAGAATTCGTCCAGGGTCTGCGGGCGCTGCCCGGCCACCACCCGGCCGAAGACACGGCTGCGGATCAACGCGAAGTAGTGGTCGATGACCGCGTCGAGCACGTCGCGCTTGTTGGTGAAGTAGTTGTAGAAGGTGCCGTGGCTGACACCCGCCCTGGCCACGATGTCGGCGACGACGACCGCGCGATATCCCCTGTCCACGAACAGCTCATAGGCGGCGAGAACAAGCTCCGCGCGACGTTTGGCGACATTCATCGAGCGGGTCCGGCCGTGACGGAATGGCTTGGCCGCAATGCCTTTTCGAGCAGGGTGAGCACGCTGGCGGTGGCTCGTTCCCGCGCCTGCGGCGTGTTGTCGCCGCGCATCTCCTGCAACAACCCTGGCACCACCAGGGTCAACGTAATGTGCGCGGTCACCTCGGGATCCACATCCGCGCGAATCCAGCCCGCCGCGATGCCACGTCGCAGTTCCTGCGCCACAAAGGTACTCACGAGAAGTTCGACACCGAGCAGCCGATCGCTGAGCTCCTTATCGATGGCGCTCGCCTCGACGAGCGTCAGCCGAACGAAGTCCGGATCGTGCTCCAGCATCGCGTACAACCGCGTAATCGCCGCCCGCACACCGGCGAGCAGCTCCTCGGCCGAGTTCGGACGACTCAGCAGCGACTGCGGCTCCAACGCGTCGATGAGCTTCCCGAAGCCGAAATCAACCACATGGTCCAGGATTTCGCGCTTGCTCGCGAAGTACCGGTACACCGTGCCCTGCCCGATACCGGCGTGCGCGGCCACATCGGAGATCGCGGTCGCCTCGTAACCGCGCTCGACGAACACGGCGTACGCCGATTCGATGATCTGCTGCCTGCGTCGTTCCGGCAGACCGGCGAGCGGTGGCCGACCGCGGCGGGGCTGCTCCGGCACAGCACTCCCTCTCGACAGAACAGGACAAATAGCGCGTCATCTTATCAACGCGCCGGTGTATCACCCTTCGGCCCGTAGTCCACGACCTGCCAGTTGCCGCCGTTCTTCGCCACCGTGACCACCAGCAGGTTCGGCACCGTGGCGGGAGTCGGCTGCTGGATGTTCTGGGTCTTCTGTGTCGCGAAGACCGTCACCGAGTACTGATCGTTGCCTTGCGCGTCCACGGCCGTGCCGAGCACCTGCCCGGTGGCCACCACCTGCGCCTCGGTCATGATCTTCGCCAGCGTGTCGTGCACCTCGTCGTAGCGCTTGCGCAGCGCGTCGGACGTACCGCGCTGCACGCCGTCGAAGAAGGCGGGCAGGTTCTTGTGGTCGTAGGTGAGCGAACGCAGCGTGTAGTCCTTGGCGATCTCGGCGGCCTTGTCGCGGTCGGCGTTCTGCTGGCGCAGCGCGCTGAGATCGTCGGAGGTGGACTGCCAGGACAGGCCGAGCGCGATGCTGAGCACCGTCAGCAGCACCGCGAGGCCGCCGAGGAGGTAGCTGATTCCGTTGCGCCGCACGCCCTTCGGCTCTGCAATGGGAGCGGCGACACCTCCATTTATCGCAGTGACAGCCGCGTGCGTCGGCGCGGCGACAATCTCCGGAGCGGCAACCGTCTCGCGCGCCGCCGCGGCCTCCGACATCGGAGCGGCAACGGCCGCTGGCGGCGAGGCGGCATCGGGCACGGGGACGGCGCCCGTCTGGGGCGCTAGGTCCTGACCGGTCTCGGACGCGTCCGCGGGCTCGTTCGTGGTCATGATGTCCTCAACTCTCTATTTCGGAACGTCGAGCGTGATACGAGCGGTCCCGTTCTCCGGGAAGGTCGCCGACAGCAGGTCGATGATCGAACCAGCGTCCACCCGAACGGGTTTCAGCACGCTGGTGGACGGCTTCAACGCGGTGGCGATGTGCGCGAGATCGGGCCCGAGTACCGCGAGGTACTGGTCGATCTTCTGCACCAGCGGCCCGAGCGGCTCATCCCAGATATGTTCGCCCGCATAGGAATAACCCTGGAAACCTTGAATAAGGTGCACCACTTCGGGCAGCACCCGGGTGAAATCGTCGGCCCAGCCGCCGATCACCGGTCCGTACCCATTGAAGTTCTCGGCGAGGTCCTGTCCGTTCAGATACAGCCGGGTGATCTCGTCCCGTTTGTCGTGCAGCAGCTGCGCCGTCATGGTCAGCGTCCGGGTGAGGTTGGCGATTTCCTTCTCGCGCCCCGCGTAACCCTGCGACAGGATGGCGGCGAGCTGTTCGATCTTCGCCGGATCGATCTGCGAGTTCAGCACGTCCAGCTTGGCCAGCGCCTCGCTGACCGTCGTGGCGATCCGAACCTGGTGCGCGGGAATGACACTGCCGTCGGCGAGATACGGGCCCGCCGTTCCGGTCGGGCGGAAGTCCATGAACTGCTCGCCCGCCGCCGACAGATTGCTGACGTGCACCTCGCTGCCGATCGGCACCCGATACTTCGCGTCGAGCTCGATCCGCACCGCCAGCCCGGCGCCGGTGGCGGTGATGGCGCGCACCTTGCCGATCCGCATGCCGCGCAGGTCGACCTGGGAGGTCTGCATCAGCCCGCCGGACGAATCCATCAGCACCGTCACGGTATTCGTCGTGCGACGCGGATCGATGTCGAGCACCCCGACGGCCAGGTACGCGGCGCACACCACCGTCATCACGAGCAACAGCACCAGCGAAACCGGACCGGACAGCTTCATCGGACCATTCCTATCGACCGCAGCACCTGGATCATCTGGCCCGAGCGAGCGGACGCGTCGGCGGCGACCGCGTCCGCGCTGAGCCGCTGCACCCGAATGTTCGGTGGCGCACTGAAAAACGGGATCAGCTTGTCGCGCAACAGCCGGTTCATCGCGTCGACGTTCATCGGGACCGTGGTGTCCGAGCTCGCGATGGTGAGCGCCGCGGGTGCGAGGGTGCTGATGACGTCGTGCAGGTCGCCACGCAGCGGCAACGCGAGATCGCCTACGTACTCGGCCAATTGGCCGCCGTCGATGATCAGCTGGACCAGGCCGAACAGCACGTCCGACAGACCGGCGGCGCGGCCGGGCCCGAGGGTGAGGGTGCGGTCGACGTCGTCCTTGTTCGCCTCGAGGGTGGTCGTCACGCTGGCCGCGGCGGCCAGGATCCGGTCGATATCGTCGCTGTGCGTGGCGAGGTCGTGCAGCGCGTTCTTGCCGCCGGTCAGGATTCGCCGCAGATCCGCCGGATCGGCCGGGAAGGCGGCGTTGACGCTGGCAACGAGCTCCTGCATTTCGCCGAAGCGACCGCCGGTGACAATGTTCGACAGCGCCCGCAGAATGTCTTCCACGTTGGCGGCGGGCACCGTGTGCGAGCGCGGGATGACGTCGCCGTTCACCAGGAACGGCGGACCCGCGTTGGGCGGTGCCTGCAGCGCGATATGGATGTCGCCGAGGATGGTGCTCTGCCGCAGTTCCGCGGTAGCCGACTTGGGCAGCCGCACATCGGATTTCAGGTCGATCGTGGCGACGGCGGTGTCCCCGATCAGCTCGATCCGGTCGAGCATGCCGACCTCGACGCCCTCGGCGATGACCTTGGCCCGGTCGGGCAGGTTGAGCACCGAACCGAATTCGATCCTGATCGAGAAGGTTTTCCCCGCCAGATACGTGCCAGGAATCGGCACGTCGGTCGCGCGCACACCGCAGCCTGCCAACAGCAGCACCAGCGCGGCGAGCACGGGTATCACTCGCTTCACGGCGCCCCCAACGATCCGAGGATCACCTGGGCCAGACCCGGCTGGCTGCCGTCCGCCGACTCATAGTGCGGCGGACGGTAATTCACCCGCAGCGCACCCGTCGCCGGGTCGAACACCTGAACCAGCCGATTGCTCAGCGGCGGCAGCTGCACCAGCAGATCCACGATGCTGCCCGCCAGCACCGCGTACCGATGCACCTCCGGCACGATCCGATCCAGGAATTCGTAGGACTGCTGATCGTATTTGCCGACATTGCGGGCGATCACCGGCAGGAACTGCAGCGCGAGATCGACCGCCCTTGACAATTGGGCGGAGAAGCCTTCGACCAGCTGGACACCGTTCTTCAGATTGTCCAGCAGCGCCTGCATATCCGGCCAGTTGGTGATGAACATCGTGGTGAGCTGGTCGAGGTTGTCGACGAGCCTGCGGATCACCACATCCCGGTCGGCCGGATCGCCAATCACCTGAGACAGCCGCTGTAGCAGTGCATTCCACTGTGGTCCGGTGCCGTCGAGCGAGCGGACCGCGCCGGTGATCGTCTGATCGAGCAGCGTGTCCGAGGGCGCACCCGGCGTCGGCGACTGTTGCGCGCCGAGCAGGTCGCCGGAGAGTTTCCCGAGTGCGCCGAGCGCTTCGCTGATGCCGACGGGTGTCTTGGTGTGCTCCAGCGGAATACAGGTCGCGGTATCGAATTTCGGTCCGCCGGTGTAGGTCTTGGTCAGCTCGACGTGCCGGTCGGTGACGATCGAGCTGGACATGGTCACCGCGCGGATGTCGGCGGGCAGCGCGAGCTTGCTGTCGATCGTCATCGACACCCGCATGCGGTCACCGCGCGCCTCGATACCGGAGACGGTGCCCACCTCCACGCCGAGCATGGTGACGCTGTTGCCCTCGTAAAGCCCCACGGTGTCGGTGAATTCGGCACAGAGGGTCTGTTCGGCGGGCTGTACCCGGTCCATCCAGGTCGCGCCGCTCACACCGACCACCACCGCGACCGTGACCACCGCGGCGGCGATCACCACGCCCGCTCTACCCCAGGCCCGCATCAGCACGTCCTCCCCTCGAACGGAATGCACAGTGCCGGACCGCGAATCACGCTGGCGGACTGGTCGATGGTCACCCCATCCGCGCCGAGCATCGCCGAGATCTTCCCGATGAAGTCCTTGATCCCCGCGACGACCGTGTCGAGCCGGCCGGGATCCTGCACGAGTTTGTTGAACAGGTCCTCGAATTCGGCGACCGACGGCTCGATCGAATCGCCGTAGGCCAGCACCGGCCGATGGATCACCGCGAACAATCGCTTCAACAGTTCGAAAACCTGGACGACCTCGCCCTTGCGCTGCCCGAGCACCACGGCGACGACACCGAGTTCGCGCACGAAATCGGCGAGCACCGCCCGGTCGGTCGCGATCGCGCCGATGTATTCGTCGGACACCCGCACCGCCGAATCCAGCTGCTTGGACCGGTCGGCCAGCACGCCCGTCAGGTCGTTGAAGTTGCCGATGATCGAGCGCACCGCGTCGGGCTGACCGGCCAGCGCGGCGTTCACCTCGGCGATGGTGCCGCGCAGGGTGGTGCCGTCGACCTGGCCGAGCACCGGCGTGGCCACGTCGATGATGTCGGTGAGCTCGAACGGTGTGGTGGTCCGCTCCGGCGCAATGTGCTTGCCGCCCAGCGCTGGCTCCCCCTGCGGAGCCAGCGACAGGTAGTGCCCGCCGATCGGGGTCAGCATCTTCACCGCCACCGCCGAGGCGTCGCCGACGTGCACGTCGCGGTCGACGCCGAAGCGCACCTCCACGTGGTCGCCGACCAAGCCCACCGAACGGACCTGCCCCACTTTGATTCCCGCGATCCGCACCTCGTCTCCGGTGCGGGCGCCACCGGAGGATCGGAAGTCCGCCGTATAGGACTGCTCGCCGAACGGCACCACGTACAGCACCGCGGCAGCCAGCAGGGCCAGCACGCTCAACAGCACACCCGCTACCCCCCACCGCAATTGGGACCACGACTCCGACTTCGCCGCCCGCAGCTGTTTCAGCTCCCCGAACAGCCGGAACGGTAGCCCCGCCAGTTGCCCTGCCGCACCGGTCATTTGCACACCACCAGCTTCTGATTGCCGAGCACGACATTGCCGATGCCCGGTAGCCCGAGCTCACCACCGGCACACGAATACGTCTTCGCCTCGCCGCTGGCCGGGATGTGCTGGTTGAGCCCGGTGAGCAATGACGGCACCAGCGACAGGATTTCGACCAGCTGATCGGTCTGCGGCAGCAGCCTGCGCAACAACCCGTCCAACGGCAGGTAACTCTGGTCGTAGGCGCCTTGCAGCTCCTCGAGCAGCGGGATGAGCGGCACCAACGTGCGATTGGCCTGCTCGATGGCGGTGATGATGGTCGCGGTCCGGCTGCCGAACGCGTTCAGCACGCCGTTCAACTGTTTGACGAGATCGCCGACCGCCGCGGACTTTCCGCCGATCGACCGGGATATCTCGCCCAGGTTGTGGATCAGCAGCACGACCACCGCCTCGCTGCTCTTGGCGTGCTTGGTGAGCTGGTCCAGATCGGCGAGCGCGGGGCCGATGCCGCCGCCGTCGCCCTGCAGCACCCGCAGGATGTTGGTGCCGAACTGGTTGAGCTGAGCCGTATCCAAGGTCTCGAACAATGGTTTGAAGCCGTTGAACAGTTTGGACACATCGAAACTCGGGATGGTGCGCTCCACCGGAATGGTGGCCCCCGGCGCGAGCCGCACCCCGCCGGTTTTCGCGGTCACCAATTCGATGTAGCGCTGCCCGATCAGATCCTGGTATCGCACAGCGGCTTCGGTGTTGTCGAAGACCGGGCGCTGGCGGTCCACGGTGAACCGGACGCGGGCGCGCGTGTCGTCCAAGGACACGGTGTCGACCTTCCCGACCGCCACCCCCGACATCCGGACCACGTCCCCGGCATAGAGCCCCGAAATGTCGGTGAAGACAGCGTCATAGGAGACCTTGTCCTTCGGCACCGGCGTATTCAGCGCGGCCACAATGAAAGCCGAGCACACCGCGACGATCGCGACGAAGATGCCGAGTTTGACGGCCGCGCCGGTCACACTGTTCATCGCGGCATCCCGATGATCGAATCCGCCAGATACGGCATGTTTTTCACGATCACCTCGAGTTGCAGCTGCACCCGGCCGTCGATCACCGGGAACGCGCTGTCGATGCGGGCCAGCAATGCGGGCAATCGGTTGTACGCGGGTGCGACGGTGCCGATCGACGCGCTGATCGGCACCACCAGATCCAGCACCCCGCCGATGATGGCGGCCAGATCGGGGTTGTCCCTGCGCAATAGATCGGTGACGGGCAGCAGCAGCGCGGTGTCCAGACGGGACAGCGAATGCTTCGTCCGCTCCCGGTTCTCCTCGGTGCCGAAATACTCGCTGTTGTCGAGCACGCCGAGGATCACGTCGACCACCGGCGGCGTCACCTGCGCCGCGCCGGCACCGACATCCGCGCCGATGTCCAGGTAATGACCGAGCGGCGCACGCTGATTCATGGCGAGCACCCGCGCGGTGGCGAAGAACGACCGCACCGCCGGACCGAGCGAGGCGGTGTTGTCCAGCAGCAGATCGAACAGCGCGCGCACGGTGTCGGAATCCAGCACCTGGGTCAACCGCGCCGCCCTGCGGAACACACTCGACACCGTCGCGTTGGTCGCGTTGGCGCCGATGAACAGCGTGGTGTTCTCCGGTAGCCGACCGCCCTTGCCCGTGTTCACCAATTCGATTGCGCTGGAACCGAAGATGTTCGACGAGGTGAACCGCGCCGACACGTCGTCGGTCAGCGCCGCGGCCTGGGTGCGATCCAGCGACAACTCGATGCGCTGGTGCCCGTAGTCGACGGTCTCGACCTTGCGCACGGTACCGATCCCGAAACCGCGGAACTTCACCTCCGCACCCGGCGCGAGCCCCTCACCGAGGGTTGCCGCGTCGATGGTGAGTGCGAAGGTGTCGGCGAACTTGCCCTGCGCGTATTGCGTGGTGAACACGGCCACCACGAGGACGACCGCGGCGACGACCAGCCCGCGCAGCCGCAGCATCCACCGCCCGGCGGTGCGCCCTGAATGATCAACGAATATCGGCACGCGTCACCCCGAAATCTTGATTCCGACATCGAGACCCCAGAAGACGATCGTCATGATCATGTCCGCGATCACCACGAGCACCAGGCTCGCGCGGATCGCCCGACCCGACGCGCGCCCGACCCCTTCTGGTCCACCGGTCGCGTAGAAACCCTGGTAGCCATGGATCAGGATGATCATCACCACGAAGACCGTCGCCTTGATCAGCGACGCGATCACGTCGCCGGGTTGCAGGAAGGCGTCGAAGTAGTGGTAGTAGGTGCCCGAGGATTGACCATGCAACACGTTGACGACCACCGCGCAGGACAGGTAGCTGAGGATCAGCGTCAGCAGGTAGAGCGGGACGATGGTGATCATCCCGGCGATCACCCTGGTGGTCACCACGAATGGAATCGGCCGGATGCCAATGGCTTCCAGCGCGTCGATCTCCTCGGAGATGCGCATCGCGCCGATCTCGGCGGTCATCCGGCAGCCCGCCTGCGCCGCGAAACCGATCGCGGCCACCATCGGCGCCATCTCCCTGGTGTTCGCGTACGCGGAGACGAATCCGGTCAACGGACCCATGCCGACCATGTTCAGCGCGGTGAAGCCCTCGACGCCGATCGAGCCGCCGACCGCGATGCCGAGGAAGATCAGCACCGCCACGGTGCCGCCACCGACGATGATATTGCCGCTGCCCCAGGTGATATCGGTGAGGATCAGCATGGTCTGACGGCGGTAGGCACGCAGCGTGTGCGGCACCGCGGTGAGCACCTGGATCACGAAAGTCAGTTGGTGGCCGAGCGATTCGAACAGGGTCATGGGTCCGCGCGCGCCGCGCTCGACGAGACGACCGGTTCGGCCGAACGGCCGATACTGGGCGGGAACTTCAGTCATCAGCCCACCTTTTGCGGCAGAAACATCGAAACCAGCTGGGTGATCACGAGATTCACGCCGAACGCGGCGATCACGCCGATCACCACGGCCGCGTTCACCGCGTTCGCGACGCCCTTCGGCCCGTGGGTCGCCTCCAAGCCGCGCTGACAGGCGACGATCAGCACGATCACCCCGAACACCACCGACTTCGCGATCGCCACCGCGAGATCGGCCATGGTCGCGAAGGCCGCGAACGAGGACAGGTAGCTGCCCGGCGTCACCCCCTGGAAGCCCACCGCCACCACGTAACCGGTGAACACACCCATGAAGATGACCAGCAGGCAGAGCAGCGGCGTCAGCACGATCATCGCCGCAAGCCGCGGCGTGACCAGCCGTCGCACGGGATCGATTCCCATGGTGCGCAACGCATCTACTTCTTCGCGGATCGTGCGGGCGCCGAGATCCGAGGCGATCGCCGACCCGGCCGCGCCGCCGAGCAGCAGCGCCGTCACCATCGGCGCGCCCTGCCGGATGACGCCGAGCCCGCCCGCCGCGCCTGCCACCGAGGTGGCGCCGACCTGCTGGGTCAGGCTGCCGACCTGGACCGAGACGATCACGCCGAACGGAATCGCCACCAGCACAGCGGGAATCGCGGTGACGCTGACGATGAACCAGCCTTGCTGCACCGTCTCCCGCCACGGATGTCGCAGCCTCAGTAGGTCGCCGACGAGGAAGCTGAACGCGGCGGCCGCGAGTTGTATTGTCCGGCCGAAGGTCTGCAGACTCTTCAGCACGAGATCGAATCCCCACCGCACCAGTGGCTCGGACACCCGAGCGACCCTGTCTACGACCACAGTTACCTCATTCCACCGGCTCCCCCCGGCGAGGCCCAATTTAACCGACTGATATGTCACTCTGCGGCCGTTTCGGCCCGATCGGTCCACCGACTGAGACAGTTGCGGATAAATGCGTTTCCACGGGCCGACCGGCCGGAAAAAGTCCGGCGGAGCCCGGGCGCACACCGCGCCGCAGCCGCTAACCTGGCCTGCATGGCGGTCATTGTTCTGGTGCCGGACGACTATGGCGTCGCGGTGCTGTCCGGAATCGACGGGGTACAACTGGTGCGATACAACGCGGGCGAGCCGCTGCCCGACGGCGCGGAACACGCGGAAGTGCTGGTGCCCAAGTTCCTTTCCCGGGCCGACACGGTCGACCTGACCCGACTGCCCAAGCTGCGGCTGGTGCAGACGATGACCGCGGGCGCCGAAGGATGGATCAGCCAATTGCCCGACGGGGTGCGCCTATCCACCGGACGCGGCGCACACGGCGGCAGCTCGGCCGAGTGGGTGATGGCCGCGCTCTTGCATATCTACCGTGAACTCGGCGGTTTTACGGATGCCAAGCGCGCGCAGCAATGGGCCTTCCATCAGACGGAGACGCTGGTCGGCAAGCGGATCCTGGTGGTCGGCGCGGGCGACCTGGCCGCCGAATTGATCCGCAGGCTGACCGGCTTCGACACCGCGGTGACCCTGGTCGGCAGCCGAGCCCGCGATGGTGTGCACGGCGTCGACGAACTACCCGGCCTGATCCCAGGACATGACGTCGTCGTGCTGACTGTCCCGGTCACTTCCCGGACCACCGGGATGGTCGACGCCGCGTTCCTCGCCGCGATGGACGACAACGCCATCCTGGTCAATATCGCGCGCGGCTCGATCGTCGACACCGACGCCCTGCTTGCCGAACTGCAATCGGGCAGGCTGCGCGCCGCGCTGGACGTCACCGACCCCGAACCGCTCCCACCGGGCCACCCGCTGTGGACCGCGCCGAACCTGCTACTCACCCCGCACGTCGGCGGCAACAGCACCGGCAGTTACGAACGCGGCTACGCCGTCGTCCGCGCGGAGATCGTCCGCTTCATCACGGGCGAAGAGCCGAAAAACCTGGTACGCGGCGAATATTGAGCGTCGCGCACCAGGTTCTGCCGAATGACGCTGCGGTCAGCGCGAAGTCACTGAGCTACGGCCGGTCGGCACCAACCTGGCCATTCTCCGCGGGCTTGACGCCGGAAGTCATTGCCGGGGCCAGTGATTCACGGGCCATCGAGGTCAGCGCCCCCGCCTGCTGGATGATCTCGGCGAGCGCCGAGGTCACCCCCTGGGCACCGTTGAGCACGGTGAAACTGTCGATATGCTCGAACGGGGCCGCGGCCGCCGCGACGATCTGCGGCAGTTTCTCGGCGATCTGCTGAGCGATCACCGCCTCCTGATTCTGACTCATCGCCTCGGACCGCAGCTGGATGCCCGCCGCCTCAGCCGCCATGTGCGCGCGGACCGCGTCCGCCTCGGCCAGGCCGCGTGCCTTGATCGCGTCGGCCTCCGCTTGGCCGGCCAGGCGGGTCGCGTCGGCCTGTGCCGCCGCGCGCAGCTTGATCGACTCCGCCTCGGCGAGTGCCTGCATCTTCGTCTGTGCCGCAGCGGCTTCCGCGCGCAACCTGGTTTCCTGCGCGTCGGCCTCGGCCTGGCTGATCCGGGCGTCGCGGTTGGCGGTCGCGAGGGTTGTCTGCCGGTAGGCCTCTGCGTCGGCGGGCTTGCGCACGTCTACCTGCAGCTGCTGTTCCATCTGCTGCGCCTCCAGCTGGGAGACCTTCGTCGCCACCTCGACCACCGCCTGCCGCGCCGTGGCCTCCGCGAGCGGACCCTGCTGTGCGGCTTCCTGACTGGCGCTGTCGATCTCGGCCTGATACTCCGCCTTCTTGATCTGGGTGTCGCGCATCGCGAGCGCGATCTGCCGCTGCGCCGCCTGCTCCTGCTCGATGGCCTCCCGGTCGGCGTTGGCCCGCGCGATCCGCGCCTTCTGCTCGACCGCCGCCTGATGTGGAATCGCCAGGTTGGCAATGTAATTGGAGCCGCTGGCGATCGATTGGATCTGGAAACTGTCGATTACCAGGCCGAAGGACTCCATCTCCTGCGAGCACCGGTCGCGCACCTGCTCGGAGAACTTGTCCTGATCGCTGATCATGTCCTCGACGGTCATCGAGCCCGCGATGGCCCGCAGGTGTCCGACAAACACGTTCTGCACCTTGGTTTCCAGCTCCTCGGCCGGACGGTCCAGGAAGCGGCGCGCCGCGTTGGCGATGGACCGGTAGTCGTCGCCGATCTTGTACACCACCACCCCGCCGAGTTGCAGGTTGATCTTCTGCTGGCTCACGCACGGCACCTGGATCTGACTCTCGTGTGCTTCCAGCGAAATGAAGCGCACCTTGGTGAGGCCGGGCATAACGAAGCAGCCGCGGCCGGTGACGATCCGAAACCCCATGCTCTCGCCGACCCCTGATGGTTCTTCACCGGCGCGGAAACCCGAAATAATCAGTGCCTCATCGGGTTCCGCGACCCGCCAGGACAGGCGGAACAGCACGGCCAACACGATAAGAGCGACGACGACGATCCCGATGACGACCAAGATTTGGACGTCCATGATGCACCTTCATTTCCAGGGAGTGACTTCGACCGTGCGCCCACCCAGGCTCCCCGTCACGAGAACCTGGGTGTGCTTCGGAATGGTTGTCGCCCCGTCGGCGGCCCGCGCCAGGAATCGTTCGGTCCCCGCCCGCACCTCGATCACCACCTCACCGAGATGGTCCGGCCGGATTGCCGCGGTCACGCGCGCAATCTTGCCGATTACATCTGTCGCCACCACTCCTCCGACCCCGCCGCAGTTCGACCCTTCACGGTGACCCCACCGAATCCCCTGCCGCAAGCATCTTTACGAAACCGATACGGGCACCACCGCCCCATCACCTCGAGATCCACACCCACCCTGAGCGCCGCGAACCCCGGAAAAGAGCCCGGCCAGTATCCGATGGCAGCTCCGTCGTCAGGTGCTCACCGCTTCTGTGACCTGCACACTCGCTATACCTGGTGTGCGGGTCACAGAAACGGTGAGCGGCCAGAACAAGCGGTGCGAAAACGGTGAGCGGCCGGAACAAGCAGTGCGGATCGGACACCCAGCAGCCCCCAAAACGCCCACCGGACATGCTCACTCCTTCGAAGCGCTCGCGAACAGCACCACAGCCAGATGACCACGCTGGAACGCGACACCGCGCACCTGACCGATAACTAAGGCCGGGGACCCCACCTCGCGCGCCCAGCACTACTCCGGTCATCCCACGAACCAGTCGAAAACCTCGAGGCCAGTACACCCTCGGAGGTCTCTCGGTTAGCCGCCGAAACACTTACCGACAGTGGGATTCCCGCGCGATCGGACAGTACGTGGATCTTCGAGCCGGACTGACCCCGGTCGACCGGGCTCGGCCCGGTCATGGGCCCCCTTTTTCGCCCGAACGCTCGCCGCGTCGATCACCGTCCGTGACGACCAGTCGATCAAGCCCTGGCTGCCCAGCTCATCCAGCAAAGCCTGGTGTAATCGCCGCCACAGGCCCGCCTCGGTCCACGCGGCGGACCGGCGATGGGCCGTCGGCACAGTGACGCCGAACGAGGCGGAGAGCATCCGCCACGCGCAGCCGCTGGTCAACACGAACACGATGGCGGTGAACACTTTCCACGGATCAACGGGTTCGGTGCCACCGCCCTGCGGTCTCGCAACGAACCGAGGCAGTATCGGTTCGACGATCTCCCACAACGGATCTGGCACCAACCGCGCCGCAAGCTTGTCGAGCACACGTCGAGCTATGCCGCACAACGGATTACATCCATGAACGGTGAAGTTCCGGATGGCAGAATGCCGTGGATGACAAGCCTTATCACGATCGACGACGTGCGCGCGGCGGCCGACCGGCTGGCCGGTGTCGCCCACCGGACTCCGGTGCTCACCTCCCGCATGTTGAACGAACGCGTCGGGGCCGAGGTGTTCTTGAAGTGCGAAAACTTCCAGAGAGTCGGCGCGTTCAAATTCCGCGGCGCATACAACGCTATCTCCGAGCTGACGTCCTTACAGCTCACACGTGGGGTGGTGTCCTGGTCGTCGGGCAATCACGCCCAGGCAGTCGCCCTGGCCGCGCGTCTACTGTGTACCTCGGCCGTCATCGTCATGCCCGAGGACGCCCCTGCTTCGAAGATGGCTGCCACCAAGGAATACGGAGCCGAGGTCGTGACCTACGACCGCTATACCGAGGACCGAGCCGCAATCGGCGAAGCCCTGGCCGTCGAGCGTGGCCTGACCGTGATTCCACCGTTCGACCACCCTCTGGTCATGGCGGGCCAGGGCACCGCAGCGCTCGAGCTCATCGAGAAGACCGGGCCGCTGGACACCTTCCTTGCTCCGATCGGCGGCGGCGGGCTGATGGCCGGGTGCGCCACCGCCGTGACCGCGCTGGCCCCCGGCATCCGCGTCATCGGCGTCGAACCCGTCGACGGCGACGACACAAAACGGTCCCTTGCAGCTGGGCGCCGGGTTCGGATACCGGTTCCGCGCACTATCGCCGATGCGCAGGCCACCGAGGTCCCGGGTGAACTCACCTTCGCTGTCAACCGCAGGCTTGTCGACGAGATCGTCCTGGTCACAGACGATCAACTGGTGGCGGCGATGTCGTTTCTGTTCGACACGATGAAAATCGTCGCCGAGCCGACCGGTGCCGCACCCGTTGCCGCACTTCTGGCCGGGCAGATCGAGCGCCTCGGTACCCGCGTCGGGGTCGTCATCTCCGGCGGCAATATCAGCGCGTCACGGCTCAGCGCGCTCATAGCCGACCATGGCCCACAGAAATCGACTGGTTAGAGCATCCACGACTCGTGGCCACCGCCGACTACGAGGAACGGCCACGTAAGACGGGCTCTTAGGGTGCTGATTCTGCTGCCAGCCACGTTGTTGCGTGGTCGCAGTGTCTGCGGCCGTTGAGGGCGCCTGCCGGTCGCGGCACCGACCGGGGGCGCGCCCTCACGGACTGTTGCCGGAAATCCGCACTCTCACTTGGGATTTGCACTCGGAATAGGGCCCTGAAGTCAGTGCAGGTCCCGAGTTAGGGTGCGGATCCTTGCTTACGACGGTTGCGTTGGCGACGAGCTCAGCCGGCGGGGACGGTTGGGTTCGGGCCGATCCACTGGGCGAATAGGTGGTCCACGGCGCCGGTGGCGAGTTGGGTTGCCAGCCAAGCGTTGAGGGCGGTGGATAGGAGCGGGGCGTCCTTGCGGATCAGCAGCACCTTGCCGAACGAGTCGAATGGCTTGTCGGGGTGCAGGACCTGGAGGGTGGGGTGTTGGCGGACGCGGTAGCGGCCCTCGACGCCGTCGGTGACGAAGACGTCGGCTCGACCCTGTTCGACCTCATCGAAGATGGTGAGATTCTCCGGCCAGAGGGTGAGTTGGGCGTCGGGGAAGTTCTTGCGGGCAAACTCCTCGTTGGTACCGCCGCGATTCGCGATCACCCGCACCTCGGGGCGGTTGATCTGCTCGATCGTCGAGTAGTCGGTGTCGTCGCCGCGCCGGGTGATCGGCGTCTTGCCGTCGGTGCCGTAGGTGATCGAGAAGTCGGCGAAGGCCCGGCGGGCGGGCGAGTCGGAGATGCCGCCGACGGCGATATCGCACTGCCGCTCAGCGAAATCCGTCTTCAGTGTCGCCCAGGTGACCGGGACGAATTCGGCCGGTCGACGAAGGACCTCGGCGAACCCGCGCGCCAGATCGATGTCTACGCCCCGGTATTCGCCCGCACCCTCGGCGATCGCATACGGGGGATAGTCGCCCGGTGTGCACACGCGCAGGGCATTCGGCTCGGCTGCGGCCGGAATCGCCGGTGCGACAAGGACTGTCCCGGCCAGCAGCGCCGCGCCGAACAGTCGTATTCCGCGCATCGCTCAGCTCTCGTTGCGCGCCTTGGGGAACTTCTTCTGCCGGGCGACCCAGCCCGCCATCTTGGTCCAGTGCGACTTGCGCGGGGTGACGACCGAGGTGAGCTCGCGGTCCCACTCGTCGGCCTCGGTGAGGCCGTCGACGGTGGCGACGAGTTCCTTCGCGGTCGCCAGGTCGGCGACGACGCGGTCGCCGAGGATGCCGTCGGCACCGACCAGCGTCACGCGGACACCGGCGCGGCCGACCGGCTGCAGCACGGCGGTGGCCGAACCGTCGTGATCGGCGACGAATCCCTTGACGGACTCCACGAGGGCGCCCGACAACTTCACTGGGGCCGTGGCGGCATGAGCACTCATGGACCGTAGTTTACCGACCAGTAGGAAACGGTCCAGTCCCCGTGCCGAATTGTCGGCGTGCACGCGGCCTGCGCCGGATCTGGCGCCCATGCCGAAGAGGTGTAGAACAGAACTCATGCGTGCGATCCAGGTGTCCGAACACGGCGGTCCCGAAGTACTGCGCTACGTCGAGGTGCCCGATCCGCGGATCGGACCGGACCAGCTGCTCGTCGACGTGCAGGCGGTCGGCATCAACTTCATCGACACCTACATCCGGACCGGGCGATACCCGCAGGCGGTGCCGTACGTCCCCGGCTCCGAGGCGAGCGGTGTGATCGCCGAGACCGGCGCCAACGTCACCGAGTTCGCCGTCGGCGACCGCGTCGCGTGGGCCGCCGGACCGGGCAGCTACGCCGAGCGGGTCGCGGTGAACGCGAACGCCGCGATCAAGGTGCCCGACGATGTCGAACCCGCTGTCGCCGCCTCGGCGCTGTTGCAGGGCATGACCGCGCATTACCTGCTCGAATCGATCTACACCCCACAGCCCGGCGAGTCGGTCCTGGTGCACGCGGGCGCGGGCGGTGTCGGCCTGATCCTGACCCAGCTCGCCGCGGCGCGCGGTGCCCGCGTGATCACCACGGTGTCCTCGGACGCGAAGGAAAAGCTGTCCCGCGAGGCGGGTGCCGCCGAGGTGCTGCGCTACGACGACGATCTCGCGGACCAGGTACGCGCCCGCACCGACGGTGTCGGTGTCGCCGCGGTCTACGACGGAGTAGGCGCGGCCACCTTCGAGGCCAGCCTCGCCGCGTTGCGCGTGCGCGGCATGCTCGCCCTCTTCGGCGCGGCCAGCGGACCGGTCCCCCCGTTCGATCTGCAACGCCTCAACGGCGCGGGTTCGCTGTTCGTCACCCGACCCAGTCTCGCCTTCTACACCCGCGACCGCACCGAATTGCTTTGGCGTGCAACAGATATCTTCAACGCTATCGCCGACGGCACACTACGAATCCTGGTCGGCGCGACCTACCCGCTGGCCGAGGCCGAGCACGCCCACCGCGATCTGGAAGCGCGCAAGACGACCGGCTCCATCGTCCTACTCCCCTGACCACTCGTGCAGCCGCACGCCTGCTGATTTCCCGCATTACGACTCGCCGCACTGACAAGCGCGCGGCTGTCTAGGGCCACAGCTACGCAACCGGCCGACGCGCCAGTTGTCCCTACTGATTCCCTCGGGAGCATCCGGGCCGTCGTAGGGTCCTGGCTCCCAGGGGTGTCGGGTATGGCTTTCAGTAGTCGAGGCCGGTCAGACCTCGGTAGATGAAACGGGTCAAGGCTTCGATGGCTTGTTTGTCGGTCAGCTCGACGGTGCCTTCTTCGACGGCCTGCACCATGCCGGTGGTGAGCAGGAACATCATCGCCAGGCTGGCGTCGGGCGTGCTCGGCAAGGTGAGCCCACGCGGACCGAACCCGTCCAGATGATCGGCGATGTCGCGTCGCTGCTGGATCGCGAATTGCCCCGCCTGCCTGGCGAATTCGTCGTTGACCAGGGCCGCCTGCTGGATCGATCGGAACACCGCCCAGTGCTGCCTGGCCGCGAACCAGTACCCCTCGACGTGGAAGCGGATCGCCGCCGGATCGGTCAAGTCCGGGTTGTGGTCGGGGCCTTCCGCCGTCACGTCGCCCGCCGCCGCGACGTCGTTCAGCAGCGCCTGGAGTAGTTCTTCCTTGCCCGCGAAATGGTTGTAGAACGACCCGGCCGCGCGATTGGCCGCGGTCGTGATGTCGACGATCTTGGTGTTCAGGTAGCCACGCTCCGCGAACAGCCGTAGGGCCGCCGCCTTCAGCGCGAGCTCGGTCTCGGCCGACTTCTCCTTGCGACTCATCGACACCTGCACCCACCTCCTTGACAGGGAACGTACCAACTCCAATACTGAATTAGAATTCATTGAATATAAGTTCATCTAGGAGAAATCGTGCAGAACCAGGTACTCGTCGCCGGTGCCGGACCCACCGGCCTGACCCTCGCCCTCGATCTGGCCCGCCGGAACATCCCGGTGCGCGTCATCGACCACGCCACCGAGTTCTTCGCCGGCTCGCGCGGCGACGGCATCCAACCCCGCACGCTGGAGGTGTTCGACGACCTCGGTGTGCTCGACGCGGTGCTGACCGCAGGCATCCCGACGCCGATCATGCGGGCCTACCTAGATGGCGAGTTCGCCGGTGAACGCCGGATGTGGGAGCCGATCGCGCCGACGCCCGCGCTCCCCTACCCCAACCCATGGGTGCTCGGACAGTCCAGGACCGAGGCGATCCTGCGCGATCGACTCGCCGAGTTCGGTGTGCGTGTCGAACTCGGCACGGCCCTGGCGCAATTCACCCAGGACGCGACCGGCGTCACCGCGACGCTGACCCGCGACGGCGTCGAGGAGACCGTGCGGGCCGCCTACCTGGTCGGCGCCGACGGCGGACGCAGCACGGTGCGCAAGTCGCTCGGCATCGCGTTCGAGGGCAGCACCGACGAATCGCTGCGGATGCTGCTCGGCGACGTCCGGGCCGACGCACTCGACCACGAGTTCGGCTACTGGTTCGCCGGGGCCGATCGGCCGATGGAGGGAATCGCCATGTCCCCCTTGCCCGGTGGACGCCAGTTCCAGTTCGCGGCCCCGCTGATCGGCGATGCCGAGCCGACCCTCGCCGTCCTCCAGGAGTACGTCGACCGCTATTCCGGCCGCACCGACATCACGCTGACCGACCTGACCTGGGTGACGGTGTGGCGGCCGAATGTCCGGCTGGCCGAACGGTTCCGCGACGGACGCGTCTTCCTGGCCGGCGACGCGGCGCACGTGCATCCGCCCACCGGCGGGCAGGGCATGAACACCGGCATCCAGGACGCGTACAACCTCGGATGGAAGCTGGCCGCCGCGCTGCACGGTGACGAATCACTGTTGGACAGCTACGAATCCGAGCGCCGAACGGTCGCCGCCCGGGTGCTCGGCGTGAGCTCGGCATTGCTGGACAAACTGGTCGACGGCGACGAAGACGCGATGGAACGCGGACCGGAAACCCAGCAACTCGACATCAGCTACCGCGACATCAACGACCACCGGCCGCTCGTCGCGGGCGATCGCGCGCCCGACGCACCGCTGAAAGACATGGCAGGCAACCCGATTCGCTTGTTCGACCTGTTCCGTGGTCCGCACGCGACGGTGCTGTGCTTCGGCGAGGCCGTTGAAGTTCCGGACGAATCGGGCGTGGAGGTCTACGTAGTAGTCCGCCCCGGCACCGCAGCGTCCGAGCGGCACGTCATCGACATCGAAGGCCACGCGTTCACCGCGTATGCCGCCGACCCCGGTACACGCATCCGGATCCGTCCCGACGGCTACCTCGGCCACCGCGCCTGAACTGCGGCGTACATCTCGTCCCGCCGCTCACGAATTCGTCGGCAAAACCCTGCGCAGGAAGCGAATCGGTGCGCGCGGTTCCGTGCGCTTAGAACCAGCTGCCGATCGTATCCCAGCCGAGCACGGAATCCACCGCGAGGCCGCAGAACACCACGGCGAGATAGTTGTTCGACTGCAAGAACAAACGCAACGGCTTCACCGACTCGCCGCGCCGCACGCCGGAATACAGTTGGTGCGCCATCAGCAGGAACCACGCTCCGGCCACCAGCGCCACGGCCGCGTACACCACGCCGGTCGCCGGGACCAAGGCGAGCGTGGTGAGCACGGTGAGCCAGGTGTAGATGACGATCTGCTTGGTAACCACCTGCTCGGTCGCCACCACCGGCAGCATCGGCACGCCCGCCGCGCGGTAGTCCTCCTTGTAGCGCATGGCCAGCGCCCAGGTGTGCGGCGGCGTCCAGAAGAAGATGACACCGAACAGCGCGATCGCGGGCCAGCCGATGCCGCCGGTGGCCGCGGACCAGCCGACCAGGGCGGGCATGCAGCCCGCGGCGCCGCCCCACACCACGTTCTGCGAGGTGCGGCGCTTGAGACCGAGGGTGTAGACGAAGACGTAGAACAAGATCGTCGCGACCACCAGCACGCCGCTGAGCAGATTCGCCTGCCACCACAACCAGGCGAACGAGGCGAGGCCGAGCAGCACACCGAACACGAAGGCGTGCGAGGTGGGCACCGCCGCCCTGGCCAGCGGGCGCTTCGCGGTCCGCTTCATCACTTTGTCGATGTCGGCGTCGGCGACGCAGTTCAGGGTGTTCGCGCTGGCCGCGCCCATCCAGCCGCCGAAAAGGGTGACCAGGATGAGGCGGATGTCGATGTGCCCGCGGTCGGCGAGCAGCATCGTCGGAATCGTCGCGACGAGCAGCAGTTCGATGACCCGCGGCTTGGTGAGCGCGATGTACGCGAGCACCCGCCGGGTCAGTCGGGACGGCAGGCCAGGACCCGTGAACCGGTCGGCCAGCGCCGTGGGAGCGGAGCCGTGCGCGTCATTGCCACCCGGCTGTTGCCCAATCCGCACTGTTTCTCCTCGCACGCTGTGCATCGCATCCGGCATGGACCAAGCAGCGCGCTCGGTCCCGCCGACCTGGATGCGCGAGAGCTGGACCTTCGCCCGCCTCGGCGCCCCTTCGGCCGTGCGGCGCGGCTACTACTACAGAGGATGGTAGACCCCCGCCGACCCTGCTCCGCGCATAGCCCCACGCAACAAGTCCCGAAATGTGGTCCAGCACACGAGGGCAATCCGTTTCACCCCGGCGGACCCAGTCGAGAGCTACTAACCCAACTCGACCACCACAGCGCGAGTTTTGCGAGCGCCGTTCGTGGCCCGTCTCGCGTCCGAGCTGTCGAAGCGCATGCGCCGCAGGCGCGAGTCTCGACAGCTCGGACGCGAGGCCCACCCGTCGCCCGACCACCACCCCTCATCGAATCGCTGCGCGATGCTGATTCATGGGGCCACGAACACGCCGCGGCCACGCGGCCAATAAACACAGGGTTCCTCTCGTACTGCTGAGCGGGCACAACTAGGGTGGTTGGGTACACACCCGGTAAGCACGCGCGCTGCCGTGCGTTCATCGCCGCCAGTGTTGCCGCCGTCGACGAAACCAATGTCAGGAGAACCTCGGTCGTGTCAGTCACAGACGACATCCGCGCCCTCACTCAGCCGAATCACCCGGACGACTGGACGGATCTGGACACCAAGGCCGTCGACACGATCCGAGTGCTCGCCGCGGACGCGGTGCAGAACGCCGGAAACGGGCACCCGGGCACCGCGATGAGCCTGGCGCCGCTGGCGTACTCCCTCTACCAGCGCACCATGCGGATCGACCCGAGCGATCCGAGCTGGGTCGGCCGGGACCGTTTCGTGCTGTCCTGCGGTCACTCCAGCATCACCCAGTACATCCAGCTGTACCTGGCCGGTTTCGGCCTGGAGTTGGATGATCTGAAGAACCTGCGCAAGTGGGGCTCGCTCACCCCGGGCCACCCCGAGTTCCGGCACACCGACGGCGTCGAGATCACCACCGGCCCGCTGGGTCAGGGCTTGGCCGCTGCGGTCGGCATGGCGATGGCGGCCCGCCGCGAGCGCGGCCTGTTCGATCCGAACGCGGCGACAGGCGCCAGCCCGTTCGATCACTTCGTCTATGTGATCGCCTCCGACGGTGACATGGAGGAGGGTGTCACCTCCGAGGCGTCCTCGCTCGCGGGCACCCAGCAGCTCGGCAACCTCGTGCTGATCTACGACGACAACAAGATCTCCATCGAGGACGACACCACCATCGCGTTCACCGAGGATGTCGCCAAGCGCTACGAGGCGTACGGCTGGCATGTCCAGGTGGTCGAGGGTGGCGAGGATGTCGTCGCCATCGAGTCGGCGCTGGCCGCCGCCAAGGCGGAGACCGGCAAGCCGTCGATCATCGTGCTGCGCACCATCATCGGCTACCCGGCGCCGAACAAGATGAACACCGGCGCCGCGCATGGTGCCGCCCTCGGTGCCGACGAAGTGGCCGCCACCAAGAAGATCCTCGGCTTCGACCCGGAGCAGACCTTCGAGGTGTCCGCCGAGGTCATCGAGCACACCCGCAAGGCCATCGAGCGCGGCAAGCAGGCGCATCAGGAGTGGCAGCAGCAGTTCGACGCGTGGGCGCAGGCCAATCCGGAGAACAAGACCCTGTTCGACCGGCTCGCCAAGCGCGACCTGCCCAAGGGCTGGGCCGAGAGCCTGCCGACCTACGAGCCGGACCCGAAGGGCGTCGCGACCCGCAAGGCCTCCGGCAAGGTGCTCGCCGCGCTGGCCCCGGTGCTGCCGGAACTGTGGGGCGGCTCGGCCGACCTCGCCGAGTCCAACAACACCACCATGTCCGGCGAGGGCAGCTTCGGCCCCGAGTCGATCTCCACCGGCATGTGGAAGGCCAACCCGTACGGCCGCACCCTGCACTTCGGGGTGCGCGAGCATGCCATGGGCGCGATCCTCAACGGCATCGCGCTGCACGGCCCGACCCGTCCGTACGGCGGAACCTTCCTGGTGTTCAGCGATTACATGCGCCCCGCGGTGCGACTGGCCGCGTTGATGCGGGTGCCCGCCATCTACGTGTGGACGCACGACTCCATCGGCCTCGGCGAGGACGGCCCGACGCATCAGCCGATCGAGCATCTCGCCGCGCTGCGTGCCATCCCCGGCCTCAATGTCGTTCGCCCCGGCGACGCCAACGAGACCACCTACGCGTGGCGCACCATCCTCGAGCGCGACAGCAGCGAGCACACCTCGCACTTCTCCGTCTCCGAGCAGCCGCACCAGGACGGCCCGTCGGCGCTCGCGCTGACCCGTCAGGATCTGCCGGTCCAGGAGGGCACCAGCTACGAGGGCGTCGCCAAGGGCGGCTACATTCTGGCCGAATCCTCCACCGGCACTCCGCAGGTGATCCTCATCGCTACCGGTTCCGAGCTCCAGCTCGCCGTCGACGCCAGGACTACATTGGAGTCGCAGGGCATCGGCACCCGGGTGGTCTCGATGCCGTGTGTGGAGTGGTTCGACGCGCAGGACAAGGCGTACCGGGACGAGGTGCTCCCGCCCGCGATCCGCGCTCGGGTCGCCGTCGAGGCCGGGATCTCGATGCCGTGGCACCGGTTCGTCGGTGACGCGGGCGAGACGGTTTCGATCGAGCACTTCGGTGCTTCCGCCGATTACAAGACTCTGTTCCGCGAGTTCGGCTTCACTCCGGACAACGTCGTTGCCGCCGCGCAGCGCGCACTCGAGAACGTGAAGGGATAAGCGCTCATGGCACAGAACGCGAATACCACCGCCCTCTCCGCGGCAGGTGTGTCCGTATGGCTGGACGACCTGTCCAGGGACCGAATCCAGTCCGGCAACCTGACCGAGCTGATCGAGACCCGCAACGTCGTCGGGGTCACCACCAACCCGACGATCTTCCAGGGTGCGCTGAGCAAGGGCCACGCCTACGACGGACAGCTCAAAGAGCTTGCCGCCCAGGGCGCGGACGCCGATGCCGCGATCCGCACCATCACCACCGACGATGTGCGCGCCGCGTGTGACCTCTTCACCGGCGCGTTCGAGGCGTCCAACGGCGTCGACGGCCGGGTCTCCATCGAGGTCGACCCGCGTTTCGCCTTCGACGCGGATAAGACTCTCGCGCAGGCGATCGACCTGTGGAAGACCGTCGACCGGCCGAACCTGTTCATCAAGATCCCGGCCACTGAGGCGGGCCTGCCCGCGATCACCAAGGTGATCGCCGAGGGCATCAGCGTGAACGTGACGCTGATCTTCTCGGTCAAGCGCTACCGCGCGGTCATGGGCGCCTACCTCGACGGCTTGCGCGGCGCCAAGACCGCGGGCCACGATCTGGGCAAGATCCATTCGGTCGCTTCGTTTTTCGTGTCCCGGGTGGACACCGAGATCGACAAGCGGCTGGAGGCGATCGGCACCGACGAGGCCCTCGCGCTGCGCGGGCAGGCCGGAATCGCCAACGCGCGCTTGGCGTATGCCGAATACCAGGACGTGTTCGACGGTGGCGCGCACACCTCCACCTACAACCACCTCGGTGCGGCGGGCGCGAATCGCCAACGGCCGCTGTGGGCTTCGACCGGCGTCAAGAACCCGGAGTACTCCGACGTCATGTACGTCACCGAGCTCGTCGGCGCGAACACGGTGAACACGCTGCCGGAGAAGACCCTGGAGGCGGTCGCCGATCACGCCGAGATCCGCGGCGACACGCTCAGCGGCACCGGCGCGGCGTCGCAGGAGGTGTTCGACAAGCTCTCCGCCGTCGGCATCGACCTCGACGACGTGTTCCAGGTATTGGAGACCGAGGGCGTGGACAAGTTCGAGAAGTCGTGGGCGGAACTGCTTTCCGCCACCACGGAGGAGTTGTCCGCAGCGGCCGGGAACAACTGACAACGATGGCCGGCCCCAAAACCCCGACCTGGCAGAACCCGCTGCGCGACGAGCGGGACAAGCGGGTACCGCGCATCGCGGGCCCGTGCAGCATGGTGATCTTCGGTGTCACCGGTGACCTGTCCCGGAAGAAACTGATGCCGGCCATCTATGACCTCGCAAACCGGGGGCTGCTACCCCCGGGTTTCGCGCTGGTCGGCTTCGCCCGGCGCGATTACGCGGACGAGGATTTCGCCAAGGTAGTGCTCGACGCGGTGAAGTCGCACGCCCGCACGCCGTTCCGGCAGGAGGTCTGGGACCACTTGGCCGAGGGAATCCGGTTCGTGCAGGGCAGTTTCGACGACGACAAGGCCTTCGCCACGCTCGCCGACACCCTGGCGAAGCTGGACAAGGACCGCGGCACCGGCGGCAATCACGCCTTCTACCTGTCGATTCCGCCGAACATGTTCCCGGTGGTGCTCAATCAGCTGTCCGAGCACGGGCTCGCGCAGCCGTCCACCACCGACGCCGCGGGCCGTAAGCCGTGGCGGCGGGTGGTGATCGAGAAGCCGTTCGGGCACGACCTGGAGAGCGCCCAGGAACTCAACGCGCTGGTCAACGGGGTGTTCCCGGAGGAGACGGTCTTCCGCATCGACCACTACCTCGGCAAAGAGACGGTGCAGAACATCCTGGCGCTGCGCTTCGCCAACCAGCTCTACGACCCGATCTGGAACGCCAACTACGTCGACCATGTGCAGATCACCATGGCCGAGGACATCGGATTGGGCGGGCGCGCAGGCTATTACGACGGCATCGGCGCGGCGCGTGACGTGATCCAGAACCACCTGCTGCAGCTGCTCGCGCTCACCGCGATGGAGGAGCCGATCAGCTTCCAGCCCAAGCAGTTGCAGGCCGAGAAGATCAAGGTGCTCTCCGCCACGAAACTCGTTGAGCCGCTGGACGAGACCACCGCACGCGGGCAGTACGCGGACGGCTGGCAGGGCGGCGAGCAGGTGGTCGGCCTGCTCAACGAAGAGGGCTTCGATCCGGAATCGCGCACCGAGACCTACGCCGCGATCACCCTGGAGGTCGACACCCGCCGCTGGGCCGGCGTGCCGTTCTACCTGCGCACCGGAAAACGGTTGGGGCGCAGGGTCACCGAGATCGCGGTGATGTTCAAGCGGGCGCCGCACCTGCCGTTCGACCAGACCATGACCGAGGATCTCGGTCAGAACGCGCTGGTCATCCGGGTGCAGCCGGACGAGGGCATCACCACCCGGTTCGGCTCGAAGGTGCCAGGGTCGAGCATGGAAGTGCGCGACGTCAACATGGATTTCAGCTACGGCGAGGCGTTCACCGAGTCCTCCCCCGAGGCCTACGAACGCCTGATCCTCGACGTGCTACTCGGGGTGCCGTCGCTGTTCCCGGTGAACGCGGAGGTCGAATTGTCCTGGGGCATCCTGGATCCGGTGCTCGAACGGTGGGCCGAAGAAGGTAAACCCGAACCGTACGAGGCGGGCACCTGGGGTCCGTCGTCGGCCGACGAGATGCTCGCCCGCACCGGGCGCGAATGGCGGCGGCCGTGATCATCGACATTCCCAACACCACCACCGGCGAGGTCACCAAGCGCATCGTGCAGCTGCGCGAGAGCAACGGCGTGATCACCATGATGCGGGTGCTCACCCTGGTGGTGTGCACGCTGGACAGCTCCGAGGCCGAGGACGCCATCGACGCCGCCAACGACGCCAGCCGCGAACACCCTTGCCGGGTGGTCGTTTTGGCGCGCGGTGACCGAGACGCCGAGACCCGCCTCGACGCCCAGATCCGGGTCGGCGGCGACGCGGGCGCGGCCGAGGTGATCGTGCTGCGATTGCAGGGTGAGCTGATCAACCACGAGAGCAGCGTCGTCATCCCGTTCCTGCTGCCGGACACCCCCGTGGTGGCCTGGTGGCCGCGTGGCGCCCCGGAGTTCCCGTCCAAGGATTCGGTGGGGCGCTTGGCCACTCGCCGCATCACCGACGCCACCTACGCCGCCGACCCGCAGGCCGCGATCAAGAAGCGACTCGCCTCCTACGCGGCCGGCGACACCGATCTGGCCTGGAGCCGGATCACCTACTGGCGCGCACTGCTGGCCGCCGCGCTGGACGAGCCACCCTTCGAGCCGGTGGATTCGGTGCTGGTGTCCGGGCTGCGCGACGAACCGGCGCTGGACACCTTGGCCGGCTGGTTCGCCGCCCGCCTCGGCTGCCCGGTGGTCCGCCGTACCGGTGCGCTGCGGGTGGAGATCCACCGCCCGTCGGTGTCGGTCGCCATCGAACGACCGCAGACCGGGCGCACCGCGACGCTCACCCGCACCGGCGATCCGGATCAGCGAATCGCACTGGCACGCAGGGAAACTCGCGACTGCCTTGCCGAGGAACTGCGCAGGCTGGACGCCGATGAGATCTACGCCGAGGCGCTCGCAGGAATCGAGAAGGTGACCTATGAGTGAATCCGCTAGTGACACAGTCGAAGTCCACATCGATACCGAATCGCTGGTCGCCGCGGCGGCGGCCCGGTTCGTCGAGGTCATCGTCGCCGCCCAAGCCGCGCGCGGCACCGCGTCGGTCGTACTGACCGGCGGCGGCACCGGTATCGGGCTGCTCGAACTGGTCCGCAAGTCCCCCGGCGACATCGACTGGTCCACCGTCGACTTCTTTTGGGGCGACGAGCGTTTCGTGCCCGCCGGGGACGCGGAACGCAACGACCTCCAGGCCCGCCAGGCCCTCCTCGACCACGTCCCGGTCGACCCGGCGCGCGTGCACCAGGTCGCCGCATCCGACGGCGAATACCCCGACCCGATCGAAGCCGCCGCCGAATACTCCGCGGCGGTACACGCCTACCTCGCCGAACACGGCGCCTTCGACCTGCACCTGCTCGGCATGGGCGGCGAAGGGCACATCAATTCGCTGTTCCCGCACACCGACGCGGTCCGCGAGGAGCACGAACTCGTTGTCGCCGTGACGAATTCGCCGAAGCCGCCACCGGTCCGAGTCACCCTCACCCTCCCCGCCATCCGCCGCGCCCGCCACGTGGTGCTGGTCGTCGGCGGGTCGGCCAAGGCCGAAGCGGCCGCCGCCGCCATCTCCGGCGCCGACCCGGTCGAGATTCCTTCCGCAGGCGCGGTCGGCCTCGAATCCACCACCTGGCTGCTGGACCAAGACGCGGCATCAGGGTTGCAGCTGCCGGACTGAGCGACACGTTCGGGCCGGTGCTCGCGCCCGTCGCAGGGAGGATCTGCCGCCTTCCCGAGACCGAGCGCCACAACGGGTACGGCCTCGAGAAACAGTGCGGGCGTGGCCAACTGCGGCGGGCGCCAGTACAAGGCCAGCAATGTTTCCTCGACCCACCGCTCGAAGGCTGCCGCCCACCGAACGGGACGTGGCGGCGGAACACCCAGCCAGCCCGCCACCACGGCTCACCCGGCCACCAACCCCGGACTGACGGTCGCCGAACGGGACATGGCGGCGGAAAACACCGAGTGAGCCCGCCACCATGTCCCGTTCAACGCACCGACCTCGGGCTGCTGATCACCGAACAGAGCACAGCACCAACGACATCGAGTAGGTCCAGTACCGCACCTATCCGGCGCACCGACCACTGACTGCCGATCGCAGAACGGGACCTGGTGGCACAAACATCGAGTCGGCCAGCCACCACGCCCCCCTCGGCCCACCAATCCCAGGCTGACGGTCGCCGAACGGGACATAGCGGCGGAAAACAACGAGTGAGGCCGCCACCATGTCCCGTTCGGCGACCGATTGAGGACGGACATCGTGGCCGGGTCCGGGGCCGCCAGCGTTGCGAACCTGTTCGGCATTAAGCTCTGATCGCCGACCATTCGCGTGAGATGAGGGTTGCACACGGGAATTAGTCCGGCTGGAGCGCCGATGACGCGCAAAATCATCGGATGACCGATAGGCTGGCGCGAATGAGCGAGCGGGACGCGAACCCCGGATCCAGCCCGGGCAAGGTTCTTGATGATCGGTTTCGGGCGGCGGTCGGTGCGCTGACGCCGGGGCAGGCGGTGGTGGACGACATCGCGCCCGGGATCACCGGTGCGATCCTGCTGGAGTTGTTCGAGTCACAAGCGACGAGTCGTCAGCTGGATCTGGCGGCGCGGCAGTTGGGCGCGAGCAAGCGCGGGTATTACAGCATCGGGTCGTCGGGGCATGAGGGTAACGCGGCGCTCGGGCTGGCGCTTCGGGTGACCGATCCCGCGCTGCTGCATTATCGGTCCGGCGCGTTCTTCGTGCAGCGCACCCGGCAGGTGCCAGGTCTCGACCCGATCCGCGACGTGCTGCTCGGCATCGTCGCGGCGGCGGCGGATCCGATATCCGGTGGGCGGCACAAGGTGTTCGGCAGCAAGCCCGCCGCCATCATTCCGCAGACCTCGACCATTGCCTCGCACCTCCCCCGCGCCGTCGGACTCGCCTTCGCGATCGATCGCGCAGCGCGGCTCGGTGTTTCGAGTGAATGGCCCTCGGATGCGGTGGTGCTGTGCAGTTTCGGCGACGCCTCGGCCAATCACTCCACCGCGACAGGCGCCATCAACGCGGCGATTCACACTGCGCGCCAGGGTGTTCCGTTGCCGATCCTGTTCCTCTGCGAGGACAACGGCATCGGAATCAGCGTGCCGACCCCGGCGGATTGGATCCAGCAGGCCTACGGCTCCCGCGCGGGCCTGGAGTATTTCGGCGCCGACGGCTGCGATCCCGTTGACGCACTGACCACGTCGACCGCGGCCGCCGCCTGGGTGCGCGAGCACCGCAAGCCGGCCTTCCTGCACATGCGAACCGTCCGGCTGATGGGCCACGCCGGCTCCGACGTCGAAGCCGCCTACCGCAGGCCCGCCGACATCGCCACCGACCTCCTCCGCGACCCGGTAATCGCCACCGCCCGCCTACTCGTCGCCACCGGCACAGCAACCCCCGCCGAAGTCCTCGACCGCTACGACAACATCGCCCACCACGTCACCACCACCGCCGAACTAGTATGGCGCGAGCCAAAATTGACCTCAGCCGCCGCAGTAATGGCCCCCCTCGCCCCCACCCACCCGGCGCTGATCCGCGAGGACGCTCTCCGAGCCGACGCAAGCCTGGGCGACGCGGCGACGACGCGCCAGGCGGGACGGCCTGCGGGCAACGCAGGCAACAAGCTTCTACGGAATGGGGCGCAACCGGGCAATCTCGGAGCGCCTGCCGACTCGACCGGGCGTACTGCACACCAGGGCGACGCATTACGCGCCGATGCCGCGCACGCCACCTCCGTGCCGCAGATTGCGGAACGACCTGGCGATAGCGCATCGAATCATGGTGCGGCGGTGCCGGCTCCGATGACGCTGGGCCAAGCGATCAACCGAACCCTGGCCGACCTGCTGGCCCGCGATCGCGACGTGCTCGTCTTCGGCGAGGATGTCGGCCGCAAGGGTGGCGTGTACGGCGTAACCAAGGGCCTGCAAAAGCAATTCGGCAAGCGCCGCGTCTTCGATACCTTGCTCGATGAGCAGAGCGTGCTCGGCACCGCGCTCGGCACCGCCCTCGCCGGTTTCATCCCGATCCCCGAAATCCAGTATCTGGCCTACGTACACAACGCCGCCGACCAACTGCGCGGCGAGGCCGCGACCCTGTCCTTCTTCTCAGCTGGGCAATACCGCAATCCGATGGTGGTCCGCATCGCCGGCTACGCCTACCAGAAGGGCTTCGGCGGCCACTTCCACAACGATGACTCCATCGCCGCCCTCCGCGACATCCCCGGCGTCATCGTCGCTTCCCCTGCCCGCGCCGACGACGCCGCCGCCCTCCTGCGCACCTGCGTCTCCGCCGCCCGGGTAGACGGCCGCGTCTGCATATACTTGGAACCCATCGCCCTCTACCACACCAAAGACCTGTACGAACCGGGCGATAATGCCTGGCTCGCAACAACTTCCAGCGAACATGCCGAAATCGGCCGAGCCCGCGTCTACGGCGACGGCGCCGACCTCACCATCGTCACCTTCGCCAACGGCGTCCCCATGAGCCTGCGCGTAGCCCACCGCCTAGCCAACCGTGGCATCCGAACCCGAGTCCTCGACCTCCGCTGGCTCTCTCCCCTCCCCCTCGATGACCTCCTCCAGCACGCCCGAGCCACCGGCCGGGTCCTCATCGCCGACGAAACCCGCCACAGCGGAGGCGTTTCCGAATCAGTCTGCGCCGCCCTGATCGACGCAGGCTTCGAAGGCCGAATCTCTAGGATCACCAGCGAAGACAGCTTCATCCCCCTAGGCCCGGCCGCCGACACCGTCCTCCTAGACGAAACCAAAATAGAAACCGCCGCCGGAAAACTCCTAGCCGAGTAGCCGCATACGGATCCTGGGCGGGTCAGCGCAGGTGGATGGGGAAGGCGGCCAGGTCGTTTTGGGTGAGGACTGGGAGGTTGCGGATTTCGTTGTCGGGGACTGCGAGGCGCAGGTTTGGGAAACGCTCGAAGAGGGCAGGTAGGGCGATGCCGGCTTCTAGGCGGGAGAGGGCGGCGCCGGGGCAGATGTGGGGGCCGTGGCCGAAGGTCAAGTGGCGGTTGGAGGTTGAGCGGGTGAGGTCGAAGTCGTCGGAGTCCTTGCCGTGTACGGCGGTGTCCCGGCCGATGGCGCGGTAGGACATGACTACGCCTTCGCCTTTTTCGATTACGGTGTCGCCGATGGTGATGTCCTCGGTGGCGAAGCGCATCAGCAGGTGGCTGACGGGGCTGTCCCAGCGCAGCGTTTCCTCGACCGCCTGCTTCCATTCGATGTCGCCGGTGCGCACCTTGTCCAGCTGTTCGGGCCGGGCAAGCAGGGCACGGACGGCGTTGAGGATGAGCCCGACGGTGGTCTCGTGACCGGCGGCGACCAGCGCCTTCAGGTTGCCGACCACTTCCTCTTCGGTCAGCGGCTCACCACCGTCGGATGCCAAGATGAGGGCGCTGGTGAGATCGTCCGTGGGATCGGCGGTCTTCTTACGCACCAAATCCGTGTAGTAGACATCCATTTCGTCGATCACCCGCAACCGCTCGTCCTGCGGGGTGACCAGCGAGAAGAACGCTTTGTACCAGGTGAGCAGCATCGGGTGATCGGCGCGATCCACGCCCATCAGCTCACCGATAACACGCATCGGCAGCGGGTACGCGAAGACCTCTTTGAGATCGACGACGGAATCGCCGCTGGCCGAGGCACTGAGATCGTCCAGGAGCTCGGCGGTTAGTCGCTCGATAACGGGCCGGATGTCCTCGAGTCGGCGCGGCGACAACGCCTGCGTCGTCTTGATCCGCAGCCGACGATGCTCGGCACCGTCCACGGTGAACATGGAACGCCCGGCATCGATCATGCCGATCAACGGCCACTGCCGCGTCACCACACCGGAGTTCCACAGCGACCAGCCGCTGATGTCCTTGATCAGCCGCGAATCGACGAGCAACTGCCTGGCCACGGCGTGTTCGGTGACCGTCCAGGCGGGAACGCCGAGCAGTTCGATCCGCGTCACCGGGCCCGCGGTGCGCAGATAGGCGGTCTCTCCAGCGAGGTCACCGACCATCGGATCGATGGCGAATGGACATGTTTGGGTCACTGGGTACCTCCGACTGCACGAACTGGGGTGAAACGAACCGGCAAAGAAGTCATGCCGCGCAGGAACGCCGACGGCCGGCGGACCAGGTTCTGCGCGGGAATGGACAGGTCGATATCGGGCAGCCGATCGAGGAGCACTTCGATGCTGGTCTGCGCGATGATCTCGGCCAGTTGCTGAGCCGGGAACGGACACCGGTACTCGCCGTAGCTGAACGCGAAGTGCGCGCTGTTACCGGTGTGCGCGGGCTCGACGCCGTCGACAAGGTGCTGGCGCACATGCGGATCCGCGTTGGCGGCGGCAAGTCCGAGCAGCAGCATGTCCCCCGCCCGAATCACCTTGTCCGCCAACCGCGTATCGCGCGCGGCCCAGCGTCCGGCGAGGATCTGGGTGGGCGTGTCCTCCCACAGCACCTCGTTCATCGCCTCGCCGACACTGCGGCGCCCGCCGCCGAGCGCCGCCGCGAACCGATCGTCGGTGAGCATGAGCCGCACCGAGTTTCCGATCCAGTCGGCGGTCGGCAGATGCCCCGCGGCGGTGACCGCCATCAGGTCCTGCACGTATTCTTCGTCGCTGAACGGCCCGGGGTGCGCGAGCATCCGGGAAACCAGGTCGGTGCCCGGCCGAGCCTTCTTCGAGGCCAGCACCTGCTGCATCTGCTCGTAGTAGCTCCCGTAGGCCGCCTGCGCGTCCGCGTCACCGTCGGCGAGCGCCTTCATGCTCCAGGCCAGGCGCGGCCCATCCTCGTCGGGAAAGCCGAGCGCCCACGCGAGCGCGAGCACCGGCATCGGCACGGCGAACTCGGCGACCAGATCGGCCTCGCCCCGGCCGCAGAACCCGTCGATCAACCGATCGGCCAATTCCTCACAGGTGCGGCGCAATTCGAACGGATCGACCGACTCCAGCGCGGGCTCGACCATCGCCACGTGCCTGCGATGCTCGGCACCGGCGGTGAAGTAGATCGACGGCCTCGGCTGCCCGACCATCGGCAGCAACGGCCAATCCTCGGGGATGTTGGGCCACTGATTCCACAGGCTGACGTCGCGCGGGAACAGCTCCGGATCGCTGGTGACCTGGTGCAATTCGCGATACCCGATGACCAGCCAGGCCGGGACGTTGCCCGGCAGCTCGACGGACACGACGGACCCGTGCTCGCGGCGCATCTCGCGGTATAGATGCTGCGGGTCGGTGTGGAAACGCGGGCCGCTCAGCGGAACCGCGCCGGTCTCCGGATGCACCGGGCAGCCGCCGGTGGCGGCCGATGCCGCGCTCGAGGTGGTCATGATGCGGTCTCCGCTCGCGGTGCATCGGCGTAGATGTGCTCGACCAGGCTGATCAGCACGCTCTTACAGGATTCGCGCGACCTGGCATCGCAGTCGACCAACGGCACCTGCGGATCCAGATCGAGGGCGTCGCGGACTTCGTCGAGTCGAGAGGGCCCGCCGAAGTTGTTGCAGGCCACCACGAATCGGGTGTGCTGGGCTTCGAGGCGGTCGATGGCGTACCAGGAGTCGGCGATCCGGCGCTGGTCGACCAGCACGATCGCACCGAGCGCACCGGCGAACAACCGGTCCCAGAGGAAGAAAAACCGTTCCTGCCCCGGCGCGCCGAACAGGTAGAGCACGTTTTCGGCGTCGATGGAGATGCGCCCGAAATCGAAGGCGACCGTTGTCGTCGACTTGCCCGGCGCGCCGCTCGGATCGTCGATGCCGATGCCCGCGTTGGTCATCGTCGCCTCGGTGTCGAGCGGACGGATCTCGCTGACCGCGCGGACCATGGTGGTCTTGCCGACACCGAAACCGCCGACGATGACGATCTTGAGTCCCTGGCGGGTTGCGCTGTTCAGCGGTGCGTCGGCACGGGCGGGCCGAGCGTCAAAGGTTGCGGAGTCCAACGAGCACCTTCTCGAGGGTGGTGGAGTCAGGCACCGAATTCCACGGCGCGTCAGGGTAAGCGGGGCCGTTGCTGGGATGCCGGACGGTGATCTTGCCTGCGTGCAGCAGGTCCGACAGCAGGATGGTCGCGATACCGACCGGGATGCGGAGCTCGGCGGCGATCTCGACGACCGCGGTGGGCGCCCGGCACATGTCCAGAATCGCGACGTGCTCGGACTGCATGCCTTGCGTCGGATCGCATTCGCTGACCACGAGGGTGACCAGGTCGAAGCTGTCGGAGTCCGGCTTGCTGCGTCCCCCGGTCAGTGTGTAGAGCCGGTCCGGATCGTCGTCGCGCCCTGGCCTGTTCACGACACGCTCGCTCCCCCGACACGTGGCTTCGACGCGAGATGATGGCCTAGTTGCTCGACCAGTTCCCGCATGTTGTGGCCTACCAGGCCGGCGTCCGCGTCCTCGGCGGCGACGACCGCGATGTGCGCCGCGAGGCCCGCCTCGACGATGAACAGGATGCCGCCGTAGAACTCCGTCATCGACTGGCGCACACCGCCTCTGCCGTCACCGAACTCGACGGAGGCGCCGTGCGACAGGCTCTGGATGCCCGCGGCGATGGCGGATAACTGATCGGCCTTGTCCATGCTGAGTTCCGGGGTGTGGCAGATCTTCAGGCCGTCGCCGGAGAGGAGTAGCGCGTGCCGGGTGCGCGGGGTGCGGGCGAGCAGTTGCTCCAACAGCCAGCTGAGTTGCGACGGAACAGACGTTGTCATCGATCATTCTCCACGGCAACGGTAGGGGACGGGGAAGGTGTTGCGGCAGCGGAGTTGTCGGTGTCACGACCGGCCAACGCACGCTGGAACGCGCCGAAGTTCGCGGTGGTCGACGCCGGCGGGGTCGGCGTGGGCGCGTCGAGCGAGGGTAGCGACAGACCGGCGGGGTGGACCGCGGCCAGGGTGCTGCCGCGGCGCCGCTTCGGCAGGCCCATGCTGGTGTGCTCGGTGCGGGGTTCGGGCGGCGCCGCGGGTTCCGGTGCTGCCGCAGTGTCCGGCAGCACCGCGACCTGCTCGGCGGCCACGGGCGTTTGCGCGACGGGCTGCGGCGCGATGGCGGCCCGCGATGCCGCGGTCGGCAACGTCGCTGTCGGTATCGCGGGGATGGTGGCCAGCGACGCCGGTTGCGAACGGTCAACGCGCGCAGTGAGATCGCGCGGCACCACGACGACCACCGCGGTGCCGCCGATGGCGGAGGGCCGGTAGGACACGGTGAGTCCGTGCTTGCGGGCGAGGTGTCCGACGACGGCGAGACCGAGTCGCGTTCCGCTCAACGACGACAGGTCCGAGGAGCGCTGGCCGCGGCCGTCCGGGCTCGCGTTCGACACCGTCTGTTCGGCGCGGCGCAGCGCCGATTCGCTCATCACCAGGCCGCTGTCCTCGATGGTGAGCACCACGCCCGCGGGCACCTCGGCGGCGTAGACGTGCACCTCGGTGGTGGGCGGGGAGAAATTACAGGCGTTGTCGAGCAGTTCGGCCAGCGTGTGCATCACGCCTTCGGCCGCGTGACCGGCGATGGCGATCTCGGCGATGGCCCGCAACCTGACCCGCTGATAGCCCGCGACGCGACCCATCGCGCCACGCAGGATCGACTCCATGGCAATGGGTTTGGCCCAGCGACGCCCGGACCGGGCGCCGCTGAGTACGGCGATACTGTCGGCGAGGCGACCCGCCTGCGCGGTGCGATGGTCCAGGTGCAGCAGGTCGGCGAGCACCTTCGGGTCGGCGTGCCGGTGTTCCATCTCGCGCAGTTCGGCGAGCATGCTGGTGGTCATCGCCTGCATGCGGCCCGCCGCGCCGGCGAACGCGGCCATCGCCGCGGACCGGCGGCTCTCACTGGCCTTCGACTCCCACGCGTGCACGCCCGCCGCCTCGCTGGCGGCGGCCATCCTGGCCGTCGCCTCGGCGGTGATGGCCGCCGCGGACTGCCTGGCCCGCACGGCCGCGCCGCGGTAGTGCACCGCCGCGGTTACCGTGGCGCACAACGCGATAGCGGCCGCGACCGCGCCGGCAGTCAGCGGGATCCGGAAGTCGGTCGGCGCGTAGTACACCGCGATCACCACCACCACCGAAGTGATGGCCGCGCAGGTGAGCAGGGCTAACAACGGCATGCGCAGACGCCGAAAGAGTGGTTCGCGACGCTCGCCTTCCGGCGCATTCAATGACTGTGACAAGTTCCGTACTTCCGCACTCACGTTCACGACGAAGGCATGTTTTACGAGTCCCGACCCCTCCTGCGCGTTCGGGCTGCACCAAATGTACAGACCACCAACCGGTTCCGCATCTCGGCGAACACATCTAACAGGCAGTATTAGCAGATTGCACGATGGTTGTATTGTCTTGCGCTACTTTATTTTTCAATGACGTGGGCGATTCCCGTCGCTACCGATCGGTATTTTCGGATCACCGCTTCGTCATACGGCGGTCACGTCGCGGCCTTCCGCCGTCCTCGTCAAGGCCACGTCGAATCCCGGATAGGCACGCCGATCCCGTATCCCCACGATTCGGATTCGACGGGGGAATACTGGATACCCAGTGGCGGTGATGACCAGCAGTGGAGGACACGGGATGACCATGATGTCCATGCTCGGTGAGGTTCGGCCGGAGCACGATCGCGCGGCCGACGGCGAACTCGTGCTCCTGCACTATCTGCGGTCCTTCCGTAAACCGGTGCTCGAGGTGTGGTCGGCGGCGACCGACCGCGGACAGCTGGCGCGCTGGCTCGGTGCGGTGTCGGGCGGCAGCGGGAACCTGACCATCGAACCGATGGACGGACCGGTGTCGCGTCCTGTCGCGGTTCGGGTCGGACACTGCCAGGCGCCGCACGAGTTGATCGTGCACATCGACGGGTGCCTGCTGGAGATTCGGATGACCCAGGTCGGCGTGGTCACCAATGTCGAGCTGATCCGCAGGCATGTCAGCCCGGCCGACGCGTGCGAAATCGGCCCGCGCTGGCAGTACCTGCTGGATCGGCTCACCGCCTACTTGGACTACCAACCGCTGCCGCAGTGGGCCGACTACCCGAAGCGGGCCGACGAGTACCGCTGAACCCCTCAGACGAAGAAGCCCGCGATCCCCCAGCCCGGCCTGGCCTGCGCCTCGCGGATCCACTCCATGCACGATTCGATCGCGGCGAGCACCTCGTGATCGATCTCCTCGCGCTGCTTCGGGGTGGTCGACTCCCATTGCACCAGCGCTTCGGCGCATTGCTCCGGGGTCCACTCGCCGTAGCCGGGTAGCTCCTCCGGTTCGGGCAGGGCGGCGGGTAGCGCGTGGTAGACGAAATCGGCGAGGCTGATCGCCTTGATGCCGAGCTCGGCGAGACCCTCGTCGACCTGTTCCAGCCAGCTACCGCGGAACGGGGAGAAGTAGCGGTTGTCCAGGAATCGGCCATAGAACTGGCAGATCGTTTGATACGCGTAGGCGTATTGGAAGCCGTAGGCCTGATCGAACGGGCCACCGTCGATGACCGCGCGCACCGCGTCGTAGCGCGCGGGGGCACCGTTGGCGATCTCGTCGGCGAACCAGTCGTCGGCGTGCGCCAGCTGAGCCTTGAACCGGCCGCCGATCATGCGCCGGAGCTTGTCGTCCCGCGCGCCGATCGCGGCCCTGACCCTATCTAATTCGACGACGTAAACGCTCAGGCTGTAACTCATGAGCGAACATTAGCGACACCCACCGACATGAACGGCGCACCGACGGAAGGCGTTTGACGCCAGGCGGTCGATGTCGAACGGCAGCGCCATGCGCCGACGACACGAACGCCCACGACCCACCACATGTCGCGCCGTCGACAGCCTGGTCGGACAACACCTTCGGTGACAGATGCCGACCACCGGGCTCCCGGGCCTCGATCTCAACAGTCCGGGATCTCGCCGGCGACTCCGGAGACACCCGACCACCAAGTGCCCCGAAACCGACCTCGTCGAGGTCCCTGTGCCGGACTCGGAGTCGATCGGTCGGCTATCTATCGGGCAGCCAGCTTGGTAGTCAGCTCGGTAACGAATTGGACGGATTTGCGCTTGTCATCATCGGTGAGGTGCAGGCCACCGTTGGCTGTCAGCGTTTCGGTGTCCCGGACCTCCAGAACGCCATTCCATTGGTTGATACGAGTAGCGAACCGAACCGTGTTCGAGGGATTTCTTTCGTCCGCGCGTAAGTCGTAGATCCACACGGCGTCACCCAGATCGGGCTTCTTCTCGTACCCACGGCGGCCCTCGGTCGGGTCTGAATCGTTGGGCGCATGTCGCACTTGATAGTTGCCAACCGGATTTTGCCCCTGAGTGACTTCACACAGCCCGCTAACCACAACAGTGGTCTCTGCGGAGACTACGGGAGCGGTCCGCACGTCGACGGCATGCAACTCGTTTGTGAAGAAGTTCATCAGAACATTACAAAGCTCCCCCTGCGTCATCTGCGAGCGCGCCTGAGTCGAAGCAGGTGATGCCGAGGGCTGCGACGGGGAACAGCCGGTCACCATAGCCAGCCCAGCAGTGGCGACCAGTGTGATCAAGCCGATCCTCATTGACCCACCGACCAATCGGACTTATCTCCGTCTTTCGCCGACGCATCGCCGATCGCCACCCGAATACCTTCTTGTCCAGGCCCATACGACGCCTTGACACCACTCGGCCATTTGTTGTCGGGTAGCCCTTTTTGGATCGCAACAATCTGGGAGATCTTGTTCCCCTCGATTATATTACTCTTGGCTGCGTCAGCCATACTTCTCACGGTACCAAGAATAAAGGAATTAGCCGCTTCAGATGCCGACGTCATTGTCTTCATCTGACCCAATGCGCCCGACAATGACCCGATATCAGCGAATGATTTGACATAGTCGACACAGGTATCTTCAATCTTCGTAATAAGCTCCTGAGCTTTTGTGGCAAGATCGCCGTACAGCGCCAACTCCGATGATGCAATAGCCTCCATACTGACTGCGATCTTGTCGAATTCTATCGGCAAACTGTCCAATGCGCCCTGCTGCCTGCTACGTATTTCTACATACCGGCTGGCCGCGTCGCCCTGCCATTCGCCGAGGGCAGTATTTATGAAGTCATTGTAGGCTGCATTCACGTTTCCCTTAAGGGTGCGCCACTCGTTCGCAACTTCGATGAACCTGACAGGAACCTCCAGGTCAGGATCTACTTGTTTGAGCTTGTCCCAGGTTTGACCGATCGCCTTGTTTATCTTGTCGCGTTCGTTCCATATTTCGTCGACAGTATTCTCGACCGTCAGCATCCCAAATGGGTTCATCACATTGCCGTACCCGCTGGTTCGAACATGCATAACAAGGTATCCGGCATAGGTGCTGACCTTCTCGGGAAGGTCTCCGATTCTGTCTTTCTTTTCCCTTATAAATATTACTTTCTCGTTTAGATTTTTGAGGTCTTCAGCTGCGTCTGTCATATCTCCCCCTCGAGTTTGACCAGCTTACCCTTACCAGCAGCATCTTCCGCTTCGTACGTATCTCGCGCATATTTGAGTACTTTGGCAATATCCTCGAAGACAGCGACACCCTCGTTCAACCGATCACGAAAGTAGCTCGGTGCGGGCTGATACTTTGCCAAGGCCTCAGCGAACGTTCCTGCTTGCGACCCAGTGATCTCGAGTTTTGATGTCGTCGCAACCCCAGTCCTTAGTTTCTCAGCGGCATCATTCCATCCGGCGACCGCCAACCTCATTGCGTTCAGCGCGATTTCCAGCTTATCGGCCATCATGCCATCCTTTCACTCAGCAACCGAAGCCGATGTTGGTTCAACTGGTATTCGAGGTCAGCATCTGCGTAGCGCGAATAATCGCGGCGTGCCACGAAATCCGGGCGCATGGAGCGAATCTTCTCCACACATCGCAGAATTTCATCGCTGATCTGGTCGGGGTGAGCGGTCGACACCCAATCGATTGAAAACTCGATGGCCCGCAAGTAGATTCGATCGGCGGTCACGGTGACCGCATGCTGTCCATGAATCATGACTTCGCTGGATGCTTGGTAATAACCGCTGTTGATCATGCTGCTGGAAACGCTGGTGTACTGCTCCCAGGTCCGAGTTTCAAGTAACACCGTCATGATCGTCCGGAGATCTGGAGTCGCGGTATCCGAAATCTCCTGTGGAGTCGGCCACCTACCAGCGGAGCACAGCTCATCCATACGTTTCGACACGGCCGCCCGGTAGGCTGCCATGAGCTCGTCGCCAGCCTCATAGGGAGCAACATAAGTGCTCCACTGATAACTCACGATGATACGGTCCGAAGACATCCTTGATCGAGCCCCATCGAGACGAACGATGAACCGACACGGGAAGGGCTTACGGAAGGTGCCGACGTCTCGCCGGCAAGATGGGGTTGGGCCGCACGTTCATCGACGACCCGCCGCTGCGGCGGCATCGAAACCTGCTGTGCGGCGCTAGATCTCTTCGGCACGACAGGCTCGTCGTCCCAGAACTCATCTGGGTCGTCGAGATGGTTGTAGAACCCACCAGCCATCACATCACCTCGCCGTGCCGCCTGGCATCACACGTTGACGCGGGGTTGTTCAGGTGAATCGGCATATGAGACCCCCTAGATATCGAATCGCCCTCTGTAGCGGCGGCCGGAACAACCCTCTCTGCCGATGCGAAACTTGTCAAACGATCGGTGCGGCACCGCCTCGGCGCTCATTTATCGACTCGGCGACATGCCAGCGGTAGTCAGAAGCGTTGCCCGCGAGGCCAAATCGACTAGATATGTTGGTCGATCGAACTCACGCCGGGACGTCGGAGGGGTTGGGGACGAGGTCGTTGAGGTGGGCGGTGAGCAGGGTGTTGACCTCGGTGGCGCGTTCCAGTTGGACGAGGTGGCCTGCGTCGGCGATCTTGGTCACCTCGCGCAGGCCGGGGACGTGGTTGCGCAGGGTGGTCAGTGGGTCGCGGCCGCTGAATCCTTCCATGTCCGGGTCGTGGTCGCCGTACATGAAGTAGGCAGGGATGGTGACGGCGGCGTCGGCGTAGTCGGCGGTGAGTTCCCAGTTGCGGTCGAGGGCGCGGTACCAGTTCAGGCCGCCGGTGAAGCCGGTGCGCTCGAAATCCTGGGCCAGGGTGTCGAATTCGCTTTCGGAGAGCCAGCGCCATGGCAGGGCCGGTGCCTCCGGGAGGACGTCGAGGTAGCCGGTGCCTTCCGCCGGGAACTGCCAGGTGTCGAGGTAGTGGTAGTCGGCGCTGAGCGAGTAGTAGACGCGCTGGAGGAATTCCCTTGGGCGCGCGGCGAGTTCGGCGTCGGCGACGCCGGGAGTCTGAAAGTAGTGCAGGTGCAGGAAGTGTCGCGCAGCGGCTTTCGCCCACAGTTGCGACGGTGCGCGTGGCGGGCGGGGCGCGAAGGGGTTGTTCAAGACGATGACGCCGCGTACCCGTTCCGGTGCGCGTAGTGCCAACTCCCACACCAGGGCCGCGCCGAAGTCCAAGCCGACGAACACCGCTTGTTCGGCGCCGATGTCGTCGAGCAGCGCGAGCAGGTCGCCGATCACCGCTTGATTCGTGTAGGACTCGACGTCCGGCGGCACGTCGGTCTGCCCGTAGCCACGCAGGTCCGGCGCGATGGCGCGATATCCGGCCGCGGCCACCGACGCCAGCTGGTTGTGCCAGATGAACCAGGTGTGCGGGAAGCCGTGGCAGAAGATCACCGGATACCCCTCGCCCTGCTCGGCGACGTGCATTCGGACGCCGTTGGTCGTCACGAACCGATGCGTCAACTCCACTGCTGCCTCCAAAACCTAGAACGTGTTCTCATTTTACTGTAGTGTCCTGGAGTCGTGAGCGAGCGCCAGCGAGTGAACCAAAAACACAGCGCGCGTCCGCGCACGACGGAGCCGAGCGCTAGCGAGGCGGAGTCGTGAGCGGAACACCTAACGCACTGGCGGACAAGATCGCGGTGGTCACCGGCGCGAGTCGCGGCATCGGCAAGGGCATCGCGCTGGAGCTCGGCGCGGCCGGTGCGACGGTGTACGTCACCGGGCGCACGGACACGCCCGGCCGCCTGCCCGGCACGGTGCGGGAGACCGCCGCCGCGATCGACACGGCGGGCGGGATCGGCATTCCGTTCGTCTGCGATCACCGCGACGACGACGCGGTGCGGCGACTGTTCCAGCAGATCCGCGACGACCACGGACGCCTCGACGTGCTGGTGAACAACGTCTACAACTCCCCCGCCGCGGCACGCTGGCTCGGCAAGCCGTTCTGGGAGGTCCCGCCGAAGGCCTGGGACGAGACCTTCGACATCGGCGTCCGATCACATTACGTGGCAAGCGCTTTCGCGGCGCCGCTGCTGATCGAGTCGGACGGGTTGATCGTCAACATCTCCTCGCCCGGCGCGCAGCGGTACATGCACAACGCGGTCTACGGCGTCGCGAAGACCGCGCTGGACCGCCTCACCGCCGACATGGCACACAACCTCGCCGACACCAAGGTCACCGTGGTCTCACTCTGGCCAGGCATCGTGGATACCGAACTGCTGCAACTGGTTCCGGCCGACGCACAGGGCCAGCGCCTGGTCACCCTGCCGGGCGAGGGCACCTTCGACCTCGCCCAGGCGGAAACCCCACGCTTCCCCGGCCGCGCGGTCGTCGCCCTGGCCACCGACCCCGACCGCCGCTCCCGCGCCGGCTCCGCCTGGCGCGTAGCCGACCTCGCCGACACCTACGGCTTCACCGACCTCGACGGCCGAGTCCCCCGCGCGGACTGACGCTCTCGAGCACTGTCGGCGAAAGTGCGCCGTCCGGCAGCGTGTTCTTCTATGTTTCCAGCGTATATGGCGTGCATAGAAAGTATTTCCCAGGCGACGGGACGGACCGTACGGTCAGTGTGGTGACCGCTACCCTCGCTCCCGCACGACGCAGCAGTCTCGCACCCGCCTTCGCCGCCGCCGCAGGATTGGCGGCCGCGATGGGGGTCGGCCGGTTCGTCTACACGCCGCTGCTGCCGATCATGGTGGACGCACACCAGATCACCACCAATGACGGCGCGGTGATCGCGACCGCCAACTACGCGGGCTATCTGCTCGGTGCCATCCTGCTCACGCGCTGGCCGGAACTGAACACCCGCAACGTCTTCCGGCTGTCGGCCGCACTGCTGATCGTCAGTGAGCTGCTGATGGCCGTGCCCGCGCCGACGTTTTTCCCTGCGGCACTGCGCCTTATCGCGGGTGTCACCAGCGCCGTCATCTTCGTCGCGTGCGCCGGGGTGGCCGCCAGGCACGGCAGCAGCCGGGAAGCGGCCGGAATCGCCATCAGCGGAGTCGGACTCGGCATCGCGCTCACCGGCCTGCTGGTGCTGGCGGTGCGACCGTTCCTGGGTTGGCAGAGCATGTGGCTCGTCTCGGCCGCGCTGACCGTGGTGTTGCTGTTGCCCGCTTGGTGGCTGGACATCCGGCCCGGTCGCCGGGCGGGCAAGGCCACCATCCGATCGCGGGGTGCGTGGCGCGCGCTGCTGGTGTCCTATTTCCTGGAAGGCGTCGGCTACATCGTGATCGGCACGTTCCTGGTAGCGGCGATCAGTGATCAGCGCGGCCAGGTGGTCGGCGCGTGGATCTGGGTGGTGGTCGGCGCGGCCGCGGTACCGGCCACCGTGCTGTGGGGCATTGCCGCGCGCCGCTGGTCGCCGGCGGTGGCCATGCCGATCGCGCTACTGGCGCAGTGTGTTTCGGCGGTGCTGCCGGCCATCTCGACCGCGGTGTGGCCTGCCGTGCTGTCGGCAGCGCTGTTCGGCGCGACCTTCCTCGGCATCGTCATGCTGGCGATTCGGATCGGCGGCGAACTGTCGGACGGCAACGCGGCGGCACCACTCACCGCGGTCTATGGCGCGGGGCAGATGCTCGGTCCATTGGTGGTGGCGCCGGTGATCGGCGACAGTTATCCGGCCGCGTTCGTCATCGCCGCTATCGTGCTGGCGGGCGCGACGATCGCGGCCGGTGTGGTGACGCGCCTGATCAGGCGAACTTGATCTCCAAGCCGATGCCGACGATGGCGATGAGCCACACCAGGCCGGTGAAGACAGTGATTCGGTCGAGGTTTTTCTCCACAACGGTCGAGCCAGAGAGGCTGGACTGCACACCGCCGCCGAACAGGCTGGACAGACCTCCACCCTTGGCGCGGTGCAGCAGCACCAGCAGCACCAGCAGCACGCTGGCGATGATCAGGAGGATATCGAGGAACATCCGCATGCCGGACAGTGTATGCGGACGATCCGATCCCACCGAATCAGGCACTCGGCAAGGGCGATGCTAAGCAGGCAAGATCGCCACCAAGTGGGTGATCCGGTCGTCCCCAATGGTGTATTTGTACGCCTCCTGCTCGCGGATCTGGTCCTGCGCGGTGAGCCTGACCTGGTGCTGGTGCATGTGCTCGGCCCAGGAGCGGACCACGAACGCCTCGACGTAGCGGTCGAGCACGCCGACGTCGCGATACAGCCGCCACTCCATCGCGCCGGTGCGCTGCCTGGACCGGCCGACAAACGCCATCGCCGTCATGAACTCGTCCAGATTCTCCGGCGGGACATCGTAGGTGCGCAGCACCATGACCGGCCCGTCGGCCGGTTCGGGTTCGACGGCGAGCTGCGGTTCCGGCCAGAACGCCGCCGGCGTCTGATCCAGGTTCTCCGCGTTGTGACTGATCGGCAGCCACACCGTGCTCACCGCGCAGAGCGCGAGCAGCCCGGCCGCGACCAGGAGCGCGAACACCGGCCCCGCCGCACCCGCCACCACACCCCAGACCAGCGAGCCGATCGCCTGCCCGCCCATGAACACCAGCAGATACACCGAGAGCCCGCGCGCACGCACCCATGCGGGCAGCAGCAACTGCATGGTCGAGTTCATCGTCGACATGGCGAGCAACCAGGCGAAACCGGCGAAGACCAGCAGCACCAACACGAGCGGCACCACGTGCAGCAGCGCGGTGCCCGCCGACGCGACCCCGAACAACACGGCGGCCGTGCTCAGCCGCTGTGTGGGCGTCATCAGGGTGCGTAACCGCGACAGGCCGACGGCGCCGAGCACCGCGCCGATGCCGAGCGCGGCCAGCATCAGGCCGTAGCCGGACGAGCCGAGCCCGAGTTCGTCGCGCGCGATCACCGGAAGCAACGCCCATACCGCGCTGGCCGGGGCGATGAACAGGATCGAGCGCAGCAGCACCCGCCGGATCCCGGGCGCCGCCTTGATGAACCGGGTCCCAGCCTGCAGCGCCGCCAACGGACGCTCGCTCGGCAACTGCCGGTCCGTCGCGGGCTTGCGCCACAGGGCGAGCACCGCGACAATGCCGCCGAAGGACACCGCGTTGAGCACGAACACGAACGTCGGCCCGGACAGCGAGACCAGCACACCCGCGATCGCGGGTCCCACCGCGCGACCGATATTCACGCTCATACTGCCCAGCGCGGCCGCCGACGGAATCTGTTCGCGCGGCACCAGTTCCGGCTGAATCGCCTGCCAGGCCGGCCCGGTGAACGCCTGCCCGCAGCCGATCAGGAACAGCAGGATGAGCAACACCGACGGCGTGGTGTGCCCGGTCGCCGTCGACACCGCGAGCAGCGCGGCCAGCACCGCCATCGTCGACTGCGCACCGAGCAACAGCCTGCGCCGATCGACCAGGTCGGCGATCACCCCGGACGGAATGGCGAGCAGCATCACCGGCAAGGTGATCGCGGTCTGCACGAACGAGACCAGCACGGCCGCGTTCGGCTCGTCGACAAGCACCCACTGCGCGCCGACGGTCTGCATCCAGGTGCCGAGGTTGGACACCAGCTGGGCGATCCACAGCGCGCGATACACCCTCGACCTCAACGGAGCCCAGGTAGAGACTGCGGTGTTAGGGGCGGTGATCACTCACCGAAGCTTAGGCTCACCCGCCTCTCCGCGTATTCAGGCCCGACCGGGGTGCCACAAGATCGACTTCGACGACCGGCGGTGCGGCCGTGGTCGAGTCCGCCCGTTCCCAGGTACTCAGTCGCAGCGTGCGTCTCCGCGCTACCCGACCTCGCCGGTGCGGGGCTGATTGCTGGTGAGAATGAGGGCCACGATGAGTAGGGCGGCGCCGAGCAAGCCCACCGGGGTCAGTCGTTCGCCGAGGACGATGGCGGCGAGGATCGCGCCGGTGAGGGGTTCGAGTAGGGCGAGGATCGCGGCGGTGCCGGGGCCTGCGTCGGGCAGGCCACGGAAGTACAGGGTGTAGGCGATCGCGGTCGGCACCAAGCCCAGGGCGGCGAGTAGGGCGACGCTACCGGGGGTTGGGGCGAAGGTGATTCCGGTGGTGATGGCCAGCGGGGCGAGTAGCACTGCGCCGCCGGTGAATCCGAGGCCGGTCGTGGTCATCGAGTCCAAGCCGGAGACCGGTTGGGCGCTGAGGACGGTGACCGTCGCGAACGCGGCCGCGGCGGCGACGGCCAGAGCCGCACCGGCAAGTAGGCCCGTGGAACCCACGTTATCGGCTGGCACGCCGACCAGCAGTGCCAAACCAGACAGGGCAAGCCCGATCGTCGCGGCTCGCCTGCGATCCACCGCGCGGCGGCCGGTGAGGTGTTCCAGCAGCGCGACCACTACCGGCGACGCACCGATGGTGATCAGCGTGGCGACGCTGACCGACGATGCGGCCACAGCACCGAAATAGCACGCCTGGAAGGTCGCGGCGAGGACAGCGACCGCGCCGATTCTGCGCCAGGCCAGGAGATTTCGTGGCCACGGTCGTCGCGTCGCGACAAGGAGAGCGACGAGCAGCAGCCCGCCGACGGCAAGTCGGCAGGTGGCCACCGCAATTGGCGACAATCCGGTGGCGCGGCCGAGCAGCGTGCCGAGCAAACCGCCGGTGCCCCAGAGTATTCCGGCGCCGACGAGGTAGACCAGCCCGGAACGGCCGGTCGTGGACAGAGATATGGACATGAAGGGTTCGCGCTCCTGCGACTGAAAGGGATGGGGTCGCGGAAGCGAGGTGCACGACGAATACCGAAGAGACGCAATCGCTCTAGGGCGAACAGCCCGCCCGCAGACCACGCATCACCAAGGCAGGAGAGCCACGCCTCGCCGTAGCGAATACGCAAGCACGCAGAACGGACGCCGACAGACGCGGTCCGTCGGACCGCGATGGCCGGGGCGAATGCGGAAGTACGCCTACACCTCGCTCAGGAGGCGGGCGGCGGGGTGATCGGGAAGCATCGGTGCACGCGGCCGAGCCTAACGCCTGGCAGTGCGGCTTGTCGCACGCATTACCGCTACAGCGCGCGCAGTGCCGGATCTGCGGCAGTCCTGCCCGCGGTCTCGGCACTCGGCTGCTTGGGACGCGCACACAACTAAGGCTCTAGCGCGCGCAGCAACGGATCTGCCGCGATCCTGGCCGCGGTCTCGGCGTCCGGTAGGTAGGGGCGTGCGCGCACGATCCACTCGGAGCGCAGTTCGGGGATCGTCACCTGCTGTTCGTCCCATTCGGAACGCAGCAGGCCGGTCCAGTCCATCTCGGCGGAACCGTCGGGGTCGCCGAGGGCGTAGGCGAGGTAGTCATTCCATGCCGAGTACGACGTAGCGAGCGTGCACGCTTCCGGCACACGGAGTTTCAGCAACCACCTACTGTGCGCCCACTCATGTTCTCCGAGAAGCGCATTCGCGCTGCGCCGAACGGCGGCACCGCGAAGTCCGCGGCCCGGCCAGCACCACATCGGCGGTGAGTCCCCGCAATCGATTCCGCGCCTTGCCATTTCGGTGGCCATGGTCCGGTAAGCCGGTCGCAAATTCGGCGAAACGCGATCCCAGCGCGCGCGGTAGCCACCACTTCCCCGCACCGCGGCGACCACCTCGGGCGCCTGCAGCGTCCACAACCGCACCCGCTCGACTATTCGTCGATCGAATCGGCGTAGGTCCGCAGCATGTCCCCGACCAGTGTGACGACCGCGTCGTCTAGTTCGGGGCGCTGATACACGCCACGGACGACCGCCTGGCCAGAGAAAACATGCAGCGCCATGAAGAAAATGGGCTCGCGCAGCCGCTGCGGAAACTGGTTCAGCACCCCGGTGCGGTCTACCGCGGCGACGATATCGTCGTAGTAGTTCTCGACCGTCGGCGCGATCCTGACCCGCAGTTCGGCGTCCGAGCGGGCCGCGAGGTATATCTCGCGCAGCGCGTGCGTGACGGTGGCGGACTGGGCCTCCTGCAGGAAGCGCAACGCGGTGTCGAGCGGATTCGCTTGATCGCCAAGCTGTTCCATCACCACGGTGAACGCGGCGAGCTGCTGCGTGACGATCTCTTCGGCGGTCCGCACGATCAGGTCGAGCCTGCTGTCGAACTGCCGGAACATGGCACCGACGGATAGTCCCGCACGTCCGCAAATTTCCTGCACGGTCGCGCGTTGGTAGCCGACCTCGCCGATCGCGGCGATTGTTGCGTCGGTCAGCTTGGCGACGGTGGCCGCGCGGCGTTCCTGTTGCGTCCGGCGTGGACGCGATGTTTCTGCGTTCCCGCTCATGGCTGACCATCCTGCCCGGTCCGTGGGATCTCACCGGTCATCGGGTCAGCGTGATCGTTGACACAGCGACGAAACGCACTCTACAGTCGCGCAAGTTAGGAAATAGATGCTCTCTTTTTGCCCGAGAGCCGTGGCGCGTTGCGTATAGGTCGAGGAGTTCCAAATGAAGATGGGCACTGCCGCGGGCACCAAGAGGATGGTCGCCCACACTTGCCTGGCACTGACCGCGGGCATGACCGTGGCGATGAGCCCCATAATGATCGGTATGGCACACGCGGATCCGGTGCCGGTCGCACCGCCCCTGCCGTTCCCGCTCCCACCCGCCCCGCCGTATCTGGATCAAGGTTTCTACAACCCCGATCCGGCCGAGGTCGCGGCCGCGCAACCCGGCGAAATCCTGTCCGCACGACAGGTCAATCTCGCGAACTTCTTCCTGATCCCGCTGAACGTGCGGGCCTGGCAGCTGTCGTATCGCAGCACCAACACGCGTGGCGAGCCGATTCCGGCGGTAGCCACCGTGATCGTGCCGTACCGGCCGTCCCCCACGCCGGACCGAAGCCTGGTCGCCTTCCAGTTCGCCGAGGACTCGCTCTCGCAGAACTGCGCGGCATCGTATGTGCTGCAGATGGGTTCGCTGCCCAACCCGACGAACCCGGTGATCTCCGCGGAATTCGTCGAGGTGCAGGCCATGCTGCAACTCGGCCACGCCGTCGTAGTACCCGACCATGAGGGACCGAACGCGGCGTACGCGGCAGGGCCGCTCGGTGCCAGGATCACCCTGGACGGAATCCGGGCGGCCGAGAACTTCGAGCCGGCCGGACTGCCCGGTACCGCGACCCGGATCGCGCTGTGGGGTTACTCGGGCGGTGCCATTCCGACCGCACACGCCGCCGAGCTGCACGCCGAGTACGCGCCGGAACTGAACCTGGTCGGTTCCGCGGTGGGCGGCCTGATGGCCGACATCGGCATGGCCATCGACTACAACAACGCCACGTCGACCTTCGGCGGGGCGGTACTCGGTGGATTGTTCGGTGTGGCAAACGAATACCCCGAGCTCAACCAGTTCATCGAGCGGTACATGAACCCGCTCGGCAAGGGGCTCCGGGCGGTCCACCAAGGACAGTGCGTCGTGCCGCAGTTCGCCGCGTTCCCGTTCGTGAATATCAAGGGCCTGTTCGATTACCCCGGCGATCCGATGCGCGCCCCCGAATTGCAGCCCTTGCTCCGCGAATTGAGCCTCGGGCACCGCGGCACGCCACAGTTCCCGCTGTACATCTACGAGGCACCGCTGGACGAGGCGATGCCGGTGAACGCGGTCAACAAGCTCTACGACACCTACTGCAAGGATCCGAACGCCCAGGTCGCCTACACCCGTGAGTTGCTCAGTGAGCACGGCATCGACGCGGTCTCCGGCGCGGGCTCGGCCTTGATGTGGCTGAACGATCGACTCAACGGCGTGCCCGCCGCGCCGGGATGCAGCAATCGCGATGTGCCGTTGCAGATCCTCGATCCCGGCGCGTTCGCCGCGTTCGCCAGCGCCATCGGCCAGACCCTCGCCTCTGCCCTCGGCATGCCGGTCTGACCTGCCGACCACCTGGCCGGACCGCACGATATCGGTACCATCGCCGTCATGTCGGCTAACTTCGTGCGGTTCGGTCCGGTCGCCCTGCTGACGCTGCTCGCGGTCACCGCGTGCTCCAGCGGCGACTCGAACACCGGCAAGCCCGCGCCGAACCTGGCGGGTCGCACCTTTCTCTCCACCGGGGTCGACGGCGCGCCGATTCCCGGCGGCGGCCCGCTCACCCTCACCTTCAAGGACGACCGGATCGCCGCGGACGCGGGCTGCAACTCCTACTCGGGTGCGGTCGCGCTGGACAACAACAAACTCCACGTCACCGGCCTGGCGGGCACCCTGATGGCCTGCGCCGGCGACCGTGCGGGGGCCGACGAATGGCTCAACGGCCTACTGACTTCCGATCCCACCTGGCAGCTCGACGACACGAAGCTGACCCTGAAGAGCAACAAGCTGACGGTGACCATGCTGGACAAGAAGGTGGCCAAGCCGGACCGGCCGATCAAGGGCGTCGCCTGGATCGTCACCGCCCTCATCACCCCCGACGCCCAAATCCGTTCCCAGACCATCGATGAGGTGAAACCCACCCTCACCATCGCCGAAGACGGCAACGTCTCCGGCACCGCGGGCTGCAACCGAATGACCGGCAACGCAACAGGTTCCGACACCGACCTAACCTTCCAGGTCGCCACCACGAAGATGTTGTGTGCCCCCGAGGTGATGGAGGTCGAGCAGGCGGTCCTGAAAGCCTTGGACGGCAAGACAACCGCCACCGTCGACGCCGACACCCTCACCCTCCGCAACCAGAACGGCAACGGCCTCACCCTGCACGCGGAGTGATCAGCCCACGACGAAACCATCCTCCAGATACGCCGTATTGCCCTCGGCCCGAGCGCGACTCGCCGCCCCCACGCGCCTGGCCAACCCCGCAGGTAGACGCTGTGCAGAAGCGGCGGCATCGCACCACGACCAGCTCCGAAGTTCTTGCGCAGGAAGCGATATCGCGGCGGCCCGCTCGGCGCTCAGCACGCCACCGTCGAAGACCAGCATCACCCCATCGGTCGGGTAGCGGCCGGGCGGCACCCAATCCAGCACCAGCAGCCGCCCGATGGACACCGCCAACCCCAACTCCTCGCGGATCTCCCGGATCACCGCGGCATAGGGCGACTCATCGGCTTCCACCACGCCACCCGGCAGCTCCCAGTGGTCCTTGTAGGTCGGCTCGACCAGCAGTACCCGTTCGGACTCGTCGACGAAGAGCGCACCGGCCCCCATCCGCTTACGCGGCAGCGCGGCAAGGTATTCGGCTCGCTCGGTCGGCATGGGCACAGACTAAACGAAGCAGAGCCGGACATCCGTTGTTGCGGTGTCCGGCTCTGCTTCGGGAAAACGGTTACGGCAGTGGGCCGCCCGCGGCGATCGCGGCGACCGTGGCGAACTCGTCGCCCTTGAGTGATGCGCCGCCGACCAGTGCGCCGTCGATGTCGGTCTGCTTGATGAGCTCGCCGATATTCTTGGCGTTGACCGAGCCGCCGTAGAGCACGCGGACACCCGCGGCGACCTCCGCGGCGGCGAGCACGGCCAGCTCCGCGCGGATCGCGCCGCAGACTTCCTGCGCGTCGGCGGGGGTGGCGACCTTGCCGGTGCCGATGGCCCAGACCGGCTCGTAGGCGATGACGACCTTCGAGATCTCCTCCGCCGTCAGCCCTTTCAGCGAACCACGCAGCTGCTCGAGGTTGTACTCGACGTGCGTCTTCGCCTCGCGGACATTCAAGCCCTCACCGATGCAGACGATCGGGGTGATGCCGAACTTCAGCGCCTGCTTGGCCTTGGCGAGCACGGTGGCGTCGTCCTCGTGGTGGTACTGCCGACGCTCGGAGTGGCCGACCGCGACGAAGGTGCAGCCCAGCTTGGCCAGCATGGCGCCGCTGATCTCACCGGTGTAGGCACCCGAGTCGTGCGCCGAAATATCTTGCGCGCCATAGGTGAGCAGCAGCTTGTCGCCCTCCACCAGCGTCTGCACGCTGCGCAGGTCGGTGAACGGCGGCAGCACCGAGACGTCGACCTTGGCGAAGTACTTCTCCGGCAACGCGAACGCGATCTTCTGCACCAGCGCGATCGCCTCGAGGTGGTTGAGGTTGAGCTTCCAGTTGCCCGCGATGAGCGGCTTCCTGGCGAGAGACTTTGTCACAGCCGTAGCACTCCTCAATCTTCCAGTACTGCGATGCCCGGAAGTTCCTTGCCCTCCAGGTATTCCAGCGACGCGCCGCCGCCGGTGGAGATATGCGAGAAACCGTCATCGGGCAGCCCGAGCGCACGCACAGCCGCCGCGGAGTCGCCACCGCCGACGACGGTGAACGCGCCCTTGCCGGTCGCGGTGACGATGGCCTCGGCCACGCCCTTGGTGCCCGGCGCGAAGCTCTCGAACTCGAACACGCCCATCGGGCCGTTCCAGAACACCGTCTTGGCCTCGGTCAGCAGCGCGGCGAACCGGTCGGTCGACTCGGGCCCGATGTCCAGACCCAGCCAACCGTCCGGAATCTCGTGCGCGGGAACGACCTTCGAGTCGGCGTCGGCCGCGAACTTGTTCGCCACCACGATGTCGCGCGGCAGGTGGATGACGTCGGCGTACCGGTCGAGCAGGTCCTTGCAGGTGTCGATCATCTCTTCCTGGAGCAGCGAGGCGCCTACCGAAAGGCCCTGTGCGGCAAGGAAGGTGAAGCACATGCCGCCGCCGATGACCAGCGTGTCCACCTTCGGCGCGAGCGCCTCGATGACCGCGAGCTTGTCGGAGACCTTGGAGCCGCCGAGCACGACCGCGTACGGCCGTTCGGTGTCCGTGGTCAGCTTGGCGAGCACCTCGACCTCGGCGGCGACCAGCTTGCCCGCGTAATGCGGCAGCAACTTGGCCACGTCGTAGACCGACGCCTGCTTGCGATGCACCACACCGAAGCCGTCGGACACGAACGCGCCGTCGTCGCCGACCAGCTCGACCAGCGCGGCCGCGAGCTTGGCCCGGTCCGCGTCGTCCTTGCTGGTCTCGCGCTTGTCGAAGCGGATGTTCTCCAGCAGCAGCACATCGCCGTCGGTGAGCCCCTCGGAGCGCGCGAGCGCGTCCCCGCCGACCACGTCACCGGCGAGCTGGACGTTGCGGCCCAGATCCTCGGCGAGCTTCGCGGCGACCGGCGCCAGCGAAAGCTTCGGGTCCGGTTCGCCTTTCGGCCTGCCGAGGTGCGCGGTGACGACAACCTTCGCGCCGGCCTCGACCAGCGCCTTGATCGTCGGCACGGACGCGACGATGCGACCGGGATCGGTGATCTGGCCGTTGTCGTCGAGGGGGACGTTCAGGTCGGAGCGCACGAGCACGCCCCGACCTTCGACACCCTCGCTCAGCAGATCGTCGAGAGTTTTGACTGTCATGGCCTCAGAGCGACTTGCCGACGAGGCCGATGAGGTCGGCGAGACGGTTCGAGTAGCCCCACTCGTTGTCGTACCAGCCGACCACCTTCACCTGATCGTCGATGACCTTGGTCAGCGGCGCGTCGTAGATGCAGGAGTGCGGGTCGGTGACGATATCGCTGGACACGATCGGGTCCACGTTGTACTTGAGGTAGCCCTTCAGCGCACCCGCGGCGGCGGCCTGGTACGCGGCGTTGATCTCGTCGATCGAGGCCGACTTGGCCAGCTTGACGGTGAGGTCGGTGACCGACCCCGTCGGGACCGGCACGCGCAGCGCGTAGCCGTCCAGCTTGCCCTGCAGCTCGGGGAGCACCAGGCCGATGGCCTTCGCGGCGCCGGTGCCGGTGGGCACGATGTTCAGCGCGGCGGCGCGGGCGCGGCGCAGGTCGGCGTGCGGCGCGTCCTGCAGGTTCTGGTCCTGCGTGTACGCGTGAATGGTGGTCATCAGACCACGCTCGATGCCGAAGCTGTCGTGCAGCACCTTCGCCAGCGGGCCGAGGCAGTTGGTGGTGCACGAGGCGTTGGAGATGATGTTCTGGCTGCCGTCGTACTTGTCGTCGTTGACGCCCATGACCACGGTCAGGTCCTCACCCTTGGCGGGTGCGGAGATGATGACCTTCTTGGCGCCCGAGGCGAGGTGGCCCTTGGCCTTCGTCGCGTCGGTGAAGATGCCGGTCGATTCCACGACCACGTCGACACCCAGGTCGCCCCACGGCAGCGCCGACGGGCCCTCCTTGATGGCCAGCGCCTTGAGCCGCTGGTCACCGACCACGATGGTGTCGTCGCCGTCGAGCGAGACGTCCTGCGGCAAGCGGCCCAGGATCGAGTCGTACTTGAGCAGGGTCGCGAGAGTCGCGTTGTCGGTGAGGTCGTTGACCGCGACGATCTCGATGTCGGTGGTGCCCAGCGCCTTCTGCGCCTCCACCGCCCGGAAGAAGTTACGTCCGATACGACCGAAGCCATTGATGCCTACCCGGACAGTCACGTTATCGCTCCTCAGCTTTCAAGCGGATCATTCCGATGTCTTGTAACAGTAGTGCCCGCCTGTTACCGCTCTGACATGCACCTGCACACACCACTACGGTAACCAGCGAAATCAATCACCGACCGGTCTGTTTCCTCACACTACGACCCGCCTACCTGCGCCGCAGCCCCGTCAACCACCCTGCCATTCCAACGACCCACCCACCCAGGCGTGACATACATCCCCTTTGCCCGAATCCGCACCCACCCGCGACAATCCGCACTTTCTCTCGGGAGCAATCACCCCTTGAACCCAAGCGAGTGCGGATCCCGAGAGTGGGTGCGGATTTCGGGAGCGGGTGCGGGTGCGCGACATGCGTGGTCGGCTCGCCGTCGCACGGGTGCGGACCCGTCCGGGCGGCATGACGGAGTGAAAACATCCGGCCGGTTGTCCCGAGAGGCAACCGGCCGGGTGACGATTCGATCAGGCTTCGTCGAGGAGTTCCGCGGTGACGGCCGACTCGGTGTCGGGGATGCCGAGTTCCTTGGCGCGTCGGTCCGCCATCGACAGCAGCCGCCGGATCCGACCCGCCACAGCGTCTTTCGTCATCGGCGGGTCGGCGAGCTGGCCGAGTTCCTCCAGTGACGCCTGACGATGCTGCACCCGCAGCTTGCCCGCGGCGGCGAGATGGTCGGGCACGTCGTCGCTGAGGATCTCCAGCGCGCGCTCCACCCTGGCGGCCGCGGCGACCGCGGCCCTGGCCGAGCGGCGCAGGTTGGCGTCGTCGAAATTGGCCAGCCGGTTGGCGGTGGCGCGCACCTCGCGGCGCAGCCTGCGCTCCTCCCAGACGATGCGGGTGCCGTGCGCCCCCATCCTGGTGAGCAGCGCGCCGATGGCCTCGCCGTCACGCACCACGACCCGGTCGGTGCCGCGCACCTCCCGCGCCTTGGCGGTGATGCCGAGCCTGCGGGCCGCGCCGACGAGCGCGAGCGCCGCCTCCGGGCCGGGGCAGCTGACCTCCAGCGCGGAGGAGCGACCCGGTTCGGTGAGCGAACCGTGCGCGAGAAACGCTCCGCGCCAAGCGGCTTCGGCGTCGGCGATGCTGCCGCCGACCACCTGGGCGGGCAGGCCGCGCACCGGACGACCGCGCACGTCGAGCAGCCCGGTCTGCCGGGCCAGCGCCTCGCCCTCCTTGGACACGCGCACCACGTAGCGGGAGGTCTTACGCAGACCGCCCGCGCCGAGCACGTGTACGTCGGAGCCGTAGCCGTATAGCTCGAAGATCTCCCGGCGCAGCCTGCGGGCGATGGAACCCATGTCCACCTCGGCTTCGACGATCACCCGTCCACCGACGATGTGCAGGCCGCCCGCAAAGCGCAGCAGCGCGGACAGTTCCGCCTTGCGGGAACTGACTTGCGACACCGTGAGCCTGCTCAGCTCGTCTTTCACATCGGCTGTCATCGCCACGAGACGCGCTCCTTTCCACCCAACCCGGAACGCACATCCTGGCCCATGTGCCGTCCCTCGACTCGAAGCCCTGCCATTTGCGGCCGCGGTTGCCGGATCAGTTGATCCAGTGCGGCGGCAAGCTTTCCGGGGTGATGCCGGTCTGTCCCCGCCTCGGCGACATCGGAGAAGGTTACCCGTGCGCGCAACTGTTCGGCGGCTCTCGCCACATGTTCTCTTTCGCGGCCCTCGGGCACCGACCCCGAATCGACCACAACTTCGTCGACCACGAATTCCGGTGCGTGCTGGGACAATACATGCAGGTGCCGTTCGGCGGAGAAACCCGCCGTTTCGCCGGGTTCGGCGGCGAGGTTCAGCACCAGAACTTTTCTGGCTCGGGTGTACACCAGCGCCTCTCGTAGTTCGGGGACGAGCACATGGGGGATGACGCTGGTGAACCAGGATCCTGGTCCGAGAACGACCACATCGGCGTGTTCGATGGCCGAGGTGGCTTCCTGACTGGCCGGCGGGTCGGACGGGATCAACCGAACCCGCCGTACCTTGCCGGGGGTGGTCGCGATGGCGACCTGGCCGCGAATGCAGCGGCTGACTCGCGGATCCGCTTCCAGCCCAGCCACATCCGCTTCGATATCGAGCGCGATGGGCGACATGGGAAGCACTCGTCCGGTGATGCGCAACATCTTCGCGAGCTCGTCGAGCGCGGCGACCGGGTCGCCGAGCACCTCGGCCAGACCGGCCAGGATGAGGTTGCCGACCGAGTGACCGGCGAGTGCGCCGGTGCCGCCGAAGCGATGTTGCACGGTCTGCGTCCAGATGCCGTCGGAGTCCTCGGCCAGTGCGGCCAGCGCCATCCGCAGGTCACCGGGCGGTAGCACGCCCAGTTCGGCGCGTAGGCGACCGGACGAGCCGCCGTCGTCCGCGACGGTGACGACCGCGCAGATCTTTCTGGTCAGCCGCCGGATCGCGGTCAATGTCGCGTATAGGCCGTGCCCGCCACCCAGCGCGACAATGGCGGGATCGGATTCCCAACCGGTCATTCTCGCCCCAGATCCCGATGCACGACCCGCACCACGTCGGCGGATCCCTCGGTCACGCCGGTGACCTCGCTCATCAGTTCGCCAAGAGCCTCGGCTATCGCCACGCTGCGGTGCCTGCCTCCGGTGCAGCCCACTGCCACCGTCATGTATCGCTTCCCCTCTTGGCGGTAACCGTTCATCGTCAGATCGACCAGGTGGTGGCAGGTACGCAGGTAATCGTCGGCGCCGGGGCGCGACAGCACGTACTCGCTCACCACTGATTCCTGACCAGTGTGTTCCCGCAATTCCGGTATCCAATGTGGATTAGGTAGAAAACGCACATCCAACACCATGTCGGCGTCCAGTGGAACCCCATGCTTGAAGCCGAAGGATTGCACGGTCAGCTGCAGCGCACTGGGCGCGCCGCCGCCGAAGACTTCCTCCAGCTTGCGATGCAGCTGATGAATGGACAGTTCGGTGGTGTCGATGACCAGATCCGCCGCGATTTTCACGGCCGAGAGCCGGATTCGTTCCGCGGCGATGCCCGCCGAGAGTGTGCCATCTTTGCTCTCGCTCTGCAGCGGGTGCCTGCGGCGGGCGAAGCCGAAACGCCGGATCAGCACGTCATCGGATGCTTCGAGAAACAGCACCCTGGTCTCGATGCCGAGCTTGCGCAATTGATCGGTGACCACGGACAGGTCACCGGTGAAAAACCTGCTGCGCACGTCCATCACCAGGGCGAGGCTGCGGATCGGCGGCTCGGCGGACGCACCGAGTTCGACCATCCGGCCGATCAGCTCCGGCGGCAGGTTGTCGGTGACGTACCAGCCGAGATCCTCGAGCACGCGGGCGGCGGTGCCGCGGCCCGCGCCGGATAGTCCGGTCACGATGACGACCTCGACCTGCGGGTTCGCCGCCGCGACAGCGCTCGAGGGGCTGGCCTGCCCCTCGGTCTGTCGCGGATTTCCCGCAGTGTTGTTCGATTCGACGCGTGTCATGTCCTACCGGATCCGGCACACGACTGCACCTCGCTGGCGCTCGGCGCCGCCGTGCGCCGTGGCACGCTGTGTCGTCGGTTCACTCGCTCCGCTCGCTCTCTGGGTACCTCTCGAATCATCCCGCACTGGTCCCGGTATCGGGCGCAGACATGCGCGATTACCTTCTGTGGTGCACGTGGACGCTGATTCCCTGGCCCGCTCGCTGACGCTAGCTCACAAATATGTGATGGAACGGTACCGAGGATATAGGTGGATGGCAGGGAAGCCGATGATTCCGATGTTTCTCAGCCCCCCTGCAGCGCAGCGAGTACCGCCTTGGCGGTGGCCAGCCCGATGCCGGGGACCTCGGTGATCTCCTCCACCGTGGCCTGCTTCAGTTTGGCGACCGATCCGAAATGGGTAACCAACGCGGTTCGGCGCGCCGCACCGAGCCCGGGCACCGAGTCCAGCGCGGACGCGGTCATCCGGCGGGAACGTTTGCTGCGGTGGAAGGTGATCGCGAAGCGGTGCGCCTCGTCGCGGACCCGTTGCAGCAGGAACAGGGCTTCGCTGTTGCGCGGCATGATCACCGGGTCGCTCTCCCCCGGCACCCACACCTCCTCGAGGCGTTTGGCCAGGCCGATCACCGCGACGTCGGTGATACCGAGCTCGTCGAGCACCTCGGCGGCGGCCGCGACCTGGGGTGCGCCGCCGTCGACGACGTAGAGGTTGGGCGGGTAGGCGAACTTGCGCGGGCGGCCGGTGTCCGGATCGATGCCGGGGCGCGACAGGAGTTCCGGTGTGCCGTCGACGTTTTCGGCCTCCGCCAGGTTTTCGCTCGCCATCAGGTCGCGTTCCTTCTGCAGCTTGTAGAAGCGCCGCCTGGTCACCTCCCTGATGCTGCCGACGTCGTCGGAACGGCCGTCGCCCGCGGCCTCCTTGATCGCGTAGTGGCGATACTCGGACTTGCGGGCCAGGCCGTCCTCGAACACCACCAGCGACGCGACCACGTCGGTGCCCTGCACGTGGCTGATGTCGACGCATTCGATCCGCAGCGGGGCGCTGTCGAGTTCGAGTGCGTCTTGAATGGCTTGCAGCGCAGCCGATCTCGAGGTGAGGTCGCCCGCGCGTTTGAGCTTGTGCTGCTGCAGCGCCTCCATCGCGTTGCGCTGCACGGTCTCGGCAAGGGCCTTCTTGTCGCCGCGCTGCGGCACCCGCAGCTGCACGGCCGAGCCGCGCAGGTTGGACAGCCACTCCTGGATCTGGTCGGCGTCGCCGGGGAGTTCGGGAACAAGCACCTCGCGCGGCACCACGGTCGCTGGCTGCTCGGCCTCGCCGAGTTCGGCCACCGAGACCTGTTCGCCGTAGAACTGGGTGAGGAACTGCTCGACCAGCACGGCCAGCTCGCTGCCCGCCTCCGGTGCGTCGATCGCATCGCCGGATTTGTCGACCACCCAGCCGCGCTGGCCGCGGACCCGCCCGTCACGGACATGGAAGATCTGTACCGCCGCCTCCAACTCGTCGGTGGCGAAGGCGATCACATCGGCATCGGTGCCGGTGCCGAGCACGACGGCCTGCTTCTCCAGCGCGCGGCGCAGCGCCTGCACGTCGTCGCGCAGGCGGGCGGCGTTCTCGAAGTCCAGGTCCTCGGCGGCGTCCTGCATGCGGCGCTCGAGCTGGCGCACCATGCGGTCGGTGCGACCGGCCAGGAAGTCGCAGAAGTCCTCCACGATCTGGCGGTGCTCCGCGGCGCTGACCCGGCCGATGCACGGTGCCGAGCACTTGTCGATATAGCCGAGCAGGCAGGGGCGGCCGATCTGGTTGTGCCGCTTGAACACTCCGTTGGAGCAGGTGCGCGCGGGGAACACGCGCAGCAGCAGGTCCAGGGTTTCCCTGATCGCCCAGGCATGCGCGTAGGGCCCGAAGTAGCGCACACCCTTCTTGCGCGCGCCGCGATAGACGAACAGCCGGGGGAACTCCTCGTTCAGCGTGACCGCGAGCACCGGATACGACTTGTCGTCGCGGTACCGCACGTTGAAGCGGGGGTCGAATTCCTTGATCCAGTTGTATTCGAGCTGCAGCGCCTCCACCTCGGTGGAGACGACCGTCCACTCGACGCTCGCCGCCGTGGTGACCATCTGCCTGGTACGCGGATGCAGCGAAGCCACGTCGGCGAAGTACGAGTTCAGCCTGCTGCGCAGGCTCTTTGCCTTGCCGACGTAGATGACCTGCCGATGTGCGTCCCGGAACTTGTACACCCCGGGTTCGACGGGAATCGTGCCCGGCTTGGGCCGGTACGTCGCTGGATCTGCCACCCATCAAGCCTATCGAGCACGTCCGACAGGTCTGGCACAGCGCCGGGTTCAGCGCGCCCGGCCGGACGGTCGCGCGGTGATCCGCCGAAACACACTGCCAGACAGGAGCGTTTCCGTTACGAGCCGTACGCCTCGTCGATGTCGAACCACGTCCTGGTTTCGGCGCGGTTCAGTTGGTAGACGACGGCGGTCGACGCGGCGAGTGAATAGAGCGCCGCCACGATCCATTGCTCGAACGGCACGTCGAGCGGGTGGGTTCGCCAGCCGACCACGGCCTGCGCGACGGCCAGGATGATCGCCAGCACGCGCACACCGTTCGCGCCGCGGGTGAATCCCCAGACGACCAGGGCGAGCAGCCAGCTGAACAGGAACTGGATCGCCGCACCACCCGCGGCTTCGCCCCCGAGCATCAGGCCCATCAGGGCCGCGTACGCGACGCCGAATCCGGCCAGCCCCAGGGCCGCTTCCCTGGCTTCCCGCGCGGGCTCGGGCATCGCTCCCAGCGCCCATAATCGCTCGGCGACGGCCAGATCATCGTCCGAAAATTCGGCGCCCATGGCGCTCCCCCCACTGCCGATCCACACTCGGCCCGAGTCAACGGGCGCGCGGGCAGAACGCTAGATCACCGGGGAGAGTCGGACAACTCGGGCGCGATGACCGTGACCCAAAAATGACCCGACCGTGATCAGCCCGGACCGATCATTGTCAGCGCGAAAGTCCGTGACCGCGTAGGGCGTCGAGCAGGCCGGACGGGCGCTCTTGGGACGGGAGCGGGTCGACCAGGGCGAATCGGCAGCCGAGGGCGGTCGCGCCGCCGTCCGCCTCGGCGCTGTCGCCGACCATCAGGGCCGCCTCGGGTTCGACGCCGAGCTTGTCCAGGGTGGCGGCGAAGATGCGGGGATCGGGTTTCACCGCGCCGATTTCGAAGGAGAGGGCGAAGGCGTCGATGTATCGGTCCCAGTTCCGGGTGGTGAAGGCGGGGCGGATGTCGAAGGCGATGTTGCTCACCACGGCGACCTGAATGCCTTGGGCGGCAAGCAGCGTGAGGACCTCTTCGACGTCGGGGTAGGGCGTCCAGGTCAGTGGATCGATGAGGCGCTGGTAGAGGATGGCCGCCTGGTCGTCGGTCGGCACGCCGGACTTGCGCAGGACCTCCGTATAGGCCCGGCGATGCAGCTTCGGGTCCAGGTCGCGGTTGTCCCAGGCGTATTGGCCGTCGGTGCCGAACTGCACGAGTTGCTCGACCGGTGCGGTCATCCTGCGCAGGATCTCGGTTTTCTCGTGCACGTCGAAGGCGCGGCCGTCGGCGTCGACCATCTGGTCGACCCACGAATCGTCGTCCTCCAGTCGAAACAAGGTCCCGGAATAGTCGAAGAGCACCGCCTCGATCGTCACCGGACCAGCCTACCGACCGGTCTGCGGTGCGCGAGGTCGTCGCAGGCCATGGCGCCGCGGGCCGCGACGGACCGGCCGGTTCCTGGCGATAGGCGGTGGTGCGCAACCGAGTTCATCCCGACAGGCGAGAACCCTCGGCGCGACGAAACCTCCGGCGCGATCGATGAACCGCCTCAATGTTGTTGATCGACGAACCGCCGCCCCCGGTTGGTACGACAAACCCCTCCCCGGTGTCGGTGCCGAGCGTTAGAGTCCCCCCATGAGGCGCGCGCGAGGAACGTGGACGGGTGTGGCGGCGGCTTTGCTGCTCGCCCTCGGGACAGTCACGGCTTGTTCGTCCGACGAGGACAAAGCAGCCGGCGTCTGCGACACGGTGCCGAACGGAACGCCGGTGGCCGCGACGCCCACGGGTGCCGCGGGCGGTAAGACGCAGGACATCAGCACCAACCCGGAGATCGCCACCGGATACCGGTCGGGGATGACGCCGGTCCACACGAAGACGTTCGCGGTGTCAACGGCCAACCCGGTGTCGACGAAAGCGGCGTGCGCGGTCTTGCGGGACGGCGGCACCGCCGCGGACGCGCTGATCGCGGCTCAGGCGGTGCTCGGCTTGGTGGAGCCGCAGGCCTCGGGCCTCGGCGGCGGCTCGTTCCTGATGTACTACGACGCGGCCAGCAAATCCGTCGACGCCTACGACGGACGTGAGGTCGCGCCCGCCGCGGCGACCGAGAACTATCTGCGCTGGGTCGATGACGTCGATCGATCGCAGCCGAAGCCGAACACGCGGGCCAGTGGGCGATCCATCGGCGTACCCGGCGTTCTGCGGATGCTCGAGATGGCGCATCGCGACCACGGCAAGACGGGCTGGCGCGAACTGTTCGACCCGGCCATCCAGCTCGCCGATCACGGATTCCCGATCAGCCCCCGCTTCGCCGGACAGATCGCGGAGTCGGCCAAAGACCTCGCCCTGGACGATGCCGCGAAGGCGTACTTCCTGAATCCCGACGGCACCGCCAAGCCCGCCGACACCATGCTGACCAATCCGGCGATGGCGAAGACGTTGGGAGCCATCGCCTCCGACGGTGCCCAGGCCTTCTACACCGGCGCCATCGCGCAGGACATCGTGGACGCGGCCACCACCACTTCCGGCGGCCGCACCCCCAGCCTGATCACGACCACCGACCTGGCGAACTACCAGGCGAAGAAGCGCACCGCCCTGTGCACCAGCTACCGCACGCACGAGATCTGCGGCATGCCGAGCCCGTCCTCCGGCGGCATCACGGTCGCCTCGACCCTCGGCATCCTGGAGAACTTCGACCTCGCCGCCCTGCCGCCGGACAACCTCGGCTCCGGTGCCGACGCCCGCAACGGTGGCAAGCCCAAGGCCGACGCGGTCCACCTCATCTCGGAGGCCGAGCGCCTCGCCTACGCCGACCGCAACAAGTACGTCGCCGACACCGATTTCATTCCGCTGCCCGGCAATTCACCGCAGACCCTGCTGAACAAGGACTACCTGAAGCAGCGCTCCGCGCTGATCGACCGCGGCCACAGCATGGGCACCGCACAGCCCGGCGACTTCGGCCCCGTCCCGGTCGGCGTCGGCCCGCAGCCGCCGGAACACGGCACCAGCCACATCTCCGTGGTGGACAAGTACGGCAACGCCGCCGCCATGACCACCACCGTGGAATCCGCCTTCGGTTCCTTCCACATCGTCGACGGCTTCGTGCTGAACAACCAGCTCACCGACTTCTCCGCCGACCCACTCGGCACCGACGGCGCCCCCGTGGCCAACCGCGTCCAGCCCAACAAGCGCCCGCGCAGCTCCATGGCCCCCACCCTGGTCTTCGACAAGGCACCCGACGGCAGCCGCGGCCCCCTCACCCACGTCGCAGGCTCCCCCGGCGGTTCGGTGATCATCCAGTTCGTCGTGAAAACCCTCATCGGCATGCTGGATTGGGGCCTCGACCCGCAACAGGCCGTCTCCGCCCTCTCCTTCGGCGCGGGCAACAGCCCGGAAACCGGCCTCGGCGGCGAACACCCGAGCATCAACACCACCGACAACGGCAACAACGACCCGCTGGTAACCCGCCTCCGCGAACTAGGACACAAGGTGTCGGTAGCCCCCCAATCCAGTGGCCTCAGCGCACTACAACACGACGGCGAAGGCTGGGTAGGCGGCGCCGACCCCCGCCGCGAAGGTGCGGTCCTCGGCGACGACCGCTGACCAGCACGTCGTCGCTGTCATCACGAAGGCTGGGTATCGGGGTCAGCGGGATAGGAGCATGGGGTAGACGACGGGGCCGTGGTCGATCGTGAGCTCGCCTTGCTGGACGAAGCCGAAGCGTTCGTAGAAGGGGATGGTCGCGCGGGAATTGCAGACCACGAAGCAGGGTTCGACGGAGCTGGCGAGGCGTTGTTCGAGTAACGATGACGCGAAGCCTCGTCGTTGGGAGTCCGGGCGGGTGCCGACTGCGGCCAGATACAAGTGTGGTGTGTCGGGGCGGACGTCTTCCATTTGGCGCGACGCCGCGAGTGCTCGCGGCAGGTGCCCCTTCAGCGCTCGGAGCAGGCTGAACGGCTTGGCGATCGATGTGACGATGCCGGCGGGTTCCCACAGCGCGACGCTGACGATGTTCCCGTCCTCGTCACACGCCGAGTCGACCATGCCCGTGTCGGCGCGCGACGCGAGGCGCGAATCCCAGAAGTCCGGCAACGCGTGTGCCCGCATTGCCGGCCGCGGCCAGAGATAAGTCATCAGCGGATCCTCGGCGAGGGCCGCCGCAAGGACGAGCGCACCGGTCTGCATAAGTGCAGGCTAACGGCCCACCCACGCCTTGCCGCCGCATGAACCCCCGACACGCGAACCGTGTCGTCGTCCCCGAGTCACTCCTGGTCGGCGGTGTACTTCGCGCCGAGTTCGCGGAGTTTGTCCATGGCCTGGGCGGCGTGTTCCTTGTCGTTGGAACGGATGGCGAGCATGGGAACGTAGTCGTCATTGACGAGTTCCAGGCGGGCCCAGGCTTTTTTGTCGGGGAAGGTGACACCGCGGACGGTGTCCCAGGGAAAGTCACTGTCGCCCAGGATGTTTCGGACCGAGACACCGGTGGCACCGACACGCACGCGGGGGCGGGTGAGCAGCAGGACGGCGGCGGCGATGAGTAGGCCGATGCCGATCATCGCGAGTTGGTCGGCGACCCGGAAGTTCACGCCGGTCGATCCGCTACGCAGCCAGATGCCGCCGGCGAGGAAGGCGACAGCGATCACGGCGGCGACGATCCGTGCGGTACGCACCGCACGCCGCGGACGCACCTCGAGCTCCCAGTGGGACGGATCACCCTGTCCCGCAACAGTTTCAGCGTTCCTTCGAAAGATACGTGCGACAGGCATGAGTTACGCGCACCTCCACGTGCGTTGCCGAAAACGCCCAACAGGACGGACCTCGCCGAGCAACGCACGGTAGGACGGCCGCACAACCCCGGACGACACCGCCCCGCGAAACAAATCCCGCCCGACCTCAGTTGGCAACGCCCCGCGAGGCGAATCCCGCCCAACCTCAGCTGACAACGCCCAGTCAGACCGACTCCGGCCAACCTGGACCAGCGGCACGTAGTGAGTCCGCTCGCCCACTACGCCGACTGCCGAAGCGAACGCAGCGTGAGCGCGGCATCGAGTGCCGCCGCACAAGCCTGCTCGCCCTTGTTCTCGGCGGAACCGGGTAGCCCGGCGCGGTCCAGTGCCTGCTCCTCGTCGTTGGTGGTGAGCACTCCGTTCGCAACGGGTGTGCCCGCATCCAGCGAGACCCGGGTGAGCCCGGCGGTCACCGCATCACAGACGTACTCGAAATGCGGTGTGCCACCACGGATCACCACACCGAGCGCGACCACCGCGTCGTGTGAGCGAGCCAGCTCCTGTGCCACCACCGGCAGCTCCATCGCGCCCGCGCACCGCACCACCGTGACGTGCAGGACTCCGGCGTCCTTGGCCACCTGCTCGGCGTTCGCCACCAGGGTGTCGCAGATCGTGGTGTGCCAGCGCGACGCGACGATGCCGAGTTTCAGGTCCTTGGCATCCGCGAGCGCGAAAGTCGGTACGCCGGTACCGCTCATCGATGTCTGCCTCTCCGTGATTTAGCGGGCGGTCTCGCCCAGATCGATGTCGTCGAGCCCGATCAGGTCGTGGCCCATCCGGTCGCGCTTGGTCCGCAGGTACCGCAGGTTTTCGGCGTTGGCGCGCAACGGCATCGGCACCCGTTCGGTGATCGCGAGGCCGTAACCGTCCAAGCCGACCCGCTTGGCCGGATTGTTGGTGAGCAGCCGCATCGAGCGAATCCCGAGATCGACCAGGATCTGCGCGCCGGTGCCGTAGTCCCGCGCGTCGGCGGGCAGCCCGAGCTCCAGGTTCGCGTCGACCGTGTCGTGGCCGGAGTCCTGCAGCTGGTAGGCCTGCAGCTTGTGCATCAGCCCGATGCCGCGGCCCTCGTGCCCGCGCATGTAGAGCACCACGCCGCGGCCTTCCTCGGCCACCATTTCCAGCGCGGCGTCCAGCTGCGGCCCGCAGTCGCAGCGCAGCGAGCCGAACACGTCACCGGTGAGGCACTCCGAATGCACCCGCACCAGCACATCGTCGCCGTCGGCGAGATCGCCGCGCACCAGCGCGACATGCTCGACCTCGTCGTAGATGCTCTGGTAACCGACGGCCATGAATTCGCCGTGCGCCGTGGGGATCCGCGCCTCGGCGACCCGGATGACGTGCTTCTCGTGCCTGCGCCGCCAGGCGATCATGTCGGCGATGGAGATCATCGCGAGGTTGTGCTCGTCGGCGAAGACGCGCAGCTCCTCGGTGCGGGCCATGTGGCCCTCGTCCTTCTGGCTGACGATCTCGCAGATCACGCCCGCCGGACGCAGGCCTGCCATTCGGGACAGGTCGACCGCGGCCTCGGTGTGGCCGGGCCTGCGCAGCACGCCACCGTCCTTCGCGCGCAACGGCACCACGTGACCGGGCCGGGTGAAGTCGTCGGCCTTGGCCTCGTCGGAGGCGAGCAGCCGCATGGTGGTGGCGCGGTCGGCACCCGAGATACCCGTGGTGATGCCCTCGCGGGCGTCGACCGACACGGTGTAGGCGGTGCCGTGCTTGTCCTGGTTCATCGCGTACATCGGCGGCAGGCCGAGGCGGTCGCAGTCGTCACCCGTCAGCGGCACACAGATATAACCGGAGGTGTAGCGAATCATGAAGGCCACCAGCTCCGGGGTGGCCTTCTCGGCCGCGAAAATGAGGTCGCCCTCGTTCTCGCGGTCCTCGTCGTCGACGACGACAACGGCTTTACCGGCGGCGATGTCGGCGACTGCGCGCTCGATGGTGTCGAACCTGGTCACGTCTGTTGTGCTCCATCTCGAAATAGGTCCGCCCCTACACTACGGCCTGGCTCGCGGATGTTGACCGCCCGGCCGTTCACCCGCGCTGCTGCAATCGTTCGACGTACTTGGCGATGACGTCCACCTCCAGGTTGACCGTCGTGCCGACGGTGGCAAAGCCCAGGTTTGTCAGGGCGAGTGTGGTGGGGATGAGCGAGACCTCGAACCAATCCCTGCTGTCGGCTTCGGCGGGCTCGTCGGCGATGCCGAGGCCGGAAACGGTGAGCGAGATGCCGTCGACGGTGATCGAGCCCTTCTCCACCACATAGCGGGCGATCGCGTCGGGCAGGGAGACGCGCACGACCTCCCAGTTCTCCGAGGGGGTGCGGGAGAGCACGGTGCCGGTGCCGTCGACGTGGCCTTGCACGAGGTGTCCGCCGAGGCGGCTGTTCAGCGCGGCGGCCCGTTCCAGGTTGACCTTGGAGCCGGTGTCCAGCTTGCCGATGCTGGAGCGGTTCAGCGTCTCCTGCATCACGTCGACGGTGAACGAATCGCCGCCGACTACCTCGACGACGGTCAGGCATACGCCGTTCACCGCGATCGAATCGCCGTGCCCGGCATCGGAGGTCACCAGCGCGCCCCGGATCGTCAGCCGGGCGGCGTCGGCCAGCCGCTCGGTGGCGACGATCTCGCCCAGTTCCTCGACGATGCCTGTGAACATGCCTGACTCCCTATCGCGTCGTTGTCCCCGGTTGCGGAACAGCCCGGCAGCGACGGGTATTCCCGCCGGTCGATGCCGCTGGACCCCAGCTTAACGACGGCTCGTCGTAGCCGGCAGCACGGTTCCACCCAAGGAACCTTCGGACCGGTTCCCGGCAACCGCGCAGGGAACCAAACCATCGGCCAGGCGACGCCCGCCAGAGCAAACGGCCAATAACGAATTAATACTGAATTGAGTTCGAACATGCGGATATAACGCGCATTTGTTGTCGACAAGAATTGTTTGATCGCACTATTGATACCGCATAGTTGCGTTTTGCAGACTTCTAGCAAACCCGCGAATCTTCCGCATACCCAGTTGCGACACGCTTTTAACGTTTGCTTGCGCCGTGACCGAAATAGACGCAATATTGTTATGTAGCTGATTCCTACCGTTCAACTTCCGACCCGAGCAGTTCAATGCTGAACCGTTCGACCTGGTGACGCTCCTGCGGACCCAGGAAGTTCGACCCAGGGATTGTCCACCACTCGAGGAAGTCAGATAACCACAGTGGGTCAAATCAAGTTCGACATAGTTGGGGGCGCGGAGTGACCACTCTTCTCGATTCGACGCTGGAAGTTCGCTGCGTGCAGTACCGCCGCGAATTGCACCTGCCCGCCTCGATCGATCCCACTTCGCGTCGCATTCTGCTGCATATCGGCGCCCATTACGGTGCCATCACCATGCCCGCCGATCTCGGCGAGCGAGTGCGGCAACGGCTCGAGCAGGCCACCATCGCCGGGCCGATCGTCGATCATCCGCGCGCCAAGCGCTGGACCTTCCTGACCGGCCCGTACCGCCCGGACACCCTGAGCGCCGCGGTCTCCGCCGAGCTGTTCCGGATGTACGCGACGGTCGCCTGCACCGGCAGTCAGGTGGTGCTGCCGTCACCGGACGACGAGCACACCGGCTATCGCACCTGGATCCGCCCGCCCGAGTCGGCGACCACCCGGCCGCCGCTCAACGCGGTGATCGAGGCGACCCGTGCCATCGGCACCCGCAAAGTCCGCGCGTTGTAAGCGATTTCGCGGATCAGGCCGTTCGCAGCGCGGCGGCTTGCCTGCGCAGCTTCTCGACGGCGGCACTCGGATCCGCCGTGTTGTACACCGCGGACCCGGCGACGAAGCAGTCGATGCCCGCCTCCGCGGCGGCCTCGATGGTGTCGGTATTGATGCCGCCGTCGATCTCCACCAGCAGCCGCAGCTCGCCCGCGTCGACCAGCCTGCGCACCGTGCGGGCCTTGTCCAGCACCTCGGCGATGAACGATTGACCGCCGAAACCGGGCTCGACGCTCATCACCAGCAGCGTGTCGAACGACCGCAGAATCTCCAGGTACGGCTCGATCGGCGTGTTCGGCTTCACCGAGAGACCGGCCTTGGCGCCCGCCGCGCGAATATCGCGGGCCACCGCGACCGGATCGTCGGTCGCCTCGGCGTGGAAAGTCACATTGTGCGCGCCCGCCTCGGCGTACGGTGGTGCCCAACGACCCGGGTCATCGATCATGAGATGGCAGTCGAGGGGAATATCGGTCGCCTTCAGCAGGCTCTCGACCACCGGGAGCCCAACTGTCAGGTTCGGCACGAAGTGCGCGTCCATCACATCGACGTGTAGCCAGTCGGCGCCGGCGACCGCTCGCGCCTCGTCCGCGAGGTGCGCGAAGTCGGCGGAAAGGATGGAGGGGGCGATCATCGGGACGGCCGGTCGCGCGTAAGTCGGGGTGGACACAACGTCGCAGTCTATCGGTAGTGGGGGTTGCCCAGCGCGCGAGTGGGTAGCCTGATGAGGGTGATCAACATTTCGGCGGAACAGGGGCTCTACAGCACCCCGGTGGAGATTCGGGTGGCCGCATCGGTCACACAGCTGCCCATCGTTCGTGGGCTCGCCGAAACTCTGGTGCTACTAAGCGATTTCACGCTGGACGAGGTGGCCGACATCCGGCTGGCCGTCGACGAGGTCTGCTCCACGCTGATCGCTGTCGCCGCGCCCGACACCAGCTTGAACTGTCGATTCACCGTCGGCGAGACCGAACTGCTGGTCCGCGTCAGTGGTATCGCCGCCAAGGCGGGCTTGCCGGATCAGCGCAGCTTCGGCTGGCATGTGCTGCGCACGCTCACCGACGAGGTACAGGCCACCCAGGACTCGTTCGATTCGACGATTTCCGGATATCCGACGACGGTCGAGTTCCGTCGGGTCCGGGGGAAAGCGTAGTGGCGGACGAGGACACCGTGTTCGACTCCGATCGCGACGACAACGCCGATACCGTCACCGATGAGGCGGAAACCCCCGCCGACGACGCGGAGACCGTCACCACCGAGGATGCCGCCGAGGAAACCGAAACCCTCGAAGCCGTAAAGACCGTCGCCAGCTACGACGACGTCGGGTTGCTCTTCGAACAGCTCGGCGCGAGCAAGCCGGGGACCGCGCGGCACACCGCGATCCGTGCCGAACTGATCAGCCGCTGCATCCCGCTCGCCGATCACATCGCGCGCAAATTCAGCGGGCGCGGTGAGCCGTTCGACGATCTCACCCAGGTGGCGCGGGTCGGGCTGGTGCACGCGGTCGACCGCTTCGACGTCGAGCGCGGCTCCAACTTCCTGTCCTTCGCGGTGCCGACCATCATGGGCGAGGTCCGCCGCTACTTCCGCGACAACACCTGGGCCATGCGGGTGCCGCGCCGGGTCAAGGAAACCCATCTGCGCATCGGCGCGGCCATCGACGCGCTCTCCCAGCGCCTCGGCCGATCGCCGACCGCCAAAGAGATCGCCGCGGAACTCGACGTCGACCCGGACGAGGTGACCCAGGCCGTCATCGCGGGCAACGCCTACCAGCCGAGCTCCATCGACGCGGCCACCCTCGGCCGCGACACCGACGCCTCACTGCTGGACACCCTCGGTGAGGAAGAGACCCAATTCGACCGCGTCGAAGAGTATGTCGCGATTCGCCCACTGCTGGCCGGGCTGCCCGAGCGGGAGCGGCGCATCCTCACCATGCGGTTCTTCGAATCGATGACGCAGACCCAGATCGCCCAGCAGATGGGGATCTCACAAATGCACGTCTCCCGCATCCTCGCGAAAACCCTTGCGCGCCTGCGGGAACAGTCCAGCCGGGAGTAGCCGGCTCAATAAGTTTGGAACTCACGCTGCGCCCGCACCTTGGGCGGGGCGGTGAGCCACCATGCGTCATCGAGCATTTCGCGAAGCTGTTCCGGGGCAACGCGATCCAGATCGATGAGGATGAACCCATGACCGTCGTGATGCGGCGTGGTGTAGAACGCCGGGTCACCGGAGGCCAGCAACGCCTCCTTCTCGGACAGGTCACACACCAGCGCCAAGCCGCCCTCCGCCTCGATACGCAACAGCCCGAACCCTTTACCCCCCACCTTCAACGCCGGACTGCGCCACCAAGTCGATTCCTCGACCCCCGGCAGCGCAGTGGCGAGTTTGACCACGTCTTCCCACGTCAATGCCATAAACGCCAGTCTGCAGGATTACCACGCGCCCAAGCTTGGACAAATGGAATCAGCGTTGGACGACTGATCACGGGGAACTGGTGCCGGCATCGCCCGAGAAGCCACCAACACCAGTTCCCCCTCGATCAGGACTACCGCGTCGCACGAAATCGTTGGGTGAATCGTGCGCGGTGTGCGGGGTGGTCAGGGTTTGCGGAGGGCGGACATGAACATGGCGTCGGTGCCGTGGCGGTGGGGCCAGAGTTGGGCGGTGGGGCCGTCGCCTAGGTCGGTGACGCCGGGGAGGAGGTCTCGGGTGTCGAGTTGTTCGGCGCCTAGGCGGCGGACTGTGTCGGCTACGACTACTACGGTTTCCGAGAGGTGGGGGGAGCAGGTGGAGTACAGGAGGACGCCGCCGGGGCGGAGGAGATCCCATGCGGCGGTGAGCAATTCGCGCTGCAGGGTGACCAGTTCGGCGACGTCGGCGGGGGTGCGGCGCCAGCGAGCCTCGGGGCGGCGGCGAAGTGCGCCGAGGCCGGTGCATGGCGCGTCCACCAGGATGCGGTCGTAGCCGGGGGTGAGTCCGCTGTCGCGACCGTCTTTGACGTGGACGTCGACGGGCAGGCCGTGCACGGACTTGCGGACGAGTTCGGCGCGGTGTTCGGCGGGTTCGACCGCGTCGACGCGGAAGCCGTCGATCGCGGCGAGGGAGCCGAGCAGTGCGGCCTTGCCGCCCGGTCCGGCGCACAGGTCCAGCCAGCGGCCGCCGTCCGGCCCGTGCAGTGGCGCGCGGGTCAACGCGAGCGCGACGAGCTGACTGCCTTCGTCTTGCACACCGGCCATGCCTTCGCGGACCGGTTCGAGTTTGCCGGGATCGCCGCCGTCCAAATAGACCGCGTATGGCGACCAACGGCCCTCTTCACCACCGGTGACCAGGGCCAATTCTTCGGCGGTGATTTCACCGGGCCGGGCAACGAGGTGGACCGCGGGCCGCGCGTCATCGGCGGCCAGCGCGTCCCGCAGCTCCCCCGCCCGTGCGCCGAGCGCGTCGGCGAATGCTTGCGCGATCCACACCGGATGCGCGAACTCGAATGCCAACCGCCCCACCGGATCCGACGGCGCGAGCTGCCGCACCCACTCCTCGACCGTCTTCTCCCCGGCGCGCCGCAGCACCGCGTTCACGAATCCCGCTTTGCCCGCACCGAATTCGGCACGCGCCAAAGCGACCGAGGTATCCACCGCCGCGTGCGCCCCGATCCGCGTACGCAGCAGCTGATAAACCCCGAGCCGCAACACATCCAGCAACGGCCCATCGATCTCCGCGATCGGCCGACCCGCTCCCGCCTCGATCACCGCGTCGAGCAGCCCGCGCGAACGGCACGCCCCATAGGTGAGCTCGGTCGCCAGCGCCGCGTCCCGCCCCGTGATCCGCCGCTCCCGAAGCAGCCCGGGCAGCACAAGATTCGCGTACGCGTCTCGCTCCCGCACCGCCCGCAACACATCGCGTGCGACGAGCCGCGGCGCGTCGACAGCATCGCTCGCACCAGGACGTCCACCCGAGGCAGTTCCCCGATCCTTCGGTCCGCCACCACGTTTCGCCGACGCGGCTGGCCGGCCGGCTTGCTCCGAGCGGGAACCACCTCGAACCGCCCCGCCCCGCCCCGATTCCGATCGGCCCGCCGAGGTCCGAGCGCCGCTTCCGCTCGGCTTCGACGATCCCGTCCGACGCACTGAGCGGTCACCATTCGGCTCGTCGGAACTGCCCGACTTCGCCCGTGCAGGGCGCTGAGAATCGCGAGACTCGTTGCCGCGCTTGCGTTCCGGGGGTGTCATTCGACCACCGCGCACTGCTCGAAACCAGCCCCGTCGGCCAGGTTGATCTCGCACCGTGCTGTCATGGTCCACCGCTCTCGTCGAGGTCGCGGCGCATCGCCACGGATAGAAAGACTGCGTGCCATCGGCCGCGCTCGAGGCGTGCCGATCTGACGATCGAAGATCGTCACTCGACCACCGCGCCCGGCTGCAATCGCGCGCCGCGCGCCCAGTCGAGTGCCGCCATCATGCGTTTGCCTTGCGGCTGAACTTGATCCAAGCGCAGGGCGGTGGTCGCGGTGCCGACGTAGACGCCGGACTTGCGGACCTCGATGCTCCGCGGCGGCAGCTCTTCCTCGACCATTTCGACAGGACCGAGCTTCAGTCGATTGCCATCGACCTCGGTCCACGCGCCGGGGGCCGGGGTGACGGCGCGGATGCGGCGGTTGATGGCGAGCGCGGGCAGATCCCAACGGATGTGCGCGGCGTCGGCGGTGATCTTGGGAGCGTGCGAGACGCCCTCGGTGGCCTGCGGAACCCCTTGCAGGGTCCCGTCTTCCACCCCGTCGAGGGTCGCTTCGAGCAACTGCGCGCCGCTGATGGCGAGCCGGTCGAGCAGCCCGCCCGCGGTGTCGGTGACGGCGATCTTCTCGGTCACCATGCCGAACACCGGACCGGTGTCGAGCCCGGCCTCGATCTGGAAGGTCGACGCGCCGGTGAACTCGTCGCCCGCGTCGATCGCGGCCTGCACCGGCGCCGCGCCGCGCCAGGCGGGCAACAGCGAGAAGTGCAGGTTGATCCAGCCGAGCCGGGGGACGTCGAGTACTCGTTGCGGCAGCAGCGCACCGTAGGCCACCACCGGACAGCAGTCGGGGGCCAGCGCGGTGAGCTCTTCGATGAACTCGGGTTCGGACGGCCGGCGCGGCGTGAGCACCGGAATTCCGTGTTCGTCGGCCAGCAGTCCGACCGGTGATCTCGTCACCTTCCTCCCGCGGCCGGCGACGGCGTCGGGCCTGGTCACCACGGCGATCACCTCGTGGCGATCGGATTCGATCAACCGCCGCAGCGAGGGCACGGCCGGATCCGGCGTGCCTGCGAAGACGATGCGCATCAGCGACCCCGCCCGAATGGACTGGCTTGGCCGGTACCACTGCGTATACCCGCCCCGCCGGCTGCCGTCCCCCCGGCCGACCGCGACGGCCGCGCCGTCACACCCGCACTGAACCAATTGGATTCACGAATGGTCCGCATCGCGTCCTTGCGATCGGCCGGGTCCAGCCGATCGATGAACAGCACACCGTCCAGATGGTCGGTCTCGTGCTGTACGCACCGGGCCAGCAGTCCCTCGGCGGCGAATTCGACCGGCGCACCGTGCATGTCGACGCCGGTCGCCCGCACCCGCAGCGCGCGCCGTGTGTCGTAGCGCACCCCCGGAATCGATAGGCAGCCCTCGGGCCCGACCTGCTCCTCGTCGCCGACCACTTCCCACCGCGGGTTCACCAGATGCCCCGCGGCGTCATGAGTGTCGTACACGAAAACACGCAACCCCACTCCGATCTGCGGTGCGGCCATGCCGACGCCACCATCGTCGTGCATGGTGTCGGTCAGGTCGGTCACCAGCTGCTGCAGTTCCCGGTCGAATGCGGTGACCTCCGCCGCGCGGGCGCGCAGAATGGGATCGCCGAACAGGCGAACAGGCTGAATGGTCACGGCAAACTCCCGGAAGCGGACGAACACGGTCGTCTCATTCTAGTGAGACGACCGAATGTCCCCGATCCAGCAGCCCGAAGCTGGTAGAACTCCATTGCGGTCGGTCGGGGTGAGCTGTCCCCCGCCCGGCCGCCCTGCGCCCGGCTCGCTCACGACTCCACCTCGCTGACGCTCGGTTCCGTCGCGCGCGAGGGCGCACTGTACCTACGGTTCACTCGCTGACGCTCGCTCACGACTCCACCTCGCTGACGCACGGTTCCGTCGCGCGCGAGGGCGCACTGTACCTACGGTTCACTCGCTGACGCTCGCTCACGAGTTCCCGGCGATGATCACTTCCGGAATACCGGTGCCGAGCATCACCGGACGGCAGACCGGCGCCGGGCTGCTCGGATCCAGCACGGTCAGCAGCAGCTGCTGCACGTACGGGTCGTAGACCATGTGGAAGTGTCCGGTCAGGTCGACCGGGCACCGATCCTGCAGCGAGATGTTCTCCGCGCCGGGCCCGCGCAAGGCGATATTGCTGTTCGGCTGGATCATCTCGTCGACCTTGCTGCCGATCGTCGTGTACTTCGGGCCGGGCACGGTGTCCCCGCCCGCGTTGAGCTCGACCATGACCTGTGAACCCTGCGCCTGCTGCACCGCGGCGAGCGAGGTCACCCGCGCGAACGCCTGCAATCCGCCCGGTACCGCCTGCACGATGGGCACCAGTCCGTACATCACCCCGCCGTAGCTCGGTGACGCGAGGCCGATCCACTTGCCGACCTTCGGCGCGCCACCGAGCTTGTTCACATAGAACCGGGTCACCGTGGCGCCCTGGGAGAAGCCGACCAGGTCGACCTGGGTGGCACCGGTCGCGGCGAGCACCTGGTCGACGAAGTCGCCGATCTGATACGAGCTGAGCACCACGTCCTCGGTGCCGTAGCTGTCGGCCCCCGGGCTGCCGCCGTAGTTGAGCGCGAAAACGCAGAATCCGGCGGCGGCGAGCTGCGGCGCGATGGCCGAGTAGTCCGAGTAGGCGTTGGAATCGGTGCCGTGTGCGAGCACCACCGGCCGCGGGTGCGCGGCGTTCGGCTTGCAGCCGAAATCATTGGTGCGCAACGGAACCACGTTCGTATGATTCTTGAGATACGCTGCCGCGGCGAGATGATCGGACTGCGGCGGGCCGGGCTGGGTGGGGATCTCGGGCGGGCGGTAGCCGGTCGGCGCGGCCTGTGCCGCGCCGGCGCCGACCATCGCGACTATGGCGAGTGCGGCAACCAGCATCACCCTACCCAAGTGTGAAATTCCCCAAACCCACAAACCCCGGAACTGTCGCATCTCACAATGATCTACTGAACCCGCCCCAAATGCGCGCTCCAGCGGGGTGTTTCACCCCCCGTTACTTTTCGGGGGTCTCATCTTCGGCCAGGATTCGGTAAAGGGACTTCCTGGTCTCGGTGAGCAGCTCCGCCGCCTTGGCCGCCTGACCGGGAGTACCGGCCTGCGCGACCTGCGCCACCGCGCCCATCAGTTGACCGACGAGTTCCCGCAGGTCGATGGCCTGCGCGCCGACGTCTTCCTTGACGTCCGCCCACGGGTCACCCAGTTCGTCCTTGTGCTCGGTGACGTAGGTGGTGCCCGTCTCGGTCAGCTGAGCCGTCTTGCGCCCGGCGACCTTCTCGATGAGGACCAGGCCCTCGTCCTCCAGCTGTGCCAGCGCGGGGTAGATCGACCCCGGGCTCGGACGCCAGACGTCGTCGCTGCGCTCGCGGATCTGCTGGATCAGCTCGTAGCCGTGCATCGGCCGCTCGGTGAGCAGCAGCAAGACCGCCGCCCGCACGTCGCCGCGCCTGCCACGACCGCCGCGGCCTCGACCGCGACCGAAGTGCGGTCCGAAGCCCGGCCCGAAACCTGGGCCGAAGCCCGGCCCGAAGTCGGGACCGTGACCGTGCCGTCCGCCGCGGCGGAATCGCTGACGGGGATCTACGTCCTCGCCCTGACGCTGCCAGGGGCCGCGCCGTCCGAATTCTCGATGTCCTTGGTGTTCCATGAATGCCTCCTCATGCTCTCGTGTTTGCTTCATGTTATCGACGATATATCGGCAATGCATCGAATGCAAGGGGTGGTTCGAGAATTCCGGAGGGCCAGCGGCTCATGGCACGAGCGAGTCGATCCAGCGCGCCAGCCGATCCCCTTCCGCCACCATCAGTTCGGGCTCACGAAAGGTGTTGGTGAGCAACGAGATTCCCTGATAGGCGGCGAACAGTGCGACGGCGAGCTCCCTGGCATCCGGGCGGCCCATGGCCTCGAACTGCCCCTCGATCCAGTCGACCAGCTGGCGCATGACGTCCGCGAGCTCGCGGTCGAGGCCGTCGGCGCGCTTGTCCAGTTCGGTGGCGAGGGTGCCCGACGGACAGCCGAACCGGGCGGCCGTCTCGCGCTCATCGACCCAGCCGCCGATCAGCGCTTTGAGCCGGTCCGGTGGCGTCGGCAGCTGTTCGAGCATCGCGATCAGGACGCTCAGCGCCTGGTCGTGCGCGCCGATCGCGGCCCGGACCAGCTGGTCCTTGGTTTTGAAGTAGTAGTAGACGTTGCCGACCGGGACGTCGGCGGCGCGCGCGATGTCGGCGATGGTGGTCTTCTCGACCCCCTGCTCGTGGAACACGCGGGCCGCGGCGGCGCCGAGTCGCTCGCGTTTACCACCCTTCGGGCGATCCTGGGCTGCTGAGTTAGTCACATAACTAACTATAGACACGCTGGGTGTTCATCCGATAGCTTCATTTAAGTCAGCCAACTAACTAAATGGAGTGAGCAAAATGATCGTGGTTACCGGAGCAACGGGAAATATTGGCGCGCACCTCGTGCGGAACCTGGCCGAGGCGGGTCAGGAGGTCACCGCGGTCTCGCGGGGCAGCAGGGACGTCGAGTGGCCGGACGGTGTGCGTTCAGTGATCGCCGATCTGGCCGATCCGGGCAGCCTCGCCCCTGCCGTCGCGGGTGCTGACGCGCTGTTTCTGCTCGTCACCGGCGAGCAGCTGATGGGTGGGCCGGATCCGGAGCGGGTGCTGGAGGTCGCCAAGGCGGGCGGTGTCCGGCGGGTGGTGTTCGTGTCGTCGCAGGGCGTGGCGACCAGAGCCGGGGCCGATGGGTATGCGCGGCTGACCGCTTACGAGCAGGCCATTCAACGGTCCGGGTTGGACTGGACGATCCTGCGGCCGTCGGGTTTCTTCGCCAATACCTATGCGTGGGCGGAATCCGTGCGGGCCGAGCGGACGGTCGCGGCACCGTTCGGTGCGATCGGTTTGCCGTCCATCGATCCGGCCGATATCGCCGCGGTGGCGGCCGCCGCGTTGTCCGAGGACGGGCATGCCGAGCAGATTTACACGCTGACCGGGCCCGCCCTGAGCACGCCGCGGGAGCAGGCCGAGGCGATCGGCACCGCGCTCGACGCGCCGGTCCGATTCGTGGAATTGACTCGGACGCAGGCATATACGGGGATGTCGCAGTTCATGCCCGAACCGGTGGTCGAGCACACGCTGTCGATTCTCGGCGAACCGACCGCCGCCGAGCAGGAGATCAGCCCGGACGTGCGGCGCGTACTCGGCCGGCTGCCCGCGAGTTATGCCGAGTGGGCACAGCGTAATCGGGCCGTGTTCGCCTGAGTAGTGCTAGCCCGAGAGGTCGAAGACTCGAATGTGCTGCTCCCCCTGGCGATCCCGGACGTCAACGCCGAGATCGAGCAGTTCCTCGTCGAGTTCTTCGACGTCGAGGGGCTTTTCGTCGGCGAGCGCGCGCCGACGGGCGCGCAGGGCGGCGTCGACGGCCTGCCCGGTCTCCGGGCGGCCCTCGACCCAGCGGATGTAGTCCGCGCCGAACGGGTCATTCTGATCCAGCCACGGATAGCCGTGATCGCGCAAGGCGTTCTCGATGTCGGTGCGGCTCAGGTCGTTTGCGCCGAAGCGCGCGAGCCGGCGTTTGTCCCGGTCGGTGAACACCAGGTCGGCGCCCTCGCGGAACACGGCGGCGACTCGCTTGCGTGGCACGTGCTGCGCGCGACCGTCTTTCACCAGCTCGACGTAATCATCGGCGACGGTGAGCGTAAGGCTTTCGGCGCGGGCCGCCTCGTAAAGCACAACGCCCGCAACAGCTCCGACGAGCGTGGTGACCACCACGAGCCACCCCGTCGGCACGCTCATCGCGAGTTTGAGCGGCCCGGGGCTCCCGTCGAAGGTGTCGGTGACCCAGCGGCCGACGGGATGCACGGCGAAACCGATACCGCAGCCGACGGCGAGCCCGCCGACCGCGAACAGCCAGGCCCAAACCTTGGAAAAGCGCAGCACAGTGGGCGCGGACGTGGTCGTCATGGGTGCTCCGTTTCGATCGGTCGCAGCAGCCGGGACACGGTCGCGCGCACCAGCGGGCGCGGGTCGTATGGGTCGGCGGGGTCTGCGTTGAGAAAAGCGCCGTCGACGACGGCGAGAATCCAGCGCGCGGTTTCCCTGGGTTCGAAGCCCGGGTCGATCTGCCCGGTACGGATGCCGCGATCGAGTAGCGCGGCGAGGGCCTCGGCGCTGAGTCGCGCGTCGTCCAGCACGATCTTCGCCAATTCTTCGTCGTGGCCGAGACGGCGCAGCAGCTCGAACATCAGCCCGGGTGCCGACGAGTCGAGCACCTCGCCGGCCAGCCCGTCGACGATGTCGAGAATGGCGGCGAGGCAATCGGTTCGGTCGATGTGGCGCGCGATGAGTTCGGTGTGCTCGGGAATCGACTGCTCGAAGATCGAGCGAAAGACGGCGGCCTTGTCCTTGAAATAGTAGAAGACGCTGCCCGAGCTCAGTCCGGCGGCACGGGCGATCTGGGTGGCCGTGGTGCGCTCGTAGCCGTGGTCGGCGAACAGTTCGGCGGCGGCCAGGGTGATGGCGCGCCGGCGTTCGGCAACACGATTCGGGTCGACGGTGCGGGCCATGCGGCGATCGTATCATTAACTGATCGGCCAGTTAAAGAATTATTTGAGCGGCCGATCGCTACCGTTGCCCGGTGGTGGACATCAGCATCGAGACCGAAACCCAGACCGCGCAACGACTTCGGCAGGTCATCGCGGCCGCCGAGCTCGACGTGCACGCGGGCGTGTGGTGTTTCCGGGAATCCCCGCTGGCCGACCCGCCGCCGTTGACCCCGCACACGCTGGCGGTGGTGCGCGACGCGGAGAGGTGGAGCGCGCTCGTCCCAGTCGCCGAGGCCGACGGCGCCGAGGTGGAGAAGTTCGGCCTGTTCTCGTTCCACTTCCCCGCCGGGCTGGACAACAGCGGGTTCGTCGGCTGGCTGGCGGGTCACCTCAAACGCGCGCTCGGCACCGGGGTGTTCGTGGTGTGCGGCAGCAATCGGGAACGCGGCGGCATCTACGACTATTGGGGGTTGCCCGGTCGAATTGCTCGCCGCGGTCGAGCGCGAGATCGACGCGCTGCGGGCGCCCTAAAAGAGCGGAGGTGCGGGCGCCCTAGAAGACCGGCGTGGTGCGCCTGACGTGGAAGACCAGGGGTGGTGCGCGCTAGAAGACTGGCGTGGTGCGGGCGCTCAGTTCACACTTGTTGCCGAACACCTTGCGCCAGTCCACCTGCTTGCCCTGCCAGGTGCCGGTCACCGCGGCATCGACCGGCTCATAGACCTGCACGCAGACGGCGGTGGGATCGCCGGTGAGCTTGTCGAAGTCGCCACCCACCGCCGCCAACGCGGTACAGGCCGCTTCGGCGTTGGCGTGATCGCCGCCGGTCGGCTCGCACGTGAGTGTCACGTGCGTCGGCGCCGACCCCGGAGCCGCCGGCGTAACGGTCAAGTTCAGCGTGGACTTCGGCGTCTTGGGATCGTCCGAGGAACAAGACGCCAGTCCGAGCGCAACGACCACAAAGCACGCGGTCGCGAAGATGCGGCGAAGCGAGGGTGTCGTCATCGGTCCACTCAATCACGCCGCCCCACACGCACCCGTGAACTGCAGGCCAACTCGCCGCATGACACGCCGCAGGCTTGCCGACCTGCAATCGGCGGGCCACCTGAGCAGTCCGCGAGGCGACGCATCACGGCATCGCGGCATCGCGGCATCGCGGCATCGCGGCATCGCGGCATCGCGGCATCGCGGCATCGCGGCATCGCGGCATCGCGGCATCGCGGCATCGCGGCATCGCG
>NZ_JBITFL010000002.1:917724-1069364 GCF_044456045.1 Nocardia sp. NPDC051052
GCCCGGTTGCGCCAAATGGCGCACCCGTGGCTCGGAGGAGGGCGCTGTCTTCTCTGGCACCGATGAACTGCTCGGCCGAGTCAACGGCAGACCCGAGATCGACAAGGCCCCAGCAATTGCCACACGCTCGGGCCAGCCCCCGGGATGCCCTTGACCGGACCGCGGCCAGCTTGCCAACCGGTGTGCGCCCCAACTCCCCACGCAAGCACCAGAATCCGCACCCTTACTCGGCATCCGCCAAGTGCGGATCCCGAGTAAGAGTGCGGATTTATTGCGATAACGGTCTGGCAGCGTTTCGCAGGGTGTCAGCCGATGTCGACCGGGTCGATCTGTACTCGTAGGGGGGCGTCGGAGCGGTGCGTGCTGCGGATGGCTTGGGCGGCGGTGAGGGCGCGGGCTAGGGCGGCGCCGGATTTGCGGTCTACGCGCAGGAGGATTCGTTCTACTTCGGCGGGGGTGTCGCCGGAGGAGAAGGGTTTGCGGGCGCCGGGAGGCAAGGGGACTGGGCCGAGCACCTCGACTTCGGTGGGAAGGTCGGTGGCGGAGAGTAATTCGGCGATGGAGTCGGAGGTGCCGTCAACCGCCGCCATGCGGACGGCGGGCGGGAAGCCGACCTCGGCGCGGGACGCGCACTCGACCCTGGCATGGCCGACCGGGTCCCAGCGGACCAGGGCTTGCACGGTGGGGATGCCGGGATCGGCCATCACGATGACCTGACCGTGCGAGCGCACCAGAGTCGCGGCGGTCATCCAGCGGCGCAGCGCGTCCTCGGAGGCTCGCAGGTCGGCGCGGCTGAGCAGCGCCCAACTGTCGAGCAGCAGCGCAACACCGTAACCACCCGGCAGGACCGGTTCGGCGCCAACGGTCGCGACCACCACCTGGGGGCCGGGTTCCACCGTGTCGAGCATCGCGCCACCACCAGACCCGCGAATCGGCACGCCGGGGAACGCCCGGCCGAGTTCCTCGGCGGTGCGGGTCGCGCCGATCACCACGGCACGCAGCGCCCGCGAACCGCAGGACGAACAGCGGAACGCCGCCTCGGTGATGCCACACCAGCGACAGCTCGGACTGTGCGCGGCATCGCCCTGCGAATCACTGTGCCGCGCACGACCATCCGGCAGCGCCAGCGGTCCGTTGCAGTACCTGCACCTGGCGGGGGTCCGGCATTTCGCGCAGGCCAGCGACGGGACGTACCCGCGCCGAGGCACCTGCACCAGCACGCCAGCGCCCTCCTTCAGCGCCGCCCGCGCAGCCGCGTAAGCCACGCCGGGAATGCGGACCGCGCGCGCGACCGGGTCTCGCTCCATCGCGAGATCGGTATCGCCGGGCACGCTGATCCGCGGCGCCGCATCGCGCACCACCATCCGGTCAGCCACCAAGTCGTGCGCCCAGCCGGACTCGACTACCGCCTGGATCTCCGCGGTCCGCGCGAATCCGGCCGCGACGAACGCCGCCCCCGTCTCGTGCGACCGCAGCATCGCCACCTCGCGCGCATGCGGATACGGCGAACGCGGCTCGGCGTAGGTGTCGTCCCCGTCATCCCAAATCGCGATCAGCCCAAGATCTTTCGCCGGCGCGAACACCGCACTGCGCGTCCCGACCACCACCCGCGCGGTGCCCCGCAACACCGCGAGCCACCGCCGATACCGCGCCGCCGGACCAAGCCCCGCCGACAACCCGACCGCCGAATCCCCCATCAGCCGCGTACATTCCACCAGCACCCGGTCCAGATCGCGCTGATCCGGCACCATCAAAATCGCGCTACGACCCTCCCCTACGACAGCCGCCGCCAACTCCGCCAGCCGCCGCGGCCAGTCCTCCCCGGGCAACGCCTGCCACGCCGCCCGCGGCCCCTTCCCACCCGCCAACGCGGTCAGAAACGCCGGGCCGTGAATGTATCGCCCCCAGGGCCCATGATCGACGGGAGCAGCAACCTGCTCAGCACCGTCCGACCCCGACTCTCCCCCGCCATCCCCGGAGCTCGCCGCCGACGCCGAGCCAGGCTCGCCATCACGCGTGCCCTCCGCCTTACTCGCGTCAGCTACTGAACCAGCGACCACCGATTCGGAGGCAATCCCCTCGCCATCCGAGGACACCGAATCCGACAGCCGCGCCGAGTTCGACGCATCGGACGACGCAGGCTGAACCCCTTGCGCCACTGAGGAGCTAGCCGAAACCGCCTCCGACGCCGAGTTACCACCACTCCCCGCGCCAGACGTCTCGCCCTTATCCGAGGCCGAACTGGTTTCGGCCCCCTCGGCATTCGAGAAGACCGATCCCGGCAGCTGCTTCGCGGAGCCTGGTGCGCCCGACGATTCGGGCAGATCTCCTTGCACCCCTGCGGAACTAGCTGCATCCGCGGTGTCTGCGGCGGAACTCTCAACCGCGCGGCTACGCGTCACCGAATCAGACTCGACGCCAGCTGAGTCGACGTTAGACGGGGCAGCGGATAACTGCTCAGACGGTGCGACACCGCCCGACCGCACGGACGGAAATTCTTGCGTCGAGGCCGCGACCACGGCCGACGCGGAAGCCAGTTCGGGCGTGGCCTCGACTGTCCCATCGACTTCGACCGAATCAGCTTCGGCGCCAGCGAAATCAGCGGTCGAGGGCACCGATTTCGATGACTTCGCCGACTGTATTGGCGCATTCGCGCCGGACGGCGCGGACCGGACAGGTTGCGACCCTGCGGAACCTGCCGCATCCGAAGCGGCAGTGCTGGAACTCGCATCGATCGCAGGGTCCTGCGGCACCGAATCAGCCTCAGCATCAGCGGAATCGACAGGAGATGTCGCATCGGGCAGGGGGTTGATCCGGAGTGGGGCTTTCGCGGTCGAACCCTTTTGCCGCAGTTCGGGACTGGATGCCGCCGCGGCGTCATCCGCCGAATCCTCTTGCTCGGCTTCAGAATCCGCCGACTTCTTCTTCGCCCCACCGATCTCGGTACGCGCATGACGCGGCGGGATGGCCAGGCGCAGGACGTCGGCGCGGGTGCCTGCGTAGCGGGCGGCCACCGCAATGGCCAGCTGCACGATCTCGGGTGTCAGGACGCGCTCGCCGGAGACGACCCGTTCGAGTTTCACCAGTTTGCCGCTGTGGTCACTGTGCGCGCGACGTTCCAGCAGGTAACCGTCTACCAGTCGTCCCGCGAAGCGGACGCGGACGCGGACACCGGGCTGGGCGATGGCGTCCAGCTCGGGCGGGACCAGGTAGTCGAAGTCGCGGTCCAGGTGGGCCGGAGACAGCAACGGGAGCACCCGAGCGATCGGGTGCTCCACGGCTGCGGGGTCCGCCTGCGGGACCCCCGGGATGGCGGGGGTTTCCGCCGCGGGTTTGTTCACTCGGTGCGGTCGGGCCTACAGGCCGACTGCGGCGCGGAGTTTGTCCGCTCGGTCCGTGTGCTCCCAGGGCAGGTCGACGTCGGTGCGGCCGAAGTGGCCGTACGCGGCGGTCGGTGCGTAGATCGGGCGCAGCAGGTCGAGGTCGCGGATGATCGCGCCGGGGCGCAGGTCGAAGACCTCGGAGATGGCGGCCGAGATGCGGGCCGGGTCGACCTTCTCGGTGCCGAAGGTCTCCACGAACAGGCCGACCGGCGCGGACTTGCCGATGGCGTAGGCCACCTGGACCTCGACCCGGTCGGACAGGCCGGCCGCGACGACGTTCTTGGCGACCCAGCGCATGGCGTACGCGGCCGAGCGGTCCACCTTCGACGGATCCTTGCCGGAGAAGGCGCCGCCGCCGTGGCGAGCCATGCCGCCGTAGGTGTCGACGATGATCTTGCGACCGGTCAGGCCCGCGTCGCCCATCGGACCGCCGAGCACGAACTTGCCGGTCGGGTTGACCAGTAGCCGGATGTTCGAGGTGTCCAGCGAGGGCAGCTCGAGGTCGGCGATGACGGCCTCGACGACCTTTTCCTTGATGTCGGGCGCGAGCAGATTGTCCAGGTCGATGTCGGCCGCGTGCTGGGTGGAGATGACGACGGTGTCGAGCCGAACCGGGCGGTCACCCTCGTATTCGATGGTGACCTGGGTCTTGCCGTCGGGCCGCAGGTACGGCAGCACGCCGGACTTGCGCACCTCGGTGAGCCTGCGGGAGAGCCGGTGCGCGAGCGCGATCGGCAGCGGCATGAGCTCGGGGGTGTCGGTGGTCGCGTAGCCGAACATCAGGCCCTGATCGCCCGCGCCCTGCTTCTCGATCTCGTCGTCGGACCCGCCGACGCGTGCCTCGTGCGAGGTGTCGACGCCCTGCGCGATATCGGGCGACTGCGCGCCGATCGCGATGTTCACGCCGCAGGAGTTCCCGTCGAAACCCTTTGCGGACGAGTCGTATCCGATTTCCAAAACTTTTTCCCGGACGATGCGGGGAATGTCGGCGTACGCCGAAGTGGTGACCTCACCCGCGACGTGGACCTGGCCGGTCGTCACGAGGGTTTCCACGGCGACCCGGCTGCGCGGGTCCTCGGTCAGTAACGCGTCGAGAATGGAATCGCTGATAGCGTCACAGATCTTGTCCGGGTGACCTTCGGTCACGGACTCACTGGTGAATAGCCGGCTGCCGGACGTGCGCACAGTTCTTCCCTCTCCCTCAACGGGTATTTCGTCTCGGTTTGCGACAGTAACGCGATGCCGTTGCCGCGCAACCCTTCATTCCAGACTATGGCAAACCACCGACGTACCGCGGCCCAAGAGACCACTATCTCAGACAGTTCGTCCGATTTGTCTCCCGGATAGCGCGCCGTCGATGGTTGATTACTGGGTCATCATCCCAGTCTCACAACACTTTTCAGCGCAACAGCGGGCCGAGCGCGTCGAGCACCCGGCTGGCAAGCAACGCCTTCGACCCATGGTCGAGCGACTGTTCGGTACCGTCCGCACCGAGCAGCCAGCCGTTGTTGGTGTCGACCTCGAACGCCTTGCCCTCGCCGACCGCGTTGACCACCAGCAGGTCACACCCCTTGCGCGCCAGCTTGGCCCGCGCGTAGGTGAGGACGTCGCCGTGCTCGTCGCCGGTCTCGGCGGCGAAGCCGACGATCGCGGTGCCCGCCAACTGCCCGTCGCTACGCGCCTGCACCAGACCGGCGAGGATGTCGGTGGTCTTGGTGAGCGCGATGACGTCGGGTTCCCCGGCGCCCTTCTTGATCTTGGCCGCGGCCACGTCGGTGGGCCGGAAATCCGCCACCGCCGCCGCCATGATCACCGCGTCGGCGCCGACCGCGTGCTTGTCGACGGCGGTCTTGAGCTGTTCGGCGGTGGTGATGTGCACGAGGTCGACGGCCGCAGGCGCGGCCATCTCGATCGTGTTGCCCGCGATGAGCGTGACGTGCGCGCCGCGCTGCGCCGCGACCCTGGCCAGGGCGTAACCCTGCTTCCCGGAGCTGCGGTTGCCCAGGAATCGCACCGGATCCAGCGGTTCCCTGGTACCGCCCGCGGTGATGACCACCCGGCGGCCTTCCAGGTCGCGCGGGATGGCGTCGGCACGTTCCAGCAGCAGCGTGGCGAGCCCGAAGATCTCCTCGGGCTCCGGCAACCGCCCGGGACCGGTGTCGGTGCCGGTGAGCCGGCCCGACGCGGGTTCCATCACGATCGCGCCGTGCGCGCGCAGCGTCGCGACGTTGGCGATGGTCGCCGGATGCTCCCACATCTCGGTGTGCATCGCGGGGGCGAACAGGATCGGACATCGGGCCGTCAGCAACGTGGCGGTGAGCAAATCGTCGGCGCGGCCCTGGGCCGCGCGCGCCATCAGGTCGGCAGTCGCCGGGGCGATGACCACGAGGTCCGCCTCCTGGCCCAGCCGGACATGCGGCACCTCGGGCACATCGGTGAACACGTCGGTGTGCACCGGGTTCCCGGACAGTGCCTCGAAGGTTGCCTTGCCGACGAACTGCATCGCCGCCTCGGTGGGGATCACCCTGACCTGGTGTCCGGTCTCGGTGAACCGTCGGACCAGCGAACAGGCCTTGTACGCGGCGATCCCGCCGCCGACACCGACAACAATCCGTGTGGTCACTACGCCTCCGGCCTAGTTGTTATCACAGCACTCGGCCTGGCTACTCGCCTTCGACGTGCTCGAGCAGGTCGGAGTGGATCTCGCGCATGGCGACCGAGAGGGGCTTTTCCTGCAGGCCCGGCTCGACCAGCGGGCCGACGTACTCGAGGATGCCGTCGCCGAGCTGGTTGTAGTAGTCGTTGATCTGACGCGCGCGCTTGGCGGCGTAGATGACCAGGGCGTACTTGGACGAAGTGCGCTCCAGCAACTCATCGATCGGGGGGTTGGTGAGGCCGATCGGGGTGTCGTATGCGGGAACGACTTTGCTGTCCGTACTGCTCACTAGGGATGCTCCTGCGGGTGGAAGGGTTAGGAACTCGAATTTGTGCTAACGAACAAGGATACCAACTGCTCACAGGCGCTGGTCACCTCGTCGTTCACGATGACGATGTCGAACTCGTCACAGGCCGCTAATTCGATCCTGGCGGTTTCCAGCCTGCGCTCGATCACTTCCGGTGATTCGGTGCCCCGCGAGGTGAGCCTGGAGACCAGTTCGTCCCAGCTGGGCGGGGCGAGGAAGGCGAGAATCGCTTCGGGAATGGCCTTGCGTACCGATCGCGCGCCTTCTAGATCGACCTCGACCAGTACGGGCAGACCCTCTGCGAGGGCGGCCCGTACCGGTGCGGCCGGGGTGCCCGAACGTTGCAAACCACCGTGTATATCAGCCCACTCGAGTAGTTCGCCCGCCGTGATCATGGCGTCGAACTCTTCCCTGGACACGAATCGATAGTCGAGGCCGTCGACCTCTCCGGGCCGAGGGGCCCGAGTCGTTGCCGACACACTGAAGATCAGGTGCGGCAGTCGCTCGCGGACACAACGGACCACGGTCGACTTGCCAACGGCCGAGGGGCCGACCAGTACAACCAGCCGACCCTTTCGCGTATGTTCGACCACCCTCGTTATCAGGCGTCGAAGTCGAACCGGGCGAGCAGCGCCTTACGCTGCCGATCGCCGAGTCCGCGCAGACGCCGGGTGGGGGCGATCTCCAGTTCACTCATGATTTCCGCTGCCTTGACCTTGCCCACCTTCGGCAAAGCCTCCAGCAGCGCCGACACCTTCATCTTGCCGAGAATCTCATCGGACTCGGCATCGGTGAGGACCTGCTTCAGGTTGGTGCCGCCTCGCTTCAGGCGCTCCTTGAGCTCCGCCCGAGCGCGGCGAGCGGCAGCCGCCTTCTCCAAAGCAGCGGCGCGCTGCTCGTCAGTCAGCTGGGGAAGGGCCACGGTTCCTCCGTCTCATCGTTCATTGCATCAACTCCTGCCGGTAACCCGGCAGTCTCAGCGACCGTACCCACGGCATCCGCAGATTGCGAACCCACCCCCCAGGTCAGCGCATGATTCCGGATGCCGTAGACGCGAGAGCGGCGCGATCCGCACTGCTCCTCTGTCGCTGCGCAGATCGTACCGCCGAAATCACGAAATGCCTCCTCAGCAGGGAGTTTTCACGATTGACACAGGTTAGCGGGAGGGTTGCTATGACGTGACATGTGGCGCCAGCAAACCCATGCCTGCCCGACCAGGAACTTTCTCGGAAATTCCCGCGTGTCGCGTTGTCCTTCAGCGTGTCGTGGGCCACAGACAGGTCGAACGACCGATTCGGATGGACTCCGGCATCGATCGATTGTCGAAGTGCACGGCCGAGTTTGTCGACCTGCACTGATCACATCGCGCTTCTGGGCCGATCCGAGCCCGTCAGCCCATCCGGGCACCGTTTGGGCGGGAAACGGGCGCAGCAGGGCACCCAGACCCCGCTACGGGCCGCATGCACGCGTGCACATGACCGCACCCGGCCGGGAAAAGGGCCGAGACCGGCGCGATCGCGCCGGTCTCGGTGGTTATTCGCGCAGGAACGCGAACGTCTCTTGGAGTTCGCTCACTCTCGCGCGTAGCGCGGGGACCGCCGGTCCGTCGCGCAGCACCTCCCGCGAGGCGGTCGGTACCGCCGCCGCGAACATCGCCTCCGGGACCAGGTCACGGACGTTTTCCGGGCCCCCGCCCTGGGCGCCGACGCCCGGCATCAGGATCGGCCCGTTGAGCGCGGACAAGTCCGGCGCCTCGGTCAATGTCGCGCCGATCACCACGCCGACCGATCCGAATTCCGCCCCCGCGTTGCGGGCCGCGGCCTCGTCGACCATTGTCTGCGCGATGGTGCGGCCATCCCCCGCGACGACCCGTTGCACCTGCGCCCCTTCGGGATTCGAGGTCGCCGCGAGCACGAACACGCCACGGTGGTTGTCCTCGGCCAGCTCCAAAGCCGGTGCCAGCGAGCCGAATCCGAGATACGGCGAGACCGTCACCGCGTCCGAGCCGAGCGGCCCGTCGCCGAGCCAGGCGTGCGCGTAGGCGTCCATGGTGGAGCCGATGTCGCCGCGCTTGGCGTCGGCGAGCACCAGCGTGCCCGAGGCCCGCAGCACCTCGATCGTGCGCTCCAGCACCGCGATTCCGGCCGAGCCGTAGGTCTCGAAGAACGCGACCTGCGGCTTCACCAGCGCGACGCGACCGTCGAAGGCCTCGACGCAGATCTCCGCGAACTTCTCCAGTCCGTCCGCGTCGGCGGCGAGGCCCCACGACTCCAGCAGACCCGGATGCGGATCGATGCCGACGCACACGGGGCCGAAATGCCCCATGGCGTGCTGCAATCGAGCGCCGAAGCTCTTCACCTCATCGACTCCGTCCAGGTCAGCCACGCAGCACCGAATGCAGTTCCTGCAGCGAACGCACCCCGATCCCGCCGTTGATGCTCGCCTCGATGCCCTGCACGGCGGCGGCCGCACCCTGCACCGTGGTGATGCACGGGATGTTCACGCCGACCGCGGCGCTGCGGATTTCGTAGCCGTCCACGCGCGGGCCGGAGTTGCCGTACGGGGTGTTGAACACCATGTCGATCTCGCCGTCCCTGATCTGTTCGACGATCGTCGGCTGCGGCGCATCGCCATTGGCGTCCACCGTGTCCGGGTCGGAATGCTTGCGCACCCGCTCGCAGGGAATACCGTTGCGGCGCAACATCTCCGCGGTGCCCTCGGTGGCCAGGATGCGGAACCCGAGGTCGTGCAGGCGCTTGACCGGGAACACCATGGCGCGCTTGTCCCGGTTCGCGATGGAGACGAACACGGTGCCCTCGGTGGGCAGCGAACCGTAGGCGGCGGTCTGGCTCTTGGCGAAGGCGGTGCCGAAGTCGGCGTCGATGCCCATCACCTCGCCGGTGGACTTCATCTCCGGGGAGAGCAGCGAATCCACGCCGCTGCCATCGGCCTTGCGGAACCGGTGGAACGGCAGCACGGCCTCCTTCACGGCCACCGGCGCGTCGAGCGGGACGTGCCCGCCGTCGCCCTCGCCGGGCAACATGCCTTCCTTGCGCAGGTCGGCGATGGTGGCGCCGAGCATGATCCGCGCGGCCGCCTTGGCCAGTGGCACCGCCGTCGCCTTGGAGACGAACGGAACCGTCCGGCTGGCCCGCGGATTCGCTTCCAGCACGTACAGCACGTCGTCCTTGAGTGCGTACTGCACGTTGAGCAGGCCCTTGACGCCGATGCCCTTGGCCAGCGCGACGGTCGAGCGGCGCACGGCCTCGATGTCGCTGCGGCCCAACGTGATCGGCGGCAACGCGCAGGCCGAGTCGCCGGAGTGGATGCCCGCCTCTTCGATGTGTTCCATCACGCCGCCGAGGTAGACCTCGTCGCCGTCGCACAGCGCGTCGACGTCGATCTCGATGGCGTCTTCCAGGAACCGGTCGACGAGCACCGGATGCTCGGGGCTGAGCTCGGTGGCCCGGGAGATGTAGCCCTCCAGGGAGTTCTCGTCGTAGACGATCTCCATGCCGCGCCCGCCGAGCACGTAGGACGGGCGGACCAGCACCGGGTAGCCGATGCTCGCGGCGATCTTCTTGGCCTGCGCGAAGGTGGTGGCGGTGCCGTACTTCGGCGCGGGCAGCCCGGCCGCGGTGAGCACGTCGCCGAATTCGCCACGGTCCTCGGCCAGGTCGATGGCGGCGGCGCTGGTGCCGACCACCGGAACACCGGCATCGGTGAGCCGCTGCGCCAGGCCGAGCGGGGTCTGCCCGCCCAGCTGCACGATGACGCCCGTGACGTGCCCCGACTCGCTTTCCGCGTGGTACACCTCGAGCACGTCCTCGAAGGTGAGCGGCTCGAAGTAGAGCCGGTCGGCGGTGTCGTAGTCGGTGGAGACGGTCTCCGGGTTGCAGTTCACCATCACCGTCTCGTACCCGGCCTGCGAAAGCGTCTGCGCCGCATGCACACACGAGTAATCGAACTCGATGCCCTGGCCGATCCGGTTCGGGCCGGAGCCGAGGATGATCACCTTGTCGCGCTCGCGTTGCGGCGCGACCTCGGATTCCGCGGCGGGATCGAGCTCGTAGGTCGAGTAGTGGTACGGGGTCTTGGCCTCGAACTCGGCGGCGCAGGTGTCGACCGTCTTGAACACCGGGCGGACACTGAGCCGGTGCCGCAGCGCGCGAACGCCGGTCTCCCCGGCCAACTCCGGGCGCAGCGCGGCGATCTGCCCGTCGGACAGGCCGTAGTGCTTGGCCCGGCGCAGCAGCGTCTCATCGAGCACGGGCGCCGCCATGAGCTCCGCGCGCAGCTCGACCAGACCGGCGACCTCGGCGACGAACCACGGGTCGATTCCCGAAGCGGCGGCGACGTCTTCGATGCTCGCACCGAGCCGCAGCGCGCGCTCGACCTGGTAGATACGTCCCTCGATGGGCGTGCGCAGGTCGGTCAGGATCGCTTCGACGTCAGTCCATGCGCCGTCGTCCTGGGTCCAGAACCCGGCGGCCTTGGTCTCCAGCGAGCGCAGCACCTTGCCGAGCGCCTCGGCGAAGTTGCGCCCCAACGACATTGCCTCGCCGACCGACTTCATGGTGGTGGTCAGCGTCGGGTCGGCGCCGGGGAACTTCTCGAACGCGAACCGCGGCGCCTTGACCACCACGTAGTCCAGCGTCGGCTCGAAGCAGGCCGGGGTCTCCTTGGTGATGTCGTTGACGATCTCGTCCAGGGTGTAACCGATGGCCAGCTTGGCGGCGATCTTGGCGATCGGGAAACCCGTTGCCTTGGAAGCCAATGCGGACGAGCGCGAGACGCGCGGGTTCATCTCGATGACGATCAGGCGGCCGTCGGCCGGGTCCACCGCGAACTGGATGTTGCAGCCGCCGGTGTCGACGCCGACCTCACGCAGGATGTCGATGCCGAGGTCGCGCATCTTCTGGTACTCGCGGTCGGTGAGCGTCATGGCGGGCGCGACGGTCATCGAGTCGCCGGTGTGCACGCCCATCGGGTCGACGTTCTCGATCGAACAGACGATGACCACATTGTCGTTGCGGTCCCGCATCAGCTCGAGCTCGAATTCCTTCCAGCCCAGGATGGATTCCTCGATGAGCACGTTCGCGGTCGGTGAGGCGGACAGGCCGCCGCCGGCGATGCGATCGAGATCCTCGTCGTTGTAGGCCATTCCGGAGCCGAGGCCACCCATGGTGAACGAAGGGCGCACCACCACAGGGAAACCCAGCTCGCGGACCGTGTCGCGCACCTCGTCCATCGTGTAACAGACACGGGAGCGGGCACTTTCGCCGCCGACCTTGGCGACGATGTCCTTGAACTTCTGCCGGTCCTCACCGCGCTGGATGGCGTCGAAGTCGGCGCCGATCATCTCGACGTTGTACTTCTCCAGCACCCCGCTCTCGTGCAGCGCGACCGCGGTGTTCAGCGCGGTCTGGCCGCCGAGGGTGGCCAGGACGGCGTCGGGACGCTCCTTGGCGATGACCTTCTCGACGAACTCCGGCGTGATCGGCTCCACGTAGGTGGCGTCGGCGAACTCGGGGTCGGTCATGATGGTCGCCGGGTTGGAGTTCACCAGTGAAACCCGCAGGCCCTCGGCCCGCAGCACCCGGCACGCCTGGGTGCCGGAGTAGTCGAACTCGCAGGCCTGTCCGATGACGATCGGGCCGGAGCCGATCACCAGGATGTGCTTCAAGTCATTACGACGTGGCATCTGGATCAGATTCCCTTCCGCTGCGCGGCAGGGCCGCCTTCCATGAGACCGGCGAAACGGTCGAAGAGATAAGCAGCGTCGTGCGGTCCGGCGGCGGCCTCCGGGTGGTACTGCACGGAGAACGCGCGGCCGTCGATGAGGCGGACGCCCTCGACCGTGCCGTCGTTGGCGCAGACGTGGCTGACCTCAGCCTTGCCGAACGGGGTGTCGAACTGCTCGCCCTGCTCGCCTTCCAGCGCGAAGCCGTGGTTCTGCGCGGTGATCGCGATGCGACCGGTGCCGTGCTCGATCACCGGGACGTTGATGCCGCGGTGGCCGAACTTCATCTTGTAGGTCTTGCGGCCGAGCGCGCGGCCGAGGATCTGGTTGCCGAAGCAGATGCCGAACAACGGCAGGCCACGCTCGAGCACGCCCTTGGTCAGCGCGACCGCGCCGTCCTGGGTGGCCGGGTCGCCGGGGCCGTTGGACAGGAAGACACCGTTCGGGTTCAGCGCGAGGATCTGGTCGATCGAGGTGTTCGACGGCACCACGTGCACCCGCATGCCGCGCTCGGCGAACATGCGCGGGGTGTTGGTCTTGATGCCGAGGTCGACCGCGACCACGGTGAAGCGGGGTTCGGCAGCGCCTTTCCCGCCCGCCGCCCCCACGGCTTCGATGGTGTAGATCGAGTCGGTGCTCACCTCTTCGGCCAGGTCGGCGCCGAGCATGGACGGCTGGCCGGTGACCCGGCCGAGCAGCTCGTCGGTGCCGGCGAGGGCGGCGCCGGAGAAGATGCCCGCCTTCATCGAGCCGCGGGTGCGCAGGTGACGCACCAGGGCGCGGGTGTCGATGCCCGCGATGCCGACGATGTCCTGGCGTTGCATCGCCTCGGGCAGCGTGCCGGTGGCCCGCCAGTTGGAGGCGCGGCGCGCGGGGTCGCGGACCACGTAGCCGGCCACCCAGATCTTGCCGGACTCGTCGTCCTCGTCGTTCCAGCCGGTGTTGCCGATCTGCGGCGCCGTGGCAACCACGATCTGGCGGTGGTAGCTGGGGTCGGTGAGGGTCTCCTGGTACCCGGTCATCGCGGTGCAGAACACCGCCTCACCGAGCGTCTCGCCCACGGCGCCGTAGGCCGAGCCGCGGAAAACCCGGCCGTCCTCCAGCACTAGAGCTGCGTCTTGTCCTATCGTCACTCGTCGTCTCCCGTCATCGTGCCGGCGTCCGTCTGCCGCGTCCAAGCCGGGTACACCGACTTGTCGTCACCTCGGAAACCGGTATCTATCTCGGTTCCGGTGGGCAGCTTCCAGCGAACTACCAGCACACCATCTGCTGTCATTACTTTGCCCGCATGCCCGCGCTCGGTGCGCACCGCGGTGATGGATTCCTGCGGGATCCAGATCACCGTCGCGCCGTCGCGCTCGAGCAGAATTCCTCGTTCGAACCGGGTGAGTTCCGCCGTGGCCCGGAAACCCAAGTCGCCCACCGCGATCCGGTTCTGCCAGCTGGGCGCCATGGTGCTGCCGAGATACAGTCCGGTGGTCGGCTCGAGCACCTGCGCGCCGAGATCGGCGGGCACGGTGGGCAATGCACCGATGCTGGACTCTTGGCGCGCGGCCCGGTTCTGCCAGCCCCGGTACATCAGCCAGATGCACAGGGCGAACAGCGCGAGCAGCCCGATAACCCACAGTGTTCTCTCCACTTACGGACCTCCTGCGTCCAATCGACGGTGCTCCCGGTGCCCTGCGTGGTCATGTTGTGCAACCGCCTCCGGGCCCGACGCTCGCACCGCGGGGATCCCCACCGCTTTACCGTCGCGGGCGGTTACCCGACCCCGGAGCAACGTCGTTGTCACTCGGGCCGGAAACGTCATGTCCTCGAACGGGGTGTTGTTCGAGATGCTGGCCAGCTCCTTCGCACGCACCGTCCAGCTGGCTGCGGGGTCGACCAGCGTCAGGTTCGCGGGCTCACCGACCTCGATCGGCCTGCCGTGCTCGTCGAGGCCGACGATCGCGGCGGGCTGCTCGCTCATCACCCTGGCGACGCCGCGCCAGTCCAGCAGGCCGGGTTCGACCATGGTCTGCACGATGATCGAGAGCGCGGTCTCCAGGCCGAGCATGCCCGGGCGGGCCGCGGCGAACTCGCAGCACTTGTCCTGTTCGGCGTGCGGGGCGTGGTCGGTGGCGACGCAGTCGATGATCCCGTCGGCCAGTGCCTGGCGCAGCGCGGCGGCGTCGGACGCCTCACGCAGCGGCGGGTTCACCTTGTTGACCGCGTCGTAGGTCTCCAAGCGCGAGTCGTCCAGCAGCAGGTGATGCGGGGTGACCTCGGCGGTGATCGAAATACCTTGCGACTTGGCCCATTTCACCAGCTCCACGGTGCCCGCGGTGGAGGCGTGGCAAATGTGCACGCGCGCACCGGCATCGCGGGCGAGCAGCGCGTCGCGGGCCACGATGGACTCCTCGGCGGCGCGCGGCCAGCCGGCCAGCCCGAGCCGGGCCGCCGTAGGCCCCTCGTGCGCGACCGCACCCTGGGTGAGACGCGGCTCCTCCGCGTGCTGGGCGATAAGTACGCCGAGGGTGTTCGCGTATTCCAGGGCGCGCCGCATGAGCAGCGGGTCGTAGACGCAGTGGCCGTCGTCGGAGAACATCCGCACCGCACCGGCACCGCTTGCCATGGTGCCCATTTCGGCGAGCTGCTTGCCTTCGAGACCGACGGTGACCGCACCGACCGGGTACACGTCGACCAGGCCGACCTCCTGGCCGCGGCGCCACACGTGATCGGTGACGACGACCGAATCGGCGACCGGGCTGGTGTTGGCCATCGCGAACACCGCCGTGTAACCGCCCAGTGCGGCTGCGGCGGAACCGGATTCGATGGTCTCGGTGTCCTCGCGGCCGGGCTCGCGCAGGTGCGTGTGCAGGTCGACGAAACCGGGCAGCAGGATTTGGCCCTGAGCGTCAATGACTTCCGCGTCGTCGGCGCCGAGATCGGTACCGATCTCCCGGATCACACCGTCGGCGACCAGCACATCGACCGGTTCATCCGCGCCGTAGATCCGGGCGCCCTTGATCAGAAGTTGCGTCATGCCACCGCCTCCTGCGTACCGACCAGCAGCCGGAACAGGACGGCCATGCGCATGTGTACTCCGTTCGTCACCTGTTGCAAGATCGCGGCCTGCGCGGAATCGGCTACCGGCGAGGCGATTTCCATGCCGCGCAGCATCGGGCCGGGATGCAGCACCGTCGCGTGTTCGGCCAGCAGGGCGAGCCTGCGTTCGGACAGTCCGTAATTGATCGAGTATTCGCGGGCCGACGGGAAGAAGCCGCCGTTCATCCGCTCGGCCTGCACGCGCAGCATGAGAACCGCGTCGGCACCGGGCAATTCGGCGTCCAGCGAGTGCGCGATCCTGGCCGGCCAGGCATCGACGCCGACCGGCAGCAGGGTGCGCGGGGCGACCAGCACCACTTCCGCGCCGAGGGTGTCCAGCAGGAAGACATTGGAGCGGGCGACCCGGCTGTGCAGGATGTCGCCGACGATGATGACCCGCTTGCCCTCGATATCGCCGAGCCGCTGACGCAGGGTCAGCGCGTCGAGCAATGCCTGAGTGGGGTGCTCGTGGGTGCCGTCACCCGCGTTGATGATGGCCGGGCCGGAGTTGCCCGACGAGAGCGCCCAGGCATCCATCCAGCGCGCGATCTGGTGTGCCGCACCGGAAGCCGGGTGCCGCACGATCAGCGCGTCGGCGCCCGCGGCGTGCAGGGTGAGCGCGGTGTCGCGCAGGGATTCGCCCTTGGAGACCGAGGAGCTGCTGGCGCTGACGTTGATCACGTCGGCGCTCATCCACTTGCCCGCGACCTCGAAGGACACCCTGGTGCGGGTGGAGTTCTCGTAGAACACCGTCATCACGGTGCGTCCGCGCAGGGTCGGCAGCTTGTGTACTTCGCGGCCGAGTAAGGCCTGCTCGAAACGTTCGGCCTCGTCCAGCAACTCCGTCGCGGTGGGGCGATCAAGATCACCAACCGTAAGCAGATGTCTCACGACTCCACCTCGCTGACGCTCGGCTCCGTCGTTCGGCACCGGGCCGCTGTGTTGTTGGTTCGCTCGCTCACGCTTCAGCCTCCTGACGCAGGTAAACGCCGTCGCGGCCGTCGTGTTCGGTGAGCAGGACCGAGATGTCTTCGGAGCGCGAGGTCGGCACGTTCTTGCCCACGTAGTCGGCCCGGATCGGGAGTTCGCGGTGACCGCGGTCTATCAGCACCGCGAGTTGCACGGCGCGGGGACGGCCGAGGTCGCGCAGCCCGTCGAGTGCGGAGCGGACGGTGCGACCGGAGAAGAGGACATCGTCGATCAGCACGACCAGCGCGTCTTCGATGCCGCCCTCGGGGACCGAGGTGCGCTCGAGCGGCCGGTGCGGCCGGGTGCGCAGATCGTCGCGGTAGAGGGTGATGTCGAGCGAGCCGAGGGACGGGCGGACGCCGGAGAATTCCTCGATCTTGTCCGTGAGCCGCGCCGCTAGGGAGGTGCCCCGGGTGGGAATGCCGATGAGCACGACGCGCGGAGCGCCTTGCTCGCCCGCGTCCAGCGCGGTCTTTTCGATGATTTGGTGCGCGATGCGCGCGATGGTCCGACTGACATCGGAAGCCGACAACAGCTCCCGCCCCGCCTCCACCCCCTCGGGGGTGTGTCGCTGCGATGTTTCGGCAGCGCCGGACTTGGCGGCCCGTTCGGGCACGGCCATGCCGACCTCCTTCCCCGCCTCACCGGACGGTCCGTTAAAGGATGTCTTACGGCAAGCAGCGTAACAGCGGTCGGAGCCTGGCTTTCACCAGGTGCGGTGCGGTGTGAGCCGAGCCACGGGACGGGAGTGGGCCCGGCCACACGAGCGGGCGTTCCGGCTACTCGCGAACCGCGAGGACGAGGCCGACCCCGGGGTCGCCGATGGCGGCGGGCCTACCAAGCGGAGCGACGAGGTCGTCCCAACTCCGGAAGCTGGTGCGCCAGCCGCGCGCGGTGAGCCAGCTCTCGGCGTCCGGTCCGAGTCCGCTGAGGTCACGGCCTTCGCCGCGGTGCTCGCCACCGACCAGCCGCCCGAGTTCGGTGTAGTGCGGCAGATTTCTGTCGACGTGGAACCGGCCCGCGCCGAATTGGCTTCCGGGAGCGGAGAGTTCGGTGAGGGTTTCGGCGACCCGCAGTGCGTCGTCGCGGTTCAGATAGCCGAGCGATCCTTCATCGACCCAGTATGTCGGTAGGTCGGCGCGAAAGCCGTTGGCGCGCAGCGGCTCCGTCCAGTTCCCGCGGAGATCGCCGGCGATGACGCGGCGGTCGTGCTTCGGCGCCACGCCCGCGGCGGCCAGCACCGGCTCCTTGAACGCGAACAGTTCCGGCAGATCGATCTCGAAGAACCGAACGTCCGCGGGCAGCGTCAACCGGAAGGCCCGGGTATCCAACCCCGCGCCGAGGATGACGATCTGACGGCAACCGGACGCCACCGCCTCCACCATCCGATCGTCGACCAGCCGGACGCCGACGCTGCGCCCCTCGAAGAACGTGTCGGCCAGCGCTTCCAGCCGCGCCCATCGCCGCTCCCCTTCCGGCGTCGCCCCGAAGCTGCGCCGCGCGGCGTCGGCGAAATGCCGCGCCAACGGGTCGTCGTACAGCCGGTCCGGCCTGATCGATTCCCGCGCCCGAATCACCGCCACCCCGATGGCCGTCATCGCCACACCTGCCGTCGGTGCTTCCGGCTCCGTCATGATCCCTCCACAATTAACTTGTCGCCCGGCTAGGTATCTCGCCGCAGCCGTCACGCTAGGCTCCAACTAGCCGGTCGTCAAGCAAAAGGAGAATCATGGATCGCCGTCGCAGCGACATGCGCGAACGAATCCGCGCGGTGGCGATGGAGTTGTTCTCCGAGCGCGGCTACGAGAAGACGTCGCTGCGGGAGATCGCCGAGCGCCTCGACGTGACCAAAGCCGCGCTCTACTACCACTTCCGCACCAAAGAGGACATCGTCGCGAGCCTGTCCGACGACCTGCGGCGCGGCATCGACGACATCGTCGCGTGGGCCGAGACCGCACCGACGGGATCCGAACGCGCGCAAGAGATTCTGGACCGCTATGGCGCATTGCTGCACGGCATCGGCCGCGACATGGTGCGCTTCATGGCCGAAAACCAGCCCGCCTTCCGGGAACTCGGCTTCGGCGTCAGCCTGCGTTATCAGTTCCGCGTGCTGGCCGACGTGATGACCGAACCCGACCACGCGCCACGCGCGGTCTTTCATGCCAGGCAGGCGCTGCTGGCTATCAGCTGGAGCACGGCCATGATGGGCGATCTGCCGCTGAGCGACGACGAGTGTTACGCGGCCTCGGTCGACATCGCGCGCGACATCCTCGCCAGGAATTGACCGTCACGTCCGATTGTCGCTAGCACATACGTTCGATTACGAGTAGATTCGCTCGCATGTCGACACCGCTGCAGGGATCACTGCTCGACGGGTTCGGTGATACCGAATTCGGGTCGCTTCGCGCCGCGCACCGCACGGTCCTCGATCACGGGGCCTGGGTGGATGTGCTGCCCGGCTGGCTGTCGGGCGCCGACGCGCTGTTCGATCGGCTGGTCGGCGATGTGCCGTGGAAAGCCGAGCGACGTCCGATGTACGACCGCGTGGTGGACGTGCCCCGACTGCTGAAGTTCTACGAAGAGCACGAGCCACTGCCCGATCCGGTACTGGCCGACGCGCGGGCGGCCTTGAGCGAGCACTACCGCCGCGAACTCGGTGAGTCGTTCCGCACCGCAGGGCTCTGCTACTACCGCGACGGACAAGACAGCGTCGCCTGGCACGGCGACAATTTCGGCCGCGGCGCGACCAAGGACACCATGGTCGCGATCGTGTCCATCGGCGCACCGCGCGCGTTGCTGCTGCGTCCGCGCGGCGGCGGCGAGAGCCTTCGATTCCAGGTGGGCCACGGCGATCTACTGGTGATGGGCGGCTCATGCCAGCGCACCTGGGAGCACGCGGTGCCCAAGACCCGAAAGCCGACCGGACCGCGGATCAGCATCCAGTTCCGCCCGCGCGGGGTTCGCTGAGCGCCGGGCGGTGCGAGCCACGCTTGACCTAAAGCGATGTTCAGGTTCAATGCTTGACACCATGAGCACCAAGACTTCTCAGCCGCCGGTGGTCGGCGATACGACCGTCGACCACACCGCCGATATCGCGGCCATCAAGCGGATCATCGGCAACGTCGAAGCCGCGTACAACACCAACGACCCTGAATTGATGACCGCCGATTTCACCGCGAACGCCGCCGTCGTCAACGCGGTAGGCGCACTGATGACCGGTCGCGACGCGCTCCTCGAAGCGAACCGGCGCGGACTGTCCGGCTTCCTGAAGGACGAGTACGTCCGCTACGAGGTCACCGACATCACCTTCCTCCGCCCGGACGTCGCGTTCGCCCACAAGGTCGCCCGAGCCACCACCGCCGACGGCGAACTCGTCGACATCGATCACGCGATGATCGCTCTCTATGTCCTGGTCAAGGAAAACGACCGCTGGTGGACAGCGGCCAGGCAGAACACCTTGACCCCCAAGACCGAATGACCGCACGTCCAACCCCCAGCGCCGCGACATCTCCGAGGGGTGCGGCGCTGGGACGTTGGACCGAGGAAATCCGCACTCTTACTCTGGATCCGTACTCGGAATAGGGACTCGGACTACTGCCCTAGAGTCGGTGCGGATCCCGAGTTAGAGTGCGGATTCTTCGGTAGCGGGCGAGTGGCAGGCGGTGGCGGAATTTCCGCGCGACGTGGGGCGCGCGACGCCGTTAGATTGACAGGATGAGCAATCCTGGGGCGGGAGTCCTGGCCGTGATGCCGCTGCATACGATCAGCGAGGTCTATGGCGAGGCCGGTCTGCGCGAACGATTACTGCTGGAAATCGCGGAGCTGCCGGACGCGGATCGGGTCACCGAGGCACTCGAGCTGGCCACGGAATTGCATCGCGACGACCGCTACGGCCGCGAACCGTATCTCAATCATCTACTGCGAGTGGCGATTCGGATCATCAGCCACTACAAGGTCGCGGACGGCGAGCTGGTCGTCGCCGGCCTGCTGCACGACTCCGTCGAGGATCATCCGGCGGAACTGGCGGGCGACCGACCGGGTCCGCCCACCGAGGCCGCCCTCGCCGAACTCGCCGACCGGTTCGGCGAGCGCGTGGCGGGGCTCGTCGCGGCCGTCACCAATCCCGAACCCGACCCGTCGATCGACCGGCACCTGCAATACCGCGAGCACGTCGCCGCCAACCTCGACCGGGACCCGTGGGCCAGGATCATCAAGCTGTCCGACTTCACCGACAACGGCGTCGGCATCCTGTACGCGACCGGCCCGGCCATGCACCGCCTCGCCCTTAAATACCGCCCGCTCACCGCGATCTACCGCGACCTCGTCACCCGCCCTGACACCTCCTTGGCCGACGACGTCAAACAGCACATCCTCGACCAACTCGACAGCGCGGACCAACGATTCGAGGCCATCCTCGCCAGCGATTGATCCGTCGTCCTTTCGGAGGACATTCGGCCGATATCCGGCCCGCCGGGGCCGAACGCGCCGCCGCTGATGACATCGTGATGCGCATGCGATCAAGGTCCGGCGACTTCCTGCTGGCAGCGGGGCTCCTGGTGTTCGCCGCAGCGGGGGTGACGCTGCTCTGGACGGGGCACACCGCGCTGCGCTACTCCGCCGACTCCGACGACACGCTGCCGCTGTGGGTGATCTGCCTGACGGTGTTCGGTGGACTCGCCGTCGCCCGGCTGGTGCCGCCGAAACACCGCGACGACAGCTTGTTGCCGAAGGATCCGCGCACCACGCGTCAGGCCTGGTGGCTTTTCGCACTCGGCCTGGCCTTCGCGGTCGGCTACTACCTCTCCCCCGGCGGCAACGCGTGGTTCCTAGGCCTGAAACTGACTGTGCTGCTTGTCATTCCGCTGCTCTTCCGGCTGACGTCCTGGCGCGAAGGGTATCGAATCGGCACCCGAGGCCGCTGGCTTCGCCCGGCGCCCGCGGTGCTTGCCTTTCTGGCCCTGTTCACGCTGTTCGGCCATGACTACACCGGCGCCCGACCGGATCCGGTCGTCGTACTGTCGGTGTTCCTGCTGAATGCCGTGCTGGAGGAAACCTTCTACCGAGTCTGGCTACAGACCCGGCTGGAGGCAAGCTACGGCCGCTGGCCCGCGATTGTGCTGAGCTCGCTGCTGTATGCGGCCTGGCACGTAGCGATCCACGGCGGCAACGGTTTCGGCATCGACCTCGCCACCGCCCTCGTCCATCTAGGCGGCTATGGGGTATTCCTCGGCTACTTGTGGTCTCGGTACCGAAATCCCTGGCTGCTCTTCCTTGTTCACGGCATCATCAACCTGCCCATCCCCATGCTTGCCGCAATGTGGTGATGGCACAGGCTGTTTCATGGTGTGCGCACCACCGACTCGATCAGTTCGCGAACAGCGGCGAGCAGCCGCTCGGTCTCGCCGGAACGAACCATGACGTGCACCAATTCGCCGCCGATCGCGCCGAGCAGCAGCCTGCCGACCGCTTCGGCGTCGAGATCGGGCCGCGCCTCGCGCAGCAGTGCGGTGATGTGGTTGTCCCAGAACGCGTGGAACTCCCCCGTGCGCGGATGCGGTGGCACCGTGCGGTAGGCGACCATGAGCTCGGAGTTATCGATCACCAAGCGCGTCATCGCGTCGAAATAGGCGAGCAGCCGCGCATCGGCCGACGCGCCGGGCCCCAGCGGCGGCGGCCCGCTGGTGATCGCGTCCATCAGCGTGAGCGCGCTCTCCTCGACCATCTCGTGCAGCAGCCCGGCGCGATTACCGAAGCGATGAAAGATGGTGCCCTTCCCCACGCCGGCCGCGACGGCGACCCGGTCCATGGTGATCGCCTCGGCCCCGTGTTCGGCGAGCAGCGCGGTGGTCGCGTCGAGAATCGCGCGCCGGTTACGCGCGGCATCGGCCCGTTCCTTCGGACGCCCGTCGGTCATCGCACTCGCTTTCGTTGACAACTTGACCGCCGGTCCATATTGTTGCGGGACAACTGGACCGACAGTCAACTTATGGAGTTCATGATGAAGGCAATCGTAATGACGAGCACCGGCGGGCCCGAGGTACTGGTCCTCCAGGAGGTCCCGGCGCCGCAGGCCGGACCCGGCGACGTCGTCATCCGCGCCGAGGCGATCCCGGTCCTGTTCCCGGAGACCATGCTGCGCTCCGGCGCGTTTCCGCTCGGCGTCGAGCCGCCGCTGGTTTTCGGTTTCCAGGCCGCCGGCGTGGTGACCGAGGTGGGCGCGGACGCGGATCCCGCGCTGATCGGCCGCCGAGTGGCCGTGGCCACCATGGGTTTCGGCTCCTACGCCGAATTCGTCAGCGCACCAGCCGCTTCCGTAACCCTGATCCCGGACGGCCTGTCCTCGGTCGACGCGGCCGCGGTCCTGATGAGCGGTTCGGTGGCCCTCCCCCTGCTGGAAACGGCCGCACTCACCGGCACCGAAACAGTGCTGATCGAGGCCGCCGCAACAGGTATCGGCAGCTACCTCACCCAACTCGCCAAGGAGTACGGCGCGGCCCGCGTCATCGCCACAGCGGGCGGCCCCGCGAAAGCCGAACAGGCACGCAAGCTCGGCGCCGACGAAGTAATCGATCACAACGACCCCGAATGGCCCGCCCGCCTACGCGAAATCCTCAGCGGCGTAACACTGGACGTAGTCTTCGATTCGATCGGCGGCAGCACCGCCCTGGACCTCCTCGACGCCATGACGCCCCTGCGCGGCCGAATGCTCAGCTACGGCTGGCTTTCCGGCGCCCCCGCCCAACTCACCGCCACCGACCTGATCACCCGCGGCCTGACCCTCACCGGCTGCGCGGGCCCCGACTGGCTGTCCCGAGTAGCCGACGCCCGCGCCGCAACCCTGCACCGCGCCGCCACCGGCACCCTGAACCCATTGATCGAAGCGGTCCTCCCGCTGGACCAAGCCGCCCACGCCCATCAACTCATCGAAAATCGCGCCCCACTGGGTAAGTACATCCTCCAACCCACCCACTCGTAGCCGCGCCAGACACATTGCCGCGCAGAGGTTCTCATCAAGCGCACGAAATTGCCAACTGATTCGTGCGCCGCAAGACAAGACGTGCGCGGCGGCCCGCACGAGTTGGGTTTCACCGCAGGCAAGCAGAACTTGCGCACGGTAGCGGTCAGTCGGCCCAGCACGGTGCCGCGCACCGACTCTCGCGCCGCGCACGGAATTGCCAACTGATTCGTGCGCGGGAGAATAGCTGGCACGCGGCGGGTTAGGCGGGGCGGCGGGCGAAGGTGGGGGCGTGCTCAGGGCGGATGCCCCGGGCGACCAGGAAGGGTGGGATGCTGCGGATTACGGGGATGCGGCGGAGGATGCGGATCGGCCGTGGCGCTCGGGGAGAACCGGCGATGTCGACGCTGCCCGCGAGGGCCGGTTGGATCGCGCGGGCATGCAGGAAGCGTTGGATGCCTTGGGTTACCGCGGTCGGCAAGGATCGGCGGCGCTGGACACGAGCCAGGTCGCGGGTGCTGACGGTGCCCGCGATCAGCGGCGCGGCCAGGATTCTCGCCGCGGCGACGGCGTCCTGGACGGCGAGGTTGATACCGACGCCGGCCACCGGGGACATGGCGTGCGCGGCGTCGCCGATGCAGAGCAGGCCGTCGGTGTACCACGTGGTCAGGCGATCGAGTTGAACGTCGAGGAGTTTCACCTCGTCCCAGCTGGTGAGGGCGTCGACACGGTCTTTGAGCCAGGGCACCGAATCGGACATGGTACGCATGATTTCCTCGACCGGCCCGCGCCGCGTTGCCTCATCGGTGCCCTTGGCGATGAGGGTGGCGCACTGCCAGTAATCGCCGCGGTCGAGCATTACCGCGGCGCGGTGCGCGGTGACGATGGGGATGGCGCCCGCGGGGTCTATGTCGGTGCGCGGCAAGCGGAACCACCACACGTCCATCGGCGTCGGCCAACTGCGCGACGGCAGTCCCGCCGCCGCACGCAGTACTGAGGCCCGCCCATCGCAGGCAACGGTGAGGTCGGCGACGATCTCGCCGACCGCGCCGTCGGTGGTCCGGTAGGCGATGCCGGTGACCTTGCCTTCCGACCAAACCAGTTCGGTCGCTTCGGTATTCATCCGCAGGTGGAAGCTCGGTTCCTGGTCGGCGGCGCGGGCGAGTAGATCGAGTAGATCCCACTGCGGCACCATGGCGATGTACTTGTGCTTACCCGGCAGATTCTTCAGAGAGGCCAGGGTCTGCAGTCCGCCGAGGGTCGGCAACGCGACCTGATCCAGTTTGCGCGCGGCCAGTTTCGCGAATTCCGCTCCGAGCCCGAGCTCATCGAGCAGGTCCAGGGTGGTGGGATGCACGGTGTCGCCACGGAAGTCGCGCAGGAAGTCTTTGTGTTTCTCCAGGACGGTGACGTCGACCCCGGCGCGGGCCAGGAGCAATCCGAGGATCATCCCGGCCGGGCCGCCCCCGACCACCAGGCATGTCGTCTGTTCCATCGACTGTCCCTCCTCGGTCACCGCAAGGTCCCCCCTGCACCAAGAATTCTACGCTTGGTGAATTCCGCGCGATGCCGATTCGGGCCGAAATGGGTTGTCGCGGCCCGCAATCCGAGGCGGACCACGATCGACGGCCGTCAAGTGCCGTTGATCAGGAAGCCACATCCTGCTGCAGGATGAAGAAATACGGCTCGGTCATCCCCCGCATATCCATCACCCCGAGCAGCGTGCGCTCATCGACCCGCCGGAAGTGATCGACGATCGGCAGGTGGTCATAGATCATCGCGGCACTGACCACGCCGCGATACTCCACATTCCGCAAACGCGCTGTCGGCCGCTGGGTTTGGAACGCGAACCGAAGGTAGCCGAGCACCTTCTTGCCCGTGCGCACCCCCGCCATCGGCAGCCGCCCGGCCAGGCCGAGCGGCACCCGGCGCGGATCGACCGGAAAGACGACACCATCGACGGCGAACAACAGCGGATGCACGGTGTCCGCGTCATCGAACTGCTTGCCGTACCACCCCGACGCGACCAGCACACCGGCCAACGCGTGCCCGGTATCGAGCTCATCGCCCGTCCAGCGCCCGGTGGTGATCTCGGCGAACGGCACCGCGGGCAAGCTGTCGAACAACGCCAACGCCTGCTCAGCGGTGCAGCGGTGAGCCCGGAGCGTCGCCAACTCGGCTGCTCCCGTCCCCTTCGTTTCGGCCATGCCAGGTCTCCTCACTACGGGGGCAACGTTGCACCGATGACACTATCTCTGTGTCATAGCCGACGTCGATACAGCTCGAGGCAAACCTCAGAAGGCCGCGTCCAGCGGCAGCTGCCGCACCTCCGGCAGATACGGATCCAGCTCGCCGGACTCGAACCGCGACATGCCGATCACCTGCCAGAACTGACCCGCGATATTGCCTTCGAACTTGTATCGCCCGTCGGGCGCGAGGGCCGCCCACCCTTCCGACAGGCCGAGCAGCTCCGCGCGAATGGTCGGCGCGGTCTCCACATCCGGATAGTCACCGCCCGGCACGGTCCACAGGATCGTGTTCCCGTCGTCGCCACCGCTGGCCAGCAGCCGCCCGGACGGGTGGAAGGCCAGCGACCACACCTGCCGCTTGTGCCCCTCCATGGTGTGCAGATGACGCCCAGTTGCCATGTCCCACAGGCGAACCACCAGATCCTCGCCACCGGTGGCGAGGATGCCGCTCTGCGGGTCGACCGCCGCCGCCCACAGTCGCCCGGTGTGCCGGGTCAGCTCGTGCAGGCTCGCGCCGGAGTCCACGTCCCAGATCCGCACCGTCATGTCCCACGAGACGCTGGCCAGTCGGTCACCGTGAAAGACCACCCCGTAGACCCGGTCGCGGTGGCCGTCCAGCTCACGCAGTAGCCTGCCGGATTCGACGTCCCACAGCCGCACCACCGAATCGTCACAGCCGGTGGCCATCACCGTGCCCTCGGCGTTGAACGTGATCGACCGCACCCGTCCGTGGTGCTCCGCGCACACCATGTGCAGCGCGCCGGTGGTCCGCGACCAGATGATCACCGTGTCGTCGTCGTTGGCGGTGGCCACGTAGTGATCGGTGGGGTCGAAGGCGATCGCCCAGACGGGCGCGGCCTCGACATTGATGTGCCGCTGGAACTGCCCCGTATCGAGGTTGAGCAGGCTGAGCTTGCCGTCGTTGCCGACCACCGCGAGTTGCTGCGGCTGCTTGCGGCTGAACAGCGCCGACTCGAAGGTCACCAGCCGGTCCGCGCTACCCGCCAGGCGCCGAATCTGCTTGACCGTCACCGGATCCCAGAGCCTTACCAGGCCGTCGTTGCCACCGGTCGCCAACAGCGTGCCGTCGGTGTTGAAGGTCACCGACCTGACCTGCCGACCGTGCCCGGTGAGTACGTGCCTGCACACCCCGGTCACCGGATCCCAAAGCCGCGTGGTGAATTGGTCGTCGGTGACGGCGAGCTGCCCACCGTCAGGCCGGAAGGCGAACGGCCAGATCGATCCGGTGTGCGCGGTGATGCGGTGCCGCAGTTCAGCTGTCGTGCTGTCGCGCAGGCAGAGCAGGCCGGCGCTGTCCCCGGAGGCGAGCAGATCGCCGGTCGGATCGAAGGTGACCCAGTAGATGGCGGCGTTGTGATCGGCCGGCGCATGCTTCGACCGGCCGGTCTCGACATCCCAGATGCGCAGCCCGCCATCGGTATCGCCGCTGGCCAACAGCGGCAGCCGCGGATGGAAGGCCAGCGTGTACACCCGTCCGGTGTGGCCGGGCAGCTGGCGAATCAGCTCGCAGCGCACCGGATCCCACAGCGCGACCATGCCGCGGACATCGCCGACCGCGAGCAGGTCACCGGCCGGATTGAAGGCGATCCGGAACACCGCGCCCGTCGCGCCGACGAATTCGCCACGCTCGCGACCGGTTCCGGCATCCCACAACCGAACCTTGCCGTCGCGATACGCGGCGGCGACCACGCCGTCGTGAAAAGCCAAGCTGAAGATCAGTTCCCGGCTGCCGTCCGCGGGCGCGCACTCGTGCCGCAGATCGCCGCCAGGCAGCGACCACAGCCGCAGCATCCCCTCGGCGTCGCCGGTGGCCAGCAGGTCACCCGTGCGATTCAGCATGACCGGCCACGGCCATTGGCTGTGCCCGTGCAGGATTCGGCGCAGCTCACCGGTCGCCACGTCCCAGATGCCGACGGTGCCGTCGCTGGAACCGCTGATCAGCACGGTATCGGTGTAGGCGACCGCGAACGAACGGTTGCGATGTCCCTGCAGGGTGCGCAGCGGCCGCCCGGTCTCGCTGTCGCAGATCAGCACACCGCCGTCGTCGCTGCCGATGGCCAGGGTGCCGCCGTCCGGGCTGTAGGCCAGCGGCTGCGGCAACCTGCCGTGCCTGGCATGAAACCCGTGCCTGACCCCGATTGCGGCAGGGGCGAATTCGGTCTTGGCCACCGCGCCCGGCACCAACGCCGCGCCGCGCAGGTCGGTGCCCGCCGGGGTGCCGATGACATCGAGCAGTGCCGCGCGGTTCCAGCGGCTGCCGGTCCCACGCGACCCGGTCAGGTCCGCACGGGCCAGCCGTGCCCTGGTGAAGTCGGCGTCGGTCAGATCCGCGCCGACCAGGCTCGCCTCGTCCAGCCGAGCCCCGATCAGGCGCGCGCCGCGCAGTATCGCCCGGTCCAGGTTCACCCCGACGAGGCGGGCACCGGTCAAGTCCGCGCCGGTCAGGTCGACCTGCTGCATGTCGCGATAAGAAAGGTCCTCGCCCACCAGGATCGCGCCGCGCAGGTCGGCGGTCGACGCGGTCCGCAGGCGGGTGGTCAGCCGAATCGCGTTGGTACGGGACACCTCATCGGCGGCCGGGTCGTCCAGCACGCCGTCGGCCCAGGCGCGCGCGACCCGGACATCGGCGAGATCGCAGAGGAAGTCGATGGACAACTGCGACAATTGGCCATGCGCGAGCTGCGCCGGTGCGGCCGCACCGGCGGCGAACTGCTCCGCGATATGGTTCGCGACAAGCCATTCGGTCACCGACGAGTGGATGAAGCCGAACAGATTGTCCTCGGTCCGCACCAGCAGACTGCCGGAACCGATGGCATGCGCGGACTGCTGCACCGACATCCGGTTGGCACCGGTCATCTCCATGAGACCCTGTGCCACCTCGGTCAATTCGGCGAGACGCAGATACGGCTCGCCGGTCTCCCAGATACGCAACGCGAATTCGGTGACCGCGAGCCACAATTCGTGCAGACCGAGGCCGGGCAGCGAGCCCGCGGTCGCCGCGGTGCGACCCGTCTCATAGGACAGCCAGGATTCGAGGATCTCCCGATACAGTCCGGCCGCGCCGACGGCCTGCTGGGCGCCCGCCGCGGCCCGCAGCCGCCGCTCGTCCAGATCGGCGATAAAGCTGAGCATGCGCGGGTTCTGGGCCAGTCCGAGCAGGTCCTCGATGCCGGTGATCAGCCGCAGTCTGGCATCCGCGCGCCGCACGTCGCCGCCGTAGCGATTGGTGAGGAAGGCGTGCACCTGCGCGGGCGCGAAGTCCTCGATATTGAGGATCTGCCGGTCTTGGAGCAGCCCGACCCGCTCCCCCAGCGCGGTCAGCACCTGCGCACGCGACTCGAAATGCTGCGTGCGGCTTGCCACAATGATCTTCGCCTTGCCGACGGCGGCCTGCAGCAGGGTTTCCAGATGGTCGGCGGCGAACTCGTAGCTGATCCGGGTGACGAGTTCGTCGAAGCCGTCGAACAGCAGCACCACGCGGCCCTCACGGAGCATGTAGCGCAATGCTTTCAGGTCGATCCGGTCCTCGCCGTGATTGGCCAGGTGCGCGGCCACCAGGGCATCCACCGAATGCGTCTTGTCCAGCGTGCGCAGGTCGATCAGGATCGGGATCAGCACGGGCATGGATTCGGTGATGCGGCGGGCCAATTCGTGCAGCGCGAAGGTCTTGCCGCGCCCGAAATCGCCCAGCACCAGGACGAATCGGCCGTGATCCGCCGCGACCAGGCGCAGTAGCTCGGCGACGAGATCGTCGTTGACCAGTTGATCGCCGTGTTCGAGCGTCCGGAAACGTTGCGGCACATAGAGATCGGGCGGGTATCTGCGGTCGGTACGCAGCCGCTCGACCTGCTGGGCGAGGTAGTCGTCCAGATCGAGCAGTCCCTGGAATTCGGTGAAGCTGCGCACCCGCAGGCCGTGGCTGGCGGCCTCGTCGCGCAGCGAACGTGGCGGCGGCGCACCGCGATAGACGAGTTCGGAGCCGTATTCCGGGTCGTTGCCGAGGAATTCCTCGACCACCTGCCTGGTCATGTCACCGACGTGCACGCCGACGCGCCACTGCGCGGTGACGTCGTCGCGCTGATGGGTGATGAACAGATGCGGCGGATCGGTCTCGACGCGGCGAATCCTGGCGTCCGGGTAGCGGGTTTCGCACACCTCGGCCACCCGTTGCAGCAGGCGCCCGTGCGGGTCGACGATGGCGGGGGCGTCCGTGGCCGGTTCGTCGGGCCCGGTGAGTTCCGGCATCGTGTTGGCGGCCAGTGCCGCAACGGCATTCGTCCATGGCGAGGCCAGGCGCGCGGTGGGATCCGCGGGATGTGCCGCGGTAGCCGAGTATCGGGCGAGGCCGTCGGTGGTCAGGTGGATGATCTCGTCGCGGCCCGCCGCCCCCGCGGGGATGACGGGCAACCTGCCGTCCAGCCGATCCAGGTGCGGCCCACCGGGACCCGGCCCGTGCAGCAGCAGGTTCAGCCGCCCGCCGAGCAGCCGGGACAGCGTGTCCGCGTCGCGCAGCAGGGCCGGATCGCGCGGCGAGGCCGCAGGGCCGGGCAGCGGGTCGTGTCGGACAACGCCCAGTCGCAGCCAGCCGTTCTCCTCGAACGCTCGCAGGCGCTCGGCGAACCAGGCGGCCTGGGGTTCGCCGATCCGGCCGTAGTCGTCGTCGGGCAGGTGGGTCGCGGCCATAGTCGAGTTCAAACCCGCTACCACCACCCGCAATTCGGGGATCGGGAACAGCGTCCACGGCTGGCCGACGTCGAACACGAGATGGTCCAGGCCCTGATACAGCTCGGCGAACAGCCGCGCGTACTGCTCGAGCTTCGGGAAGTACGGCGGCTGCGGCTTGCGGTCGCGCGCTTCGCAATTCAGGAAGTAGGCGTGACACGCGACCTTGGAGACGTCATGGTTGCCCGGCACCACGATCAGCCGGTCCGGTTCGAGTCCGAGCAGCACGCGCAACCCGGTCAGGAAAATGAGCGCCTCGTCGACCTCACGCGGGCGGCCGGATTCGGTGAGATCACCGGTCACCACGATCATGTCGGGTTTCGGCACGCCCTGATCGACCAACTGGGTGACGTTCGCGTAGATGCGGGATTGTAGTTCGCGCGCGGTGCTGGGCTCGTCCTGCGCGAACAGGCCACGGCCGAAGCGGGGACCGGCCACATGCAGCACGCTGACGCCGGAGCGGTGCTCGTCGCGGCGCGCGCCGCCGGGAAAGGCCGGGGCCGCAACGGGAGTGCGCCGGTTCAGCGGCGATTCGACGGGACCCGCGTCGTCGTCGGCGTAGCGGTCCGGTAGCGCGGCGGTGCCGAGTTCGTTCGGGAACCGTGGTTCTTGCTGCGGTTTTCCACGGCCCGCGAGCAGGTGGCGCACCCGCTCCATCAGGATGCGCCGCGCCTGCTCGTCGGTCGGCACGTCCACCAGGTCGATGTAGGTCAGGGTGGCGAGCAGACCCTCCAGCGCGCAGTCGGCGACGCGGATCGGCAGCAGCTTGCCGGGGTCGGTGCGGAACGCGGCCTGCCATTCCATTGTCCCGTAACGCGATTCGAGGTAGTTGTCGGAGAGCACCGCGAGCACCACGGCCGAATCACGCACGCCGCGATCCATGAAGTCGATGAAGTTGGTGCCGGGCACGAAGTCCCAGGCCTGGATCAGGGTGCGATAACCGGAACTCTCCAGTTGCCAGGCAAGCCAGGTGGCCCACCGTTCATCCGCCGGGGAATAGCTGATGAAAAAGTCCCGCGCCCGCCCGCCCTGCTGTGTCACGCCCCCAGTATGGCCTAGGCCAATAACATGGCAGGCGTGCCCGAACAGGTCGACTCCTCCGAACGGAACGCCACGGCGGCGGTGCGGCGCCCGCGCTGGGGCCTGAGCGTGCTGGACTTGGTCCGCATCGGGCTGCTGCTCGCCGGACTGTTGTGCGTGCTCACCGGGCTGCTGCCCAGGGACGAGGCCGCCGACAACATGCGCCGCATCGGCCCGCTGCTGCTGTTCCTCGGCAGCGTGATCGTGCTGGCCGAGCTCACCCGTCAGGCCAAGGTATTCGACGTGATCGCGCACCGGCTCGCCATCCTCGGACGCGGCTACTACCCGGCGCTGTTCGTGCTGTGCGTGCTATTCGCGTCCGCCACCACGACCCTGTTGAACCTCGACACCACGGCCGTGCTGATCACCCCGGTCATGCTCGCGCTCGCCGTGCCCGCGCGCATCCCGCCGCTGCCACTGGCCATGACCACCGTCTGGCTCGCCAATACCGCCAGCCTGCTGCTCCCGGTCTCCAACCTCACCAATCTGCTTGCCGCCGATCGGGTCGCGCTGACGGCGACCGGATTCGCCGCGAAAATGTGGGCGCCCCAGCTCGTTTCGGTCACGGCGACGATGCTGTGCCTGTGGCTCTGGTATTGGCGGCGCGGACGCCGCGACACCGACCGATACCTGCCGCCCGAGCCGATCCGACCGCAGAACGCGAAAGAACGGGTGCTGCTGTATACGACGGCGGGGGCCTGCCTGCTGTTCATCCTCGCGATTCCGTTCGTCGGCAACAGCATCGGTGTCGCCGCGACCATCGCCGCCGCCATAGCGGTCATCGCCTTCGCGGTGTTCGACCGTGCGTCGCTGCGGTTCTCGCTGATTCCTTGGCGGTTACTGGTTTTCGTCGTCGGCCTATTTCTGGTTGTGCCCACCCTCGGCCGTCTCGGCCTCTCCGACTTGATGCATACGTTGATCGGATCCGATTCCGGTGCGGCGGGTGCCTTCCGCGCGGCCGGCGCGGGCGCGACCCTCTCGAACATCGCCAACAATCTCCCCGCCTACACCGCGGGTGAGGCGGTCGTGCCGCCCGAGAACCACAATCAACTACTTGCCTTGCTCATCGGCACCAACATCGGCCCGATCGTCACCCCGTGGGCCTCCCTCGCCACCCTGCTCTGCCTGGATTTCTGCCGCACCCACCACGTTCGCGTGCCCATGCTCCGCTTCGTCCTCACCGGTCTCGGACTCGCCGTAATCGGCACTACCGGCGCCGTCGCGGCACTGCTTATCATCGGATAAAAGCAGTTTCGGAGGGGGAATCAACAATGGACAACGTCGACTTCACGGTGACCAATGTGTTCGATATCAGCGGACGCGGCGTAATAATGGTCGCGGGCCGCCTGGCTTCCGGCGTTATCGAGGGGGGCGATATCCTCTACGACTCGATTACCGGCGCCCGAATCACCGTGGCGGGCTTGGAATTTCACGGCGGCCGCGAACCCGACGAACACGTGCTCGTCGTCCCCGCCGACGAGGCCGACCGCATCCACATCGACCAGCACCTGACCGACCAACGCCCCGACGACGGCCTCACCCGAACCCCCCGCCTGCTCCGCATCCTCGACGCGGCCCCCGACATCGCCAAAGCCCAGGGCCACGACTACGTCGGCGTCGAACACCTGATGCTCGCCATCCTCGCCGACCCCGACGCGGTGCCCACCCAGCACCTACGCAAGCTGGGCCTGGATCCGGACAACATCGCCCAGACATTGCAGGAGTACCTGCGCGAGATGGTCAGCAGCGCTGAGGATTTCACCGACGGGTATAAACCTCCGTCGCAGTGACTCAGCCGGGTAGGCCGGTGACGGTCACTGCCGCGGCGGACTTCACCAAGAGAGTGAGGTCGGACATCATTTCGGCGCTGCCCGCGATGAAATCTATTTCGCCGGTCGGTAATTCGAGGCGCTCGTCAAGGGTGGTGCCGTGGAAGTCGGTGATGTGCATGCCCGCTTCGCGGGCGAGCAGGGCGCCGGCGGGGAGATCGATGAGGCCCGCTCGGTAGCCGACGAAGCCGTCGATGTCGCCGTTGCTCAGCATGACCCAGCACAGCAAGGGTGACCAGAGTTGGATCAGGCGGCGGGAGGCCGATTCGAGGGTGAGGCGCAGGGCGCGGGCGGTGGGATCGGCGCGGGCGACCGGGTAGCCCTGCAGCCACGCGAGGACGGGGGCGGAGGCGGCGGGGCGGTGCGCCGGGTGCCACAGCGGGCCGCTCGGGCCGTGCGCGCCACGGCCGCGGATAGCGGACCAGGTGCGGTCGGCGATCGGTTCGTGCACGACGCCGAGGACCGGTGTTCCGTTGTGGCACAGCGCGATACCAACGGTGCAGACCGGCAGGCCGATGGCGATGTTGTTGGTGCCGTCGAGCGGGTCGATGACCCAGCACCAGGCATCGTCGACACTGTCGATGACGCCGGACTCCTCGGCGAGGATGCGGTGGCCGGGGAAGGCGGCGCGAATGTGGCGCAGGATGATGTCTTCGGCCAGGAAGTCCAGGTCGGTGACCACGTCGCCGGTCGGGTCCTTGGTGCTGATGGTCAGCGCGTCGAGCAGCCCGGCGCGGATCGCGTGCCCCGCTTCGACGGCGGCCGCGGCGGCGACACCGGCCGCGCGGTCGAGCAGCGTGTCCGGCAGTACCTGGTTCATCACGTCGCCCGCTCGCATCGGTTCTCCAGTTGCTTCGGCAGGGGTTGATCCCGCAGATGGGCGAGCACGGTGTGCGCCGCGCGCCGGGTTTCAATGGCGGTGCACACCGTGCGGTGCACCCAGTGGTCGGTGGTGGCGAGCAGGCCGAGCGACAGATCGGGGCGGCCGCGGTTGTCCTCGCCGAGGACGACGGTAGCCGCCTCGCCGTGCACGTCGGACACGTGGAACGCACCGTGTGGCAGCGTATACACCTCGCCGGTGTGGAAATCCTCGCGGGAGCGGGTGCGGTAGGTGACCAGCTGTGGCGTCGCGCGCACCAGATCTCCGGCCGCGGCGCTCTGGATCTCGAACAGGCGATGGGTGGGATACGCGGGAGCGCTGAGGATTTCGATGATCTCGTTGCCGACGGTGCCGTACAGCACGGTGCTGAGCAGGTCCCAGCTGTGCGCGTGCATCTTGGACGTGGTCGGGTCGGCGCGCACCCCCTCGGTCCAGACGTGCACGCAGATGCCGAGACCGTCACCGCGCCAGGCGGGAAAACACAAGAAGCCTAACGGATGTCGCACCGCGAGCAGCTCGGAACTACCGTCGACGACACCCGCGAGCACGTCACGGGCCCACCTCCGCACCGCGGCCCCGGTGCTATCGGAGCCGATCAGCGTGCGCAGGCGGGCATATTCGTTCACTAATACGGGTTCCTCGGTTGCAGCGCGCGACGCACGATGTCGGCGACGTCGCGATCGGTGAACGCGGCCGGAAGTTCCAGCGAGAGCAGCTGGAACAGGCTGCGCACCTGGTCGACGGTCGGCTCGTCGGACAGCGGCAGTTCCTCGCTGCGGCTCAGCGCGACCTGATGCGTCTGCTTGAAGCTGGCGACCAGTTCGCGGTTGAAATCGCGGTAATACGGCTTGTCCCGCTCGAACATCAGCGCAGGCGTGTTCGGATTGTCTTGGGTGACAATGACGCAGCTGGACGACAGGTCCCAGCGGAATGTCGTCATCACCGTCGACAACCCCACGTCGATCGTCAGGAACGTGAACCGCTGCCGGTACCAGCAGGCGGCCAGCACCGTCGCGAACGCCTCCTTGCGGGTGCGCTCGGTGGTCCACAGCTCGCCGGTGCGATCGGCCTCGGGCGAGAGCGAGGAACGGAACTGGGCGTAGGTCTTGCACAGCACTTCGTTGGTCGGGTCGAGGATCTCCAACTGCATGCGCAGCGGCCGCTGTTCGCGCCGCGCGTTCTCCACGCACTCGCGCAGCGTCACCGCCCGGATGTAAGTTCCGGTGCCGCCCTTGAAGATCCACTGCTCGGTGCCGCGTCTGGCCAGGGTGTGCGCGTGGCCGATCTCGGGCCCGTACAGCAGCTGCACCGACGTCGCGTCCCGCATCGCCTTCGAGGACAGATGCCGGTCACGCAGCAACGTGGTCGCCAGCAACGCGAGGACGAGCAGCACCGCCGCGTTCACGTTGTCCACGGGAATCACGTCGATGACCGTCAGCAAGCCGACGGTCACGGCGAGCACCAGCGCGACGAAACCGTCCACGTTGTTGCGCAACCAGATCAGCAACCGCGCCATGCAGCCCTCCCCTCTGTTCCACCCAGGATAGAGGCAGCCGGACATCCGACGCGAAGGAAACCAGAAGTCGTGCGCGCCAACGGCAATGCTCGCGGGCGTGGTTCAGGCCACAATCACTCGACTTGACCTCGAGTGCGGTTGAGGAACCAGGATGGGACGCGGTCGTCGAACTACCCATTCGATGACAGCAAGCCCGGATGCCACGGCATCCCGCTCCCGCCGGTTCCCCGTACACCCCCGGCGGGAGCGCAAGGGCAACGAAACAGCCGCACACTTTCGGTGTGCGGCTGCGTTGTGCTCAGTTCGGGGTGGTTGGTTCCCACTCGTACACGGTGACGTCCGAGGAGCCGGTGGTGTGTACCGGGTCGGCGAACGCGAGTTCCCGTGCGGCGTCCAGGTTTTCGGCGGCGATGAAATATGCCCCGCCGGTGCCGTCGGTGAAGCGCGCGCTTTCCACCAGGTGACCGCGCTCGCTCAGCTGCTTCAGGAAGTCCTTGTGCGGCTGCAGCACGGCGGCGTCGAAGCCCGGCGTGCGCATCGCCATCACCAGATACTTCTTCACGCGTCGGTCTCCGGACGCGACGCGCGGGTGGCCGCCGCCGCGGCGCGGACCTGCGGCGCGATCAGCACGACCTGGCCGAGCACGCCGTTCACGAACGACGGGGAGTCGTCGGTGGACAGCTCCTTGGCGAGCTCCACCGCCTCGTCCACCGCGACGACCGGCGGAACGTCGTTGGCGTGGAACAATTCCCACACCGCGATCCGCAGGATGGCGCGGTCGACGGCGGGCAGCCGGGACAGCTCCCAGTCCTTGAGGTAGGACTCGATGGTGCCGTCCACCCGGTCGAGGTCGTCGGCCACGCCCTCGACCAGCGTGTGCGTGTAGGCGTGCACCGGCGCGACGGCCTGATCGCGGGTGGCCAGTTCGACCCGCTCGTCGAGCAGGTCGGCCGGGTCCACGTCGCGTGCCTCTGCCTCGAAGAGCAAATCAACGGCTCGGCGGCGGGCTTTGTGCCGCGTGCCGAGCTTCTTGAAGGACTTCTTGTCTACCGGCTGTTCAGCCACAGTCACCATTATCTCAGTCGCTGTTTCTCATGGCGGTAGGAGCGGGCCCTGCGTGGTTACGCTGCGCTACCGCCTCCGGGCCTGACCCTCCCACCGCGTGCGGCGATCAGGCGTTGACTCGGCCGAGGTAGCTGCCATCACGCGAATCGATGCGCAGCTTGTCGCCGGTGTTGATGAACAGCGGGACCTGCACCTCGGCGCCGGTCTCCAGGGTGGCGGGCTTGGTGCCGCCGGTGGAGCGGTCGCCCTGCAGGCCGATGTCGGTGTGCTGGACCTGGAGTTCGACCGTGACCGGAAGCTCGACGTAGAGCGGGGCGCCCTCGTGCGTGGCGACCTGCACGGTCATGTTCTCCAGCAGGAAGCGCGCGCCCGGGCCGATGGTCTCCTCGGAGATGGAGATCTGGTCGAAGGTGTCGCCGTCCATGAAGACGTAGTCCGAGCCGTCGTGGTACAGGTAGGTCATGTCGCGACGGTCGACGGTCGCGGTCTCCACCTTGACGCCCGCGTTGAACGTCTTGTCGACGACCTTGCCGGACAGCACGTTCTTCAGCTTTGTCCGCACGAACGCGGGACCCTTGCCCGGCTTGACATGCTGGAATTCGATAATCTGCTGCAGCTGATTGTCGATTTTCAGCACAAGGCCGTTCTTGAAGTCGCTGGTGTCCGCCACTGTCCTCGGATCTCCTAGTTCGTAAACAACATGTTGGTCAGCCGACGTCAGTCGACGACGGTCAGGTCTTTGCTGGTGTTGGTGAGCAACTCCGGGCCCCCTTCGCGCACCACGAGCGTGTCCTCGATCCGGACCCCGCCGCGGCCGGGAAAGTACACACCGGGTTCGACGGTCACCGCCACGCCAGCAAGAAGTGTACCGGTTCCGTTTTTGGCGATGCCCGGCGCTTCGTGGATCTGCAGTCCCACCCCGTGCCCGAGGCCGTGCACGAACAGCTTGCCGTGCCCGGCCGCCTCGATCACCGAGCGCGACGCTGAGTCCACCTCGTCGACCTTGACACCGGGGCGCAGCGCCTCGCATCCGGCCCGCTGCGAGGCCTGGACCAGCGCGTACACCTCGCGTTGCCAGTCACTCGGCGGGCCGAGCACGAGGGTGCGGGTCATGTCCGAGTGGTAGCCGCCGATCATCGCGCCGAAGTCGAGCTTGACGAAATCGCCCGCGGCGAGCACGGCGTCGGTCGGCCGGTGATGCGGCACAGCCGAATTGACGCCCGCGGCCACGATGGTCTCGAACGACACCGCGTCGGCGCCGTGCTCGAACATGGCCCATTCCAAGTCCCTGGCCACCTGCTTTTCGGTGCGGCCCGGCCGCAGCAGGCCGCGCTCGAGCAGGGTGGCGAGTCCGCTGTCGCCCGCCGTGCAAGCCGCCCTGAGCTGGGCGACCTCGTAGGCGTCCTTGACCATGCGCAACTGCTCGACCAGGCCGGGAGTGGCGACGAACTCCAGTCCGGTGCACTGATCGACGAAGCCGCGGTGCTCGTCGACGGTGACGATGTGGCTCTCGTAGCCGATCCGGCCGAGCTGCCACTCCCCGGCCAGCTCGACGATCCGGCGGGCGGTGGCCCTGGCGATCTCGGCCCGCAGGTCGGGTACCTGCTCGGCGACCTGGGTCAGGTAGCGGCCGTCGGTGCCGATGACCGTGCGCTCTTCGGCGTTGCGCATGTCCCAGGAGTGCACGAGTAGCGCCGCGTTGGATCCGGTGAACCCGGTCAGGTACCTGAGGTTCACCAGGTCGGTGACCAGTAAGGCGTCTACCCCGTTTTCCACCAGCAGACTCCGCAGCGCGCCACGCCGCGCGGCGTAGTCGGGCGCCTGGCCCGCGTGATCAGCACACATGGTTCAAAGCTACCGCCGACACGCCGTATCTCCGCATGCAACACGTGTACCGGCCCGCGCCACCGCGCTGACCCGGTGGTGACGATCTTGGTGACGATCACGGAATGCCGTTGGCGCTGGCGAATTTCCGTACCGGACGGCATGCGGAGGGCGGTTGTTCACATGTCGCAAAGCTATCCACATTCGGGTGAAGAGGGGTTGTCTCGCGCCACGATCGGACAAGAGTGGACGGCATGCCGATTGTTGCCTTCGCCGCCCTCCTCGCGTGGTGTGTTGTGTTGAGCGTCATCGATTTTCGGCGGCGGCGACTGCCGAATCCGCTGACCGGAGGGGGTGCCGTCGCGGTGTTCGGGTACGCACTGTCCACAGCTCAATACACAGCCGCGCTCCTGGGTGCGGTGCTACTCGCGGTGCCCTATCTGCTGGTGCACCTGGTGCTTCCGGCGGCCTTCGGTGCCGGAGATGTGAAGCTTGCCGTCGGGTTGGGCGCGGCGGCGGCACTCGGTGGTGGACAGGCGTGGGTGTGGGCGGCACTCGCTGCGCCGTTGCTCACCGCGTGCGCCGGGATTGCCGTGCTCGGACTGCGTCGAATCCGAACGCCTACCGACTTGCCCGAAGCGCCCCACCGAATCGCGATACCGCATGGACCTGCCATGTGTCTGGCGACGATATGCGCGCTGGCCACCGCGGCTGCCGGATGATCGGGCTGACTCGAATGCGACCGCCCGCCGAATATCCGCACCGCGCGGACCCGCCCATCCGCCTGCCCGCATCGAATCCGAGTCCCGCCGACTTGCCCGATGCGTCTCACCGAATCGCGATACCGCATGGACTTGCCATGTGTCTGGTGACGGTATGCGCGCTGGTCATCGAATGCCTGATGAGGCGCGGGTTCCGCCGCCACCGCCTGGCACCCGCGGTTCGCGGAGAGGGGTCGGCACCGCGCGGGTCGAACAGGGGTGTGCCGAACGTGCCAGCGATCACTGCGGGCCGAGTGCCTGAGCAGCCGCGCCGACATGGGAAGATGGACGGCGTGTTGCGCTGGATAACTGCCGGAGAATCCCACGGTCCCGCTCTTGTCACCATCCTCGAGGGGATGGTGGCCGGTGTCGAGGTCACGTCCGACGAGATCTCCGCGCAGTTGGCGCGCCGCAGGCTAGGGTACGGCCGCGGCGCCAGGATGAAGTTCGAGGCCGACAAGGTGACCGTCGTCGGCGGTGTCCGGCATGGCCGCACCATGGGCGGTCCGGTCGCCATCGAGATCGCCAACTCCGAGTGGCCGAAGTGGACGACGGTCATGTCCGCCGACCCGGTCGATCCGGACGAGCTCGCCGAATTGGCCCGCAACGCCCCGCTCACCCGGCCGCGCCCCGGGCACGCCGACTACTCCGGCATGCTCAAGTACGGCTTCGACGACGCACGCAACGTGCTCGAGCGAGCCAGCGCCAGGGAGACCGCGGCGCGAGTGGCCGCGGGCACCGTGGCACGGAACTTCCTGCGGCAGGCGTTCGGCGTCGAGGTGATCTCGCACGTCGTCTCGATCGGCACCGCGCAGAACACCACCGGTGTGGTACCAACCGCGGGCGACCTCGCCGCCATCGATGAGAGCCCGGTGCGCTCGTTCGACAAGGACGCCGAGGCCGCGATGATCGCCGAGATCGAGGCCGCCAAGAAGGACGGCGACACCCTCGGCGGCGTCGTCGAGGTGGTCATCGACGGCCTTCCGGTCGGGCTCGGCTCGTTCACCAGCGGCGAGAACCGGCTCGATTCGCGGCTCGCGGGCGCGCTCATGGGCATTCAGGCCATCAAGGGCGTCGAGGTCGGCGACGGTTTCGAGACCGCGCGCCGGCGCGGCAGCCAGGCGCACGACGAGATGAAGCCCGGCACCGACGGCGTGCTGCGCTCCACCAACCGGGCCGGCGGCCTGGAGGGTGGCATGACCAACGGCGAGGCGCTGCGCGTGCGCGCCGCGATGAAGCCGATCTCGACGGTGCCGCGGGCGCTGGCGACCGTCGACATGACCACCGGCGAGGAAGCCGTCGCCATCCACCAGCGCTCGGACGTGTGTGCCGTGCCCGCCGCGGGCGTGGTCGCCGAATCGATGGTCGCGCTGGTCGTCGCGCAGGCCGCGCTGGAGAAGTTCGGTGGCGACTCGCTCGGCGAGACCCTGGAGAACATCACCAGCTACGTCAAGCGGATCAGCGACCGCCCGCACAACGCGACCGCTGACACCAGCACGCCATGATCGTGCAGACCGATCCGCGCGCGCCGCGCGTGGTGCTGGTCGGACCGCCGGGCGCGGGGAAAACGACGATCGGCCGCAAGCTCGCCAAGGAGCTCGGCGTCGAGCTGTACGACACCGACGCGGGCATCGAGCGCGAGACCGGTCGCACCATTCCCGAAATCTTCGCCACCGACGGCGAACCCGAATTCCGCAAGATCGAGGAGCGGGTGGTGCGCCGCGCGATCCTCGCCGAGCGCGGCGTCGTCTCGCTCGGCGGCGGCGCCGTGCTGTCCCCGGACACCAGGGCGCTGCTGCGCAATCGCACCGTCGTCTACCTGGAAATCAGTGTGGGCGAAGGACTCCGCCGCACCGGGGCCAGCACCAACCGGCCACTGCTCAACGGCGCCGACCCGGCCGCCAAGTACCGCGAGCTGATGCGCATGCGCCGCCCGCTCTACCGCGAGGTCGCCTCGATCCGGGTGCGCACAGACGGTCGCAGCCCTGGCCGCGTCGTCAAAATGGTCTTGGCCAAGCTCGGCGTCGAACCCGCCGATCCGGGCAACGGAACGGACGTCGACTGCACGGATCTGCCCGCGACTCCGCAGGCAACGACCACCGAGAACACCGGAACACCACAGGGCAGCAGCCGGTCTCGGGCCCGGCGTCGGGCGCGGGCACGTGCCGCCGCTCGCCGAGCGGCGGCTGTGGAAGCGGCAGGCGAGGCGATTCCGACCGGGAAGGCCGCCTCGAACACGGGTGGCCGCAGCTGGCGCACGCGTCGCGCCGAGGCGGTCGCCCAGACCGGCGAGACCGCGGCGGCGGACGGCTCGGCAGCCGGAGCGCCTGCGACCGACGGAACCGCGGCGGCGAAGTCCACGGACGGCTCGAGCTCGACCGGGCGAGGCTGGCGCGCTCGTCGCACGGCCGCGCAGGGCGAGACCGACACACCCGCCGAGTCGGACGGCGCGGAAGAACCCAGCAAGAGTTCGCGATCCAGCGGACGAGCCAGGCGGGCCAGGGCCAGGCGCGCTCGCGTGCGGGCCCGCAAACACCAAGAAGCAGCAACAGAATCGGAGCAGACGTGAGCGAGCGTAGCGAGAGAACCACAGCACCGGCTGGCGCGACGGAGCCGAGCGTTAGCGAGGCGCAGCTGTGAGCGAGCGTAGCGAGGGAACCACAGACACAGCACCGTCTGGCGCGACGGAGCCGAGCGTTAGCGAGGCGCAGTCGTGACAGAGCCGAATCGTCTGGAAGTTCGGACCGCCGATCCGTATCCGGTGATCATCGGCCGCGGATTGCTCGGTGAGCTCGTCGAGGCCGTCAGCGGCGCGACGAATGGCGTGCGGACGGTGGCGATCTTCCATCAGCCGCCGCTCGCCGAGACCGCCGAGGCGGTGCGGAAGGCGTTGGCCGACACCGGCATCGACGCGCACCGCATCGAGATCCCGGACGCCGAAGCGGGCAAGGAACTCGCCGTCGCAGGCTTCTGCTGGGAGGTGCTCGGCCGAATCGGCTTGACCCGCAACGATGTCGTGGTGAGCCTCGGTGGCGGCGCCGCCACCGACCTGGCCGGTTTCGTGGCCGCCACCTGGATGCGCGGCGTCCAGATCGTGCACGTGCCGACCACGCTGCTGGCCATGGTCGACGCGGCCGTCGGCGGCAAGACCGGCATCAACACCGAGGCGGGCAAGAATCTGGTCGGCTGCTTCCACGAGCCCGCCGCCGTGCTCGTCGACCTGGTCACGCTGGAAACGGTGCCGCGCAACGAGATCGTCGCGGGCATGGCCGAGATCATCAAGGCCGGTTTCATCGCCGACCCGGTCATCCTCGATCTGGTGGAGCGCGACCCGGCGGCTGCCCTCGACCCCACCGGCGAGGTGCTGCCCGAGCTGATCCGGCGCGCGATCCAGGTGAAGGCCGATGTCGTCGCCGCCGATCTCAAGGAGGTTAGCCTCCGCGAGATCCTCAACTACGGTCACACCCTCGGCCATGCCATCGAGCGCCGCGAGCGCTACCGCTGGCGCCACGGCGCCGCCGTCTCCGTCGGCCTCGTCTTCGCCGCCGAACTCGGCCGCCTCGCCGGCCGCCTCGACGACGCCACCGCCGACCGGCACCGCACCGTCCTGGAAAGCGTCGGCCTGCCGACCACCTACGACGCCGACGCCCTCCCTCAACTCCTCGAAACCATGCAGACGGACAAGAAAACCCGCTCCGGCGTCCTCCGCTTCGTCATCCTCGACGGCCTCGCGAAACCCGGCCGCCTCGAGGGCCCCGACCCCACCCTCCTCGCCGCGGCCTACTCGGCAATCCTCCGCGAAGGCACCCCTAGCACCGGCATCCTGCTGTAGTCAGACAGCAGTAACGGCGCACCCCGCGATCGGAGTGCGCCGTTACTTGCGCCCAAGGTTCGGCCAGTACACCGCCCTGGCCGGGCCTTCGCACGGTCAGCGGGGGCGTCTCACGGCTGCGGAATCCAGTAGTCGTACCGATCGTTGTCCCAACGCGCGACGCATTCGCCATTCGGATTCCAATTCGGGCCCTCTTTCAGGCAGTACCCCAGCGAAACGTTCGCGACGGAGGGCAGGCACACGTAGTTCCAATGCGGCGCATTCGACGCACAGCCGTTGTCCTGCGCTGCCGCCTGCCCGGCGAAGACGACCGCGGACGCGGCGACCGCCATTGCGGCGGCGACTCCAACTCGAATCAACATGACAATTCCCTCCCGTTGAAATGCATTGGATAGCAACAGAATATCGAGGGGTTTGCCAGCGACAGGGACGGTAGCCAGAGGTTGGCAGGGACCGCCAAAAGTTGGCAGTGAAGCCGTCGACGACAGTCCAGGTGCGCCGCGCGGTCGAGGGTGGACAGCAAAAACGGCGCACCCTAGGAGTGCGCCGTTTCGCGAATGTCAGGCGGGGGTGTGTACCGGAGTCGACTGCTTGTTGTGCGAGCGGTCGGCGAAGATGCGGCCGAGGCCGACGCCGATCAGCGCGGGAATGAAGATCAGCAGGACGATGAAGGCCGCGCCCGCGGTGAGTTCGAAGAGGATGCCGTTGTCGCCGAGGTCGAACTTGGGCAGCCAGTCGATGATCCAGGCGCCGAGGCCGCTGCCCAGGCCGCCCGCCGCCGCGGCCTTGAGCCACAGCAGGGTCAGGTCGGTGCCGCGTTCCGGATCGGGCTGGGCCGACCGATCCTTGCGTCCGTCCAGCACACCCCAGTACAGCACGGCGGCCACGAGCACGATCAGGCAGAACACCCGCATCCAGACCCCGTGGGTCGGCCAGTTCACCATCGCGAACCCGAGCACCGTACGCAGCAGCACGACCAGCGCACCGAGCACGACCGCCCGCAACACCCAAGCATTCATGCGCACCACCATAACCCTGCGCATCGCCGAACCAAACTAGAACCGGTATCAGTTTCTGGACAGCGGGCCGCCACCCCCGCGCGCGACGGAATCGCCTGCCGTCACGAACGCCGAATGCCCCGGCTCGGTCGCGAGGTTCGCGGGGCGACCGAGGAGCGCGGGCTCAGGCCGAATTCTCTAGCGCCGCCGCCATTTCGGCACGCGGGGCCGGACTGCCGGTGAACAGTTCCACTTGCCTATACGCCTGGTTCAGCAGCATCTGCAAACCGCTGATCACCGTGTGCCCCGCCCGCGACACCGCCTCGGCCAGCGGCGTCGGCCACGGATGGTAGATCGCGTCGAGCACCACCGGGGCCGTCGCGACCGCGTCCGCGACCACCGCGGCGGCCTCGGCCGGGATCGTGCTGACCACGGCGCCCGCCCGCTCACAGAGTCCGGCGAGCGCGGCCGGATCGAAGCTGGTCACCGCGGCGTTCATGCCGAGACGTTCCGCGAGATCCAGCGCACGGCTGGCCCGTCCGGCGTCCCGGGCGATCACGGTCACCGTCTTCGCCCCGAGTTCGGACAACGCGAGCAGCGCGGGTCGCGCGGTCCCACCCGCGCCGAGCACCACGGCCTCGGCCACATCGGTGACCCCGCCGCCGCGCAGCGCACCGAGCACGCCGTCCACATCGGTGCAGTCGGCCCGCCAGCCGCCCTCGCCCCGGACGAGCGTGTTGGCCGAGCCGACCAGCACCGCCCGCTCGGTGCGCTCGGCGGCGTACGCGAGCGCGGCTTCCTTGCCCGGCATGGTCACCGACAGCCCGACCCATTCCGGTCCGAGCCCGTCGACCAGCCCGGGCAGCTGCTCACCGGTGCATTCGATGCGCTCATAGCTCCAATCGAGCCCGAGCGCGCGATACGCGGCCAGATGCAACTGCGGCGAGCGGGAATGCGCGATGGGCTTACCCAGCACCGCCGCTTTACGTTCAGCGGCCACTGTCGAGGATTCCGCTCGCCTGCGCCTGCTGGATGTAGCGCTGGTGCTGCTTGTAATCGTCGGTGAACAGGGTGGTGCCCTGCTTGTCGACGGTCACGAAGTACAGCCACGACCCGGCTTCCGGATTCTCCATGGCGCGCAACGCGTTCAGCGACGGCGCGGCGATCGGCGTCGCGGGCAGCCCGAGCTTCGCGTAGGTGTTCCACGGCGTCTCCGCGGCGCGGTCGGTGTCGGTGGTCTGCACCTCGGTGCGGTCGAGCGCGTAGTTCACCGTCGAGTCGAACTGCAGCATCTGCGGGACCCGGAGCCGGTTCACGATCACCCGCGCGACCTTGCCCATGTCCTGCGGCTTGGCCTCGCGTTCGACGAGCGACGCGGCGATCAGCGTCTGGTACGGCGTCAGCTTGGTCTCGCCGCCGGACTGCGGCAACCCGGTGGATTCATACATCTTGGCGCTCTGCGCCACGACCTGCCGCAGCATCTGCTCCGGCGTACCGCTCGGGTCGAAATCCAAGGTGCCCGCGGCGATCAGGCCCTCGAGCTGCCGGGTCCGGTCCGGGCAGTCCTTGACGCCCTGCGCGGCCCAGGCGGGCACGCCGAGCGCGGCCAGATCGACGTTCGCGCCCGCGGCGTCGAGTTGTTCGTAGGTTGCACACTTCTGGGTCGGTCCGGTGCCGATGCAGCTGGCCGCCGCCATCATCCGGTAGATGCCGTCGGTGCGCCTGCCGGTGCCGCCCACCTCGAACTGGTCGTGCAGCAGCCGTCCCTCGGGAATGACCAGGTTCCCGACGCGTGCTTGCTTGCCGAGCAGCGCGGTGACCGCCTGCGCGGCGGGGATGCGGCTCGGGATCGCGTAGAAGCCCGGCTGCACCGAGTTCATGTTCGAATTCCGCACGGCCGCTTCGAAGAACGCGCCCGTGCTGGCGACGACGTCGCGCTCCTTCATCGTCGAGGCGATCTGCTGCGAGGTGTCCCCGTCGTGCACCTGCACCACCACCAGCGGACCGGGCTGGCCGCCGGTGGCGTAGTCCTCGGGGCTGCCGAGCGACTTGATCAGCTTCATGCCCGCGAATACCGCGGCACCCGCGAACAGCAGCACGAAGACACCCGCGACGAGCCACAGGGTGCGGCGACGACGCTTGCGCTCTTTGGCTTTGCGCGAGGCGGCCCTGGAGCGCCTGCCGCGCTGCGGGCTCTTCGACCGGCGCCGCGTTTGGGGCTCATCATCGTCGTCGTCTACCGGTTCCCGGCGGCCGACCCGCGGGCGTGCTGCGTCGCGCCGCTCCCTGGACCGCGACGCCGGGGCGGGCGGCGGCTGGTCGTCCATGTCGTCGGTGTAGCGCGGGATGACCGTCGTGTCGTCCTCGTAGTCGTCCCAGGCGTCCTGCTCCCGGCCGACCACGCGGTTCGTCTTGCCGCGGTTGTCTCTGCTGTTCTGCCCACCCCAGGCTCGGTCGTCACGCCGGTAACGCCGATCAGCTTCGCGCTGTCGGAACCGTTCCTCGGCCCGCGCCCATCGATCCGTCATGCGTCGTCCTCAGACGACGCATGACGCACCGCTTCAACCGACCTCAACACCGCACTCCGTTCGTCCAACCATCCTTGCAGGATCGAGACGGCCGCCGCCTGATCGATCACTTGCCGCTGGCCACGCGCGCGAACTCCACTGTCCCGCAATGCACGTGCAGCTGACACCGTAGTCAACCGTTCGTCGGAAAGTCGTATAGGTACCGGCGACACGGCGGCCCGCAACTCCTCGGCGAATGCGGTGGCAATGGTAGCGGCAGCGCCCTTCTCCCCGCGCAATGTTCGCGGCAGACCGACGATTACCTCGACTGCCTCGTACTCCCGCACAATTTCAGCAATTCTGGCGATATCGGGTGCGGGGCCGACCGAGCGCTTGTTCGGCTTCGCACGAGGCACTGTTTCCACGGGCGTGGCGAGGACGCAGTCGGGGTCACTGGACGCGACACCGATACGGACACTCCCGACATCGACGGCAATTCGTCTGCCACGACCGGGATCTGAATCGGGACGGGGCCGGTCGGTGCCGTGCGACACCGACCTCTCGGAACTATCAGGGTCCGACAGCCCACCCGTCTCCCGGCCACCGCCCCCCGCGGAATCGCTTCGCGATGCCATCACTTCGCCAGTTCGGCCACCCGAGCACGGACCGCGGCAAGACCAGTCGGAATCCCCGAGGGATCAGATCCAGCGCCCTGCGCCATCTCCGGCTTGCCGCCGCCACGACCGGCGATGCTCGGGCCGAAGGCGCCGACCAGATCACCGGCTTTGAAACCGAGCTCCTGGGCGCCCTTGTTGACGGTCACGACGAACGGCACCTTGCCGTCGGCATTGCCGAGCAGCACCACCACGGCAGGTAGCGTGCCGAACCGGCCGCGGATATCGGTGGCCAACGTCCGCAGATCGCCGGCCGGAACACCCTCGGGCGCGGCGACGGCGACCAACAGCACAGCACCGATCCGCTCGGCCTCCTCGACGAACTTGCCCGCCGAAGACAACACCGCGGCCATCTTGGTGCGCTCGAGTTCCTTCTCAGCAACCTTGAGTCGTTCGACCAACTGCTCGACTCGCGCGGGCACCTCATCCGAGGGCACCTTCAGCGACGACGCCACACCGGCCAGCAGCGCGCGCTCCTTGGCCAGGTACTGATACGAGTCCAGGCCGACGAAGGCCTCGACGCGGCGGATACCGGAACCGACCGAGGACTCACCGAGCACGGTGATCGGGCCGATCTGCGAGGAATGCTGCACGTGCGTGCCACCGCACAGCTCCATCGAGAACGGGCCGCCGATCTCCACCACGCGCACTTCGTCGCCGTAGTTCTCGCCGAACAGCGCCATCGCGCCCATTTCCTTGGCCTTGGGCAGGTCGGTGACGAAGGTGTTCACCGGGAAGTCGGCGCTGACCGCGTCGTTGGACACGGCCTCGATCTCGGACTTCTGCTGCTCGGAGAGCTGGCCCTGCCAGTTGAAGTCGAACCGCAGATAGCCCGGCTTGTTCAACGAACCGGCCTGCACGGCGTTCGGGCCCAGGATCTGACGCAGCGCGGCATGCACCATGTGCGTGCCGGAGTGACCCTGGGTGGCGCCGCGACGCCACGCCGGATCCGCTTGCGCGAGAACGACATCGCCCTCGGTGACCTGTCCCTGCTCCACCGTGGACTTGTGCACCCACACCTTCTTGGCGATCTTCTGCACGTCGTTGACGCGCAACTTCAGCCCGTTCGCGGTGATCGAACCGCGGTCGGCGATCTGGCCACCGGACTCCGCGTAGAGCGGGCTGCGATCCAGGATCACCTCGACGTCCTGACCGGCCGTGGCGACGGGAACCCGCACACCATCGGCGATCAGCGCGAGCACGTGCGCCTCGGAGGTCAGCTCGTCGAAACCGGTGAACTCGGTAGCACCGCGGTCGACCAGTTCCTTGTAGACCGTGAGGTCGGCGTGCGCGTGCTTGCGGGCCTGCGCGTCATCCTTGGCCCGCTTGCGCTGCTCGGCCATCAACGAACGGAAGCCGTCCTCGTCCACCGAAAGGCCCGCCTCGGCGGCCATTTCCAGGGTGAGATCGATCGGGAAGCCGTACGTGTCGTGCAGCGTGAAGGCGTCCGTACCCGCAATCGTGTTGCTGCCCTTGGCCTTCACGGCGGCGGCCGTGTTGTCGAACAGGGTGGAACCGGTGTTCAGCGTCTTGAGGAACGCCGTCTCCTCGCCCACCGCGACCGTCTCGATGCGCCGGAAATCGGTGGCGAGTTCCGGGTACGACGGCGACATCAGGTCGCTGACGACCTTCATGAACTCGCCCATCACCGGCTTCTCCGCGCCGAGCAGGCGGGCCGAACGGACGATCCGGCGCAGCAGGCGGCGCAGCACGTAGCCGCGGCCGTCGTTACCCGGGTTGACGCCGTCGGCGATCAGCATCGCGCCGGTGCGCGCGTGGTCGGCGATCACCCGGAACCGGACGTCGTCCTCGTGCGTGACGCCGTAGGACCGGCCGGTCAGCTCCTCGGCCTTGTCGATGATCGGACGCAGCAGATCGGTCTCGTAGACGTTGTCGACGCCCTGCAGCAGGAACGCGACGCGCTCGACGCCCATGCCGGTGTCGATGTTCTTCTTGGGCAGCGGTCCGAGGATCTCGAAGTCGTCCTTGCTGGTGCCCGCGCCGCGCTCGTTCTGCATGAACACGAGGTTCCAGATCTCGATGTAGCGATCCTCGTCGGCCTCGGGGCCGCCCTCGATGCCGTATTCGGGGCCGCGGTCGTAGTAGATCTCCGAGCACGGGCCACACGGGCCCGGGATGCCCATCGACCAGTAGTTGTCGGCCATGCCGCGGCGCTGGATGCGCTCAGCGGGCACACCCATCGAGAGCCAGATCTGCTCGGCCTCATCGTCATCGAGATAGACGGTGGCCCAGAGGCGCTGCGGATCGAAGCCGTAGCCGCCGTCCTCGACGCTGTTGGTCAGCAGCGTCCAGGCGAAGGTGATCGCCTCGCGCTTGAAGTAGTCGCCGAAGCTGAAGTTGCCTGCCATCTGGAAGAACGTGTTGTGCCGGGTGGTGATGCCGACGTTCTCGATGTCACCGGTGCGCACGCACTTCTGCACACTCGTCGCGGTCGCATACGGGGGTGTCTGCTGACCGAGGAAGAACGGCACGAACTGGACCATGCCTGCGTTGACGAACAGCAGGTTCGGGTCGGCCAGGATCAACGAGGCACTCGGTACCTCGGTATGCCCGGCACGGACGAAATGGTCCAGGAAGCGCCGTCGAATCTCGTGGGTCTGCACGAATATCCAGCCTACCGGTGCGGTGCACATGGTTTTTCATCGACTGGGGTGGTGTGGGCCACCGGGCTACCTTGCGGCGATCTGCCCGCCGAGTCGGTCGAATGTCCGGTGACGGCGGCGCATGGTGCGGCTACTTGCCGCGGATGATCCGGCGCAACTTGTCCACCCGGGGGCCGACCTCGCGTTCGTTGCCGTGGTCGGTGGGTTGGTAGTAGTTCACGCCGACCAGCTGGTCGGGCGGGTACTGCTGGGCGAGGACGCCGTCCTTGTTGTCGTGCGGGTACTTGTAACCCTGCGCGTTGCCGAGTTTGGCCGCACCCGCGTAGTGACCGTCGCGCAGATGCGGTGGCACCGCGCCCGCCTTACCCGCCGCGACGTCGGCCATGGCGGCACCGAGCGCGGCGATGACGGCACCGGATTTCGGGGCGCTCGCCAGATGAATCGTGGCCTGCGCCAACGCGAGACGAGCCTCCGGCAGACCGACCAGCTGAACCACCTGCGCGGCGGCGGTGGCCGTTTGCAGCGCCATCGGATCGGCCATCCCGATGTCCTCGCTCGCATGGATCATCAGCCTGCGTGCGATGAATCGCGGGTCCTCCCCCGCGGTCAGCATCCTGGCCAGGTAGTGCAGCGAGGCGTCGACGTCGGAGCCGCGGATGGACTTGATGAACGCGCTGATCACGTCGTAGTGCTGGTCGCCGGCCCGGTCGTAGCGGACGGCGGCCTTGTCCACGCTGGCCTCGACGAGCTCGACGCCGACCGTGCCGTCCAGCGACGATTCCGCCGAGGCCTCCAACGCGGTGAGCGCGCGGCGGGCGTCACCGCCCGCGATGCGGACGATGTGGTCCAGTGCCTCGTCGGACACGGTGTACTGGTCGTCCAGCCCGCGCTGATCGTGGATCGCGCGCTGCAACACCTGACGGATGTCGTCCTCGGTGAGCGATTGCAGTTGCAGCACCAGCGAGCGGGACAGCAGCGGTGACACCACGGAGAACGACGGATTCTCGGTGGTCGCGCCGACCAGCAGCACGATCCGGTTCTCCACCGCGGCGAGCAACGCGTCCTGCTGCGTCTTGGAGAACCGATGCACCTCGTCGATGAACAGCACGGTCTGCTCGCTGGACGACAGCCTGCGCCGCGCCACGTCGATGACCGCGCGCACCTCCTTCACCCCCGCCGACAGCGCCGACAGCGCCTCGAACCGCCTGCCCGTCGAGTGCGAGATCAGCGAGGCGAGCGTCGTCTTGCCGGTACCCGGCGGCCCGTACAACAGCACCGACGCCGCTCCCGACCCCTCGACCAGCCGTCGCAGCGGCGATCCCGGCCCGAGCAGATGCTGCTGCCCGACCACCTCGTCCAGCGACGCGGGCCGCATCCGCACCGCGAGCGGCGCGCCCGAATCCCGCCGCACCACACTGTCGATGCTGTGCTCCGCGGGGACGCCGTCGCCAGGCACGTCGAACAGTCCGTCACTCATGACCGCACCCCACACCCGCGCGGACGCACAGCGCACGAGCGCACACCACACCCCTGGTCAGCTCGCCGCATTCGCACACCCGCCAACGTTACCGAGGCCCACTGACAACCTCACGCCCACTCACCGATTAGTACATCGTGGGGTGACACACGAGCCGGGCCACCATCATGTCCGAAATTTGAGAGTTGCGTGCAGTGCACGCGGGTAGCGCGTTCTGTACACTACTTACGTCACGCAAGTGATGCTGGGCGGTGGACGCCGATGCCAGTCGACGCCCACCTGATGGGTCTAGCTAGCCCTTAACCAGCGGACCAGCATGAGCGCCCCGGCGACCACGGCAGCTGTTGTCAGCAGGATGCCGTAGTCGACCGGGGCCTTGCTCTTTGCCCGGCGATGTTTCGCCATTCCCCATCACCCCCATCCTGGGCGCGGTGTGTGGACCATGTCCACCGCCCCTCGGAATGAGGTGGCATCACTCTACGTCAGCCCTCCGACGGGAATCGTTGGACCACAGTCACTTCCAGGATCGGTCGCGGGCGATACCGGACTGGCGATCTCCAGCTCGATCACGGGTGGGGATCGGTGGTCTCCGGCGAGCCGATTTGCGTGGCGGCCGGACATCGGATGGGATCAATAGTCGTGGCTGAAAACGTGGTCGTTTCAGATTCTTCGTTCGGGCCGTTCGCGCGGCGCACGCTGCTGAAAGGTAGCGCGGTGGCGACCGCGACGGCGCTGCTGACCGCCGCACCCGCGCGGGCGGCGGGTGTGGTGTTCCGGCACGGGGTCGCGTCCGGTGATCCGCTGCCGAACGGTGTCATCCTTTGGACCCGGGTGACCGTGTCCGACGACGCGGCGCCCGGTTCGGGCGTGGGCGAATCGGCAAGCGTGCGTTGGGAAATCGCCGAGGACGAGCGGTTCGGTACGCTCACGACGTCTGGAACCGTGACGGCCGCAGCGTCTTCCGACCACACGGTGCAGGTCGACGTGTCCGGGCTCGCGCCGGGCACTGTCTACTTCTATCGATTCACCGCGCTCGGCGAAACGTCCGCGATCGGCCGTACCCGGACCGCGCCCGCGATCTCCGACGCACCGGAGCGCCTCCGCTTCGGGATCGTGTCCTGCGCGAACTGGGAGGCCGGGTACTTCGGCGCCTACCGGCACCTGGCCGCGCGCACCGACCTCGACGCCATCGTGCACCTGGGCGACTACATCTACGAGTACGGCCGCGGCAAGTACGGCGGCCGCAACGGCGTTGTGCGCCCGCATGATCCGGCGAACGAGACCGTCAGCCTGGCCGACTATCGAATTCGCCACGCGCAGTACAAGACCGACCCCGATCTGCTGGACTTGCATGCCCGCCAGCCGTTCATCTGCACCTGGGACGATCACGAGTCCGCCGACAACTCCTGGTCCGGCGGGGCGAACAACCACGATCCCGCCACCCAGGGCGACTGGCAGGATCGCCGCGCCGCCTCCGCGCAGGCGTACCTGGAGTGGATGCCGGTGCGCGCCAAGGGTTCCGGTGCGGAACTGCAGATCTACCGCAGGCTGCGCTTCGGCACACTCGCCGAACTGTCCATGCTGGACCTGCGCAGCTACCGTGATCAGGAGGCGAAGCCGGGCGCGGGCTGGCGCGCGGCGGACAACCCGGCCCGCACCATCACCGGGAAAGCCCAAATGGATTGGCTCACCGCCGGATTGGCCTCCGCGTCGGTGCGCTGGAAGCTGGTCGGCAACTCGGTGATGATCGCGCCGCTGGTCTTCCCGCCGCTCGAACCGGCCACCACCGCGGCGATCACCAGCACCCTCGGCGTGCCGCAGTCGGGCCTCACCGTGAACGGCGACCAGTGGGACGGCTACACCGCCGACCGGCAGCGGTTGTTCCGCGCGATCACCGACCAGCAGGTCTCCGACGTGGTCTTCCTGACCGGCGACATCCATTCCTCGTGGGCCGCCGACCTGCCCGTCGACGCCGCGAACTATCCCGCCGGAGCCACCGCGGGCGCCGAATTCGTCGTGCCGTCCATCACCTCGACCAGCGTCGGCGACCTGCTGAAGCTGAACTCGGCACCGATCGCGGAGTCGATCAAGGGCATCAACCACCACCTGCGCTACGTCGAACTCGATTCGCACGGCTATGGCGTACTCGAGGTCACCCCCGACCAAACCCAAATGGACTGGTTCTACCTCGCCGACGTGACAGATCCGAATTCCGGTGTGCGCCACGCCAATTCACTCGCGGTTCGATCCGGCGGCCGACTCGAGCCACGCCCAGCGCCGGTGAGCTGAAAGCCGTTCAGGCGACCGGGCACCTCGACCAGCACTCGACGCCATCGAGCCAACGGGACACCTCGGCAGTACTCGAACCGAACTCAGCGCCAATGGGCCGACGGCGTTCACGCGCGGACGATGGGAGCCACGCCCGGTGCCAGTGAGCTAGCGGCATGTTCGGGCGGGGCCGGGCACGTCGAACCCGCCCGACGCCAGCGAACGAGAGGCCGGGCGAATGGGCACCTCGACTCACGATTGACGTCAGTAGCCGAGAGGACAGTTGGGCGCGCGAGCACCTCGAGCCGCACTCAGCGCCAATGAGCTGGTCGGAACGTTCTACGACCCGCCCCCGCAGCCGCCACCACCGCCGCCGCAACCACCGCCACCACCGCAGCCGCCGCCGTGGCCACCACCACAGCTGCCGCCGTGACCGTGATGGCCGCCGTCTCCGCCGCTGCCGAACAATCCGATACTGCCCATGGACCATCCGCCGCCGCCCACGGCCCCCTTCTTGCGACGCCGCTGGCTGCGTGGACTGCTGATCTGCGCGCTGAGCACGCTGCCGGACTGTCGGGCGCGCGTCAGCGGGTCGATGTCCTCGGCTCGACGAAGCGTCTGCCGCCGCATGACCAGCAGTGCCAGCACGACAGCGACGATGACGCTCGCGATGACTATCAGCAGCACAGTGTTCACCGTGACCACTCCTCTCCAACCCCGTGGTCTAGAACACCCCAGCGTACTGCGGCCGACACCCGAGCACCGGCCCCCGATTACAGGGGCGCTGGTGATTTTCCGGCGCAGACGCGCACCTTCTGACATCCGCACGCGTGTCAGTGCGGCGGGTTGGTGTGCGGGAAATCAGAAGGTGTGCGGCGGCTGGCTAGTTGAACGCAGAACTACCAGCGGCAGCCGATGAGTCAGGTAGCGCCTCTTCAATACCTTCAGTCCACCTGAAATCAGATTCTGTGCATTATCTATTCACCGCAAACCCAGCGGCAGACAAAAACTTTCAGGCAACGTCAACAGAACGAATTCCGGCAACCCGCGAATTCTATTCGGACCAGCGCTCTTCCAGCATCGCCGAAACATCCTCGGCGAAGTCGCCGACGCTATCGTCACCGGTGCACCGAGCGTCCTCGGCCAACGCGGCCCAACGATTGATCAACGCCTCCGACCGCGGCACGGACAGCCCGTGCTCACGTGCGGCCGCGATGCGGGCGTGGTCCGCGGGCAGGAACCAGTAGGTGGACAACCACACCCAGATCAGCCGAGCCTCGAGGATCCGCTCGGACATCACCTCGTCATCGGCCAGCGCGGGCCACACGCCGACCACCTCGGAACGCCACGCCTCGACCATCTGGCTGGCGCGTTCCCTGGACAGTTCGAAGTCGCACAGGCAGCCGGGGAACGACACCAGCGCATAGGCGATGTCGAGCGTGGCATCGCGGAATCCGCCCCACTCGTAGTCGAGGAACCGCGCGCCCTCCTCGTTGAGAATGACGTTGTCGGGGCACAGATCCGACGGACTGAACGCCCGGAATCGCCCGGCGGAGAACAACCGGTTACCGCGCACGATCCGCTCGGCGATCTCGCCGGGCACCTCGATACCCAGCTCCCGCTGCAGCAGGCCCGGCACCTCGGCGATCGCGGATTCGGCCTGCTGGGCAATGCCATCCACCCGATGCACCACGTCGACGCGCCGCAGCAGCGCCACGAAATCGGCCTCGCGGCCGACGGTCGCCGCGTGCATCCGGCCGAGCGCCTGCGCGAACGCCATCAGCCCGTTCCTGGTCGCCGGCTCGGCACCGGACTGCAGCATCTGGGTGAGCAGCGAGTTCTCGCCGAGGTCGCTGAGGATCAGCAAACGCTCGGGCAGGCTGTGTGCGATCAGGTACGCACCGGGCCGCTGTTCGCGGCTCAACGCGGTGGTGAATTGATACGACACCGCTTCACGTAGGAACGCGGAGTCGATGCTGGCGACTCCGGGCGCGAGACCGCCCGTGGTGCGGTCATGCGAGTGTCCGCGAACTTGTTTCACGATCAAGGTCCGCGGCAATGAGAAGGCGTTTTCCGCAACACGCACACGGAGAACCGTCGTTCTACCACTACCACTGAGTTCGATCGGATCGCTCAGCTTTACCGGAGCACCCATTCGCTTTGTGAGCAACTGTTGCGCTGCGGACACGACTTCGGCGGCGCGTTCGGCCAATAGTGCGGTCATCGCCCTTCAAGTTACTCGCATCAGGTCACTTCTAGCGAGCGGATACACAACCTTTCCGCGTCGTTCGGCGTGTCTCCCTCGAGGTTACGGGACGAGCGCGCGTTGCTTGACACGATTACACCCGTCAGGTTTTCTCATCGTCAACTGCTCTGCGCCACACCGCAAACCAGTTGAGTGGAAAGGTCTATGGCATGACTGGCACACCGCCTCCCCCGCCCCACGAATCAGCTGGCGACGCTCCCGACCACGGAGACGACGAACGCCACGCGGCACGGCCAGGGCAACACGAGAGTCACACTCCACAAGCACCGGGCACGAGCGCCGGGCAGGGTCGCCACGAGATGGCTGGGCCCGCCGGATACCCGCAGTTCGAGGGTCCGGGCGCGGCGCAGTACGGCAACGAACCCGTCGAGCCACCACCGCCGGTGGCGCCGCCGCAGCACTCGGCGCAGCCGGGTTATGCTGCCCAGCCTTGTCATCCGGACCAGCCCGGCGCTGCGGCCCAGCCCGGTTACTCGGCTCAGCCCGGTTCAGCTCCTCCGCCCGGTTACTCGGCTCAGCCCGGTGCAGCTCCCCCGCCCGGATACTCCACTCAACCGGGTTCAACTCCCCCACCCGGTTACGCGTCTCCGCCCAGTTATGGTCCGCCAGGAACGGGTCCCGGCACGCCGCCACCTGGCACTATGCCGCCGGGATCGATGCCGCCGCAAGGGAACCTGCCCTACGGTTCGATGCCACCACCGCAAGGCATGCAACCAGGCATGATGCCGCCGCCGGATGCGGACCCGGGGCAGCAACCGACCTACGGTTACCAGCAGTCCGCCGCCTCCGCCCCCGGCACCCTCGATGTCGGTCAGGCGCTCAGCTACGGCTGGGAGAAGTTCCGCTCGAACCCGGGGCCGTGGATGGGCGTGATCGCGGCCGGGCTGGTCATCTATCTCGGATTCGTGCTCGTCGTGCAGCTCACCGACCCGACGACGATGCTCCCGCTGCTGCTCATTTTCCTCGCGGTGCTGGCTGCTGTGTGGTTGCTGCAGGCCGCGATGGTGCGTGGCGCGCTGTATGAAACCGACGGCAGCAAACCCCATTTCGGGTCCTATTTCCGTTTCGTGAACGCGGGCAATGTGCTGATCACCGCCCTGCTGGCGTTCGTCCTGACCTTCATCGGGTCGGCGATCTGCATCCTGCCCGGCCTGGTCGTCGGCATACTGTGCATGTTCTCGCTGCATTTCGTGGTCGATCAGAACGAGGGTCCGTTCGAGGCGCTCAAGTCCAGCGCGACGCTGGTGGTCACCAATGTGTGGCCGGTGCTGTTGCTCGCGCTCTCGGTGCTATTCGTGACCTTCGTCGGCGCGCTGCTGTGCGGACTCGGCCTGCTGGTCGCGGGGCCGGTCGCGGTCATCGCGGTGACCTACGCCTACCGCACGCTGACCGGCGGCACCGTCTCACCGATCTGAAATGCCGGATTTGTCCGTCTGCGAACGCATTCCGATCCACCGCTGAAACCGCGCTACCGGCCCGGCCTCGCTGCCCGCGCGAGGCCGGAGCTCGAGTACGATCACCCCGGCCGCGATGATCCCCGCCAGGTTCACCGCGAGCTGACCCGCGGACATGAACGCGATATGCCACTGCCCCAAAGTGGCCGCGACAACGGCGAATCCGGCCGCGGGCACCGTCGTCACCGAGATGAACACGCCGATCAGCGCCGCCGACTTCGCGGTCACCAGCGAGAGCATGCCCGCCGCGCCCGCCAGCAGCGCGACGACCAACGAGAACGGTCCCACCTCATAGATGAAGTCGACATTCTTGACGCTCTCCACCCCGTTCAGCGTGATCCAGCCGAACTGCTCCCACACCAGCGTCGCGGCGAGGGTGACCAGCATGGCCACCGGGAACCCCACCGCGAGCGCGATCGCCGACCGGCGCGCGAGCCGAAAGTCGCGGCGCACCAACCCGACCGCGAACGCCGCGAGCGGACCGAACTCGGGACCGACGACCATCGCGCCGACAATGGTCACCGGCGAATCGGTGGCAACGCCGATCGCGGCCAGCAGGCACGCGATGGCGAGGAACGCGAGGAAGGTGGAGTTGAGCGTCGACTCCTCGTGCACCTGCGCGAGCAGTTCGTCCCACACCACCGCGTCGGTCGGATCGCCGGGCGCCGCCTCGACCGCCCGGTCCCCCGCGTCGGACAGCACGGTCTCGACCGGACCGAGCGTGATGCCACCGGTCTTGCAGATGCCGAGCTCGGTCAGCTCGGCAAGCACCTCGTTGGCCGCCTCCCGCGCGACATCGGCCTGCACCAGGTCGCCGGCGGGTTCCACCGCGACGCCGCGAGCCAGGGTCACATGCGTGGCACCTGGGTTCGCGGCGAGCACGGCCAGCACCTGGTCGGTCGTCTCCGGCGGGCTGATCATGCGCAGATGCAGCAACGGATCCCCTCGTGGTCAGTGCCGCCCGGCGCGGGTCGACGGATCGGAACTGTCCGAAAGGTACCGTTCGTCCGGCTATTCGGCCGACTTGTCCGCCTTCGCGTCGGCCTTGTCGCCCTTGTCGTCGGCGTTGTCGCCCTTCGGCGCGGGCTTGGCGTCCAGGCCCGCTTCCTTGCGCTGCTGCGCGGTGATCGGGGCCGGGGCGTCGGTCAGCGGGTCGACGCCGCCGCCGGTCTTCGGGAAGGCGATCACCTCGCGGATCGAGTCGAGCCCGGCGAGCAGCGCGACGATCCGGTCCCAGCCGAACGCGATGCCGCCGTGCGGCGGTGCGCCGAAAGCGAAGGCGTCCAACAGGAATCCGAACTTCTCCTGCGCCTCCTCCAGGCTGATGCCCATCACCTTGAAGACGCGCTCCTGCACATCGCGGCGATGGATACGGATGCTGCCGCCACCGATCTCGTTGCCGTTGCAGACGATGTCGTAGGCGTAGGCGAGCGCGGCACCGGGGTCGGTGTCGAAGGTGTCGACCGACTCGGGCTTCGGCGAGGTGAACGCGTGGTGCACCGCCGTCCACGCCGAATGACCAAGCGCCACATCGCCACTCGCGGTGGCCTCGGCGGCGGGCTCGAACATCGGCGCGTCCACGATCCAGACGAACGCCCACGCGTTCTCGTCGATCAGGCCGACCTTGCGGGCGATCTCGGCGCGCGCGGCACCGAGCAGCCCGCGCTGCGCCTTCGCCGGACCGGCCGCGAAGAACACGCAGTCGCCCGGCACCGCGCCGACATGCTTGGCCAGTCCGTCACGCTCGGCGTCGCTCAGGTTCTTGGCGACCGGGCCGCCGAGCGTGCCGTCCTCGTTGACGAGCACGTAGGCCAGGCCCTTGGCGCCGCGCTGCTTGGCCCACTCCTGCCAGGCGTCGAGCTGACGCCGCGGCTGGCTCGCGCCGCCCGGCATCACGACCGCGCCGACATACTCGGCCTGGAACACCCGGAACGGGGTGTCCTTGAAGTACTCGGCACACTCGGTGATCTCGATGCCGAAGCGCAGGTCCGGCTTGTCGGAACCGAAGCGGCGCATGGCTTCCGCATAGGTCATGTGCGGAATCGGGGTCGGGATCTCGTAGCCGATCAGCTTCCACAGCCCGGCCAGGATCTGCTCGGCGAGCAGGATCACGTCGTCCTGGCGGACGAAGCTCATCTCGATGTCGAGCTGGGTGAACTCGGGCTGGCGGTCGGCGCGGAAGTCCTCGTCGCGGTAGCAGCGCGCGATCTGGTAGTAGCGCTCGATGCCGCCGACCATCAGCAGCTGCTTGAACAGCTGCGGGCTCTGCGGCAGCGCGTAGAAACTGCCGGGCTGCAGGCGCGCGGGCACCAGGAAGTCGCGAGCGCCCTCCGGGGTGGACCGGGTCAGCGTCGGCGTCTCCACCTCGACGAACTCGTGGTCCGCGAGCACCGCGCGGGCGGCGGCGTTCGCCTTGGACCGCAACCGAATCGCGTGCGCCGGGCCTTCGCGGCGCAGATCCAGGTAGCGATACTTCAGCCGCGCCTCCTCGCCGGGCTGCTCGTCCAGCTGGAATGGCAGCGGCGCGCTCTCGTTGAGCACCTCGAGCTCGGCGACGTTCACCTCGATGGTGCCGGTCGGCAGGTCCGGGTTCTCGTTGCCGTCGGGTCGCAACTCCACCACGCCGGTGACCCGCACGCAGTACTCCGCGCGCAGCCGATGCGCCTGCTCGGCCGGCTCGCCCTCCCGGAACACCGCCTGCGACACTCCCGACGCGTCGCGCAGATCGATGAAGATCACGCCACCGTGGTCACGCCGCCTGGCCACCCATCCGGTGAGGGTCACGGTCTGACCGGCATGCTCGCTTCGCAGCGAACCAGCCAAGTGGGTGCGCAGCACAAGGTTCCTTTCGACGACTCCGGCACCGGCAGGCAATGGCCAGGTGCGGTAGTCATCGTAGCCAGCCCGACCGCTCAGCCGAAAACCGATATCCGCGCTGTTCACCTCGGGCGCGACGGACTGCGGCCGGCACCTCGGTGCGACGCGTCCACGGAGTCCATTATCTGGTGTCGGAATACCCGAATTCTCAACGTTTCACTCAGTGCATTATTGCGCACCAAGTGACTAATTCCCGTCCTGGATCAGACCGATTCGCTGCGGTTGACCAATGTGGATCCGCCGGCAATATTCCTAAATTTCCAAACCGAACGGCGCAAAAGAAATATCAGCAAGATCCTCACCAGAGCAAACGTGGATAATTATCGGGTTGAAGCGATGTCGACATAGACGCATAGGCAATGGGCCGCAGGAGGCTGCGACACGGCCGACCATAGCATTCATCCGTATCGTGGCGGCACCACGTCTCGCCCATTTTTTCGCCGCCGATGAGCGCAGGAGTGCAGTAGCAGCCCGAGACTTGGGCTCGGCAGGGCTCGGGTTCGATGCCAGGTTCAAAGGTCATCTGGACGCATCTTCTCCAATTCACATTCTTCAGATGACGCAAATTCCCACCCCCGTAAGATAAACAACTCCCTTGACAATGGACTCTAGCAATCGCACCGACCGAACACGAGAGTTGACGATTGCCCCGCCAACGCTCTAGGCCACGACAAACCGTTCCTTATGCCATTTATCTGACAACATCCATGACGTAGCTTCCCGCCGCGTCCGATGTCGCCCTCGCCGTTACCTTCCCTCACGGGCTCCGTCACACCACCCGCGGTTGAATCGCCCCGAACGTGGCATCCCCAGGTCGTAGCGAAACACGTCCGCCGGGTGGAAACCGACATCGCCCTGCCTGTGTCAAGCTTTAGACCACGCGGCGCCTGTGCAGGCGACAACACAGAGAGCGACGACGATGACCTTCAACGAGGGCATGAAGATCGACCCGGACCGGGTTTCCTGGGGTGGCGGTGGCGGCCCAGGCCGAGGCGGCAAAATCGCGCTGGGCGGCGGCGCGGGCGGACTCATCATTCTGGTGCTGGCACTGCTGCTCGGCGGCGATCCCGGTTCGCTACTCGGCGATCTCACCGGCACCCAAGACTCCCAAGTAGATTCGGGGCCCGGCACTTTGCCGGCACACTGCACCGATGGTGCGAGCGCCAACACCTACGTCGACTGCCGGGTCGCGCTCACCATCCAAAGCCTGGACGCGGTGTGGTCCACCGAACTCCCGAAGCAGACCGGCAAACGCTACGTGGAGCCGAAGGTCAGGCCCTTCTCCGGCGCTATCGGCACCGGATGCGGCAACGCCACCAGCGCGGTCGGCCCGTTCTACTGCCCGGCCGACCAGACCGCCTACTTCGACGTCAGCTTCTTCCAGGAGCTGGTCGACCGCTTCGGTGCCAGCGGCGGGCCGCTCGCCCAGGAGTATGTGGTGGCCCACGAAATCGGCCACCACATCCAGAATCAGCTCGGCGATATCGGCCGCGCCCAACGCGATCCGCAGGGCGCGAACTCCGCCGCGGTGCGCACCGAGCTGCAGGCCGACTGCTACGCGGGGCTCTGGGCCCACTTCGCGGACAAGACACCCGCGCCGGGCGCCACCCAACCGTTCCTGAAGCCGCTGACGGACACCGACGTCAACGACGCGCTGTCCGCCGCGGCGGCGGTCGGCGACGATCGAATCCAACGCGCCGCGCAGGGCCGGGTGAACCCGGAGAAGTTCACGCACGGCGATTCGGAGGAGCGGCAGAAGTGGTTCCTCGCCGGATATCACACCGGCCAGGTGAAGGCGTGCGACACGTATTCGGCCACGGACCTGAAGAATCCGCCCATCCCGCGCTGAAACTCGCTGCCGCACTGCGATAATCGACCGCGCACACCCTGTTCGACCGGTGCCGTTCGGCGGCGGCCATCGAACAGCGCGATAATCGACACGGCAACGCGCCGAACCGATCCCGGTCCGGCGCGCTGCCATGCGGCGGATCGCTGGCAGCCGCAGCCGGGCACGGATAGCAGGAGAGTGGATTGATGCGAGGAACGAAAGCGGCACTGCTGGTTGCCATGTCGGCGCTCGTGATCGGCGCGGGCACCGCGACCGCCGATCCGGCCGACCGGCCGAGCGTGCACGGACCGGTGTCCGCGCCGTTGGCGCTGCTCACCCTGACCAAGATCCCGAACGGCTGGCAGACCCGGGTCGACCTGCGCCCGCAACTGGAGGTGTCCGGCGACGGCCGGGCCGTAAAGACCCCCGATGCCGTTGCCGCGGAACGCGATCCAGACAACCTGCCACAGAAACTCAACGGCCACATCCCACCCGACGTACTCGCAGCCGCACTCACCGAGACCAGGGCCCTCGCCACCGTCGATTTCGGCATGCCCACCATCACCGACCAGGGCAGCCAAATCATCGATCTCATGCCGCAAGCCCCCGAAGAAGACGCCCACCTGGTCGTCTACGCCCCCGAATCCACCGAGGGCCTCGCCCCCGAACAACAAGCCGCCCGCAAACGCTTCACCGACCTCTACCGCAAACTCCTGGAAGCCTTCACCCAAGACGCCTGACCCCAACCAACAGCCGCACCCTCTCTCAGGACCCGCACCCTTAATTCGGACGCACAGCCAGTGCGAATCCCGAGAGAGGGTGCGGATCTTCGTTGCGCAGTGCTCGTGGCGCGAGCAGCCCGGCGCCCACGAAGTTGCGTGCCGTGCGCAGCGTCCGGCTGTCCCTGCGCGAGCTGACAGTTCGTGCCAAACAGCAGACTTCGGCGGCAGGATCAGGCCGAGCCCTACCGCGAACGCCAGAAAGCCCGGCTCGAGCGAAACTTTCGCTGCTCGGGCCGGGCTCTGCGGGACAATCGCGCTAGAACTGGTCCTGTTCGTAGTCGGAGGTGACGATCTCGTCGGAGTGGGTGGCGCCGATGACGTCGGGGGTGGATTCGCCGAGGGGGCCGGTGAGGTCGTCGTTGCCGATGGCGCTTTGGTAGGGCTGCACGGTGCGGGAGTGTTCGTCCTCGCCGCTGCGCTGAGCGCCCGCGGCACCGGCGCCGCCGCCCATGAAGCTGTTGCCCGCGCCGGCCGTACTGGTGTTCGGGGAACCAGTGGTGCCGGGGCCGAAGCCGGTGCTGCCGGGGACGCCGCTGATCGGGCGGATCGGCATGCTGGTGCCGGGCAGGGCGCTTACCTTGGGCATCGACGGGACGCCGGGGATGCTGGGGCGACTGCTCGGGCTGCCCGTGCCGGTGCGGCTCGGGACGCCGGGCACCCCGGTGGGGCTGTGGCTGGTGACGCTCGGGTTGCTCGGGCTGTTCACCGACGCGGCCGTGGTCGAGTTCTGGGTGCCGGTGGGCGAATTGAGGCCCGCGGCCTGGGTCGCGGTGTCCGACGCGGCCGACTGTGCCTGCTCCAGGATCGGCTGGCCGACGTTCTGCGCCAGCGCCTGCGCGACCTCCTGCGGCGCGGGGCCACCACCGGGGGCGACCAGCTGCTGCACCATGCCGCTCAACTCGCCCGTCTTGCCTGCGAGATCGCCGCGGGTGGCATTGACGATGCCGACGGCCTGACCGAGATGCTCGGTGGCCGAGGCCATCAGCGTGGCCTGGGCGGGTGGGGTCAGGATCACCGGTGCCATCGCGGTCGCCTGGGTGGCGAACGACGAAGCGACGGTGAGCAATTGCGCGTTGCCCTGCTGCACCACCGCGGCGGCCTTCTGGGTGAGGTCGGAGATGTCGATGCCGCGCTTGCTGGTCTCCTGGCCCTCGACGTTGTGCTGCTGGCTGGTGGCCTGCGCGTTGCGCGCGGCCTGGCTCTGCCAGAGTTGCTCGACGGTGGTCATGCTGCCCTTGCCGACCTGCATGGCCATGTCGATGACCTTGGAGGACTGGCTCAGGATCGCGGTCGGGTCGAGCGCGCCGATGACGCCGGTGCCGAAGCTGCTGAGCAGATCGAGGATCGGCTTGATCAGCATGTCGACGCCGGGCAGCGCGGGCACGGAGATGCCCTGCATGAGCGCGGCGACCGGGTCGGCGGGCAGCGCGGGCAGCGAGGTCGGGATGGCGGCGGTCGCCTGACTCACCGCGGCGGCGACCGTGCTCGGCGCCGAGCCGACGGCGCCGTTCAAGACACCGGTGGCCTGGTCGATCGCCTGGTTCACCGGAGCGGCGACGTGCTGCAGCGCGGTGTGCGTATCACCGAGCAGCGCCGAAACATCGGACGGGACACCGGAGATGCCCTGCGCGTCCGGCGATTGGTTGCCGTTGAGCCCCGGCATGCCGCCCGGCATACCGAGCGCGTTGTGCTGGTCCTCGCTGAGTCGCTTGGACAGCACGAAATCCGGCGGCTCGTACGGCGGCATATCGTCGGGCACCTGCCCGAGCGGCACATCGAGCACCGCCTGGGCGGCCGAGTTCTGCGTCGCGTCGAGCACGGCCTGCTGGCTGATGGCCACGTGCTGATCGGCGGAGTGCGCCATCGCGAGTTCTTCGGGAGCGATCACCCCGGTGTCGAGCGGCTTCATACGGCGCCGCCGATCTGGTTGCCGATGGCATCGAGCGCGCCCGCGCTCGACCAGTCGGTCGCGTCGTAGGCCGCGGCGGCGCTGAACGCGGACTCGGAAAGCTTGTTGTATTTGGCCGAAAGATCGTTGATGTCCTTCGCCTGCAGCACCTGTGCCGCGGCGAACATCGCCAGGTAGTCGACCCCGATCAGACCGAACACCGGCACGAGTGCCGAGACGTTCTTGACCGCGTCGAAATTACCTGCCCCCGCAAGATCACCGGCGATGCCCGCGTTCGTGGCGGCGAACGCCCGGACCGCGTCGGTCTCTACCGAGAGATCACTCATCGAGTTGCCCCCCAAATCGTCGTGCACATCAGTGTCGTGAACTTCTTCGTCGTCACCGTCTGCCCATTGCCGAACGGCATGACCGCTACGGATGGGCCCAATATAGCGGACGGTACCGGCAACTTTCGAGCCCATCGGGACGTTCACAGTGGGAATGCGAAGGTTGGCAGGGGGAATCGGAAGGAACTGGAACGTGTTGCAAATTAGAACAAGTTCTATATTGTCGATGCCATGAAGGTCGCAGTGACCGGCGCAGCCGGCTACCTTGGCACGAATCTGCTCCGCCTGCTCGTCGCGCGCGGCCACGAAGTCACCGCCATAGATCGGGTGGTGCCACCAACGGCCACCGAACCGAACATCACCTGGGTGAGCGCGAGCGTGCTCGATCCGGCGTCGATGCGGGCGGCGCTCGACGGCGCCGAGATCGTGTATCACCTGGTCGCGGTGATCACCCTCGCCGAGAAGAACGACCTGGCCTGGAAGGTGAACACCGAAGGCGTCCGGGTGGTCGCCGAGGCGGCGCTCGAGGTCGGTGTGCGGCGCATGGTGCACGCCAGCTCGATCCACGCGTTCAACCAGTACAGCTGCGGCGGCAGTATCAATGAGAGCGCCCCGCGCTCGACCGAATCCGCCCTCCCCGTCTACGACCGGTCCAAGTGGGCGGGCGAGGTCGCGCTCCGCAAGGTGATCGACCAGGGCCTGGACGCGGTGCTGTGCAACCCCACCGGCGTGTTCGGCCCCCTCGACTACAGCAAGCCGCTGTCCCGCATCAACCGCACACTGCGGGACGCCGCGCAGGGCCGCATTCCGGCGATGATCGGCGGCGGCTTCGACCTGGTCGACGTGCGCGATGTCGCACAGGGCCTGATCCTGGCGTCCGAGCGCGGCCGCACCGGCGAGAATTACCTGCTCGGCGGCGAGATGATCTCGATGCTCGACCTCTGCCGACTTGCTGCCAACCATGGCGGCAAACGCGGCCCGCGCTTCGCCATTTCCCCCAAGCTCGTCGCGGGCGCGATCCCCGTGCTAGCGCCGATCGGCAAGCTCTTCAAATCCGATATCGTCTCGAAAGCCGCACTGGGCGCACTTATTTCGGCCCCGATGGTGGATCACGGCAAGGCCGAACGCGAACTCGACTACCGCCCTCGGCCCACCGACGAGACCGTCCGCGACCTGGTCGCCTTCTTCGCCGACCCGACCCCGGCGACCCCGGACACCCGGCAGATCGCCTGACTCCTTCCTCGAACAGCACCCGGAGCGGCTGGTCGAATTCGCCTAGCCGCCCACCGGACGCTGCTACGAGTGCGTTCAGAGGTGGTCGCGGATGATGGTCACGACGTCGTCGGGTCGGCTCAGGAACGGGCAGTGACCGCCCTGCCAGGTCACGGCGGTGCCGCAGCGTTGGGTGAAGTAGGCGACCATTTCGGGCAGGATCGCCCGGTCCTCAGTCGCCGCGATGTAGGTCGACGGGGTGTCCTTCCATGCCGCGTGCGCGGGTGACTCGGTGAAGATCGAAGCGGGTTCGGGGCGCAGGAGCTCGATCGCCCGGTCCGCGACTTCGGGTGTGCAGTCGGCGAAGAGGCCCTCGCGGGCACCGGCCGGATCCAGCCGGGTCATGCCCGCGTCGTCGACGGTGAGTGGCAGCGGGGCACCTTGGCGGCCGGTCTCCTGTTCGATCCGCGCGATCCACTGTTGCGCGTTCTCGCCGACATCGAAGACGAAGCTCGACAGATACAGCAGATGCGAGATCCCCTTCAAACCCGTCGCGGTGACACCGCCGAAGGAGTGGGCCAGCACCACCGGCGGCTCGGCCGCCTGATCGATGAGCTCCTGGACAAGGCGAGTGCTGTCGGCCAGGGAATGCCCCGCCAGATCGGGCACCGTGACATCGATGCCGTCGCGGCGCAGTCGCTGAGCGATCTCATCGTAGTGAGCCGGTTGCAGCCAGGCACCGTGCAAAATCATCAAGGGGCGCATAACTCGTCGTTATACCCGTAGCGACATAATTTCTGCGTCAGCCTGATGCCGGCTCCTGCCGAACCGAGCACCGAACCTCCGGCACGAGTCTGTCGAGATTCAGCTTCGGACCCATGAGCGCAACGCTCGCTCGGCGGCGGCGATCCGCAAGCTCGGCGCCATCGATCTCGGCGCGCCAGGACACCCTCATCCGTCGCGACGGCAGCCTCCGCCCGAGCCGCTTTTTCCGTCTCGAACCTGGCTCGACATAGCTGCTGGCCCGGGGTCACTCGGTGTTCCAGCCATGCGACCGGAGTAGCCCCTGCTCCAGCGCCACTACCACCGCGCGGGTTCGGTCGCTGACCTCGAGCTTCGCGAATACCCGCAGCAGATGGGTTTTCACGGTGGCCTCCGCGATGTGCAGCCGAGCGCCGATCTCAGCGTTGGACAGTCCGTCCGCCACCGCCGTCAGCACAGCCGCCTCGCGCGGCGTGAGCGCCGCCGGTGCCGGCCGCCGCATCCGCGCGACCAGACGCTGCGCCACCCGCGGCGCCAGCACCGTCTCGCCGCGCGCGGCCGCGTGGATGGCCGCGACCAGTTGCTCGCGACTGGCGTCCTTGAGGAGATAGCCGGTGGCGCCCGCCTCCACCGCGCGCTCGATCTCGGCGTCCGTGTCGTAGGTGGTCAGGATCAACACGCGGGTGCCAGGGTGGGCCGCGGTGATTTCCGCCGTGGCGCCGACACCGCCGAGGACCGGCATGCGCAGGTCGAGCACCGCCAGATCCGGCCGCAGCTGAGCTACTAAACCGACGGCCGCGCGGCCGTCGCCACAGTCGCCGACGACGTCGATGCTCGGTTCGTCGGCCAGCAATGCGACCAGTCCGGCGCGCATGACCGTGTGGTCGTCGGCGACGATAATCCGGTGCCGCACTTCGGACATGGTCACACCTGAACTTTCGTCGGCAGCGCGGCGTGGATTCGAGTGCCGTCGCCGATCGAGCTGGTGATGGTGAGCTCGCCGCCCAGCTCCCGCAGCCGGGCACGCATACCGTCGAGTCCGAAGCCGCGCGGGCCGTCCATCGCGAAACCGCTTCCGTCGTCGGTGATTTCGAGTTCGACGGTGCCCGGCTGCCGGGTCAGCAGCACGCCGACAGTGGAGGCGGCGGCGTGCTTGCGGACGTTCGCGAGGGATTCCTGGGTGCAGCGCAGCAGGGCGATGCGGGTCAGCAGGTCGCAGTCGATGTCGGCGAGTTCGGCCTCGACCACGATGCCGGTGTCCTGCGCGAATCGATCCAGTGTGCGGCGCAGCGTATCCGCGACCGTCCCGGTGGTGACGCCGTTCGATGAGGCGGGGCCGACCAGGGCTCGGGCCTCGGTGAGGTTGTCCCGCGCGGTCTGTTCGATGGAATCCAGCCGTTGCGCGCTGCGCGCCGGGTCGGCGCGGGCCGCTTCGGCCAGCACGATGATCGAGGCGAAGCCCTGCGCCAGCGTGTCGTGGATATCGCGGGCCAGCCGCTCTCGCTCCGCGGCGGCACCCTCCCTGCGGTGCGCCTCGACCAGTCGCCGCTCGGACTGCGCCAGCTCGGCGGCGAGCCGAGCCGCGCGCTCGTTGCTCTGCCCGAGCAGGCGATCCATCCACAGACCGACCAGCACGCTCGCGGCGTAACCGATCAGTGCGGCAGTCACATTGCCGGTCCGGAGGTCCTGGCTCCAGGCTTGGCCGGCCACGCCGCCGAACGCGGTGACCAGGGTGGCCAGACCGCTGACGACGATCGCTGGTCGTGGGCCGCTGGTGTAGATCCAGAACAGCGGCAGCGAGACGATCAGCAGCGACGCGGCACCGCCGAGCAGCGCGGACATCGCGCCGAGCACGACGACGAGGCCGAACAGGAAGACGCGCGGAGACAGCGCGCCCTGCCGCAGTGCCGCGTAGCCGAGGCCGAGCACAGCGAGCAACACCCAGGACAGGTAGACCGACGGTCCCTCACCCACCAGAGCGAGGGCCGACGGGCCCAGTCCGAACAACACCCAGCAGGCGTCGTACAACCGCCGCAAAGATCGCGGGGCGGACCGGTTTTCGAGCATGCTGATCAACCTACGGGTGCGGGGGCGGCGGCCGGTCGGCGTCGCCGTGGCATCCACCATGCCCGATCCCCGAGCAGCAGCAGCGCGGCGGGCAGCACCAGCATCCGGATCACCACCGCGTCCAGCAGCACCGCCACCGCCAGGCAGAACCCCATTTGTTTCATCTCCGTCAGCTGCAGCGCGACGAAGCCGCCGAAGACCGTCACCATCACCACCGCCGCGCTGGTGATCACCTTCGCCGAACGGCCGATGCCCTCCAGCACGGCCGCACACGAGGACAGCCCCCGCTCCCGCGCCTCCCGGATCCGGCTCATCACGAATACCTGGTAGTCCGTCGACAACCCGAACAGGATCACGAAAAGGAACAGCGGTACCCGCGAGACGATCGCCCCCCGCGAATCGAAGTCCAGCAGCGCCTCGGCCCAGGTGCCCTGGAACACCACCGTCATCAGACCCAGTGCCGCTGCCGCGGACAGCAGGTTGAACACCACGCCGAGCAGACCGATCACCACCGACCGGAACACCCACACCGTCATCACGAACGTCACCAAGAGCAGCAACCCGACGACCAGCGGCAGTATCTCGCGCTCGTGCCGCACGTAGTCCCGCCCGCGGGCCACATCGCCGCTCACCGCGGTCTCGACGCCGCTCAGTCGGCCGATGGTCGCGGGAATGTAGTCCGCACGGAGCTTGTGCAGGGATTCGATAGCCTCCGGTGACTGGGCGGGGTGCGGCACCGGGAGTTCCAGCACGCTGGTGCGGCCGTCCGCGGCGGTGCGCACCGCCGCCGCGCCCACCGCGAACAGCGAATCCGCCTGTGCGCGTTCGTTCAATCGACCCAGTGCCGCGCGGACCTCGTCCTGCTGCTCAGCGGAATTCCTTACCACCACTTCGTGTTTCACGAGCAGTTCCGGGAACGCTCCGGTCAGCCGGTCGTAGACCTGCATCGCTGGAATGTCCCGGGAGAAAGTGTCCCGGCCCGGGTCCATCAGCTTCAATCCCAGCATCGGCGCCGCCAGTACCAGCATGAGCAGCAGCGATACACCCAGCGTCCGGCCGGGGCGGCGCTGCACAACACGCAACAGAGGCGCGGTGCGGAATCCGAGCTCGGGTCGTTCGCGCCGGGCGACCTTGCCGCGCGCGGCCCGCCGTTCGGCGCGGCGGCCGATCCACACCAGCAGCGCGGGCAACGCCGTCATGGAACTGGCGACAGCGACCGCCACCACCAGGATAGTGCCGGTGGCCAGCGAGGAAAATATCACGTCGCTAGCGAAGTAAAGCATTGCGGTAGAGGCGATTACCGCGATCCCGGACACCGCAATGGTGCGTCCCGCGGTGCGCGCCGCCAACTCGACCAGCGCCTCAGCGCTGAGCCGCCCACCGGATCGCGCCCGCTCCTCCCGCTCCCGCTCCACATAGAACAACGTGTAGTCGACGCCGACCGCCAGCCCGATCAGCAGAATCATGTTCGTACCCACCCCGGCATCCGGAACCAGATGCGAGACAAGCATATTCAGCCCGACCGCAGCGCCGATCGCACTCAACGCCAGCAGCACCGGTACCCCGGCGATCACCACCGAACCGAAGACCACCAACAGCGTCAGCAGCGTGATCGGTATCGAAATCCGCTCGGACAGAGCCAGATCCACGCCGCGCTGATCATTGACGCCCTTGCTGATCGACGCGGAACCGGTCTGCTCCACCACCACAGACGGATGCGCCGCTTGAACTGTCGCGGTCTGCGCGAGCAGCGGCACAACATTCTTCTTGCCCTTCAACTCGGGCCCACGCAACGTCACGGCCACCCGCACCGCGCGGCCGTCGGCCGAACGCACCGGCTCCGCCACCCTCTCGACCTCGGGCAGCTCCATCATCCGGGCGGCAACCTCACCGACGACCGCCCGCTCCTCGTCGACCCGTCCGCCGTCGGCTGCCCGAATCAAGGTGTACTCCAACGGTTTACGCTGCAACCCGGCCTCGGTGGCCAGTGCCTCAGCACGGCCACCCTCGCCCACCCAGAAATCTTCCGTGGTCGCTTCATGCGTGCCCGCGGCGAACCCCGCCCCCAGACAGACCACCACGAAGACGAACCATCCGATCATTGCCCGCCAAGGGTGCGTCGCACTCCAACGTGCCACGCGCACAGGGATTTTTGTCATGCCGCCAATCGTGTGCGCCGGACCACCCCTGCCGACAGCATCACCTGGTTGAACCTTCGTCCACCGATCGGTGGACAAATCTACCCACTACGGCGTGACTCCGAGCTGGTCAGCGTGGAAGCTGGCGGTCCAGTTCTCCGGCGGTGGTGTGTGCGGCGGCACACCGTCGTCCTCGAGCAGAAAGGCGCATTACCACCGCTTTCTCCGATCCGATTCGCACGGATGGATCACCAACCCATCATTTCACCTCGGAGCCGAGGATTGTGTCTTCACTGTCAACCGGGTAGCCGGGTTCGGTCGACGGTTGAGTCAACGGTCCAGCCGAAGGCCCAGCGATGTAAACGTCCTGTATAGCCGCTGGGCGGTCGAGCGGAGCGCAGATCGTCTGCCGCGCTGGATATCCTGTAGTGCTGACTATGTGGTGCGCGGTGCTTGCCTGGTGAACTCCCAGTAATCGCACCGGTGCTCGCGCGAACCTGATGGCGAACGCGCGTGATGCAGGCCCGAGATACTCTCGCTGTTGTCACCGCGCATCATCGTTGCGGAGCCATTCTCGATAAGGGGCAGACGGCACTTGAATGAGCGTCCAGTGCTTGGCTTCCGGCGCGCACGAGCCGACGAGACCGCTCTCGTTTTGGATATCCTCGCCGAGGCGGCGGCATGGCTACACAACCGTGGCATCCACCAGTGGCCGGAGCGGTTTCCGGCAGAGTCGACCCGATCGCAAATCGAAGCACGAACGTTGATGCTGGCCGAAGCCGGACCGGTGGTCGCGACATTCGTCATGGTCAGAAATGGTGACTATTGGACCGATGGTCACAAGGCTCTGCACGTGTCGCGGCTCGCAGTTCGTCGGTCCGCAGCCGGACAGGGTGTGGGCTACCGAATCCTGGACTGGGTACAAGCTCGCGCACGCATCGCGGGTATGTCCCGGATACGGTTGGCGACGGCCCGTGACAACCTGGCGCTGAGGGCGTATTACGAGGCCGCTGGCTTTCGGCACGTCGCCGACCCGCAGGACGCGAAGTGGCCGACCAGTCTTTACGAACGGATACACGGTTACCGATAGGCCGAGTTCCGCCAGTTGGCTACGTTCCAGCGAGCCACAGCCGTTGGCGTGCAGTCGATCTCGAGAACATCCGCTTCTGCCGAATACAAGATGGGTCGGTGGCGGGCGTGGGCGACCCTCCGGCGGCCTTCAGCGAACCCGCCTCCAGAACCATGACCCCCGCCTGCGGCTGATAGCGGCCGTACCGTCGCTGCAGGCGCGCTACGCCGCCAACGAATTCGCCATGGTGGCGCTGTTCGCCCGCGTGCTCGCCGACCGCACCAGCCGTCCGGCCGAGGACTACCAGGTCGAGCTGGCGGCCGCCGCGGTAACGGCCGTCATGTTCACTGCGGCCCGCCGCTGGGCGGCGAACGGCGGGGCCACGCCGATCAGTGTGCTGACCGATCAGGCCATCACGGCCATCGAACCGACCCTGACCGCGCTGGCCACCGCCAGCCGGTAATCGCGGTCTAGGGCTGGTAGCGGTGGAATGGTGAGGTTGGCCGCCCCGCTGTCCGCCGCTCAGCGCCGAGCCGCTACTCGGCGGTATTGCCCAGCAACGAAACCGGCACTCCGGCAGCGGCGTTCAGGCTCGTGTCGGTACTCGACCGGAATCACCGTATCGGGGGCCACTGCTGGTTGCGGGCCTCGATCGCTTCCCGGGTTGCTGGCACGACCCGGTCCCGTGCCTGCGGAACGCCTCCCTGGGCGCGGTCCACCTGAGGTCGCATTGCCTGTTCGTAGCGGCCGAACGCCCGGTCGAGGTTTCCGTCGCAGGTGGCCCATTCGGTGGCCAGGACGTCGGCGCCGATCATAGCCAGCGGTGTTCCCTGGCCGGAGAAGAACGACGGTGCGAACGCCGAGTCACCGAGCAGCACCACCCGTCCGCTCGACCACCGGTCCATATGCACCTGGCTGGCCGAGTCGAAATAGAAGTCCTCGGATTGTTTGAGTGCGTCCAGCATCTCGGCGATCTTCCAGCCCCGAGCGGAGGAGTACTCGTCGAACACCAGCTGCCGTTGTTGCTCGACGTCGTGGTAGTCGTATGCGATTTCCGGAGACCGGAAGAGGAAGCCGCCCATCGCCCGAGCCGCGTAATCACCGATCAAGACCGACCGGCCGGGCACGCTGTACAGGAAGGCCTCCCCGTCGGCACCGAGTTCGGCCGGCAGGGACAGGATGCCGTAGTACACACCCAGGTGCCGCCGGAACCGCTCCTCCGGGCCGAAGACCAGACGCCGGGTGCCGGAGTGGATCCCGTCCGCTCCCACCAGCACCTCGTAGCGGCCGCTCCGGCCGCTGGCGAATCCGACCTCCACCGCGTCACCGGTGTCGGTCACCTCCTGGATGGAGTCCCCGTATATGAAGGTGACCTCCGGGCCGACCGCCCCGTGCAGGATGTCGATGAGGTCGCTGCGGAAGATCTCCAGGTCGTCCGGGCTGTCCTGGGGAAGTTCGGTTGGCAATGCGCCGACCTTCTCGCCGTTCTCGTCCACGATGTGCGTGAAAGCGCTCCGCTGGGCGGCGCCGGTCTCATGTGCGGCGAGCATGTCCCGGATGCCCATGTCGGCTGCCACGTCGAGTGCCGCACCCCGGACATCGATCGGTGCTCCGCTGCGGCGCAGCTCCAGCGCCCGTTCCACCACGGTGACCTCGGCGCCCCGTGCGCTGAACCGCTGCGCCGCGGCCAGACCCGCGATGCTGGCCCCGCTGATCAAGATGGACATAACATCACTTCCTTCCTAAAATTGCATGCAATCAAGTCCATAGTGCATGAAAAGTGGCATGTGGTCGACTTGTGGTGCCCATGGCGGAGCGCAGGTACGGCCGATACGCGAGGGACGAGCGAGGAGAGGGTGATGATGTCGGACAACGACCGCACACGGCAGAGCGTGCAGATCGTCGAAGACCTGACGACATCGCTGGCGGACCGGATCGCTAACGGGGAGTTCCCGCTCGGTACCTGGATGCGCCAGGCGAAGGTGGCGCAGGACTACGGCGTGAGCCGGACGCCGGCGAGCCTGGCGTTGAGCAGGCTCGAGGCAATGGGCGTCCTGGAACGTGTGCCCAACCGCGGGTTCCGGGTCCGTTACCCATCACTTCAGGAGATCATGGAGCTGTTCGAGGTTCGCGCGGTACTGGAGGGACATGCCGCTTACCGCGCGGCGAGCCGGATCACCGAGGCACAGCTCCAGCAGCTCTGGGACCAGGTAGCCGGCCTCCGGTGGGTCGTGCAGATGATCCGCGACGGCGCGGACCCCGAGGCTGTCGGCGCGCCGTGGCAGCAGTCGTTCAGCACCTTTCACCGGGTGGTCTTCGAGGCTGCGGGCAACAGACAGCTGCACGAGGCGGCCGACGCGTTGTACCGCAAGCTGCCACGCAAGATCTCTTGGCGGGTACTGCGGGGCGACCCCAGGTCGCTCGCCCAGCACGCCGACGAGCACGAGCACATCGCCAAGGCCATCGAAACGCGCGACGGGGCGAAAGCCCGGGAACTGACCGTCGCGCACATCGAGGCAGCACGCGAACTCATCTTCGCGCACCTGCCGATTCCGGACTGAACCTGCGGACCGTCCTGCGTGATTGTTCCACTTCCTCGGAACGGAACGATTGCCTGGCAGCGCCTGCCGCACTTGTGGCGGCAAGACCGCCGCGAAGTACCGTCGATGTCGACACCGGGAAGCCGTCGGCGCGCATCAGTGCCGCGATCTTGCGGTGTCCCCACGCAGGCCACGCCTCGGCTCATGGGTCCAGGACCTTAAACCTGACGACCCTGCCAAGAATCTCGGCGCACTAGGATTGCCAACCAGGCGAACATATGTTCGACTGGTTGGGTGCGGTGGCAAAGCCAGACCCTGGACGCCGACGACGGCGCGCTGCCCGGGCTCACCCGGGCGGGTTTGACGCGCACCGTGCAAACCCCCGAGTTCGAGGGCATCACTTTTCACGAGGTGCTGTGTAAGAGCGCGCTGAACAAGATGCCGGAGAGCTCGACGCTGCCGTTCCACTGGACGATCAATCCGATGCGCGGCTGCTCGCACGCCTGCCGCTACTGCTTCGCCCGCCCGACGCACGAATACCTGGATCTGGACGCGGGCAAGGATTTCGATTCGCAGATCGTGGTGAAAACGAATATTGCCGCCGTGCTGCGCAAGGAACTCAGCCGGCGCTCCTGGCAACAGGAACCGGTCGCGCTCGGCACCAACACCGATCCGTATCAGCGGGCCGAGGGCCGATACCGGTTGATGCCGGGCATCATTCGCGCCCTCACCGACGCGGGCACGCCGTTCTCCATCCTCACCAAGGGCACCCTGCTGCGCCGGGACCTGCCGCTGCTCACCCTGGCCGCGCGCGAGGTACGCGTGAGCGTGGCCGTATCGATCGCGATTTTCGATCTGGACCTGCATCGCAGCCTGGAAACCGGCACCCCGTCGCCGAAGGCCAGGCTGGAGATGGTGCGCGCGCTCACCGATGCCGGTTTCGACGTGAATGTCATGGTGGCGCCGGTGATTCCATACCTCACCGACAGCAAGGCACACCTCGACGAGCTGTTCGGTGCGATCGCCGGCGCCGGTGCGCGATCGGCCGTCGCCTTCCCGATGCACCTGCGCGGCAGCACCCGGAACTGGTTCCTCGGCTGGCTCGCCGAGCACCATCCGGCGCTGGTCCGGCGCTACCGTCAGCTCTACGGCCGTGGCGCTTATGTGACGCCCGAATACTCGGCCTGGCTACGCGGCCGCCTCGATCCGCTGCTCCAGCGACACGCCCTGCAGCGGGAAATACCGGTCGAACCGGAGACACCACCGGAAAGTCCGCACGCGGCCGACCCGCAACTGGCATTGTTCGGCTGACGCCAAGCGCACCGGCTGCCGGTGATCTTCACGACTTACCTATGAACCTCTCATATCGGGCGGACGCGCCGCACGGTGCGGAGTACGTTGGCGATGGCACCCCTCTCATGGACGAGGAAGTGAAGCAGGCAGATGGTTTCGCAGAACAACGAGGTCGGTACAGCCCAAAACGCTGCCGGCGCAGCGAAATTGGAAAAGGTAGTCATTCGGTTCGCCGGCGACTCCGGTGACGGTATGCAGCTGACCGGTGATCGTTTCACGCACGAAGCGGCCGCGTTCGGCAACGACCTCGCCACCCAGCCCAATTTTCCCGCCGAGATCAGGGCGCCACAGGGCACGTTACCTGGCGTTTCGTCGTTCCAGATCCAGATCGCCGACTACGACATCCTCACCGCGGGCGACCAGCCGGACGTGCTCGTCGCGATGAATCCGGCCGCGTTGAAGGCGAACCTGGAGGATCTGCCGCGCGGCGCGACGGTGATCGTGAACACCGACGAGTTCACCAAGCGCACGCTCACCAAGGTGGGCTACGCCGCCGACCCGCTCGACGACGGCACGCTCGCGGATTTCGTGCTGCATCGCGTCCCGATGACCTCGCTCACCCTGGGTGCGACCGAGTCCACTGGCGTCGGCAAGAAAGACGGACAGCGCGCGAAGAACATGTTCGCGCTCGGCCTGCTGTCCTGGATGTACGGGCGGCCGATCGGCGGCACCGAAAAATTCATGCGGGAGAAGTTCGCCGCCAAGCCGGACATCGCGGAGGCCAATGTGCTGGCGTTCCGGGCGGGCTGGAACTACGGCGAGACCACCGAAAGTTTCGCCACCACCTACGAAATCGCGCCCGCGAAGCTCCCGCCGGGCACCTACCGGCAAATCACCGGCAATACGGCGCTCGCGTACGGGCTGGTCGCGGCGGGTCAACTGGCCGGGCTGCCGATCTTCCTCGGCACCTACCCGATCACCCCGGCCTCGGACATCCTGCACGAGCTGAGCAAGCACAAGAATTTCAGTGTCACCACCTTCCAAGCCGAGGACGAGATCGCGGGAATCGGTGCGGCGCTCGGCGCTTCGCTCGGCGGCGCGCTCGGCGTCACCAGCACCTCGGGGCCGGGGCTCGCGCTCAAGAGTGAAACCATCGGTCTCGCGGTGATGACCGAACTGCCGCTGCTGGTGATCGATGTGCAGCGCGGCGGGCCGTCCACCGGCCTGCCGACCAAGACCGAGCAGGCCGACCTGCTGCAGGCGCTGTACGGGCGCAACGGTGAATCGCCGGTCGCCGTGCTCGCGCCGCGCTCCCCCGCCGATTGTTTCGCCACCGCGGTCGAGGCGGCCAGGATCGCGCTCACCTATCGAACGCCGGTGCTGCTGCTGTCGGACGGTTCGATCGCGAATGGTTCTGAGCCGTGGTCGATTCCACGGGTCGCCGACCTCGCGCCGATCGATCCCGCGTTCGAGCCGGAAGGCGACGACGCCGACCCGTTCCAGCCCTACGCCCGCGACCCGGAAACCCTGGCCAGGCCACTGGCCGTGCCGGGGACCAAGGGGCGCGCGCACCGGATCGGCGGGCTGGAGAAGGCCGACGGCAGCGGCAATATCTCCTACGAACCGGCCAACCATGAACTGATGGTCCGGTTGCGGCAAGCCAAGATCGACGGCATCAGCGTGCCCGATATCGAGGTCGACGATCCGGACGGCAAGGCCGAGCTGCTGATCATCGGCTGGGGCAGCTCGTACGGTCCGATCGGTGAGGCCTGCCGTCGCGCCCGCCGCCGCGGGGTTCCGGTCGCGCAGGCACACCTGCGTCACCTGAATCCGTTGCCCGCCAACCTCGGTGCGGTGCTGCGGCGCTATCGCACGGTGGTCGCGCCGGAAATGAACGGCGGCCAGCTCGCGCTGCTGCTGCGCGGGAAATACCTGGTCGATGTGCGGCCGTGGACGAAGATCGCGGGCACCGCGTTCTCCGCGCAGGAACTCGTCGGGGTGATCGACGCCGCCTTGGACGGCTCGATCGAGGAGATGGAACAGGACAAGGCCTTCGCCGCTCGTGCGCGGGCCACCTACGTCACGACCGGGGGTACCGAATGACCATCGTGGAAACCTCGCTTGTCGGCACCGATCTGGGCCTGACCGGACTGTCCGGCGTGCCCGCCGCGCCGGGTCCACAGAAGGTGAAGGACTTCACCACCGATCAGGAGGTGCGCTGGTGCCCCGGTTGCGGTGACTATGTGATCCTGGCGACCGTGCGCGGCTTCCTCGCCGAGCTCGGATTGCGCAGGGAGAACCTGATGTTCGTCTCCGGGATCGGCTGCTCCAGCCGCTTCCCGTATTACCTCGAGGCGTACGGCATCCACTCCATCCACGGTCGCGCGCCCGCCATCGCCACCGGCCTCGCGGTGACCAGGCCCGACCTGTCGGTCTGGGTGGTGACCGGCGACGGCGACGCGCTGTCCATCGGCGGCAACCATCTCGTGCACGCGCTGCGCCGCAACGTGAACATGACGATCCTGTTGTTCAACAACCGGATCTACGGACTCACCAAGGGCCAGTACTCGCCGACCTCGGAAGAGGGCAAGGTCACCAAGTCGACCCCGCTCGGCTCGGTGGACCATCCGTTCAACACGCTGTCGATCGCGCTCGGCGCCGAAGCCACCTTCGCCGCACGGGCTTTGGACTCCGACCGCGCGGGCCTGACCGAGGTGCTGCGCGCCGCCGCCGAACATCGCGGCACCGCATTCGTCGAAATCCTGCAGGACTGCCCGATTTTCAACGACGGCTCGTTCGACGCCCTGCGCCGCGACAACGCCGCCGACCACCTGATCCCGCTGCACCACGGCGAACCCATCCGATTCGGCGCCGACGGCGAATTCGCTGTCGTGCAAAGCGGTTTCGGCCTCGAGGTGGTCGGCACCGACACCGTCGCCGAGTCAGACATAGTCGTGCACGACGCCTACACCGACAACCCCGAATACGCCTACGCCCTCTCCCGCCTCTCCGACCAGGGCTTGAACCACGTCGTCACGGGTATCTTCCGCAGCGCCACCCGCCCCACCTACGACGACGGCGTACGCGCGCAAACCACAATGGCGCGCGAACGCAAGCCGGTCGAGCAGGACTCCCTGCAGTCCTTGCTCTCCGGCCAGGAAACCTGGACCGTCGCCTAAGGCGAGAATCCACTGGCAGCACGTGATACCACACGGTATCATTGAGTTGTGGCTATGACTCTCCGTCTAACCGATGAACAAACCGAGGCACTGCGCCGCCGTGCCGAGGCTGAGCATCGGTCGATGCAGCAAGTTGCGTTGGCGGCGATCGATGCTTACGTCACCCAACCGGATCTCCGGCGACGCCGCAGCGCCGTTCCGGTCACCGAACTGCGCGAGATATTCGCTGACCTTCCCTCCGTGGATGCCGCGAAGTTTCGCGCGGATCAGGACCGCTACGTTGACGACGAGGCGCACTTCGATGCCTACCGCCGTGCGCAGAGCAGCGAGGATTCGGAATAATGCCGAGGTACCTGCGCGGTCTCGCTGATACCAACATCCTGATCCATCTCGAGCATCTCGCCATCGACCTCCTCCCGGCCGAATTACTTACCAGCGCAGTGACGCTCGCAGAACTTTCAGCAGGCGTACACCAAACCGATGACGTCGTCGAACGCGGCAATCGGATCGCTCGCCTACAACGGGTCGAAGCTACGTTCGAGCCCTTACCCTTCGATACTGAAGCAGCGCGGCAGTATGGACTGATCGCCGCAGGCGTCGTCGCGGTTGGACGGAAACCGCGGCGACGTGAAGCCGACCTCATGATCGCTGCGGTCGCGGCCGCCCATCGTCTTCCTGTGTTTACCACCAATCCCAGCGACTTCTACGGCACCGAAGGCGTGGTGACGGTGGTGGCCGTGCCAAGGCCCTGAGCGGTTTCCCGGTCGTCAGGCGCGCTTGGCGAAGCCGAGGTCGATGACGGCGTCGCGTTCCTGGGTGAGTTCGGCGACGCTGGCGTCGATGCGGGTGCGGGCGAAGGCATCGATGGGGAGGTTGGGGACGATGGTGTAGTTGCCGTCGGCGCAGGTGACGGGGAACGAGCTGATCAGGCCCTCGGGGACGCCGTAGGAGCCGTCGGACGGGACGGCCATCGAGACCCAGTCGCCGTCGGCGGTGCCGCGGACCCAGTCGTGGATGTGGTCGAGGGCGGCGCTGGCCGCGCTGGCCGCCGAGGAGGCGCCGCGGGCCTGGATGATGGCGGTGCCGCGCTGCTGCACGGTCGGGATGAAGTCGTCGCTGAGCCAGGCCGGGTCGCCGATGCGGTCTAGGGCCGGGCGGCCTTCGATGGTGGCGTGCGCGATGTCCGGGAATTGGGTCGCGGAGTGGTTGCCCCAGATGGCAATTCGCGCGATGTCGGCGGCGGGCGCGCCGGTCTTCTCGGCCAGCTGCGCGATCGCGCGGTTGTGGTCGAGGCGGGTCATCGCGGTGAACCGTTCGGCGGGCACATCGGGCGCGTTGTTCATCGCGATGAAAGCGTTCGTGTTGGCCGGATTCCCGACCACGAGCACCTTCACATCGTCGGCGGCACTCGCGTTGATCGCGGCGCCCTGCTCGGTGAAAATGGTGCCATTGGCGGCCAGCAGATCCGACCGCTCCATCCCCGCCGTGCGCGGCCGCGCGCCCACCAGCACCGCCACGTTCGCCCCCGCAAACCCCACCCACGGGTCATCGCTGATGTCGATGGACTCCAACAACGGAAACGCCCCGTCCTCGAGCTCCATCGCTACGCCCTCCAGCGACGCCACCGCGGCCGGAATCTCCAGCAACCGCAACCGCACCGGCGTATCCGCGCCGAGCATCGCCCCGGACGCGATCCGGAACAGCAGCCCATAGGCGATCTGCCCCGCGCCTCCGGTCACGGCGACGGTCACGGGTGCGGTCCGAGCTGCGGTGTTCACGACAAAACTCCTAGCGGTAGGCGGACTCTCAAATCTCACCCTAACGACTCGCACCGCCCCCGAAACCACACGGTGAGCAACACGACAGTCACCCCCGAACCCCGCCCCGTGCCCAGCACAACGGCCGCGCGCCACGGTCGACCCCGCGCACGAACTAGCCCCGCGCGCACCGAATTGCCAGCGATTACACGCGCAGCGGGCGGCTACGTGCGCGGCAGGGTCAAGTGAGGGCGGCTACTTCGCGGTCGGTAAGTACCACCGGGGAGACGGTGTCCTTGGTGCGGGCCATTTGGACGGCGCGGTAGAGCGGACGTTCGGGGAGACCGGCGTCGCGGGCTTCCGCCCGGAGCTGGTGGATCAGGAGCGCCGAGACGGCTACGGCGGCGGCCAGTTGGCTGGTGGCCAGCGCGTCGGCTAGGCGACGGAGGCCGAGCAGGTGCATTTCCCGCCCGCTACCCGCGTCGGTGTACATAGCCAGGGGAACGATTTGGGAGATCTCGCCCGCGGTGACCCGCAGGACGATCCGGCTGAGGCGGGCGGGAAAGATCAAGACCTCAACGCCGGTGGCCGCGGAGACCTCGACCTGGCGCTCACCGAAGAGCCGGCGAGCGTGGATCATGGTGCCCGCCATCCACATTCGGCGCCGACGCACGGCGACCGCATAACCGACGGTCGGTGCGCCGACAACCAGGCCGATGGCTACCGCGACCGGCCAGCCGACGACGGTCGCGGCCAGCAGCGCGGATCCGATCCCGATACCGGCGGCGGCCAGCGCCAGCCGCCGCAGCATGGGCGCGTACATTTCGGGCGCGACGAGGTCGAGTCCGATGGGTGGGTCCGGGTGCTGCTCACCAGAATTCGACGACACAGGGCCCACCTCTCCGTGACTCCGGCGCCACGTCGTGCGCGCAGTTACGTTACCCCCGCACCCGCGGTCGAGTGCGCCCTTCGGGGACGTTGTCACCGCTTCCGTGTGTCCACACCCAAACTGTGCGAGCGCCGCGCCGCGATTCCTGACCTCATGATCGACGGGACACGGCGACATGTCGCGAGTAACGCCCCCGTTGATCGTGCAGCTCGATCGCTGATGACAACCCGGCGAATAAACGGCGAGAACGGCTCGGGAACGCTTCGGCTCTGCGAGAATTGGCGTCCTCGAATCGAGGTGCGCAATGAGAAGCAGCAGGTCAGCCGCTGGGTTCGCGGTCAGCGTCGCCCTCGGGGCGTGTCTGTTCACGGCGGGCTGCCCGAGCGGCGACCCGGCAACGCCCTCGCATACCGTCGAACCCGCGCCCGCCGGGACGACCGGCGCGCCAACCGTCCCTAGGATCATCCCGCCGACGGCCGCTCCGGTGACCCGTGAGACGACGAAAGGCAAACCGGCCCCGCCTTTTCCGACAACCCCGAAGCCACCGAAGTCCACGACGTCACCTACCGTGCCGACGACCACCCGGTGACGCGGCCGAACATCCCAGCCCCGTCGCTGCTGTCGATCCCCGCCGCGATCGCCTCGCAGGCGGCCGCGGTGACCGCCGTCCTCTACTACTTCGGATGGGCTTACAGCCGAGCGTTTTTCGGCTACTTCGGCGTGGACGTCACCATGCTCAGCTTCTCGACCCAGGACTATGTACTGCGCAGCCTAAATGGCGCTTTCTACCCGGCGACGGTCACCCTGTTCGTGGTCATCGTGCTGATGACCCTACGGCAGCTGCCCGAATGGCACGCGATCCGCAGCCGCCGCCCACGGCGCACGCTGCGCCGGTGGGTCGCGCTCACCGGCATCGTCGGCGCGACGCTGCTCGCGGCGGTTTTGCTGGCGATGCTGCTGTCGTTCGACTTCGGCGGAGCGCGAATCACGCTGCCGCTGCTGCTGATCGCGGGCGCGACGCTGGTCGGCTACGCGGGACTGCTGCGCCGCAAGTATCCGGTGTTGCTGCGTTCCCGCCGCCGAGTCCCTGGCACCACGGCCGGGTTTCAGGCCCAACCGTTAGTGCTGGTCGCCCTCATCGCCCTCAGCTACCTCTGGGCGGTCGGCGCCGCCGCGGACCACCAGGGTCACGGCGACGCGCAACGCGCCGAGGCAGCCCATTTCGTCGACCGTTCCTCGGTCCTGATCTTCAGCACCGAACGACTGGCGATCGAGGGTTCCGGCGCCACCGTCGGCGAGATCACCGCACCGGGCGAGAAGTACCGCTACGTCTACAGCGGCCTGTGGCTACTCGCCAGCACGCCGGACCGGTATTTCCTTATCCCGCAACGGTGGTCGGTGGCACAGGACCGGGTCTTCATCGTTCGCGACAGCGACACCATCCGCATCGATATCGCCCGGAATCCGTAGACCCGGTCCCGCGACCTAGGACGAAACGTCGAGCGCCTCGCGAATCGCGATGACCACCTCGTCGATCGGGATCTGGCGCTGTTCCCCGGTTGCCATATCCTTCACGCCGATCGTCTCCTCGGTAAGATCGCGATCCCCGAGCACCAGGGTGAACTTCGCACCGGACCGGTCGGCCGCCTTCATCGCGCCCTTGACGCCACGCCCGCCGTAGGCCAGATCGACGCTGATCCCCGCCGCCCGCAGCCGCGCGGCGAGCACCACCAGCCGCTGCTTGGCCGCATCGCCGAGCGGCACCCCGAACACCTCGCAGCGCGCGGCCTCGCCCGCCGCCTTGCCTTCGGCCTGCAACGCGAGCACGGTGCGATCGACACCGAGCCCGAATCCGATGCCGGACAACGGTTGTCCGCCGAGCTGCGCCATCAGCCCGTCGTACCGCCCGCCGCCGCCGATGCCCGACTGCGCGCCGAGCCCGTCGTGCACGAACTCGAAGGTGGTCTTGGTGTAGTAGTCGAGCCCGCGGACCATCCGCGGGTTCACCACGTACGGCACGCCGAGCGCGTCCAGGTACCCGAGCACCTGATCGAAGTGCGTCTTCGCGGATTCGGAGAGGTGATCGATCATCAGCGGCGCGTCCGCGGTCATCGCGCGCACCTCGGGCCGCTTGTCGTCGAGCACCCGCAGCGGGTTGAGCTCGGCGCGCCGCTTGGTCTCCTCGTCGAGCGGCAGCCCGAACAGGAACTCCTGCAACAGTTCCCGATACTGCGGACGGCAGGTCTCGTCGCCGAGCGAGGTGAGCTCCAGCCGGAAATCCGTCAGCCCGAGCCCGCGGAAGCCCGCGTCGGCGATCGCGATCACCTCGGCGTCCAGCGCGGGATCGTCCACCCCGATCGCCTCGATGCCGACCTGCTGCAGCTGGCGGTATCGACCGGCCTGAGGGCGCTCGTAACGGAAGAACGGCCCGTTGTAGACCAACTTCACCGGGAGCTGCCCGCGATCGAGTCCGTGCTCGATTACGGCCCGCATCACCCCGGCGGTCCCCTCGGGGCGCAGCGTCACGCTGCGGTCGCCGCGATCGGGGAAGGTGTACATCTCCTTGCTGACCACGTCGGTCGACTCGCCGACGCCGCGGGCGAACAGCCCGGTGTCCTCGAAGACCGGCAGCTCGATATGTCCGTACCCGGCCAGTCGGGCGGCGCGAATGAGTCCGTCGCGCACCGCGACGAATTCGGCCGAGCCGGGCGGGACGTAATCCGGTATCCCCTTCGGGCCGGAAAAGCTGCTGGTCTTGGTCACGATGGTCCAGTTTTCACCACCACGCCCTGTCAAGTCCAACCGGTTACGCCGTTGGCCCGTCGTTGTCCGTTATGCGCGCTTCGGACCGACTGTGAGGCGCACCGCTCTCAGGAAGTGTCGAGCAGTCTCAGGAATAAATGGCAGACTCTCATGCCGTAACAACCGGACACGGGAGGAACGTGGTAGTGCCGAGCAACGAACAGCGGCGAGCAGCGGCGAAACGTAAGTTGGAGCGCCAGCTCGCCAACCGGGCCGAGCGCGCACGCAGGCGCAAGCAACTCACGATCGCCGGGTCGGTGCTCGGTGTTGTCGTTTTGGTCGCGGCGGTCACCGGCGTGTATTTCCTGACCAAGAGCGACGACAGCAGCTCCGACGCCAAGGACACGCCCTCGTCGAGCAGCGCACCGTCCGCGGCGGCACCGCCCGCGGCGGCGGCCAAGCCCGCGATGGTCAACTGCGTCTACAAGGACAGCCAGAAGCCCGCCGACAAGCCGGTGACCAAGCCTGCCAAGGCCGACGGCATCCCCACCACCGGCAACGACGCGAAGGTCAGCGTCAGCATGGAGACCAATCAGGGTCCCATCGGCCTGACCTTGGCCAACGCCGAATCACCATGCACGGTGAACAGTTTCGTCAGCCTGGCGTCGCAGAAATTCTTCGACGGCACCAGCTGCCACCGGATGACCGCGAGCGAGGGCCTGAAGGTGCTGCAGTGCGGTGACCCGACCGCGAGCGGCATGGGCGGGCCGGGCTACGAGTTCGAAAACGAGTACCCGACCGACCAGCTCGACGCCAACGATCCGATGGCCGCCCAGCAGCCGATCGCGTACAAGCGCGGCACGCTCGCCATGGCGAACGCGGGTCCCGGCACCAATGGCAGCCAGTTCTTCATCGTCTACGGCGATTCGCAGCTGCCGCCGAACTACACCATCTTCGGCACCGTCGACGAGAACAGCATGGGCACCCTGGACAAGATCGCGAAGGCGGGCCAGGACAACTCCAACGGCCCCGGCGACGGCAAGCCGAGCCAGCCGGTCGACATCCAGTCGGTGCGCATCGACTAGCGATCCGCGAAACGCGTTCGGGCCCCGCGCCGATTTGTCGGTCCGGGGCCCGACACGTGTCGTGATGGTGAAGGGCACCCTAATAGTCCGGTAAGGGTTGGCTTAGACCGGAGATCCTCCGGCGAGTTACCAAGCCTGTCGGAATTGTGCGATATATGCTGATAAGCGGCACGGCCGTACGGTTGCGGCAGTGCTTTCTCGGGTAACCTCGAAACACGGAGTTCGCGTAGCGTGGCAACCCCTCCAACGGGCGACCCCCGAGCAAGGGAAATGCGGCGACACGAGTTCTCCCGGTGTCCACGTTTGCAGCCGGGGCATCGTCGGACGGACTACAGTCCCCTGGCGGTGTCCAGACGAAGCACCACAACATCCATAGTGATCACTGCAGCATCGGGGAGCAGCCATGTCCGAGGAACTGGACGACATCGGCCGCGAGACAGCGGCCATGATGAGGACTATGTTGCAGCTTGCGACCCTGGTCGCACTGCGGACCCGCGAGCGTGGTCAAAAGGAAGCCGAAGCGCGCGTCAAGGTCACCGAAGCTCGCATGAAAGAGGCCCGCGAGATGCAAATCCGCGAGGCCCGCGACTCGAAGGCCAAGGACCCACGCAACACCGAACTCGCCCGGATGATCGAGAAGCCGATCCCGGAACGTGGTGTGTCGCTGGAGAAGGACCGCTTCACGGCGCAAGCCGAAGCGACCCGCATGGCGGGCATCGCCGCCGCGGCGCACGCCAAACCCAAGGTGCTGGAGTACGACTCCCCCGAACGCCGCATGGCGATCGCCGCGCATCTGGCGAAGATGGGTGTCGCACCGGAACTCGCCGCGGTCCGCATGTTGATCGAGGTAGGCCAGGGCCAGCCACCGATCGAGGCGGTGCGCACCCGTCCCGAGGAGGCGCCCGCGGTCACCAGGGCCAAGGAGCAGGACGACCGTTCCCGCGGTCTGGAGCGCACCCGCTAGTCCGCACTACAACGTAACGAGCCGAGGTGCTTACGGAGCATGCTGTCCCGTAAGCACCTTCCGCTTTATCTCACCGGCGGAAATCGCCCATGGTCGGATCACCGAACATCCCGTGCTGCGGCGACTTCAACGGCAACGGGCTCAACATGTCCTTGTGCCCGTTGCGCACGCTGCAGTATTTGAACGGCCCCTTGGGATCGAACAGCTTGGCCATGTGCGGATCGGCGTGATCGAGGAACCACACGCTCAATCCCGTTGCACCGTTGAGCCGGAAGTACTCCCACGCTCGCCACATCGCGTCCAAGCGAGCGACCGCCTCGGCGTGCTGAAACCACTCCGGGCACCATACGGTGTCGCTGAGGTCGGTGACCTGACGCCGATAAACCAGGCTCAGATAGTTCTCGACGAACTCCACCACGCTCGCGTAGATCATGGGTTGCTGCTGCTGTTCGGTCACGACTTCGCCTCGCTACCGCTCGTCATGGTCGCGACAGACGGCCCGGCACCCGCGGCTCGCTCGCTGGGCTTGGTCACAGTGGCCTGACCTCCTCGATCTGCCCGTACTCCGCTGGCTGTGTGCCCTTGCTCAGCGAGGGTGTGCCGGGAATCAGGTCACCGATTTCCGTCTTGCGCTGCGGATCATGGTGCGAGATGGACTTCGTCACCTCGGCAGCGTACTCGCCCTCCCACCAGGGAACGGTGCGAACCAGCACCGGCGGCGCGCCGGACGGGAAAACGATCACCCGCCCGCGCGGCAACTGCGCGAGACCCTGCACGCTGAAGGTCTTCGACGAGCCGAGCGAACGCGAATAGCTCTTGCCGCCTGAGGATTCCGACACCGACGCCGAGACGACCTCGTAGTCGCCGATCGCCTCGGAACGCTCGCGCAGGAAGTTCGTGTCGTCAACCCCACTGCCGAGCACCTTGATGTTCGCGGCGGCCCACAGCGCGTTCATGCCCGGCTCGCCCCAGCAGCGCACGCCCTGCGCCCACGACTGCAGCACGGTCATCACGACGATGCCCCGCGAGCCGAAGTGGCTGTACTGCTTGGGCAGATCCTTCCAGCGCACCACGTTCGCCGCCTCGTCGAGCACGGCGAGCAGCGGGATGGGCAGCCGCCCGCCGAGCGACTGCGACGCCTTGCGCATCGCCACATCGATCACGGCCTCGGTCAGCGCGCTCACCAGCGGCGCCGCCGAGCCGCGGCCTTCCAGCGACAGGCTGTAGAGGGTGCCGTTGCGCTCGATGAATTCCAACTCGTCGAACTCCCGGCGATCGCCGCCGCGGGTGATCCACGGGTGCACATTCGACAGCTTGAGGCAGCGGATCATCTTCTTGGCCGTCCCGAAAATGCCGCTGCGCGTGCGCTGATCCGCGTTGTACTGGGACGCGAGGCCCGACGCCGTGTAGTGATGCCTGGCCGCGCGCAACAACAGGAGCGGCTCGGTGTCACCGGGATTGGTCACCCATTCCCACACCTGCACGATCGGCCTGCTGCCGTTCTGGTCGCCGACGGCCGCCGCCAAGAACAGCCCGGCCAGCAGATCCTCGGCCTCCGGGTCGAAGAAGGCGTCGGTCTTCGCGTCGGAACCATCGTCGCCGTCGGCGAAATGGCCGGCCAGTCGCGCCGCCCGCATCTCGCAACCCTCGCGGCGGGCATCGACCCAGGCCAGCGGATCCCAGAACCAGCTCGTCTCCTCACCGGCGACCCCCTGCGGGTCGAAGACGAACGTCGGACTTCCCTTGGCTTCCCGCACATCCCGGGTCGCGTCCACCACGTCGCGCTTGTTCGAGGTGGCCAGCACCGGGCCGATCGCGGTGAGGATGGCCGGGATCACCCGGGAGGTCGACTTGCCCTGGCGCGGACCCCAGATGTCGAGATGCAGGTCTTCGTAAGAGCCGTACAGCATCTCGCCGTCGGCGATGCCGATGCCGATCGGCACGCCGGGCACATCCTCGCTACCGAGCCGCACCCCTAGCTGAGTGGCCTTCTCCCGCACACCCTTCGCGGTGAGGTGGGCGATGGCATCGCCCTGGCCCATCACATCGGCCTTGTCGTCGACCGGCAGCCTGCCCACCGACTTGCGCTTCTTCAGCCGCTTGCGGATGACCACCCAGGCCACCAGCGCCAGGACCACCAGCAGCACGATCACCGTCGACGCGCGCGGCCACTGCAGTTTGCCCTTGACCAGATCCGCGACGATGGCGATCGGGTTGATCGGGATGGACTGCGGGGTCACCGCGAGCATGTTGCCGAGATGCAGCGCGACCCAGAGCGTGGCCACCACCGCGATGCCGGCGTACAGCAGGATCATGGTCGTGTCCGGTCCGATCGCGGCCGGATCCTTCACCACCTTCTTCGCCATGTCTGCCTCCTACTTTCGGTACGGAAATGTCTTGGTGTTCAGCGGAACGCGTCGAGCCGCCAGCCGTCGGGCGTGCGCACCACGGTGGCGATGACCGTCGCGGGCGGCAGCGGCTCCTTGCGGCCGTTCGGGTAGACGACGGTCTGCTCGATCCCGATCTTGAACTGCTGCATGTTCGGATCGCCGCCGCCGGGCGCTTTTTCGCCGGAGGCGAAGGTGAACGCTTCGACGTTCGCCTTCGCGGCGGCCCAATCCGCCCACTGCAGCGTCGTCTTCGGCGCCTCCAGCCCGGTCGGCGAGCCGTCCAGCATGCGAACCAGGCTGGGGCCCAACCACTTCCGAGCACGCGCCAGCGACGCACCCTGGGTTTCGGTGGCGGGCTGCCAGGTGTAGATCTCCTTCAGCGCGGCCACCGCGACACCGTCGGGCGTGACCGGATCGGGTGCGGGCACGCCCTCGAGCATCCGGGTCGTTGACGTGGCCGGGTGCGCCCCACCGGATCCCGCGTCCTCGCGGTCTCCGCGACCGCAGGCCGCGCCCAGCATCGCGACGCTCACCACCAGCATCACCACCAGTTTCGCGCGTACCTGTGCATTCGAGGTGCGGCGCGCTCCGGGCCCGGCGTGGTTACCGCCGCCGGGCCCGTCGTTCGCGCCGCCGTCTTTCCAGGCTAACCGCACGGACCGACAGTTCGGCGGTCTCGGCGGAGCGTGTTCGGATCGGGGCCTCACATCACCCTCCTCGCCCGGCTGTCTCCCGGCACTTGCACCTCACCGACCCCACCGCCACCACGCGTGCCCGGCACGGCCTGGATCATCCGCCCGTTGCCGGAGTAGATGCCGACCTGCGCGGGCCCGCGCGGACCGAACGCGCTGAACACCAGATCCCCCTCCTGAATCTTGCCCATCGGCACCTCGACACCGGCCTCCCACTGTTGTTCGGCGGTGCGCGGCAAGGTCACCGAGCCGGACGAGGCGGCGAACACCGCGGCCGATGTCAGGCCCGGCCCGTCCATGCCGCCGCCACTCGGCCCCTGCGGGCCGCCGCCACCCCACACGTAGGGCTGTCCGAGCCAATCGTGCGCGGCCTCGACGATCTGTTTTCCGCCGCCGCCCTCCTTCGGGTCGAACCGGCCGAGTGCGCCGGGCGCGCGGAACTGCGCCTCCATCGCGAGGATGTTCGCCACGTAGGGCTGGGTCTCGGACAGGTGCGCCGCCACCTGATTCGGCATGCCGCCGGACGCGAGCACCGCGCCCTCACCGGCGTTGTAGGCGGCCAGGGTCAACGCGGTCACGTCGCCGCGCACCTTGCCCTCGGCCTCCCACTGCACGATCTTGTGCGCGATGGCGCACATGTAGCGGCCCTGCCCCACGATCGCGTCGCCGTCGTCCCACAGGCTGGCGGTGCCGTTGCCGTCGGCGTCGAGCACGTAGGGCTGGCCGTCATCCGGGTCCACGCTGACCGCGGTGCTCGGCAGGAACTGCGCCAGGCCCTGCGCGCCCGCGGGCGAGGTGGCGCCGCGGCGGAAGCCGGATTCCTGCTTGCCCTGCGCGGCGAGCAGCGAGGGGGTGACCTGCGGGCAGAGCGAACCCGCACGGCGATACCAGATTTCGAGCTCCGGCGGCACCTTGCCCGCGGCCAGCGCACCACCCGCGCTGCCGAAGCCACGGCTGCACCTCGGGTCGTTGGAAAAGGCTTGCGCGCCACCGACATCCGGGGTCGGCGCACCGTCGAGCCAAGGCAGCGGATCGATCTGCCGCCCGCCGGTGAACCGGCCGCCGGGGACGATCTCGAAATGCAGGTGCGGGCCGCTGGATTCGCCCGCCGAGCCGACCTGCGCGATGGGCTGGCCCGCGGTCACCGTATCGCCGACGTGCACGTGCACACCGGTGTCCCACATGTGGCCGTAGACGGCGGAGTACGCGCGGCCGTTGGTGTCCACCGAGTCGATGACGACCCAGTTGCCGAAACCCGATGCGGGACCGGCGGCGACGACCCGGCCGTCGGAAACCGAGTAGATGGTGGTGCCGTCGGCGGCGGCGAGGTCGACGCCGAGGTGCGTGCCACCGCGCGCGCCGAAGACATCCGACACCGTGAAGGTGCCCGCGGCCAGCGGCATGGTGCGACGGATCGGTCCGGCGCCCCCGGCCAGCGACGGCGCACCGGCACCGGTCGGATTCGCCTGCGGCCCCGACGGTGCCGCCCCGGCGGCCGGACTCGCCTGAGTGCCGAACGGATACTCGGTCGGCGGATTTGCTGATGTCCCCGACGGAGTCGCGCGCGGATCACCCGGCGGATACCCCCCCAGCGGCGGCAAGTTCGACTGCGTACCGAGCAACCCCGCCCCCTCACAAGGGTCATCGACCGACGGCAACACGATCACCACCACCAGCGTCATCAGCGCGAGTACCGCACCGAGCGCTCCCCACAGCAGCGCCTTCCCGGTCACCGCTGCCCCGCCGCCCCCGTACCGCACACCCGACCAAAGGCGCCCTTCAGTCGGTCAGACCGACCCAAGGCGCCCGTCGCCCGGACCGGCCGCGGCGACCGAAGGGCACCCTCGGTCCGGTAGACGGGGTGCAGGGGGCCTTCGGTCGGGTCGGGGGTCACTGGCCGCGCCGGGATTGGTTGAGGGTGTCGGCGAGGGTGCGGTTCATTTCGGCGGCGGCGGCCAATTGTTGTTGCAGGAGGGCTACTTTGCGGCGTAGGGCGGAGGCATCCATTCGCTCCAGGCTTGGGCCTTCGGCCGCGCGCACCCAGTTGCGGACCGAGTTCGTGTGCACGCCGATCTGTTCGGCGACCACCCGGCAGGCCTCCGACTCACTGCTCATCTGCGCGGCGAGCGCGACGACCTGCTGGACGGCGGCCTGGCGCACCTCCGGCGACACCCGGCGGTAGGAGCGGTGCGGCATCATCCGACACACCTCCCGATGCGGCGGTCCATCGATAACCCGCGTCTGGGCTGATCTCTCATGCGGCGCTCCCGCTCGGCGAATCCGTCCCTCGGGCAGTCGATTCGGTGAACTCGCTGAACCTCTGGTTGGTGTCGTGAATGCCGCTCTCCTTCTCGGTGAGCGTGAACTCCATGTGGAACGGAATGCCCGGCCTGCGATCCTCACCGATCTTCAGCAGGAACTTGCCGGTGCCCGGCGGCGACGGGCGCTGCTGACCCGGCTTGAGTGCCTCACCGGTCAGTGCCTGCGGCGCGGACCAGCCGGTCACCATCTGTTCCTCGGCGGAGGTGAACGGCACAATGCTGTCGAGCCGCTTGACCTCCTCGCCGGGCAACGCACCGAAGATCTTGGCGCGCGCGCGTTCCAGGAAGCCGAGCGCCTTCGCGATGGCGGCTTCGGAACCGAGAGCCTGCAAGTCCTTGATCGTGTGGCTGATCATGATCAGCGAGGTGGCGATACCGCGCTGCAGACGCGTCAGTTCGTCGACGCGGTCGATCATGAAATCGCCGAGGCCGAGCACCTGCCACAACTCGTCCATCACCACCTGGAAGTAGCGCTGCGGCCCGAGGTCGGCGTCGGACAGCACGTGCGCGGCCTCGACCGAGGCGAACCCGTCGGCCCAGCAGGCAAGCATCACCGCGGCTTTGAGCTTCTTGTCGCCGGACGGGATGTGCGACACGTCGATGCAGACCGCGACCGCGCTGGTGTCGATCGGCACCGAGGTCTGCCCGTTGAAGATCGCGCCGAACGGGCCCTGGGTGAGCGCGCGCAGCGAGCGACGCAGGTTCTTGATCGCGTTGTTGTACTCGTCGGCGTCGTCAGCGCCCGCGTCGAGCATCAATTCCTCACCGCCCGCGACGATCACCTCGAGCAGGTTCTCCATGATCGGCGGCTGGTCCGGGGTGTAGCCGCTGCCCGGCTGGTAGAGGATGCGCAGCGAGGTGGCGATGAGCGTCTCCTCGTAGTCGCGCACCCGGGCGCCACGGACCAGCTCGACCAGACCCGCGATCAGCGTTACCTGACGCGCCCGCAGGTCTTGCAGCACCTGAATCTGCAGCGCGGGATGGTCATCCAGGCGCGGCACCACCGCGCCGAGCACACCTGCGGCGAGCGGGTTGAGCTTGCCGTGGCCGTAGCCGAGATCGATCACCTGGCCGCCGACCAGCTCCACCATCTTGCGATAGTCCGGCTTGACGTCGGCCAGGATGAGCGGCGTGATGCCCTGGGCGATGCCGCCGAGCACGATCCGGCGCACCAGCGACGACTTACCGAAACCGTTGAGGCCGAGCACGAAAAGGCTCGGCGCGGTGATGAAGCTGCCCCGCATGAACCAGTTCATCGGATCGAAGCAGACCGGCGCACCGGTGTGCAGATGCGAGCCGAGCGGGGTGCCGATGAGCGGCGCACCGGCACCGACCGACCACGGCCACAGGCCGGCGACCTGCGCTGTGGTGGCGCGGTATTCGACGGGACGGCCGACCACGTTCATCCGGCCGCCGCCCTCCCCCGCATAGCCACGATCGGTGAGTTGTGCGGTGCTGCGGTCGAATCCGTCCTCGAAGACCTGTTCGGCGCGCGCGGCGTAGTTGCGGCGGCGGATGTCGTCGGTGCGAATCCGGAACTGCGCGAACGCCGCCCGGAGGCCGGTCTGCTCGCGGACGATCATCTCCAGCTTGGCCCGGGTCGGCTCGTCGAGCAGCGCCGGGCCGGAGGTCTTGCGCCGGTCGGCCTTCGCCTTCGCACGCAGGGCCGCCTTGTCCATCACCGGCGTGCCCATGGCGCGGTCGGCGGTGTAGTCGGTCCTGGTGGGGCGCTGCGCGTTACGACCGGCACGCGCACCGTTGCGGTCCTGCACGCCGCGCTCCGGCTTGCCGTTGCGGGCCGTGCGCCCGGCCCGCGGATCCTGCGATCGCGACGGACGCTCACCACGCGCAGGCCGCTCACCGTCGCGCGCCCGTGCCGTCCTGGCCGCGTCCCCGCGGGCCCGGTCCGAACTGCGCTCGCCCCGGCCGTTTTCGGCGCGTGACCGTTCGGCACGTGACCCGTCGGCGCGGGCGCTCTCGGACCGCGCCCGGCGCTCGGCCGCCTCCCGCGCGCGGTCCCGCTCCGTCGCCTCGTCCAGTCCCGTACGGTCATCGCCGCTCATTCGCGCCGCGCCCCTGCCGAATCGCCGTGCGCGGTCGGGCATCTCCTCGATACCGGAGCGTTCGCGCACGCGACGACCGCGCTCGGCCGCCGGGCGCTCGCCCCATTCGTCCCGCTCGGCCTCGTCGCGCCGCCTGCCGCGCCGAGCCGGGGGCTCGTCGCGGTCCCGTACGGGTGGCTCGTTGTCACGTGCCATGTATCACTCACCCCGCCAGTGCCTTCGGAATAGTCGCGTGCTCCGGCAGGATCACCCCGCAACCGAGCGAGGCCGCGAAGGCCGCCGCCTGGTAGCGGTAACACCGCCGAATCTTCAACCGCGCCTGCGTGGACAGGTCGCGGGTGATGGCTTCGATACGCGGCAGGTCGCCGCGCAGGGGCTCGGTGATGGTCACCAACGCCCCGAAGCGGGTCACACCGTGACCCCTGGCCTGCTCCTCACGGGCCTGCTGGGTGGCGCCCACCCGCAGGGTCGCCGCCGCGGAAACCACGCCACGCTCGCTCTGCTGGGCCACCAGCGCGTTCTTGAAGTCGTCGTCGACGATCTCGGCCGCGTCGGCGGCCGAATGCGGCCGGTACACGATGGCGATGCGCTTGCGTGGCACTTCGGGATTGGGCGCGAGCAGGCGTTGCAGCACCCGCTCGTCCACCGCGCCCTCGGGGGCGGCGTCCATCTCCCAGGTGACCGAGCGGCCGCCGTCGTGCACGAAGTGATCCCACTTCTCGTCGTGCGACACCGGGCCCGCATCGGCCCAATCCAGGCCGTGGCCATCGGGTTCGCTGGACGCGACTTCCAGGTCGGCCTGCGAGGCCGGATCGTAACTGCGCCGGATGAACGAGATGACCTCGTCCGCCGACATCGGCTGGGCGCGCACGCCCGCCTCGGCCAGCGCCGCGCAGATGCCGGGCAGCCTGCGGCCGATCTCGACCGCCTCCTCGGCGGGGTTCTTGCGGCGCTCGGCGGTGGTGGCCTTGAAGGTGATCGCCACCCGCGGCAGCAGCTGCACCCGCTCCTGCGGCAGCTCGGTGGCGAGCTCGTACATCACCTGCTGCGCCAGCTCCGGCGCATCCGGCCGGGTGATCGTGGAAACCTCGGTGAGCAAACGGTTTCCGGTCTCCGGCACGGTGTCGATGACCGGGACGACCGCGACGATGTCACTGGTCTGGCCCACCGAGGCGAGGAAGGTGCCCCACGCCGATACCCAGCGATCGATCACCGGCTGATCCACCGCCTCGTGGCCCTGCGGCCAAGCCCGCAGCACCACCGTGTACTGGGCGAACTGCGGCAGGTGGATCATGCCGAAGCTGTACCCGCCCGCGTCGATGCCCTCGTAGAGCTTCGACGGCGCGAGCAGACCCGGCAGGCGGGTGACCCCGCCCGGTATCCGGGAGAACCGGCCGCCCCGGTACACGTGCTCGCCGTTCTTGCGCGAGCGCATCCAGTTGAACATCATCAATCCCGTCTCGTAGCCCGATCGGCCGCCCGTCCGCCACACCAGTGGAACCATGATCACGACGCCGGTGACGCCGACGATCAGACCCCATTTGAAGCCGCCGACCATCGCCGTGATCAGCGCGGTGATCACCACCACGAAGCCGATCACGGTCTCTTCCCAGCGCAGCCCGAAAAGGCCTGCGCTGCGGGGCTTTTGCCACAGCCCGTACGAGCGACGCTCGTAGGTATCGTTCGTCGTCATCGTCATCGCGGAATGGTGCTCCTCCCGAGGTCGGGCGAGCGATTCGCCCAACGGTCACCGGCCACATCACCCATTGCCTGGTCCGCACGGTTCAGGCTGCTCGTCGCGGCGCGGGCCGCGCCGATCCGGCCCGCCGCCCGTGCCGCACCGGACGGTACTCCCGCCGCGCCGCCGGGCCCGGAGGCGCGCGGTGCCGCACCACCGGCCGGTCCGCCGCCACCGCGCGGCGGGGTCGGGCGTGGTGCGCCGCCGCCGCGTCCGCCCGCGCCACCCGGCGGACGCGGACCCGCGCCGCTGCCGCCGACGTAGCCCGGCGCGCCCGACGCCGCGGTGCCTTTGACGCCAACTGCCTTGGTGCCCATGGCGCCAAGGCCCGCAACGGCGAGCAGGGTACCGCCGGTCGCGGTGAGACCGGAACCGCCGCTGCCGACGATCGCGACCGCGGGCGTGACCAACCGCATCAGCGCGGGCAGCACGAACGCGACGCTGCACAGCAGCACGATCGCGACCAGCATGCGTTGCGCCTGTTCACCATCCGGCAGGCCGTTGGTGCTGGTCAGCGAATCCACATGGCCCGCAGTGGTGAACGCGATCATGTAGACGATCGCGGCCACCGGTTTCCACAGCATGAACGCGATGATCCAGCCGATCAGCTTCTGATAGGACTGTTTTCCGATGTTCATCCCGGACGCGGCCGCCGCCAGCGGCAGCACACCGGCCGCGATGATCAGCAGCCCCTGCCGGACGATGGCGAGCACGATCTGCGCGAGCGCGCCGAGCAGCCCGACGATCGCGATGATCAACACCAGGCCCGGCGAAAATGCCTGCAGCTTACTGGTTTTCACCATCAGCTCGGCCAGGTCCTTGGCGTTGCCGTTGGTCGAGTCGTTGATGATCCACTCCGAGAAGCGATCCGAGGCCTGGGTGCCCGCGACGATCACCGCGCCGAGCATCCAGGAACTGAACACCACTCTGGCGAACATGCGGAACGATTCGGCGGCCTCGTTCATCGTGGCCCCGCGTCTGGCTTCGGCCAAGCGGGCGCCGGACAGGATCACCGAGGCTATCAAGAGCAATATCTGCGCCTGATAGGTGTAATCGTTGATCTTCGTGAACAGCGAACCCGAGTCGCTGGCCGCCTCGTTGGGCACCTTCATCCAGAAGGTCAGCGCCAGGATGATGGCCTCGCCGAGGCCGTTCATCAGCGAGTCGACCACCTTGCCGAAGGTCGAGTCCCACGCCTTGTCCTTGACCGCGGTGGCCGCCTGACCCGGATGCGAAGCGGCATTGCCCGCCTTGCACGCGGCGGAGGCGGCGTCGCCGAGGGAGATGCCGGGCAGGCCGACATTGTCGAGCGTGTCGTGGATCTCGTTGCACGTCTCGTCGAAGCCGTACTGCTGTCCATAGGCGATGGTCGGCGTCGCCATCATCACCGTGAAGATGACCGCGAAGATCGTGAGTAGTCGCCTCACCATTGTCTGCACCCCTCGCTGCTCCGCAGGTCGGCCATCAAGTTCTCGTCGTGCCTTTCCCATCGTGCTCACCATTTCGTCCACCCGGTCAGCGATTCGACGTACTCGGTTTGTGCGGTATTGGACGTCGATGGCTTGAGTCGCCAGTCCCCGGCATCCCAGACCATCACCAGGCGGATCGCCGCCCATAACTGTTTGCCGTCGACCACCGGGCCGCGCGAGGCGAGCCGGACGATGGCCAGGTCGTCGGCGTAGTCGTCGACCTTGAACGCGTCCGAGGCGACGAAGTATTTGGTGACCTTCTCCGGCTGCTGCTCGGGCAGCTTGTTGCTGCCGAGGGCCTTGTCGTAGGCCGCGATCTGCTGGGCCGAAACGCGCACCTGGGTCACGTACAGATCGCGGTCGGCCGGACGGGCGTTGAGCCGGTAGGTGATCTGCGCCGCGGCCAGCACCGCGCCCTGCGGTGTATGCGAATAGCCAACGGCCAGGCCGTCTTCGATGCGGGCCGGGCCGTCCGAGGTGGAGAACGGCACGGAGGCGCCGTAGACCCGCTGCCAGCCGTGCGGCGCGGTGGTGCCCTCGGGGGCCTGGGTCAGCCAGTCCGAGTCGGACGGCTTGCGCTGCCGGGTTGGGTCCTGCGAAAAAGGTTGTCCGGCGGGGTTGTTCGGCACATCGACGCGCCGGCCGAGGATATCGACCTCGGCCGCGGCGAAGCCGGTGCCACCGGGCGATGCGGCGGGCGCGGGCGCGCCGCCCGCTGGGCCGCCGTCGTCGCGGGTGACGTAGATGACGATTCCGATGATCACGATGAGCGCCAGCACAGCTGCGGACGCGACAGCACCGAAGGAGACGCGATCACGCGCGTAAGACCCCTTCTCGGTCACTTCGGTGCCTCCAATTTCACTGAGTCATCAGGTATTACGTCGATCGCGTCGATAGGTCTAGCGGTGGCGCCCGGCTCGGGCAGGCGTAACCGCCAGTCCTGGCCGAACCATTCGACGGTGGTGTGGTTCACCGCCTTGGAGTTGTCCGAGTACTCGGTGTGCACGTCGACGGTGCTGCGCTGGTCGGTGTACCCGGTGACCCGGTAGCCGAGCACCCGCGGCGCGTAATCGGGGGTGGCCGGTCCGGTGATCGACAGCTGGATCCGGTTCACCGCCCACTCGTCCTTCGCGGTACCCGGAACCACCTCCCGCGCCGCGACTTTGGCCCATTGACTGTCCGAAGCCACCGCCAGCCGCACCGCGTGGGTGATCGCGGCGACCCCGGCACCGCGCGGCGAATGCTCGAAACCCGTTGCGGCACCGTCGGCTTCCGACTTCGGCCCCTGATCGGTATGCGGCAGCGGCACGCCTTGGAACGGCTGCCACCGCACGCCGGTCGGCGCCGCCGACAGCTCCGGCCCGGATCGGTCGTCGCCACCGCCACAGCCGACCGCCGCGATCAGCAACACCGCGCCGACCGCGCCCGCAGTCCCCCGCTGATTAATCATGTCGGCAAGAAAGCCAGCGCGATTCCCGACGCTGTGCTCGCCACGATCGCCCCGAGCAGGCTCATCAGCACCCCGTGCGAGGCGTCGTTCATCGCCAGGTCGCTGCGGAACGAGATCCACAGCTTGCCCGCGGAGACGATCATCCACGCCAGACACACCAGCAGGACGAACCACAGCAGCCAGTTGAGCAGCTGCATGAGTGGTTCCAGTACCTCGGCGGGCATCTGTTTGTAGGCCAGCAGCTCGGCTGCCGACGCGCGCACGGTAGATATGTCGGACATCAGGTTCCAATAACGGCGTTCATGATGGTGCCGGCGCTGGTCGCGACGACGCCGCCGATCATGGCGCCGGCCACCATCTTCGGCGACTCGAGTCCGCCACCCGTCCACTTCTCCCACGCGAACTTGCCGCCCGCGTAGGTGATTCCGCAGATGCCGGACAGCAGCACGAACCAGGTCAGGTAGCGCACCAGCTGCAGGATCTTCTCCGAGCCGGGCGGCGCCTCGGGCGTCGGGTTACCGACCTGCGCGAGTACGGTGCCGTACGTGTCCTGCACGGCGAGGAGAATCGTGCTCATCGGGTGCCTTTCTCGAAAGTAGTTGAGTCGTCGCCGATTCGATGCATATGTTCACTGATCGGGTGGCTTTCTGCTGGCCCGGTCCTGCGCCGGATCGTCGAGTTTGGCCTCCTCCAGTGCCGTTCGAGCCGCCGCGACGATGTCGGCACCGAGCTCCCTGACATCGAGCGGTACCTCTTCCAAGGGGTCGATCTTGCGTTTCTTCGGTGGCAGCGCGTCACCGGGCGCCCACACGGGCAGCTTCTCCGGTTCTACCAGCGTCCATTCCTCATACCACGGGACCTGCCACAGCTGGCCGGCCAGCGAACCGACCACGTCGCGGTAGCGGCGGATCTCGGCGGGCAGCCGACCGGGTCGCGCGGCGACGGTGATCAGCCCGAGCACCTCGCAGGACCCGGCGAAACCCGAATGATGTTGGCGCAGTGAGTCATGCGCGCGGGTGAGGCCCGCGATGGTCTCTCTGGCCACCAGCACGACGAAGGGGGACTCGCGGTCGAAGACGCCGGGCCAGCGGCGGCCCGAATCCGCCGCGGGCGCAAGCACATGCGCGAGGCTACTGGCTCCGGCACCGCCGTGCACGCCCATGATCCACACCAGCGGCGCCCGGCCGACCCCGGGCACCGGACGGTCCCAGATCGCCGCGCGGCGCGACTCCGGCGGGGCGACCACGCCCGCGGGCGCGGATTCGGTGTGACGTCGAAACTTCATAGCGGCCGTCATGATGCCACCCCGGCAAGCAGGCGCCCATAAGCCCGGCGCGTATCGAGGGCCAACGATGCGTGCCGGACCAGTTCGCCCCTGGCCAGGTGCGGGTCGTAGGGAATCTCTCGAATATCGCGGACCCAGCCGGACAGGTGCTCACGCAAATGCTCGGCTACGCCCGACTCGGTGCCCGGATGCTGGTGTGAGACAACGATTGTGGTGTCGCCGACGATGCCGCCGCCCTGCCCCTCGGCCGAGTCGCCGAACTGGTCGTCGAGCCATTCCAGGGTGACCCGGAGCCGGTTCGCGGCATCGGCGCGGGCCGGAATGGCAAGTACCAGAGCGACATCCGCGTCGTCGAGCAGCGGGCGCAGCTGCCGTCCGGCTATCGGGCTGCCGCCGTCGTAGACCGCGGTGAAGCCCGCGTCGTAGACCGCGCGGGCCACCGTGAGATAGGTCGCGCGCCTGCGCAGCGGCGCGGAATCGCGCCACAGTAAACCGATTCCGGAAGTCGCGCGCGACAGGCATTCCTTCAGCGGTGCCGGTTCGTCGTCGCCACGCCCGTACAGCCACGATTGCAGGCTGATCGGGTGCAGGTGCTCGTCCGCGCCGCGCAGCGCGAGGTCGCTGCCCGCCTGGGTCGCGTCCACCGCGACCGTCGGGGTGCCTGCCATGCCGAGCTCGCCCGCGATCCCCAGCGCCGTGGTGGTGGTGCCCGCGCCACCACAGCCGCCGACCACCAGGATGGGGCGCTGCAACGGTTGTTCCGCGCCGGAACCGCCGCCCTTGCCGCGCCGCAATCGCACCACCGGAGCCTTGGAGCGCACGGGCCGGCCCGACGGTTCACCCTGTTCGGGTGCCTCGTCGAGCCAGCGGCTCCAGTCCTCGCCCATCGCTTCCTGCTCTCCTCTATCCGGCCGCGATACCCGTGATCAGGGTGCGCCCGTCGATCACCGCGGTGGTGACCGTCTGCTTGTTGTACGTGGCGGGCACGCCGCCGGGGCGGTACTCGGTGACCTCCACCGAGTACCTGTTGTCCGAGAGGGTCACGATCCGCACGCAGTGCGTGGTGCCCGCGGGGATGGTATCGATGCCGCGCTGGATGGTCGGCGCGGGCGAGACGGTGGCCTCCGGCGCGACGACCTGCCGGACCTGTTCGCCGGAGCGCTCGACGTAGTACGCGTACTGGAACGCCAGGATAGCGTCGGGACCCGTTGTGGTGCTGCCCATTTCGGCGCCGCGCACGGTCGTCGCGGTGCGCTCGGTCGGGCAGGCGCCGGTCGGCCGCGGCGTGCTGACCCCGGCCTGCGACTTGCCGCGCAGGCTGTCGGTGCTCACGCCCGCCTGCGCGCTACCCGCGGTGAACTGCACCGAGGCCGAGGAGGCGGGCAGTCGCGGTGCCGCGGCCCGGCTGTTGGCGGAGTGCAGCAGGAACAGCACGCCCGCGGCGGCCGCGCCGAGCAGCAGCACCGCGATGACCAGCACGACGAACACCCGGACGCGGCGCGAACCACGGGCGCGGGCCTCCCCCCGCAAGGCGCTGGAGGAGCGCGGTCGCGGCTCGTCCAGCGGGTCGTCGTAGTCATCGTCGTCGGGCCAGGGGAAACGCACCAGGTCGGCGTCGCGCGGGGTGTAGTCGTCGTCGGGGCCCGGTGCCCGGCCTACCCAGTCCGACCAGCCACCGGTGAATTCGCTGCGCTGCGCCGACAGGTCCGCGGGGACCTCGGGCTGCGGCTCGTCACGAATGTAGTGCGGGAACCGGGCCGGACCCTCGTCGTCCAGGTGCACAGAATTCGCCGCGGGCGGCACCGGTGCCGTCTCCGGCTCCAGGGCGGCATACCAACGAGACAGTTCTTTGTACGACTTCAACATTCCCCCATTCCCGCTGCGCGAGGCACATGGCTCATCGTCGGACCCTCTCGGCGATCAGTTCGTGGAGAACGGGTAGGTGTTGGGTGTGCCGGGTCGATCGGTGGGCGGAATCGACGTCGCGCCGCCGGATGAGGCGCCTTCGGCTCCTGTCCCGAACGGAAATTGTCCCGTACCGGACACATTCGGCGTAGTCGACGCGCCGGATTGCTCGCCGAAGAATCCCGTCGGCGGCTTGTCCGCACTGCCGAGCGGCCTGCCGTTCGCGCCGAATTTACCGGCGATGTCGCGGGCTATCGCGGCGAACCAGTCGGCGACGAAGGTTGTCGGCGCGTCGCCGTTGGCGGCGACCGTCGCGGTGCTGTACGCGCCGTGTCGCTGGACGGTGTCCCAATACCGCACCCAGGTGGCGGTGTTCAGCAGTTCGCTGTTGTCGGTGATGTTTTGTACGACCGCGTCGAACGCCTGGGTGACCAAGCGGGCGCCGGTGGTCGGCGGGACGAGCTGGGCGACCGCGCCTGCCAATTTCGTGCCGAGCGACAGCAGCGCGGCGGGCGGGTTCGCCAACCCCGCGGTGGCCAGTTCGGCGATGGTCGACGGGTTGATGACCGTCTTGACGACGCTGACGACCGCGTTCAGGCCGATCGTGCCGACCTTCAGCAGCGCCTGGAGCGCACCGGGGAGGTCGAGTGGGGTGCGCGGGTCGGCGGCATCGGCGAGCCGCTGGGAGATCGACTTCTTGGGCGAGATGGCCAGCGTCGCGAGCGAGTTGCCCTGCACGTCTTCGTTGGCGACCTTGGTCGCGGTCTTGATCGACGTGTAGGCCAGCGCCTGGGCGATGGAGGTGAGCGAGGCGATCGGGTCGCCGCCGCTCAATGTGGATTGGCCGACAACATTGGTGACGGCCTTCAGGATCGGTGCGCCCTGCGGTGCGTCGCAGGCGAGGTCACCTGCCGCGCAGAAACTGGCCACGCGGCCGGTGAGGGCGCCGAAGTTGGCGGCGATGTCGCGGTCCGGGCCGATGCCGCCACCGGTGGCGGGCGCTTGCGGCAGCGCGGCGATGGCGGCGAGATCATCGCCCTGGGTGCCAGGGGCCGGATCCGGCGAGGCCTTGCCCGGCGAGCCAGGGAACAGCGGCGCGCCCGGGTTGCGGGTCGGGTCGGCGAACAGCGCCACCGCCGCGACCTTGTCGGCCGGGAGCACGCCTTTGCCCTGCCCGATCTCCTGCGCGAACATCGACGCAACGTGTGCGCCTTGTGAATAGCCGACCACCGCGAACCTGGTGTCGGCGCAGCGATCGGCGACGGCCTTGGCCATCGTGCGCAGCCTGGCCAGTCCGCCGGTCACCGATTGGGAGTAGGGCGCCGGGCCTCCCGGCGTCGCGCCGCCGAAGCCGGATTCGTAAGGCACGTAAGCCCGATCGACCAGCCCGGGAGCGGTGGCCTTGGCCAACATCGGGCGGAAGACGGTGGACAGCATGCCGGTGTCGGTAGACGGTGCGGCATCCGGTGACGATTCGCCGGTGCCCTGAATTCCCAAGGCGTATAATGCCGGACACGCACTGAGCGCGATGTTGGTCGAGGGGCCTGCGGGATTCGGCGGACCGGCCACGGCGGTACCCGCCGTAGCCACGGTCACGGTGAGTGCTGTCAGCACCCCCGCAACGCTTTCCGCATACTTTGTCATAGCGATCCGCAATCAATCCGTGTTGCCGCAGTTACCCTCAACGCCATGAAACGCAATAGACCGTAACAGATTCCGACTATTGCTGGGGCATCGCCGAAAACTTTCCATGAACTGCCGAAACGGGTTTCACACATTCCCGCGTGCCGAGCAACATCGCCCGGCAACTTTCCGATGGTCCGAAAACGAGAGCAACCGCCTGGCGACCCGCCGGTCACCCGAATTCCCTACCGGGACTCCATCTTCCGTTCGCCCGAAGGCTTCGGCATTCGTGCAGATATCTCGGCCTTCGCGGATGGTTCGCCGAGAGGTTGCCGAGCACAGAACAATTGACACGTCAAGGGGAGATGACCACCCCGGACTATTTCAAGCGGCCGCGCGCATTCGCGACTCGCAAGCGCTCCGAGCGACCTAGGGCATTCGCGCGCTACGCGGCGGAGGTGACGCGGTAGACGTCGTAGACGCCTTCCACATTCCGCACCACATTCAGCAGATGCCCCAGATGCTTCGGGTCGCCCATCTCGAAGGTGAACTTGCTGATCGCGACCCGGTCGCCGTGGGTGGTGACCGACGCGGACAGGATGTTCACCTTCTCGTCGGCCAGCACCTTCGTCACGTCGGACAGCAGGCGGGTGCGATCGAGCGCCTCGATCTGGATGGCCACCAGGAACACCGAGGACGGTGACGGCGCCCAGGACACCTCGATGATGCGTTCGGCTTGATCGCGCAGCGATCCGGCGTTGGTGCAGTCGGTGCGGTGCACGCTCACCGCGCCGCCGCGGGTCACGAAGCCCATGATCTCGTCACCGGGCACCGGCGTGCAGCACTTGGCCAGCTTGGCGACGGTGCCGGACGCGCCGGGGATCAGCACGCCCGCGTCGCCGGTGGTCCGCTGCCGGTTCGGCGTGGTGGACGGGGTGGACCGCTCGGCGAGCTCGTTCTCCACGTCGCCGATGCCGCCGAGCTGCGCCATCAGGCGCTGCACCACGTGGTGCGCGGAGACCTGATGCTCGCCGACCGCGGTGTAGAGGGTGGAGATGTCGGTGTAGTGCAGTTCGTGCGCGACCGCGGTCATCGCGTCGACGCTCATCAACCGCTGCAGCGGCAGGCCGACGCGGCGGACCTCCTTGGAGATCTGCTCCTTGCCGTTCTCCAGGGCTTCCTCGCGGCGCTCCTTGGCGAACCACTGGCGGATCTTGGCCTTGGCGCGCGGCGAGACCACGAAATTCTGCCAGTCGCGGCTCGGTCCGGCGTTCTGCGCCTTCGAGGTGAACACCTCGATGACCTCACCGTTTTCCAGCTGCCGTTCCAGCGCGACCAGACGACCGTTCACCCTGGCGCCGATGCACTTGTGCCCGACCTCGGTGTGCACGGCGTAGGCGAAGTCGACCGGGGTCGACTTCTGCGGCAACGTGATCACGTCGCCCTTCGGGGTGAACACGAAGATCTCCGGCGACTTCAGGTCGAAGCGCAGCGACTCCAGGAACTCGGCCGGGTCGGCCGCCTCCCGCTGCCAGTCGAGCAGCTGACGCATCCACGCCATGTCGTCGACCTCGGTGGAGTCGTTCGAGTGCTTGCCGCGGGTCTCCTTGTAACGCCAGTGCGCGGCGATGCCGAACTCGGCGGTGCGGTGCATGTCCTGGGTGCGGATCTGCACCTCGAGTGGCTTGCCGTCCGGGCCGACGACGGTGGTGTGCAGCGACTGGTAGACGCCGTAGCGCGGCTGGGCGATGTAGTCCTTGAACCGGCCCGCCATCGGCTGCCACAGCGAGTGCACCACGCCGACGGCCGCGTAGCAGTCGCGCACCTCGTCGCAGAGGATGCGGATGCCGACCAGGTCGTGGATGTCGTCGAAGTCCTTACCCTTGACGATCATCTTCTGGTAGATCGACCAGTAGTGCTTCGGCCGACCCTCGACGATCGCGTTGATCCGCGATGCCGCAAGGGTATTCACGATTTCCGCGCGCACCTTCGCCAGGTACGTGTCGCGCGACGGCGCCCGGTCGGCGACCAGCCGCACGATCTCGTCGTACTTCTTCGGGTGCAGAATCGCGAACGCGAGGTCCTCGAGCTCCCACTTGACCGTCGCCATACCGAGCCGATGGGCAAGGGGCGCAATGACTTCGAGGGTTTCCTTGGCCTTCTTCGCCTGCTTCTCCGGCGGCAGGAAGCGCATCGTGCGCATGTTGTGCAGCCGGTCGGCGACCTTGATCACCAGCACGCGCGGGTCGCGCGCCATCGCGATGATCATCTTGCGGATGGTCTCGGCCTCGGCGGCCGCGCCGAGGTTCACCTTGTCCAGCTTGGTGACGCCGTCGACCAGGTGCGCGACCTCGGGGCCGAAGTCGAGGGTGAGCTGCTCGAGGGAGTAGCCGGTGTCCTCGACGGTGTCGTGCAGCAGCGCGGCGACCAGGGTGGTGGTGTCCATGCCGAGCTCGGCCAGGATGTTGGCGACCGCGAGGGGATGGGTGATGTACGGGTCGCCGGACTTGCGGAACTGGTGCTTGTGCCGTTCGTCGGCCACGTCGAACGCGCGCTGCAGCAGCGTCAGGTTGGCCTTCGGGTACAGCTCACGGTGCACGCTGGCCAGCGGCTCGAGTACCGGCTTGACCGCGGCGATGCCGCGCTGACCGGTCATCCGGCGGGCGAGGCGGGCGCGCACTCGGCGCGACGCGGAGGACGGCACGGCCGCGGAGGTGCCCGGCTGACGCGGCGGCGTGGCATCGCTAGCCGGCGTGCTCGGCGGCGTATTCGGCTGCTCTGACCCGTTGGCGGCACCATTCGGCTGCGGGGCGTCCGCCGATTGCCCGACATTCGCCTCGCCCACGTGCTGAGTCATGCCACCACCTCTCAGTGCCCGCTTGCGGCGCTCACGGTCCCTCCGTGGGTACGCCGACTGCCGCCTCCGGGCCTGACGTTCGCGCCGCGTGCCTCGATCGAACCACCCTATCCGACCGCCGCAACCGCCCAGACCACCAACTTTAGTCCCGGCCGCGCAGCAACGTCCGGCGCGTGGTTGCCGCGGGCGCGATGCGGGTTCTCCCTCCGGGATGGCGCTGGGTTCGCTGGCCTTGGCGAGGCGTACCGGAAAGCGTGACATATCAGGCGTCGCGGCGGTGTCGTTGCGACCAAACCGCCGCGTTGGGACTAGCGGATGGTGGACGGGCCGGCCGGCTCGCGGTTGAGCATGGACTGGCCGTCGAAGTCCGGGCTGGCCGGGACGTGCAGGAGGTCGACGATGGTGGGGGTGATGTCGACCAGGGTGTAGCGGGAGGAAGTGTCGCCCGCGGCGAAGCCGGGTCCGCGGGCGATGACGAAATTGGTTGTCTCGTCCGGGGATTGGCCGCCGTGGCCGCCCTTGGGCCGGTGGCCGTGATCGGCGGTGACCAGGATGGTCCAGCGTTCGGCGGGGTTGGCCTCGGCACGGGCGTCGACGGCGGCGGCGATCCGGCCGACCTGTTCATCGATGCGCCGGACGGCGTCGAGGTACTCGTCCGACGCGGCACCGTCGCTGTGACCTGCGTGATCGACCTGGTCGAGGTGGGTGAAGAGGAAGTCGGGGGCGAACTTGGTGATCGCGGTGACCACGGCGGTGGCGGTGGCCGCGTCGGTCTTGGATTCATCGGGGTCGTCGGGCACCGGCGCGGTGGAGACGACCACGTCGGCGCGCGGGTTGCCACTGCCCGTCATGGTGGCGATCTGATCCCAGGTGGCGATCGAGTGGGTTTTGAGCGCCGGGTTGGCACGTTCGAGCTGGGTGAAGACGGTCGGGTACTTCGCAAACGGTGCCGCGGTGAAATTGTTGTCCTTGATGCCGTGCTTGCGATCCCACACACCGGTCAGCACGGTGGCCCAGGACGGGCCGGAGATGGTGATGTGCGGCGCGATCGAGGAGCGGCTGAGCATGCCTTCGGCGCTGAGCCGCAACAGGTTCGGTGCCCGCACCTGCACGACCTTGTCGAACATCAGTCCGTCCAGGCCGATCAGGACCACCTTGTCGACACGCGCGTCCGCGTGCGCCCCGCCCGCGGCGACCGTCATGGGAAGAACGGAAACAGCCAACACGGCAAGCGCTTTCGACCAAAACCGGCTCATGCTCGCGTCCCCTCGATCACGCCCGGCGGTCCGGCAACGCCCTCATCGCGCTGCCCGCCGCCGGGACGATGATCCGCTCGCTTGTCGCGCTCGTTCATAGTCCGAACCATGCGGGGCGAGCCGACCCGACGGATAGCCTGTCGCGGCACTGTTCATTGACGTTTCATCGGTCTCGCCATCGCGCGTTGCCTCGCTGAACACCGATTGAACCCTCGATAGCCAGGAGCTATGCCAGCAGCTCACGGGCGGGTGGCTGGCGGATGAACGTCAGATTGCGGTTGACAGCGCGGCGCCGATGTGGCTGGCTGACGCCATGCCTGCCGTTTCCGCGCAGCGGGGTATCCGGATCGCGGCCGTCGCCGATACCCACCTGCGGCCCGCCGTGGCCGGCCGCTTTCGCCCCGACTTCCTACGTTTGGCCGAGCACGCCGATGTGCTGCTGCTGGCGGGCGACCTGACCGAGGGCGGCAGGCTCGCCGAAGCCGACCTGCTCTGCGCCGAAATCGCCGACCTCCCAGTACCGGTCGTCGCCGTACTCGGCAACCACGACCACGACCACAAGCTCGGCTTCCGAATCTCCGCCCAGCTCACCGACATCGGCGTGCACATGCTCGAAGCAACCGCGATCACGCTGGAACTGAACGGCATTCGGGTCGGCATCGCGGGCGTGCTGGGCGGCAGCGGCGGCTTCCCCGGCCATCCCGGCACCCCCGACGAAGGCACCGAAGAACACCGGTGCCGGATGCGCCGCGGCCCACTCGACGGCCTGCTGCTGCGTCAGGCCCTCGACACCCTGGACACCGAGATCCGGATCGCCCTGATGCACTTCTCCCCTGTCATCGACACCCTCGTCGGCGAGCCACCCAAGATCTACCCCGGCCTCGGCTGCCACGCCCTTGGCGAAGCCGTCGACGCGGGCCGGGCCACCCTCGCCGTGCACGGCCACGCGCACAGTGGCACCGAAATCGGTTGCACCGCAGGTGGAGTTCCGGTGCGCAACGTCTCGTTTCCGGTGATCGGCCGCGCGTACGCGGTGTACGAGGTCGTGCCCACGCTCACGCCCGAGCACTGAGTGATCGTGGCGCGGATACGCTGCTGACACTTACCCGGCAACTGGTATCAAGGCTCATGGTCGGCACGCCGTGGACATTCCAGGTACACGGCCTCGTCGACCTCGCTCTCTGGCCTTACACCCGGCTGGTGCACATGTTCAGCGCGCCCGTGGGCTATCTGACCGTCCCTACATCGTCTATCGCAGTAAGGAATCCATGGCCACCGTTACGAGCGGGTACGGCCGAGCCTGGGACGCTCCGGTCACCCCGGAACATTGGCGCTGATCACCGCCCGACGTGGTGGGCGGCGCGGCGGTCGGTAGGTTCCTCTCATGACCGTCGCCCGCTCCCTGCTGCTGTTCGCCATGGCGGCCCTCGCCGAGATCGGCGGGGCGTGGCTGGTGTGGCAGGGCTGGCGGGAGCAGCGCGGCATCCTCTGGATCGCGGCGGGCATCGTCGCGCTCGGTGCGTACGGATTCGTTGCGACGTTCCAGCCGGACCCTAACTTTGGGCGCATCCTCGCCGCCTACGGTGGCGTCTTCGTCGCGGGCTCGCTTGCCTGGGGGATGCTCGTCGACAAGTTCCAGCCCGACCGATGGGACTATCTCGGTGCGGGTCTCTGCCTCGTCGGCGTCGCCATCATCATGTACGCGCCGCGACGCTGAACGGCTGGCGTGGTCTCGATGTCGGTGCCGACGAGTGTGGTACGCACACTGCCTATTTCGACCTCAGCACGGGACTGGTCGCGTGCTCCCTCCTCGGGTTTCGGGGCCGAACTCCGGACATTCGATGTTCGTTCGTTCGAGTCCCGGAAATCGGGATGGCTGAGGAGGTTTCCGGCGTTACCTTCATCGCGACCAGTCATCGAAATAATCTCGCGAGGAGCCTCCGTGGCACACGATAGTCAGCCCATCACCGACAGCCAGCACCACGCGGCGGCCGCCTTCCGGGCGCTGCACGAGCAAGGCTTCTTCGTGCTGCCGAACGCTTGGGACGCGGCCAGCGCCGCGGTGATCGCGGGGTCGGGCGCGCCGGCGATCGCGACAACCAGTGCGGCTGTCGCCTGGTCGCTCGGCACCGGCGACGGTCAGCAACTCACCAGAGACGACATGATCGGCGTCATCCGCAGGATCGCCGCCGTCGTCGACGTGCCGGTGACGGCCGACATCGAGGGCGGCTACGGACCCGCACCGGAGGATGTCGCCGCCACCGTCCTCGCCGTCGTGGCAGCCGGTGCCGTCGGCGTGAACCTGGAGGACTCGACAGCACCCGGCGGCCCGCTCTTCGACACCGCCGCCCAGTCCGACCGCCTGCGCGCGGCACGCGACGCCGCACAGCAGGCCGGCTTGCCGGAACTGGTGATCAATGCCCGAACCGACGTGTACCTGTTCGGCATCGGCGCGCCCGAAACCCGATTCGACGAGGTCCTCACCAGAGCCGCCGCCTACGCCGCCGCCGGCGCGGACAGCCTCTTCGTCCCAGGACTCCTCGACCTGCCAACCCTGACCGACCTGGTCGCCAAGTCCCCACTGCCGATCAACGTCATGGCCGGCGCCGGAGCACCATCCGTCGCAGAACTCGCGGCGACCGGCATACGCCGAGTCAGCGTCGGCTCGGCAGTGGCCCAAGCCGCCTACAAACTGGCCGAAACCGCAACCATCGAACTCCTCGAGCACGGCACCTACACAACCTTGGAGAACGCCGTCGACTTCGGCGCCATCCAATCCTTACTGAGTCGCTGACCCGCCCGGCCGTTGAGTGGCACACCAGGCTTGCCTCGAGCCACAGCACTGTGCCACACACCGGCCACCTCGGCGCAGGCCACCGACCCGGCCGAGTCGGTCGACGCTGAACCTCGACGGCGTCGCCAACCTCGGCCAGCCGGTAACGCGCCTTGCAACGGCTTCAGGCGCAGCACGACTCTTTACATCAGCGCCGTCACCGCAGCGCCGCGGTACGGCCGGTCGCCGCTGCGCCGCGGCAGCAGAAGCGACGAATCTACCCACCTCGCCCCTGTGGCGACATCCGTTGCAGAACAACATTTTTCAACTAGTAGTCAACGCGAAGCCCACCCGCTGCGAGTCGCCCGCCGCGCTTTCGCGCTGCGGCGCTTGATCGTACGAGCCAACTAGGGAGGCGGCGAGGGCACGGTTGACAATCGGAGGGATGGGGCAGGCGCAGTTGTGGCCACGGTGGTGGACGCAGCCGGAGCACAACGCTTTCCAGCTAGCAGTCGATGTCGAAAGCCCAGACCGCGGCGGGGCGATCGGTCGCCGAGTCGCCCGATGCTCGGCCGCGTCATCTGATCGCGGCAGCGCCAACTACAGCACAACGCTTCCAGCTAGCAGTCAGTATCGAAGGCCCAGACCGCGGCGGGGCGACCGGTGGCTTTTACGCGGCGGCGTTCGGTGGTGCGGGCCAGGCCGGGGACCGCGGCGAGGGTGCGGTTGAGGTTTGCGGGGTCGGGACGGGCGCCTGCTAGGGCGGTTGTCGCTGTCACGGCCCTGGTGGCGGCGAATTCGTTGCCGAGCAGGGCTCGAGTGAAGGGGAGGTCTTTCCACAGGAGGCTGGCGAGGAGGGTGCGGGACGCGTCGAGGATGCGGTTGTGGTCGAAGGCCAGGGCGGGCATCTCATCGAAACTGATCCATTGGGCGGGCCCCTCGTGCGGTCCGACTACCGCCCACATCGCGATCGATAACGTGGGACCGCGCGGGTCGCGGTTCGGTTCATCGAAGGTCACGAGCTGACCGACCGCCCCTATCGCAGCCTCGGGAACCCCCAGCTTCGTGTGCACTGCCCGGCGAGCAGCTCCGACCAGCCGCTCGCCACGCCCGAGCAAAACACCGGGCAGCGCCAACTCTCCGGTGAACGGCGCCATCGCGCGCGGCGCAATCCCCACCCTCACCCCGGCGTCGTCGCCCCAAAAGCGCAACGCCACCACATCAACCGACACCACGGACTGCTCCACACCCACCAATCCTGCCGCACCCAACCCGAACCCCCGACCGGCACCCACCCCCCGGCTCCCCCTCCTCACATCAGCACACACCCGCACCCTCTCTCGGGACCCGCACTCGCTCTGCGCCCGAATGCAGGGTGCGGATCCCGAGAGAGAGTGCGGCTGTTGGCAAGAGCTGTTCGGGGGTAGTCCTTGGGCGGGGTCGCCAACGGTAGATGCTGTATCGCGCGAATTTTCGCGCTGCGCACGACGTTGCCGACGACTTCGTGCACGCCGTACAACTTCGTACGCGGCCGGCCCTTCGCCCCGACACACGAGCACCGCGCAACGAAGATCCGCACCCTCTCTCGGGACCCGCACTGACTCTGCGCCCGAATTGAGGGTGCGGGTCCCGAGAGAGGGTGCGTGAAGGCAACGCCTCGTCCCGACATTGACTCCGCCGCACCCGTTCGCGGGTAGTCGAGGTTGGTAAGCAGCGGTTTCGGCCGCCGACACGACCCCGCGAAGGCGGCTCGTCGGTATCACCGGAGGCCCGCGCGGTCTGTCGGGATCCGCACTTGTTGTGGGGCTCTGGCGGCGGGGTGGATCTCATGCGGCAGCGGATGTTGTGGTGGTTGGGGTGCGGTGGGTTCGGGTGGGGCCGTTCGAGGTCAGTATCACTGGGGTGCCGAGTTTCTGGGTCAGCCAGGGCACCACGTCGTCCGGCATCTCAGTGAGCATCGGGTGGGCGGTGGACAGCAGTTCGGTGAGGTGCTGCTGGTAAGCGAGGTCCTGCCAAACGCCCGGCTCCACGTCGTCGATCACACCGTTGTCGGTGGCGTATCCCGTTGTCGCGTAACGAGTTCCCGGGGTGTCCAGGTGGGTGAGGGCGAGGCCGTCGATGCCGCCGGAGACCGCGATGGCGTAGCGCAGCAGGATCGGGTCGAGGTGGCCCAGGCGGAATTCGCCCTGGTAGCGGCCGGTGGTGTTATGGGGTTCCGGGAAGTCGAGGGCGCGGTCCTCGGTGGGGAGCGGGCCTGCGCCATGGCGGGTCATGTAGGTGCGGGTGACGCCGAGAACGTAACCGGCGGCGCCGATTTCGGACAGCATGGCACGAGCGTTCCGTGGCTCCACGGTGGACCAGGTGGTGTGCGGATGGAAGCCGCGCCACTCGTCGAGGAGGACACCTTGGGCACCCTCGAAGACCAGTCGGCCGCGCCGGGCGAAGCCGGCGAGCTGTTCACCGCCGCCGATGCGGACGGCGGCGGCGAATTCCCGATACATGTCGACCAGGATGTCGATCGGCTCGTACCGGTGGTCACTCGGCGCGACCAGCTCGCCGTAGTGCGCGGCCAGCGCCTGAAGTTTGTCGCGAAGAACCCTGGGGCGCAAGCAGTCCGATACGGTCGGCGCGTCATGCGTCAACGCGTACGAGACGGTTTCGCCGATCCCCCGTCCGCACGAACCGTGCCGCGAGGAACCCCTCGCGTCCTCGCGGGCACGGTTGGCGGCGATGTGGATCGGCGTGGTGAGCAATGCCCGACCGTCGATGTGCAGCAGCGCCAACGGATCCAATACACCGAGAGCAGCCAACTGCCGCGCCTCCCCGGCCAGCGCGATCGGCTCGACCAGCACATGGTGCGACAGCAGCGTCGGCACACCCGAGAACGTGCCCGATCCGAACTGCGCGAACGTGTGATGCCGCCCGTCTGCGATCACGTTGTGCGCGGCCTGCGCACCTCCGTTGAATCGCACCACGGCCGAGACCCCGAGCCCCGCCTCCGCAGAGCATAACCAATCGACCGTCGCACCCTTCCCGGCATCGCCGAAACCCAGGTCGACCACCACAATGTGCGATCGAAACATGTTGCACTCCTCCCTATCTCACGAGCCGCACCGCCAGCCTGCGGTCGCCGCGATCGGGGCTCAACCACACCGATCGGCTGCGGCGTATCGGATGGCCGACGCCGCTCTGTCAGGCCTGGCACAGCTCAGCTACGCCCACTGGGCAACGCCCGCATCCGCGGCCCCTTGGCCGCCAACGCCTTACCGACCGACGCTGCCTCGGCCGCCGAACCCACATCACGGAGATCCGCGAGACCCGCGTCCACATCGACGCGTCCCTCCTCCAAACCGATTGTCAGCGCGATGAGTTCGCATACGGCAGCAGGGTCGTCGAGCTTCAGGAACCCTTGTCCGAGCAACCCACGCCAGTGGTCGGCGATCTCTGGATCGTCGTAGTAGCTCGACTGATTCGGCAGGATGTAGTAGATGTGCCAGCGCTCGGCGAGCTCGCGGTAGATGGATTCCACCGAAACATCGCGCCGCACACCGTCACCGATGACGCTGCGGATGTGCCGCGAGGCCAGCTTCGGCTTGTTCAGCTCGTCGCCGATCAGGAACAGGTAGCCCTTCTTGCCCCGCTTCTCCCACGCGTCGGTGACGATGTGGGTGGCCATGAAATATCCGGCCAGTTCATAACTTTCGGACTTCTGTCCACCACCGCCGCCTTCCAGCAGGATGGCGCGCAACTGCTCGTCCATCCGGTTGTCGGACTCGAACTGGCCCACCTGCAACGGAACTCGGTCGCAGTCGGCGTCGCCGATGGCGCCGAACAGGATCTGTGGGTCGTCCGCGTAGCCCTTGCGCCGCAACAGTCCGTGCAGCTTGCCGAGCTTGCGCTGCATGATCCGCGGCACCCGGCCCATCGAGCCGGTGACGTCGAACAACACCGCGATGGGCAGCGAATTTTCGTGGTCGGCCGAGTCGCGGCATTCGCGCGCGGCGACGCCGAAGGGGTCGAGGGTCGGGTGCGCCTGCCAGACCGCGTATGCCACAGAACGCATTTCGGCGGTGTATCCGAAGTCGTCGAGCCCCCGGCTGGCACGGAAGGTCTTGGCTGTCCGATAGGCGGTGTCGTCCCAGTTTCCGTATCCCATGTGATCACTTCCTCTCGTGAATCTAGTTTTAGTTTAAGCGACTAAAACTACGGCCGTCAAGGAATCACCTCGGTAAACGCCGTTCCCTGGCAAGATCGAGAGGGTGGATCTCCTAGCGCACAATCCGACCGAAGGTATCTACGCCGCCACCGACGACTACGTGCACGCCATGGAGGTCCGAGGCGCCCAACGACTGCTATTCGTTTCCGGCACAATGGGTCTCGATCCGGACGGCAAGCCCGCCGAGACCCTCACCGAACAACTCGAACTGATCTGGTCGAACCTGCGCGCCATCCTCGCCTCGGCCGACATGACCGTCGACAACATCGTCCGCCTCACCAGCTATCTGCGTGACGCCTCCGACGCCGAGGCGAACGCGGCTGCCAGGGTCGCGGCGCTGGGTGGCCGTGCCGTGCCGACCACCGCGATCGTGGCGCAGACCCTGGACAACGACTGGCTGGTCGAAATCGAGGTCGTCGCCGCGGGTTGAAAGCGGCGAAATTCGCGGGCTTCGAGCGGCGCCACCGGTTTAGGATCGCCGCCATGGACGACATCGCCCGGAAGCCGACCGTGCTCGCCGTCGAGTCCGCCCTGCGCGCGGCGGGCCTGACGCCGCGGGTGCGGGTACTACCGGCGACCGCGCCGACCGCGACCGCGGCGGCCGAACAGCTCGGCTGCTCCGTCGCCGCGATCGCCAACAGCCTGATTTTCGACGCAGAGGGGGCGCCGCTGCTGGTACTCACCAGCGGCGCGCACCGAGTGGATACCGGCAAGGTCGCCGCGTACCTCGGCATTGCCGAATTGTCGCGCGCCAGTGCTGAATTCGTCCGGGCACACACCGGCCAGGCCATCGGCGGCGTTGCCCCACTCGGTCACCCGGCGCCGATCCGGACATTGATCGACGAAACGCTGGCCGATCAACCGGAGATCTGGGCCGCTGCCGGACACCCGCACACCGTCTTCCTAACCACCTTCCAGGAATTGGTCGCGGCCACCGGCGCCGAGGCCGTCGCGGTCAACTGACGCAAACAGCGCCCGTCAGGTCGGCGCCAGGTGATCGCCGACGAGCATGGTCCCCGGACCGCGCTGCCCGCCCGGCCCCTGATGAAACCGCACGTTGTCCGCGGTCAGCGCCGACCCGCACTCCCGGCAAACCACCACGCCGACAGTGGCTTTGCCACAGTCGTCGTGCACGACCAACGCGGGCGGCCCCGCGTGCCCAGCAAGCCAGGTGTCGCCAAATGCCACGAGCATCGTCAGCACCGGATACAGATCGCGCCCCTTGTCGGTGAGCAGATACTCGTGCCGAACCGGATTCGACTGGTACACGCGGGTTTCCACGATCCCATGGGATTGCAACGCGTCCAGCCGCGCGGCGAGCACATTCGACGCGATGCCGAGATCGCGCCGGATGTCCTCGAACCGCGTCAACCCGACGAACAGGTCACGCAGGATCAGCGGGGTCCATCGCTCCCCGATCGCGTCCAGCGTGCGGGCGATCGAGCAGACGATGTCGGACAGAGCAGCCTTGGGCACCCGCTCATGATAGTCCATTGCTTTTTGCAAGTGACTACGGCTAGGTTCGGTGCCATGCATACGGCAACCGATGATGGGGCAACCGCGACCGATGCGGTGGCCACGTTCTGCGCGGCGACCAAAGCCGCCGATTTCGACGCATTGATGGACACGCTGGCCCCCGACGCCACACTGACGTCACCCCTGTCCGGACGATTGGTGTTCCGCGGCAAAGACGACCTGCGAATACTGCTGACCGCCGCCTACGGCGGGCTCTCCCACCTGCGCTGGACCGAACAGATCGGCGACGGCACCCGGCGCGTACTCCTGGCCGAGGCAGCCATCGGACCATTCCGGCTCACCGAAGCCCTCGTCCTCGAACTCGCCGACGACGGCCGCATCCGCAAGCTCAACCCGCACCTACGACCATGGCTCACCCTCACCGCCCTCGCGGTATGGCTCGCTCCCGGCCTGCTCAGGCACCCCGGGGTCATGCGAAGGGCGATGCGCGCGCCGTAGACTGCGCCCATGGACCCGTTGATGCGGATCCGCGCGATCTGCCTGGACCTACCGGAGTGCAGCGAACGGCTCAGCCACGGCTGCCCCACCTTTTTCGTGCGCGTGAAGACCTCGTTCGTCAAATACATCCCCGGCGGCTACAACGAACCGGGTCCCACCCTGTGGTGCCCCGCTCCGGAGGGCGTGCAGGCCGAGTTGGTGGACGCCGAACCCGACCGGTTCTTCATACCGCCGTACGTCGGCCACAGCGGTTGGATCGGCGTCCGCCTGGACATCGACCCCGACTGGCCCGAGTTCGCCGCGATCATCCACGACGCCTACCGCAAAGTGGCCCCGAAAAAGCTTGTGGCCGAACTGGACTGAATGACCAATGGTCAGCTGTTCCCGCTCAACGCCACACTCGCACCGACTCCGATGATCATCAGACCGCCGGTGCCGCCGATCGCCTCGAGCCGACGCGGTGAGCGCGCGAACCAGGTCCGCGCGGTGCCCGCCACCATGGCCCACGTGGTATCAGAAAGGAACTGGATGGCAAGGGCAATCGCGCCGAGCGTCAGGAACTGCGCGGGCAACGCACCGGCCTCCGGCGCCGCGAACTGCGGCAGGACGGCGGCGAAGAACACGATGGTCTTGGGATTGGTCGCGCCGACGATGAACCCTTGCCGGACCATGCGTCGCGTCGCGGGCTGAGCGTCGGCCGCTCGAAGCGCGAGGGCCAGACTCTTCCGCTCGCGAATCGCCATGACCCCCAGGTAGATCAGGTATCCCGCACCGAGGACCTTCACGATCGTCATCAGGATCGCGGACGCGGCGAGAATCGCACCGAGTCCCACGGCAACGCCGAGCACCGGGACCGCCGAACCCGCCATCGCGCCGAGCACCGACACGATCGCCGCACGACGACCATGCGCCAACGCGCGACCGATCGCGAACAGCACATTCGGACCGGGAATCACGATGATGACGAGCGCCGCGGCGGCGAACGCTGCGGCATGCGACAGGGGCACCATCCCCGCAGCGTATCGAATCGCACCGACAACCGCCGGGATCAAACGAGCCGCACACCCCCTGATCGGACACACGATGCATGCGGGAGATCAAGGGGCGTGCGGATTTTCGCAGACCATCAAGGGTCAACGGTCTCGCTCAGCCCGTCGGGGGTGAGCTCGACCCGCCTCGTCAGGCCGATGTCGTCGAGGAAGCGCGGGTCGTGACTGACCACGATCAGCGCGCCCTCGAAACTGGCCAGCGCCTGGGTGAGGTGCTCGAGGCTGGGCAGGTCGAGGTTGTTGGTCGGCTCGTCGAGCAGCAACAACTTCGGGGCCGGGTCGGCGAGCAGCAGCATGGCCAGTGCGGCCCTGAGCCGTTCGCCGCCGGACAGTGCCGAGGCCGCGACATCGGCGTCGGTGCCGCGAAACAGGAAGCGGGCCAATTGGGCTCGGATCTGTTCCGGCGACGCGTGTGGCGCCGTCGATGCCACGTTCTCGAATACCGACCGTTGCTCGTCGAAGATGTCGAGGCGTTGCGGCAGCATCCGCCACGGCACCTTCGGGTGCGCGGCCGAGATCCGTTTCAGCAGTGTGGTTTTGCCCACGCCGTTGCGCCCGGTCAAGGCGATCCGCTCCGGCCCGCTGACCCGCAGCGAAACCGTTGGCCCGCAGGCCAATTCGACCTCGTCCAGGTCGATAACGTCCTGGCCGGGGTAGAGCCGGGTATCGGGCAGATCGACACGGATCTCCCGATCGTCACGCAACAGCTCCTGTGCCTGCTGGAGTTGATCCTTGGCCGTGTCCAGCTTGCCGATGTGCTGATTGCGAAGCTTGCCCGCCGACACCTGCGCCTGCCGTTTGCGTTGCGCCATAATTATTTTCGGCTCTCGCTTGGTGTCCCACATCTTCTGCCCGTAGCGCTGCCTGCGGTCCAGCTTGATCCGCGTTTCGACGAGTTCGCGGGCCTGCTTGCGCACATCGCCGCGCGCGTCGCGGATCGCGGCCTTCGCCGCGACCTGCTCGGCTTCGATGATCCGCTCGTACTCGCTGAAATTTCCGCCGAACATGCGCAGCTCGCCCTGGCGCAGCTCCGCGATGGTGCCCATGCGCTCCAGCAGCTCACGGTCGTGACTGACCGTGACCACGGTGCCGGAGAATTGCGCGACCACCTCGTAAAGCCGTTCGCGGGCAAGCTGATCCAGGTTGTTCGTCGGCTCGTCCAGCAGCAGGATTTCCGGTTCGGCCAGCAGTTCGGCGACCAAGCCGAGCAGGGTCGTCTCGCCGCCGGAGAGGGTCTCCAGCCGGCGATCCAGCTGTTCGGCCGAGTCTGCGACGTAGTGCAGACCGAGCCGCCCGAGCAGGGCGATCGCTCGTTCCTCGACGTCCCAGCGAGGGCCGACGACGTCGAAGTCGGACGCCGCGGCGCCACCGGATTCAATGCGGTGCAAGGCTTTCCGGATTTCCGCGATGCCGAGCACCGCGTCGACCCGTTGTCCTGCGGCAAGACCGAGGTCTTGCCGCAGGTAGCCGAGATGACCGGGGATCGTGACCGAACCGCGGGCGGGAGTGAGCTCGCCGGCGATCAGCCGCAGCAGCGTGGATTTACCCGCGCCGTTGCTGCCGACCAGGCCGATGTGCCCCGGGCCGAGGCCGCCATCGAGCCCTTCGAACACAGGTGTGCCGTCCGGCCAGGCGAAGGTGAGATCGGAAAATGACAGAGTGGTCATGGTGACTCCAGAGGTTGCTACGGATACGCGGCACGCGACTGCGCACCGCCCGAGTGGCTACCTCATGAGATCAACGGCATGACTCCGATCAACGGCAATAAGACCCATCCAGATTAACCACACTTGCGCCGCCGATGCCAGTGATATTTGAATCACACCCGCTCACAGCCCCTTATCGAGGCCAGCGACCTACCCGGTGCCGATCACACCGGCGATCTCCGGGGTCAGCGGATAGGGCCGCTCGACCGGCAGCGCACGCGCGGCCGCCTCGAGTTTCCCGTCCGCCACCAGCCGCCCGATCTGCTGTGCCTGTCCGGTGACATCGCGAATACCCGTGATCCACCGGTCGACATACAGCCCCACTGCCGGGCCACCGAGCCCGACCTGCAGCGACCGATGCGCGAGCGGCCGGTGATGCAGGTCGCGCTCCGGATCCCATTGAATGCGAACGGGACTCGCCCGCAGTCGCGCCATCCACACCTGCCGGTCCGGATACATTTCCGGCACATAGTGACTCAGGCAGGACTGCCATAGCGCCCACTCGAAACCGGCGCGGGTGATGGACACCGCGAGCACCCGCTCCTGCCCCGGTTTGGTCGCCCACCCGCAGCGATACATCATCCAGAGAAACGAAGGCTTGATCCACGTCATCCGGTCCCGCTTGAACGGAACGACGAATGTTCCTGCGGCAACGGCCGCCTCGGCGATCTCCGCCGGGTATGCCTGATAGACAACCACGGTCGCCGTGTCGTAGTCAGCTCTGACCTGCCGCATCGGCGGCGCAACACTCACGCGGCAGATCCTTGCAGTCCGACCACCGAACGCCAACAGAATTCGCGCTATCGGGACGACGCTCCGGAATCCGGCTCAGCCGTTGGTGAACGTCAGGTTGGTCGCGTCGTAGCGGGTGCCCGCGATCTGCTCGCTCGGCGCGGCGGCCTCGATGGCGGCGAGGTCCTCGGCGGACAGCACGATGTCCAGCGCCGCGAGGTTCTCCTCCAGGTACTGCCGGCGCCGGGTCCCGGGGATCGGCACCACGTCCTCGCCCCGGTGCTGCACCCAGGCCAGGGCGAGCTGACCAGCGGTGACACCCTTCGCCGCGGCCAGCTCGTTCAGCTTCGCGACGATCGCCAAATTCCGTTCGAGGTTGCCGTCGGCGAAGCGCGGCTGGGTGCGCCGGACATCGTTGTCCGCCAAGTCCTCGACCGAGTTGTAGCGGCCGGTCAGGAAGCCGCGACCGAGCGGCGAGAACGGAACGAGGCCGATCCCGAGCTCACGGGCGACCGGGGCGATCTCCGCCTCCAAATCACGGCTCCACAGCGACCATTCGCTTTGCAGCGCGGTGATCGGGTGCACCGCGTGCGCCCGCCGAAGGGTGTGCGCGCTGGCCTCGGACAGGCCGAGGTGCCGGACCTTCCCGGCCTGCACCAGCTCGGCCATGGCGCCGACGGTCTCTTCGATCGGCACCTGCGGATCGACCCGATGCTGGTAGTAGAGGTCGATATGGTCGACTCCCAGCCTGCTCAGCGACGCGTCGCACGCCGCACGCACGTAAGCGGCGTCGCCGCGGATCTGCGTCGGCTCGCCGAGGCGGTTGGCGAAGCCGAACTTGGTGGCAAGCACCACCTCATCGCGACGCCCGGCGATGGCCCGGCCGATCAGCTCCTCGTTGTGCCCGAAGCCGTAGAAATCGGCCGAGTCCAGGAGGGTGACGCCGAGGTCGAGGGCGTGCCGCAGCGTCGCGATGGACTGCTCGTCGTCCGCGGCACCGTAACCGTGGCTCATTCCCATGCAGCCCAGGCCCTGTGCGGAGACCGTTAGTTCGCCGAGGTGCCGGGTGCGGATGTTGTTCATGGTGTGCCTCCTGATGTCTGAACTGGTCTGCGAGCAACGCTAAGAGTTGGAGTGCACTCCATGTCAAGCGCAGACCGATCGACCCTTACGGAGACACGATCGACTTGTCGCGGTGCCGCGACCGCATGGTCGGATCTCGGGACGTGCCAACATGTTTGCGCCGCGCACGGGTGCGCGATGAGCGGTGTGCCCGGCTTGTCACACCGAATCGGCTCGCGGACAATACGATCCTGTCGCATGATCAATAAGTCGGAAGTGCCGAAGGGACGTCAGGTCCTCTGGCAGGTCGAGGAGACCGCAGGTTTCGAATCGTCCTGGATCGACCTCGACAGCCTGCACCTGCACGCCGAAGGCCGATCCGTCGGCCAACTCCCCGAGCCGTACTGGGTGAGCTACACCCTGGACACCGACGAGCACGCCGTCACCGCGCGCCTGCAGGTCACCTGCGTCACCGCGACCGACCATCGCACCCTGGACCTGCGCCGCGACGGCGACACCTGGTCCGTCGACGGCGTCCCCCGCCCCGACCTCGCCGACGCCCGCGACTGCGACCTCGCCTGCTGCCCCCTGACCAACACCATGCCGATTATCCGCACCGGCCTACACCAACACCCCGGCACCGCCGATTTCCTGATGGCCTTCGTCGAGGTCCCCAGCCTGCGAGTAATCCCCTCCAAACAGACCTACACCCACCTCACCACCACCGAGAACGGAGCCCAAGTCCGCTACGCCGCAGGATCTTTCACCAGCGACCTACACATCGACCCCGAAGGCCTCGTCGTCGTCTACCCCACCCTCGGCCACCGCATCCCACCCACCACCACCGTCACCGACGGCGAACGCCAACGCGGCCCAGGCTCCGCCCGCCCCGGCGCCTGACCTACCCCCAGACCCGCTCTACTCGACCTCGAGGTTCTCGTAGATGACGACGATCGAGCTGTGACGACGAATTACGGTGGCGGCGTGTACGTTCCCTGCGCAACCTTTCGCCGTACTCCACTCGAGCGGTTCGACCAGGAACTGGCGTGGCACCGGGACGATCAATGGTTTTTCGCCGCCGGTGCTTGCCACATCCTCGCGTACGCATTTCTCGCGACCTACTCAGACCGATTCGCCGTAAAAGGGTTGTGGCCCAGCACCGAACCTGATCCCAGCCACGTCTATGTCTCTGACGGCAAATGGGCATTCGACCACTGCGGCTGGACCCTTGAACATGAGCTGCTGACAGTCTCGCGCGCCGCCGAGCCTGCCGCGTGTTACGAAGCCCGGCAGATCATTTGGCAAATCGACGAACTCTGCGCGCGGCACTGGCACCGCACACGTGCCGAGTACCTGCATGATCCTTGGCCACGAGCGTGCGCCTACATTGCTCAGTTCTCCGACCCTCGCACCGGTTAACTCGCCCAGCCGCGGGCGGTCCAGCCATCTGTCCCCGGTCACACACCCCGAAGAGCTAACCACCGCCATCAACAAGGCACTGAACGCCTGAAAGTCGCCGCCGGTTCTTCGGCCTCGAGCAGCCCTCGATCGAGGGGGTACTGGTGTTAGCATCGCGCGAGAGCCGGAGAACACCAGTTCCCCCTCGACGGACGGCACCCGACTTTCGACGCACCGTTGGCGTCGACGAACGGCGAACGCCAACGCGGCCAGGCTCCGGCGCCTGACCTACCCCCCGCCCGCGCGCTACTCGACCCCGAGGTTCTCGTAGGTGACTACCAACTTTTCGGTGAGCACGCTGGTGGCTCCTGCCGCACCGACCTCGAGCGACTTCTGCCGCATGTTGGTCAGCTGGTACTTCCGGACGACCTGCCCGTCGTTGTCGTAGACGACGACCGCCCCATTCTTGCGTGCGGCCTCCGTGTCACCGAAACGACTGTCCCTGACCCATTTTTCGAAGCTGCTGCCATCGGCAACACCGCGTATCAAAGTGCGTATCAAAGTGACCTCACCCGCTTTAGGGCGGCCCGGCAACTTTTTGACGATGTACTTGCCGTGCGATGTGTTCTGCTTCAGCTCGATCACATCCTGTCCCAGCGCAAGCCCGGACACCTCGGTAATCCCGTTGATCACAACACCATCGATCTCCAGCCCGAATGAGTGGACAACCGATGTATCGAAGTCCGAAAGCGCCACGATGCCCCACCTCGTTTCCGTGATTCTCGGATGACTCAGTAAGAGTGATCCCACCAACAGGATCGGTCATGCGTAAGCGGCTACTCGATTCACGGCTCTGTCGCCGCGCGCTACCTATCGACGCACCGTTCTCGAACTACTTGCGCCGGACTGCGAACGCCACCGCGGTCCGGTCCGGCGTGTTCAGAGGAACTGTCCACTCGCCAGGTACGGCGCGGGCGTCGGCATGCCGCGGACGGCGAGGTATCCCTCTTGGCCGATATCGAGCCCCGCGGCCAAACTGACATCCACCGCCCATTCGTTGGCGATGGTGATGCAGTTGACGAGGGTGTCTTCCTGCGCGGCGGCCAGCGCTTCCCAGAGCAGGTCTGCCGCGGTTCGGCGATCAGCGGCGGCCAGGAGATGCGGACGTCCTCGATCGTCGATGTACACATATCCCGGCTTGTCCTTGACGCGGGACACGACCAAGCGGTGATTGTTCAACAGATACTGATGGTCCGATCCGTGTCCGGCCCCACGAACCTGCTGGTCCAGTCGGTCCATCCAGTCGAAGTCGGCGGCCGACCCATCGGACAGTCCCGTCACCGTAGGAAGCGCTGAACGGTCGACTGTGCCGACCATCCGCATCTGCGGGTGCAGCGAGAACCCGGCCAGCCGGTACCGCCGGGTAGCCCCGGGATGCACGCTGGAGGAGAACATTCCCTGCCGATCCCCGGCATGGGTCAGCACGGCGTCGAGCAACCGCTTCCCGATGCCGTGCCCCTGCAAACCCGGCAGTACGCCGTAGGTTGCCAAGTACCACAGCCGATCTCGATTCTGCGAGATCGCGAATCCGACGATCCGCTCACCGTCGGCCGCCACCCAGCACCCTTGCGGGTCGGCGTCGAGCAAGTAGCGCATACGGTCGACCCACCGCTTGGCAGCCTTTTCCGATCGAGGTTCGGGCTCAGGCGCGTTGACGCGGCGATCACGCCGATCGCTGTCCAGGAACACCTCGTCGGAAGCGCGCTCAGCACTGGCCAAGTCATCCGCGCGCATCAACCTGACCGCTACACCATCCATCCGCCCACGATACGAACAACTCCGCGCGGAGTGAACTGAATATCCCTTGATAGAAGCCAAGTCTATTAAGGGATAGAGCATCAAACCTTAATGCTGGTGTGCATCATTCAAGGATCGCGAAGTTCAGCCGCATGTGCGCCTGGAGCGCCCCACGATGGCTTCCCTGACGAAAGTCAGATCTTGACGATCGAGGTCAGCGGGTAGTTGCCTTGGCGGTCGCGACCGTGGAGGAAGGTGAGTTCCAGGACTACCGCGGCGGCGATGACTTCGGCGCCCGCCTGGGTGAAGAGGTCGGCTGCGGCGGCCAGGGTGCCGCCGGTGGCGAGGACGTCGTCGAGGAGCAGGATGCGCTTGCCTGCGAGGGGTACGCCGTCGGCGGGGATCTCGAGGGCGGCGGTGCCGTATTCGAGCTGGTATTCGCGGGTGATGACCGGGGGCGGGAGTTTGCCCGCCTTGCGAACGGCGAGGACGCCGGTGCCGAGGCTGGCGGCGACGGCGGCACCGATCAGGAAGCCGCGGGCGTCGACGCCGGCGACGAGGTCGGCGTCGGGGCCGCAGGAGGCGAGGCAGTCGATGACGGTACGGAAGCCTTCGGCATCGGCGAAGACGGGCGTGAGGTCGGCGAAACGGACTCCGGGAGTGGGGAAGTCGTCGCGCCAGCGGGTGAGGCGCTCGACGGCTTCGGCGGCCCGGCCGGTCCGATCGGCGGCTAGCTCATCGGATTCGATCGCCGCGTGCTTACTCATCGACACCTCTCCATCATCACAACACCCACAGCACCTGTCACCTTTTCAGCACCCAGCGATCCATGTTCCAGCCGGATCCCGCTTGGTTGGGTGCGGCTATCCCGTTCTGCAAACCACCGCTGAACGCGATGGTGCGCGGCGTGGCGAACAGGGGGATGCTCGGCAACTCCGCCCACAGCAGGTTCTCGGCTTCGGTGAGCAGATTCAGCTGTGTGGTCGAGTTGTCGTCGGCCGCAAGCTGATCGGTGATCGCATCGTAACGGCCGTTACCGAATCGGCCGAAATTGAGCCCGCTACCGGTGCGCAACGCGCCCGTCGCCGCGACCCCGGACAGCGATCCGGCCGGACCCGGCGCGGCTGCGGTGCTCGCCAGGACAGCGTCGACTTTGCCCTCGGTGAGCTGGGACGGCGTGAAATCGGGCGCCCCGGCGTCGACGATGGTGATGCCCGCAGGCTTACAGGCCTCCGTGATCATCGCCACGGTCCGCGCACGGCGGTCATCAGGACGCAGATACCCGATACGGATGGTCGGATTGTTCGCCCGCGACGCCGCGACGGCCTGCGTCGCGCCCTGCACGTCGCCGCCGTTGAACTTGGCCGCCGCACCGATGATCGACGGGTAGAACAGCGAGTCCTGTTGCACGATATGCGCGTTCAGTGGTCCCGAGCCGAGCCCGTCCTTGGGCGCGTCCGGCATCTTGCCGAGCTTGTCGAACAGCGCCTGGCGCGGCGTGCACAAGGCCAGCGCCCTGCGCAGGTCGACCGAGCCGAGCACTCCCCCGGTGGCCAGCACCAGCTGTTCGGCGCCGCGCCCCGACACGTTCTGCACCCGGAACCCGTCCAGGTTCAGGTCTTTCACCGATCCGCTGCCGATATCGATGACGCCCATGGCGCTGTCACCGACCTTGGACTTCACGTCGATGTTCTTGGGCCACACCAGGATCCGACCGGTCGCGGGCTTGTTGCCCCACCACCGCTCGTTGGCGACCAGCACCAAACCGTCCTTGTCGCTGAAGGATTCGATTCGATACGGGCCGGACGACGGGAACCGGGTCAGGTCGAGGTTGCCGGAGCTGAAGTTCCAGCCGGTGTTCCAGAATTCGGCGATCCGGCCGAGCCCGCTCGGATCACCGGTTTGCAAGGCGGACACCACATTCGGCACGTTCGCCACCCGCGCCGCGACATGGGCGGGCATCAGCTCGCCCGCGGTGAACAGGTTGCGCCACGCCGAATAGTGCCGGTCCGGCCGGAACACCACGGTGGCGTCGCGCGAACCGGGCTGGCAGTCGACCCGCTCGATGTCGGCGTAGCCCGCGGTGCTCGCCGCATCGAACAGCGGAACCTGGCCTCGATCAACGGGTTTGGTGAATCGACCGCTGCGCGCGGCCCAGGCCAGCACCAGATCGTCACAGGAGGTCGGCACGCCGTCGGAGTACACACCGTCCGGGTTGAGCCGGTACTGGATGGTCTGTACGTCGCCGGGCACCTCCTTGGCGGTGCCGAAGTCGGTGTCGGCGACCTGCTGGCCGTCCGGGCCGGTGTAGAAGAACCCGGTGACCACCCGGCTGAACACCGCGGTCGATCCGGTGCTCGCGCCGAGGGTGCTTCCGCCGTTGTAGCTGGCGATGGTGGCGTCGACGGCATAGCCGATGGACGGCACCTGGTTCTTGCTGGAGCACCCGGCCGCCACCCCGGCGGCCAGGGTGCCCGCGGCCAACACCGCGATCAGGCGTACTGCTCGGCTACCTGGCTTTCGCATGAAACCCCTGCCTGTGTCAGTGCCGCCGCTTCTGCCGTTTTCCGCTGGGGCGCGCGCCCGGCCGGGGCGCCTGCCCCGGTTCCCTCGGCCTGCGCGGTTCGTCGTCGTAGGCGCGGCCGGTCGCGGCGGTCGCGCGGCGATCCGCCTCGACACCCGCACGCGCACTGGCGACTCCGGCGCGCCGGGCCTTGATCTTCTCGGTGTGCCTGGCGACCGGACCCCACCGCTCCTTGATCGACACCAGCAGCGGTGTCGCGAAGAAGATCGAGGAGTAGGTGCCGACCAGCAGACCGACCAGCTGGACCAGCGCCAGGTCCTTGAGCGTGCCGACGCCGAGCATCCAGACCGCGATCACCATCAGGCCGACGATCGGCAGGATGCCGATGAGGGCGGTGTTGATGGACCGCATGAAGGTCTGGTTCACCGCGAGGTTGGCCTGCTCGGCATAGGTGCGGCGGTTCAGATGCAGGATGCCCCTGGTGTTTTCCTCGACCTTGTCGAACACGACCACCGAGTCGTACAGCGAGAAGCCGAGGATGGTCAGGATGCCGATCACGGTCGCCGGGCTCACCTCGAAGCCGACGATCGAGTACACGCCCGCCGTGACGGTGACGTCGAACACCAGGGCGGCCAGCGCGGCGATCGCCATGTGCGGTTCGAAGCGGATGGCGATGTAGGCGGCGACCAGCACCAGGAACACCGCCAGCGCGATGAGCGCCTTCCGGGTGATCTGGCTACCCCAGGTCTCGCTGACGTCCGAGGCGCTGATCGCGGCGCGGCTCGGGTTGCCGTCCTTGCCCTTGGGCTGGAACTTGCTGAACAACGCATTGTTCAGCGTGTCGACCTGTTTCGAGTCCAGCGCCTCGGAGCGGATCAGGATGGTGGCGTTGCCGCCGCTGCCGACGGTCTGCACCGAGACCGGGTCGGAACCGATCGCGGAACGGTAGACCTCCTCGACCTGGCTGGTGCTCGCGCCCTGGGCCGGGAACTGGATCCGCGAGCCGCCCTCGAAGTCGATCCCGAAGTTGAAGCCGCGAACGATGATGCTGCCCAACGAGATCAGGATGATGGCGGCGGTGATCAGGTACCACGTCCGGCGCTTGCCGATGACGTCGATGGCGCCGGTGCCGGTGTAGAGCCGGTTGAAGAAGCCGTGCTTGGGCTGCTCGGTCACCGCGGCGAACACGTCCGTGGTCTCGGCCGGCTTCGGGGTGCGCGACGTGCTCGTGTGGTTCGTCATCTCGTTCACGCCTTCCCGAGTGCGGCCTCGGCCGCCTTCCGCTCGCGCGCGACCTGCTGGATCGCACCGAGCCCATTGACCGACGGCTTGGCCCAGTAGTTCGTGCGGGAGGCGAGCAACACCAGCGGCGAGGTCACCAGGAACACCACGACGACGTCGAGGATGGTGGTGAGACCGAGGGTGAACGCGAAGCCCTTCACCTGGCCGACGGCGAGGATGTAGAGCACCGCGGCGGCGATGAAGCTGACCGCGTTACCCGACAGAATCGTGCGGCGGGCGCGCTGCCAGCCGCGCGGCGCGGCCGAACGGAAGCTACGGCCCTCGCGCATTTCGTCCTTGATGCGTTCGAAGAACACCACGAACGAGTCGGCGGTCATACCGATACCGATGATCAGACCGGCGATGCCGGCGAGGTCGAGGGTGAACCCGATCCATCTACCGAGCAGCACCATGATGCCGTAGACCGCGAGACCTGAAGCCACCAGCGAGAATCCGGTGACGAACCCGAGCATGCGGTAGTAGGCCAGGCAGTAGAGCAGCACCACGGCCAGGCCGATCGCACCGGCGAGCAGGCCCGCCTTCAGCGAGGACAGCCCCAGCGTGGCCGACACCGTCTCGGCCTCGGAGGTCTGGAACGACAGCGGCAGCGAACCATACTTCAGCGTGTTCGCCAGTTCCTTGGCCGAGGACGCGGTGAAGTTACCCGAGATCTGGGTGCGGCCACCCTGCTGCGGTCCCTGCTGCACGGTCGGCGCGCTGACCACCTTGGTGTCGAGCACGAAGGCGACCCGCTTGTTGACGTATTCGCCGGTGAGCGTGGCCCACGCGTCGCTACCGCCGGACTTGAACTCGAGGTACACCTCGTGCCGCGCCTGCTGGGTGTTGAGGCCCGAGCTCGCGCTCTTGATCTCCTGGCCGTCGATCCGGCTCTTGTCGAGCAGCAGGATCTCCTGGCCGTCGGTGGAGCAGGCGACCAGCGGCAGGTTCGGATCGTCGTTGCCCTGCAACGGGTCCGGCTTGGTGCAGTCCAGCGTGGCCATCGCGGCCTGCTGGACGGTCGGGTCGGCGCTCTGCCGGATCTTCTTGGCGTCCTGCATGTCCTTGGTCGCCTGTTCCTGCGGGGTGAGGTTCGGATCCGCGGGCGGCTGCGTCGGCCCCTGCGCCGGGAACACTCGCTGCTGCGGGGCCGGCTCCACGGCCTCGCCGCCCGAGGCGGGCGCCCCGACCGACGGGGCGTTCGGGGCGGCCGGTGGTGCGTCGCCCGGCGGAGCGGGCGGTACCTCACCCGGCGCACCGGGCGGCGTCGCACCCGGTGCCGGTTGCTGCGCCTGGCCGCGCTGAGCGGCGGGCACGGCAGTCAGCACGGGGCGGATGTACAGCTTGGCGGTGGTCGCCAGCGCGCGCGCCTGCTGTCCGTCGTCGCCGGGCACCGTGATCACCAGGTTGTCGCCGTCGATGACGACCTCGGACCCGGCCACACCGAGGCCGTTGACCCGGTTCTCGATGATGTCCTGCGCCTTTTTCAGGCTGTCCTGGTTCGGCTTGCCGCCGTCCGGCGTTCGGGCGGTCAGCGTGACCCGGGTACCACCCTGGAGGTCGATGCCGAGCCGTGGTGTCGAGGATTTGTCACCGGTGAAGAACACCAGCGCATAGATCACGGCCAGCAGCGCGGCGTAAACGCCGAGCAACCGGAGCGGATGCGCCGATCCCTGGGAAGGTGGCACAGTACGTCATCTCCTAGGCGGGAAGTCGAGAATGGAACAGGCAGGCACACACCAGCGACGCCGGGTGCGGACAGTAGTGGCGTAAGCGACGGGGCCCGCGGATCGGACGCCGCCGCGGCTTCGGCCAACAGGCCATGGTCGCGGCGGCATCCGGCGCGCGGGCACGCCGAAGGACATCAGTCCTTGGTCAGCCGGGTCTCGGTCTGCGCGGCGGATTCCTCGACAGCGTCGGCCACGTGCGCGCCGTTGGTGTCGGCAGCGGCCGAGTCGACCTCGATCGTGTCGGCGTCGTCGGCAACCGGCTCGGTCTCGACGCGCACCTCGCGGATGGCCGCGCGCAGCCACGTCGTGACGACGTCCTCGGCGATCTCGAGATCAACCGTGGTGTCGTCGAGATCGACGACGGTGCCGTACAGCCCCGACGTGGTGATCACCTGGTCGCCCGCCTTGAGGGTGTCCTGCATGTCCGTGACCTTGGCGGCTTCCCGCTTCTGGCGGCGAACGCCGAGGAACATCGGCACGAGCAGGGCTACCAGCAGCAGCGGAAACAGAAGTTCCATCGTCGAAGTCAGTCCCTAGTCTTGTGGGTGGGATAGGTATGTACCCAGACAGTCTGCCAGTTCATGTCTCCGCCGCCACACCGGCACACCTGCTGGGGAGCGCCGGTGTGCCGATCGGCCATATCGCACGGCGAATCCGCGGCCACCACCGGAGCCAGAATAGCCCGGTCGGTTTGCCCGGAAATTCTCCGGCGCGAAACCGGTCCGCAACGAATTCTGTTGGCTTACAGTAGAAATCGCAGGGAATTCATCGCGCAGGATGTCCCGACGGCGTTGCCGGGGAGCCTGATCTACGCACGAACTCATCGACCTTCGAGCCGTGTCTCGGGACCTTCTGTGCCTTCACAAAGGGGACGATGATGGTCAAGGAAGCCAGAATCGATGTAAAAACGCTGCTGCAGAAAGCCGCCGGGGATCTGGCGGCGCCAGAGCTGTACGACCTGGCCCGGATCGCCGAATCAGGACCGTGGTTCGGCACACCGGACGCCAGAAACGGTGAGCCCGCGCGACGCCCGGACTATGAGTGGCCGCTTGTTTCCGAACACTCCTACCTAGGCAAATACGGTAAAGGCACGGCGGCGGTCCATCTGGGGACCGGGCACGAACGCCTGGTCAATCCGATGATCTTCGCCGACGGATTCAACTACGGTCCCAGCGACCTGGACGGACTGTGGCAGTGGTTCAACCACCCGTATTCCGATGCGGGTGAGCGCCTGTTGGACCAGTTGCTCGCCGCGGGTATCGACATCGTGTTGCTCGGCTTCGATGCTCGCCACGACTACATCCAGGTCAACTCGGGCGTGGCACGGGCCTGCATCGGCAAGGTCATCGCCGAGCAGCAGGGCAATACACCGCTGATCACCGGCGGCGTGAGCATGGGCGGCCTGATCACGCGGCACGCGCTCGCCGCGATGGAGCGGGCCGACGAGGATCATCGGACCGGGACCTACCTGTCCTGGGATTCGCCGCACAACGGGGCGTGGATTCCGCTGATCCTGCAGCAGATGGCGTACTTCTTCGAGTTCTTCGAGACGGTGACGCCGGGTAAGGCGAGCAAGGCCAGCCTGATTCGCAGCCCCGCGGCACAGCAGCTGCTGTGGGCGTGGGTGGCGGACGCGCGGTATTCGGGTCCGGTCGCCACCGCATCGCCGTTGCGCGCCCAATTCGTCCAGGAGCTGGCCGATTTGGGCGGTTTCCCGCAGCGGCCGGAGCGGCTCGGCGTCGCGAACGGGCGTGCCGACGGACAGGGGCCCGCGCTGCAGGCCGGGGAGATCGTCTTCGACAAGAAATTCCTCGGCGGCCTGGTCGGCAGTGCCACCGCGCGGTATCAGCCCGCCTTCGGCGACAAGCAGCCGATCGGCGGCATGCATCTCGGGCTGACCGCGCGCAGCTCGACGACCAGCGAGGTCGCGCCGTTCGACGGCGCACCGGGCGGCCTGCTGGATTCGTTCGGGCAGGTCGCAATGACACTCGGGATCGATATGGAAGAAGCGAAGCGCTGGAGTTGCTTCGTCCCGTCGGTCAGCGCGATCGCGTTGGACTTCGACCCGATGACCTGGGAGGTCGAGCTCGACAAGGATCTGCGCAAGGTGACCTCCGAGCACACCGCGCTCACCGAGTTCTGTTGCAACGCAACCAATACCGAGCATTCGATGGTGACACCGACGCTCGCGGAGTGGGTGTTGCGCAAGATCGCCAAGTAGCGCGGCGAGCCCCGCCGGAATCGATCCGGCGGGGCTGGCGCAACGCCCTAGCTCGGTCAGGCGGACTTTCCGTAGACGTAGTCGTCGAGCGGGAAGCTGACCGCCTCACGGTGCGCGTTGAGGGTGCTGGTCGGGCGCAGCAGCGCGGCCTCGCCGTGCGGGTTGAAGTAGTAGCTGCGCGCGGTGGAGCAGTTGCCGCCGTAGAAGACCGAGGTGCCGAGCTTGTCGGTGACCCGATCCAGGAATCCGGCGTTGGCCTGCTCGGTCACCTCGAAGGTGTCCTCGCCGCGGCGGAACAGCTCGGCGAAGAGCCGTCCCATGTGCTTCATCTGTGCCTCGATGGTGGTGAAGTAGGACAGGCCGCTGTAGGAGTACGGGCTGTTGAGGCTGAGGAAGTTCGGGAACTTCGGCACGGTGATGCCCTCGTAGGCCTGGAAACGGTTGTCCCGCCAGAACTTTCCGAGGTTGACGCCGTCGCGGCCGATGATCTCGATGGCCGGGAAGTTCACGTCCCACAGGTTGAAGCCGGTGGCCAGGATCAGCGTGTCGATCTCGGTCTTGTGTCCGTCGGCGGTGACGATGCCGTCGGCCTCGATGCGCTCGATCGAGTTGGTCTCCAGGCGCACATTCGGCTTGTTGAAGCTGCGGAAGTAGGTGTTGGAGAAGGTGGGACGCTTGCAGCCGAAGTCGTAGTGCGGGGTGAGCTGCTTGCGAGTTTCCTTGTCCCGCACCGAGGTACGCAGATGCGCCTTGGCGAGGATGCCCGCGGCCTTGTTCAGCGGCTTGGCCTGCGTGTAGTGCAGCACGCCGACCACCATGAGCGCCTCGAGCAGGGTGGTGTTGAACAGGCGCGCGGCCTTCTGGGTCACCGGCACCCGATCGAACAGCTTCTGCACCGGGCCTGGAATGGCGGCGTCGATCTTCGGCACCACCCAGATCGGGGTGCGCTGAAAGACGGTGAGCGCCTTCGCCTTCTTGGCCACCTCGGGCACCAGCTGCACGGCGGTGGCGCCGGTGCCGATGATCGCCGCCTTGCGGTCGGTGAGGTCGAAATCGTCCTCCCACGCGGTGGTGTGGATGATCTTGCCTGCGAACGAATCGATGCCGGGGAACGGCGGGGTGTAGGGCTGCGACAGGAAGCCCGTAGCGGTGAGCAGGTAACGGCCCGTGAGGGTTTCACCACCCGCGACCGAGACCACCCACTGCTGGTGCTCTTCGTCCCAGCGGGCGCCGTCGACCACCGTGCCGAACCGCATGCGGCGACGCAGGCCGTACTTGTCCGCGATGTGGCCCGCGTACTTCTTCAGCTCCGCGCCCGGCGCGAACAGGCGCGTCCAATACGGGTTCGGCTCGAAGGAGTACGAGTAGGTGACCGAGGCGATGTCGACCGCCAGGCCGGGGTAATGGTTGACGTGCCAGGTGCCGCCGAGATCGTCCTCGCGTTCGAGGATCACGTAGTTGCTCAGGCCGAGTCGATCGAGCTCGATGCCCGCCCCCATGCCACCGAATCCCGCACCGACCACGACCGCGTCGTACTGAGGCGCCACTCCGAACCTCCAGGTATGTGAACCGTTTATCACAGAATGACACATCATTCCGTTTGTGACGACTGTATCATCGGTGGCGTGACGAAGCCATTGACGCGTGCCGAGCGGCGCAAAGCCGAGCTCCGCCAGGAAATCATCGACACCGCCTTCGTCTGCTTTTCGGAGAAGGGCTATCACGGCACCGGGATCGCGGACATCGCCGGTCACCTCGGCATCGGGCACGGCACCTTCTACCGCTACTTCAGCAATAAACGCGACATCATCGACCACGTCATCGACGACCTGTCGGCCAAGATCATCGACACCCTCGGCACCGAGAACGCCCCCGACGCCGCCACCACGCTGGACGAATACCGCGCGCAGACCGACCGAATCGGCCAGGCGCTGACGCACATCCTGATGGACGACCGCCGCGTCGCCCAGCTGCTGCTCGTGCACGCGCCCGGCATCGACGAAGAACTCACCGCGCGCCTCTACGGCCTGCTCGACATGGCCGACGCGCTCACCGCGGGTTATCTCGACCACGGCGTCGAACTCGGTTACCTGCGAGCGGATTTGGACACCGTCAATACCGCGCGGGCGGTCACCGGCATGCTGCTCGCCGGCATCGTGCACGGCCTGCGCGACGCCGACGAGGGAGCCATCCGTGGTCTCAACGAGGCCATCCGGCGGCTGCTGATCGACGGAGTCCGCAAGGATTGAGCAAATCGATAAGCCCCCTGACGGGCCTGGCGGCGTTAAGGTGAGGCAACAGTTCCGACGTGTCCGCCAGGGGGCGCTCGTGGTCGCAAGAGACCAGGGAGTACGAAAACGCACATTCCGACGGACCGGCGCATCGGGCCTGACAGAATGTCGCCCGTGACCCCCGAGGATGTGAGCCGAATCAGTTTCGCGACACCACCATTCGGGCAGCGTGGTTACCATGCGGACGAGGTGGACGCGTTCCTCGACCTCGTCGCCGCGACCATGGCCGGACAGGGCGCCCTCGCCGCCGACGATCTGCGGCACGTCACCTTCGGCGCACCGCGGCCCGGTGGACGCGGATATCGTGCCGACCAGGTCGACGAGTATCTGGATCAGGTGCGGGTCGAGCTCGAGATCCGGCAACGCGGCGCGCGGCCGACACCTTCCGGCAACGGGCAGTCGATACTCACACCGGATGATGTGCAGCGCATGCGGTTCACCTACGCGCCGGTCGGTCGTCGCGGGTACCACGAAGACGAGGTCGACGCCTTCCTCGACCTAGTCGCCGCGACCCTCGCGCACGGCGGGCCCGGCAGCCTGACCGTCGCCGACGTGCGCTCGGTGCGTTTCAGTGACGCGAGGATCGGGACCCGCGGATACCAGGGCGACGAGGTAGACGCATTCATGGACCTGGTCGTCACAGCCCTACAGCACGCCGAACACCAACACCACCGCTGGACCCTGCACCGCGACGCCGGCGAGTAGCACCTCCCGCTGGACCAACTCCCGCGCACCTGCTCGTCCGGCGCGCACAAGATTGCCGACGGTTTCATGCGCGCCCCACCAAATCACGCGCACCGCACCAAATCACGCGCCGCACCAAGTTGTACGCAGCGACTGGAGCTCTGGCCGCTGCGCCGCGACGGGAGACCAGCTCGCCGCACACCCGTTCGCCTCCCGCGCACGAATTTGCTGACAGTTTCGTGCGCACGGCACCAAATTACGCGCGCCGCACCAACCACGCGCGGCACCAAACTGGGCGCGGCAACCGAGGCTCCGAACGCCAGCAAGATCACCGAACCATTGACGTGAGCCATAAGGTCGCCAAATGATCTTCGACAGCGACCATTTGACTCACGTCGATGCTTACTCGAAGAGGTCGAGGGTGGGTTGGGGGGTGCGGCCTCGGACTTCGATGGCGCCGAAGACCAGGTCGGGGGGTGGGACCAGGCCGAGGTGTTCCCAGGCGGCGGCGGTGGCGACGCGGCCGCGGGGGGTGCGGGCGACCATGCCCGCGCGGACGAGGAAGGGTTCGCAGACCTCTTCGACGGTGGCGGCCTCCTCACCGACGGCCACCGCGAGGGTGGAGACGCCGACGGGTCCGCCGCCGAAACTGCGCACCAGGGCGGTGAGTACGGCACGGTCGAGGCGGTCGAGGCCGAGCACGTCGACGTCGTACACCTCGAGTGCGGCCCGTGCGATGGGCAGGGTGATCAGGCCGTCGGCGCGGACCTCGGCGTAGTCGCGGACTCGACGGAGCAGGCGGTTCGCGATGCGGGGTGTGCCGCGGGATCGGCCGGCGATCTCGGCGGCCGCCTCGCGATCGATCTGCACGCCGAGGATCTGCGCCGAACGCAGGATGATGAGCAGCAGCTCGTCGGGGTCGTAGAAGTCCATGTGCCCGGTGAAACCGAAGCGGTCGCGCAGCGGGCCGGTCAGCGCACCGGACCTGGTGGTGGCACCGACCAGGGTGAACGGGGCGATGCCGAGCGGGATCGAGGTGGCACCGGGTCCTTTGCCGACGACCACGTCGACGCGGAAGTCTTCCATCGCGAGGTAGAGCATTTCCTCGGCGGGGCGGGCGATGCGGTGGATCTCGTCGATGAACAGCACGTCGCCGTCGACCAGGTTGCTGAGCATGGCCGCGAGATCACCCGCGCGTTCCAATGCGGGACCGGAGGTGATGCGCAGTGCGGTGCCGAGTTCGGTCGCGATGATCATCGCCATGCTGGTCTTGCCGAGGCCGGGCGGGCCGGACAGCAGCACGTGATCCGGTGTGCCGCCACGTTGTTTGGCGCCGCGCAACACCAGTGTCAGCTGTTCGCGCACGCGCGGCTGGCCGATGAAGTCGTCGAGCGACTTCGGGCGCAGGCTGGCCTCGATCTCGCCGTCGGACTTCAAATAGCTTGGCGTGACCTGGGATTCGTCCACTTCCTCTTGGGAATCCATGCGGTGTTACCGATTCTTGCCGAGCAGGTTGAGTGCGGCGCGCAGCCCGACGGAGGTGTCGGCGGCGGGTTGTTCGGCGAGGACGGAGTCGATGGCCTGCTCGGCCTGTTTGATCGGGAAGCCGAGGCCGGTGAGCGCCTCGACCACTTGGTCGCGCACCGGCGTGATGACGGGGGTGGCGGCACCGGGCGGGCCGGATTGCACCGGAACGAGATTCACCTTGTCGCGCAGCTCGACCACCATGCGTTCGGCACCGCGCTTGCCGATGCCGGGCACCCGGGTGAGTGCGGCGACATTGCTTTCGGCGAGCGCCTTGCGCAGTGCCTCGGGTTCGAGCACCGCGAGCACCGCCATGGCCAGGCGGGGGCCGACGCCGGACACCGTTTGCAGCAGACCGAACAGGTCGCGCGCCTCGGTGTCGGCGAAGCCGAACAGCGTCATCGAGTCTTCGCGGACGATCATCGCCGTGTAGAGCCGGGTTTCCTCGCCGCGGGTCAGCGTGGACAGCGTCGCGGGGGTGACATTGAGCCGGTAACCGATGCCCGCCGCCTCGATCACCGTGTGGTCGAGGGCGATTTCCAGCACCTCACCGCGTACCGACGCGATCACCTCTGTACCGCCTTCCGTTGTTCGGCAAGCCGTTCCGCGTACTTGCGTTGCGCCTCGGCCGCTTGGGCTTCGGCCTTGGCCATCCGCTCCATCAGCGGCGCCCGCCAACAATGGCAGATGGCCAGCGCAAGCGCATCCGCCGCGTCGGCCGGTTTCGGCGCGACCTGTAAGCCGAGTATTCGCGTGACCATGGCCGTGACCTGTGCTTTGTCCGCGGTGCCGTTGCCGGTGACCGCGGCCTTCACCTCGCTGGGCGTGTGGAACGCGACCGGTATGCCGCGGCGCGCGGCCGCCAGCGCGATCACGCCGCCCGCCTGCGCGGTGCCCATCGCGGTACGCACATTGTGCTGGGCGAAGACCCGTTCGATCGCGACGGCCCCTGGTTTGTGCGTGTCCAGCCACAATTCCGCGGCGTTGGCGACCTCTAGTAGGCGATGGGCGAGGTCCATGTCGGGCGGAGTGCGGACCACATCGACGGCGATCGCGGTCACCTTCCGGCCGATACCGCCCTCGACAATGCTGAGGCCGCACCGGGTGAGCCCGGGGTCGACGCCCATCACCCGCACGAAAACCCCTCTCGCAGACACGAACAACTGTTCGATAGTCTAGCGGAGGCAGGGTCTTTCACGGTCCAGCGACACGGGGTGCACCAGGCCGTCTGCCGAGCGACCTACGGCACTACCGGGAAGCCGAGTAGCTCCGGTTTACCGGCGCGGGCTGCCCACTCACGCGCCGGATCTGCGACAAGACGTCGCGCTTTGAGGTCGAGCAATCCGCTCACGTTGATCACGGTGGCGGCCACCTCGCCGTCCGCGCGAGTGAGGATCTGCTCGACGCGATACGTCTTGCCGGTCCCCCACAGCCACGCGCAGGACACGTCGACGGTGTCTCCTCCGCGTAGCTCTCGATGGAATTTGATCGTCGTCTCGAGATTCACCGGCCCGAACCCGTCGGCGATCAACTCGTCGACCGAGATCCCCGCCGCCTGCACACAGGCGAACCGCGAGTGGTCGGCGTACTGGTGATACGCCGCGCCGGTGACGTGCAACTGTGGATCCAGGTCGGACACCCGGACTTCTAAGCGAGTACTGAAGGGCACGGGACCGACTATGCCAGTGCCCACCGACAAGTTTCGCCCGCGCGCCACCACCCAGGTTGGCTGGAGCAGATTCACAGGGTGTCTCGAGGAACGGTGTCGACAATGCCGTAGGTGTCTGCCCTTGGAGTGCCGTTTGCCGCGCCCGCGATCCCGGTGCCACCACCGGCCCCGCAGTTGCCGTCGGCGAATCTGAATCCGAACTATCAGAACACCTTTCATCATGGGATCGCCCTGCTGCACGGGTGGCTGCCGTTGACCGTCGAGCTCGTCGCGGTGGTTTTTCTGCTGGTCGCCGTCGCGCGAAGGACGCGGCGGTGGTGGCTGATTCAGGTGCCGGTGTGCGTGCTGATCGGCGTGCTCGGTGCGCTGGTCGCGCGGTGGTACGTGTCGAATCAGGGGTTGGCCTCGGATCCAGCGCCCCCGTTGCTGTGGGCTTGTATCGGTGGGACGGCGGGCGCGCTGGCCGTCGCGGTGCTCGGCTGGCGGGGTGCGCGGTGGTGGCGGCGCGGGATTGCGCTGCTTGCCATTCCGTTGGCGCTGCTCAGTACGGGTCTGGTGCTCAACCAATGGGTCGGCTACTACCCAACCCTGCAGTCCGCGTGGGGTGCGCTCACCGCCGGGCCGCTGCCGCAGCAGACCGACCTCGACGCGCTGGCCGGCTTGCGCGACACCGGCGTGTCGACGGGCAAGATCGTGCCGGTCGACATTCCCGACTCGGGCAGCAACTTTCCGCATCGCACCGAGTACGTGTACCTGCCGCCCGCCTGGTTCGCCGGGCCGACCCCGCCCACGCTGCCGGTGGTAATGATGATCGGCGGCGAGTTCAACACCCCCGCCGACTGGATCCGCAGCGGACAGATCATGCCCGCCGTCGACCAGTTCACCACCGCCAACGGCGGCCGCGCGCCGATCCTCGTCTTCGTCGACTCCAGCGGCAGCTTCAACAACGACACCGAATGTGTGAACGGACCGCGCGGCGACGCCGCCGACCATCTGACCCGAGATGTGCCGAGCTACCTCGAATCTCGCTTCGGCGCCGCCGCCGACCCCGCGCAGTGGGCGGTGGTCGGCTGGTCCATGGGCGGCACCTGCGCCGTCGGCCTGGCGGTCATGCACCCGGAACTGATCCATACTTTCGTCGACATCGCGGGCGACGTCGGCCCCGTCTCCGGCACCAAGGACCAAACCATCGCCCGCCTCTTCGGCGGCAACGCCGACCAGTGGGCCGCCTTCGACCCGCTCACCGTCATGGCCCGCCACGGCCAATACACCGGTATCGCAGGTCTTTTCGACGACCTCACCCCACCACAGCGCCACTACCCCACCGGCAATGGCGCACCGCGGGGGCCGCGTCCCGCGATGGACGACGACAACCCCGGCATGGGCGGCCACGACGGCGTTCAAGACACCGGCGAGGTCGGCGCCGCCGAAAAGCTGTGCAACCAAGGCCATGAAGTCGGCATCGATTGCACCATCCACACCACCCAAGGCGGCCATACCTGGCAGTTCGCCTCAGCCGCCTTCACCTCGTCCCTGCCTTGGATCACCGCTCGACTCGGCCTCCCTATCCCCAACACGCCCTGACCCTTTGGTCAACGGGCACGAGGGCGGACCACTCTTGCGCACGTGGTCATGATCCGACTCTGCCCTCGGCGTCAAACAGGCGAGAGGGTCTGGGTGAAGGTGCGACGGTAGGCCTGGGGTGAGACCCCGATTGCCTCGTGTAGATGCTGGCGTAACGAGGTTCCGGTGGCGAAACCGACCTCGCCCGCGATTCGATCGACCGTCATGTCGGTCGATTCGAGGAGGTGACGGGCGCGGAACAGGCGCTGCTGAATCAGCCAGCGGCCCGGGCTCATACCGACCTCCTCGCTGAAGCGGCGCGCGAAGGTGCGTTTGCTCATCCGGGCGCGGACCGCGAGTTCGTCGACGGTGAGCGGCAGGTGGAGGTTTTCCAGCGCCCACTGCCGGGCGGCGGCGGTGCCTGCCGAGGTGGCCGGTGGCACGGGCTGCTCGATGTACTGAGCTTGACCGCCGTCGCGCCACGGCGGGATGACGCAGCGCCTGGCCACGGCGTTGGCGACCGCGCTGCCGTGGTCGCGGCGCACGAGGTGCAGGCACACATCGATACCGGCCGCCGCGCCCGCGGAGGTGAGGATGTCGTCGTCGTCGATGTACAGCACGTCGGGATCGAGGCGAACGCGCGGAAACGTGCGCCGGAAGAGGCCGGCCTCATGCCAATGCGTGGTCGCCGGGCGCCCGTCGAGCAGACCGGCGGCCGCCGCGACGAACGCGCCGGTGCAGATCGCGACGAGCCGCGCATCGGGCCGGATGCGGGCGAGCGCGTCGCGCACCGGCTGGGGCAGATCGCCGTCGAGGGTCATCGCGATGTCGCAGGCGGGCAGGATCACGGTGTCGGCGGTATCGATAATGCTGCTGTCGTGCGCGACCGCGATCGAGTAATCCGCGGCGGTGCGGACCGGCTCGCCGTCGAGCGAGCAGGTGCGGACCTCGTATCGGCCGCCCGCACTGCCGAATACCCGGTTCGGGATGCCGAGCTCGAACGGATAGACCCCGTCGAGCGCCAGCACCGCGACCCGATGAACCGTAGACGTCATGGCACGATCATATCGAAGAATGGCAATCACGCCATTTCCCGGCGGGCGCTGGAGCGGCAAACTCGGTGCAATGAGCGAAAATATGCGTGCGATCAGTCAGGACACCCTCGGCGGCCCGGAGGTACTCACCGAGGTGCGACTCCCCCGCCCGGTGCCCGGTCCCGGCGAAATTCTGGTGCGGGTGCGTGCGACCGGACTCAACCCGACCGACTGGAAGCACCGGGCCAACGCGGGCGCTTTCCTGCCCCCACCGCCTTTCGTTCTCGGCTGGGATGTGTCCGGCGAGGTCGCTGACATCGGTATCGGCGTGACCTTGTGGCAACCGGGCGACGAAGTCTTCGGCATGCTGCCCTACCCGAACGGTCACGGCGCGATGGCCGAGTACGTCGTCGGCCCGGCCCGCGCCTTCGCCCGCAAACCCGCGAGCCTCGATCATGTTCAGGCCGCCGCGATCCCGCTGGCAGCACTCACCGCCTGGCAAGCCCTGGTCGACACCGCCGACTTGCGGGCAGGCCAGCGGGTGTTGATCCACGCGGCGGCGGGCGGTGTCGGGCACTTCGCCGTGCAGATCGCCAAGGCGCGCGGCGCTTACGTCATCGGCACGGCCAGCACGCCCAATCACGAATTCCTGCGCGGTCTCGGCGCGGACGAGGCGATCGACTACCGCACAACCGATGTCGCCGAAGCGGTCCGCGATGTGGACGTGGTGCTGGATTCGACCAGTGACGACAACAGCATTCGCTCGCTACGCACACTGCGTCCGGGTGGCCTGCTGGTCACGCTGCGCCCGTTCGGCGAGCTCGATCTGGCAGGCGAGGCGAGCAAGCTCGGCGTGCGCGCGCTGCGCCTGCTGGTGGAGGACGACCATGCCGGCATGGTCGCGCTCGCCGGGCTCGTCGAATCCGGTGAGTTGCGTCCGACGATCGCCGGCGCCTTCCCGCTGATCGACGCCGCGAAGGCGCATGCGTTGGGCGAAACCGGTCGGACCGTGGGCAAACTGGTTGTCACTGTGCCCTGACACCGAAACTTTTTCCGCGCGGCGCTTCGGTGAATCCGCGAAATCGGGACGGTCACGCTTCTACCATCCGATGATGAGCACTGTTGTGAAGGCTGTCCTCGAGGGCGGGCCGAAAGACATGCCCGCGCGAATCGTTCCCATCACCCCGCCGGGGGTCGAACTGAAAGTCCCGTTCAAGGGTGGTTACGAACACTTCAAGGTGACCCGCAAGGAGAAGGACACCCCGGAGGGGCGGTTGCGTGTTTACGAGTGGTCCAGCCGGACCGAGCTGCCGAAGTGACGCGCGAATAATCGTCCTGTGCGGCCGGTCGGATCATCGACCGGCCGCCTTCCCCTGCCCGCCCGGGTGACGCTGTTCGTCTCCAGCACCGCATCGAGCGCCACCAGCAGATTCATGCCCAACGCTTTCACCCCCGGAATATCACCAGCGAAACAACAGCAAGCCTCGACGCCACCCCACGACCCCGCCACCTGCACCCGTGGGAGCACCGCCTCGACGCACTCGACACCGAGGTCTACCGGACGCGTCGGGAACACCGCGCCGATCGAGGACGTGTGGGCCAGCGTCACTGAATCCGACCGCACCACACGCTGGTTCGGGCCGTGGGAGGGCAAGGCCGGTACCGGCCAGCACATCAAGGTGCAGATGGTGCACGAAGAGGACGCGCCGTGGAGCAACGCGCACATCGACGCGTGCGAACCACCGACGCGGCTCGCGATCACCACCAAGGACAACTACGGCAGCTGGCACCTCGAGGTGGTGCTCACGGAGACCGACGGCAGCACCGAGCTCGTCTTCACCCACCATCTGGAGCCCGACGCGCCGATCGCCGAGGTCGGCCCCGGCTGGGAGCACTACCTCGACGCACTCGGGGCGGCCCGCGATGATGCGGACCGCCCCGGGTGGGAGGACTACTACCCCTCGATGAAGCAGTACTACGAGAACCTGCGTGACTAGTCGTCGAGCTGCGCCAAAACCTCGTCCGAAATATCCACGTTCGTGTATACGTTCTGCACGTCGTCGCTGTCCTCGAGCGCGTCGACCAACTTGATCACCTTGCGAGCACCGTCGGCATCCACCTCGACCGACACCGACGGCTGGAAGCCGGATTCGGCGGAGTCGTAGTCGATTTCGGCGGCCTGCAGCGCCTTGCGCACCGGGATCAGGTCGCTCGGATCGCTGATGATCTCGAACGAGTCACCGAGGTCGTTGACCTCCTCGGCGCCCGCGTCGAGCACGGCCACCAGGACGTCGTCCTCGCTCAGGCCGTTCTTCTCCAGCGTCACGACGCCCTTGCGGTGGAACAGGTACGACACCGAACCGGGGTCGGCCATGTTGCCGCCGTTGCGGGTCATCGCGACCCGGACTTCGCCCGCGGCGCGGTTGCGATTGTCGGTCAAGCACTCGATCAACACCGCGACACCGTTGGGGCCGTACCCCTCGTACATGATGGTCTGCCAGTCGGCGCCGCCGGTCTCTTCACCACCGCCGCGCTTGCGGGCGCGTTCGATGTTGTCGATGGGGACCGACGACTTCTTCGCCTTCTGGATGGCGTCGAACAGCGTCGGATTGCCTGCGGGGTCACTGCCACCCGTGCGGGCCGCCACCTCGATGTTCTTGATCAACTTGGCGAAGAGCTTGCCGCGCTTCGCGTCGATCCCCGCCTTCTTGTGCTTGGTGGTGGCCCATTTGGAGTGGCCGCTCATTCCCTACTTCCTTCAGGTCGATGGCACGTTTGGTGGTGTGTACCGTACCGGCCTGGCCGGACGAACAACTTCTCCAGCCTACTCGGCCGGTCATCGCGGTCTGAACGGCGCGTGAACTACGCGTCCCGGACGAGGTCCACGAACATGCGGTGCACCCGAAGATCGCCGGTGACCTCCGGGTGGAACGACGTCGCGAGGACCTTCCCTTGCCGCACTGCCACAATGCGGCCCGCGAACGGTCCGTCGGGCACCGTCGCGAGCACCTCGACGCCGTCGCCGACGCGCTCGACCCAGGGCGCCCGGATGAACACCGCGCGCATCGGGCCGTCGTCGAGTCCGGTGAAGTCGAGGTCGACCTCGAAGGAGTCGACCTGGCGACCGAAGGCGTTGCGGCGCACCGTCATATCGATGCCGGACAGGTGCTGCGCGTCGGGGCGGGTGTCGAGCACCTCGTCGGCGAGCAGGATCATGCCCGCGCAGGAACCGAAGGCGGGCATGCCATCTCGCAGTCGCGCGCGCAGCGGCTCGAGCAGTTCGAAGACTTCCAGCAGCTTGCTGATGGCCGTCGATTCGCCGCCGGGCAGCACCAGCGCGTCCACCGCGGCCAGCTCGGACGCGCGGCGCACCAGCACGGGCTCGGCGCCGCAGTGCGCGAGGGCCGCGATGTGTTCCCGGACGTCGCCCTGCAGGGCCAGCACGCCGATGGTGGGGCCGGTCGGGGCGAGGTCGGCGGCGGGCGCGGCGACCGGGGAAGCGTTCACGTCGGAAAGTTTACGAGCCGCCGCGGTGTGGGCCTGCTCACGGTCGCCGTCAGGGTTCCGTCAACGGGAGGGTCAGCGCGGCCGGAACAGGTCGACACTCGCAGAGTGATAGCTGTGTTGCCGCGCAAGGTCCCCGGGCCGCGCGGAGAGGCAAATACGGTCCGTGCCCGCCGGGGCCTCACCGTGCCGACCGGGTTGGCGGGGCTTTCCCTCGATGCGATGGCGTCGGTCTCCTACGGCCCCGAGGCGATCGTGTTGGTGCTGGCCGCCGCGGGCGGCGCCGGATTGGGCCTGACCCTGCCGGTGACGCTCGCGATCGCCGCGTTGCTCGCGGTGCTGGTCGCGTCGTATCGGCAGGTGATCGCGGCGTTCCCGAACGGCGGTGGGGCGTATGCGGTGGCCAAGGCGCACCTGGGGCATCGCACCAGCCTGACCGCCGCCGCCTCGCTGATCATCGACTACGTGCTGAACGTCGCGGTGTCGATCGCCGCCGGTGTCGCCGCGCTCACCTCGGCATTTCCGGCGTTGCTGCCGTACACGGTGTGGTTGTGCGTCGCCATTCTGGTCGGCATCACGGCGTTGAATCTGCTCGGCATCACCGAGAGCGCACGGGCGTTCATGGTGCCGACCGTGGTGTTCGTGGTCGGTATCTGCACGGTGATCGTCGCGGGACTGGTGCGTTCCGAGCCCGCGAGTGTCAGCGAGGGCACCGCGACCGTGCTGGACGTGCACACGGTCGGAGTGCTGTTGCTGCTCAAGGCATTCTCCAGTGGGTGTGCCGCGCTGACCGGTGTGGAGGCGATCGCGAACGCGGTGCCCAGCTTCGAGGCGCCGAAAGTGGTTCGCGCGCAACGGGCGGAGGTCGCGCTCGGCGCGTTGCTCGGCGTCATGCTGATCGGGCTCGCCTTGCTGATCGAGAAGTTCGAGGTGCGTCCGATCGACGGCACCACGGTGCTCTCACAATTGACCGAGGCCGCGCTCGGGCACGGAATCGGTTACTACGTAGTCCAATTCGCGACCGTTGTGCTGCTGGCGCTGGCCGCCAACACCTCGTACGGCGGGCTGCCGACGCTCACCAAGATTCTGGCCGACGACAACTGCCTGCCCCATCGGTTCGCGGTCAGCTCGCCGCGGCAGGTCTATCGATACGGCGTGCTCACCCTCGCCGTCGCGGCGGGTGTGCTGCTGCTCGGCGCGAACGGCAACATGAACGCGCTGGTTCCGCTGTTCGCGATCGGGGTGTTCGTCGGATTCACCATCGCGCAGGTCGGCATGGTGCGGCATTGGCTGCTGACCAAGACCGGGGGCTGGCGTTGGCGGATGGCGCTCAACGGGTTCGGTGCGCTACTCACCTTTATCGCCGCGATCGTCACCACCGCAATGAAATTCACCGCGGGCGCATGGCTGATCGTGTTGATCCTGCCGGTGCTCGTGGTCGGCATGGAACGAATTCGCGACACCTACGGCAAGATCGGCGCGTTCCGCCGGTCCGACGAGGTACCGCCGCCGCCTCGTCCGCGTGACGCCGTCATCGTGGTGCCGGTGTCCGAGGTTTCCGACCTGAGCTGCGAGGCCTTGTCCGCGGCGCTCTCGATCGGCAAAGACGTTGTCGCGGTGCATGTTTGCCTGCCCGGCGAGTCGGTCAAGGCGTTCACCAAGGCGTGGGAGGCCTGGCATCCCGAGGTGCGCCTGGTGCTGCTCGAGGACAGCGACGCGACAGTCGGCGGTCCGGTAGCGCGCTACGTCCGCGAAAACTTCGAGGGCCGCCGCAAAGTCGTGGTCATCGCCGAGGTCGACCCCCCGATCGGCTGGAACCGCGTCCTACCCAGCCATCGCAGCGATGAACTAGAACGCGTCCTACGCCGTATGACCGACACAGTGGTCTGCCACCTGCGCGTCCAGGTGGGCTGAAAGCCTGAGCGAATTCAGGCGGCCGCGGTGGTGCGAGTCGGCCACACTCACACCACCGCGGTCGACAAACGTTCCCGCCGCGCACCGGCTCCCTTGCCCCGCACCATTCGTCGACGAACTCGTGCACCACGATGTGCGCGGCGGGCGCGGGTCAGTCGCGGAGGTCGCGGATGAGTCCTTCTTGGACTACCGCCGCGACGAGTTGACCTTCGCGGTTGTAGATTTTGCCGCCGGTGAGGGCGCGGCCGAAGCCTGCGGACGGGGAGGCCTGGTCGTAGAGGAGCCAGTCGTCGGCGCGGAAGGGGCGCAGGAACCACATGGCGTGGTCGAGGGAGGCGTTTTGGGTTTGCTCGTCGGGGTGGGTCACCTTCGAGGAGCCGAGCAGGGTCATGTCGCTCATGTAGGCGAGGGTGCAGACGTGGAACAGCGGATCGTCGGGGAGCGGATGGCGGTAGCGGAACCACACCTGCTGCTGAGAGACGACACCTTCGCGGCGGGCCACCTGATCTTGCGGCACCGTCCGGATGTCCCAGTGCTCCCACTCGCGCATCGCCCACAGGCGCTCGGGGCTCATCGTGGTGCTGGCGTCCGGCAGGTCGTCGGGCGCCTGCACCTCGGGCATCACATCCTGATGCTCCGGGCCCTTGTCACCGACGTGGAACGACGCCGACATGGTGAATATCGCCTGACCGTCCTGCACTCCGGTGACCCGGCGGGTGCAGAACGAGCGGCCGTCCCTGATCCGCTCGACGAGGTACACCGTCGGCTGGTCAGGGTTGCCCGGCCGCAGGAAATACCCGTGCAGCGAATGCACCTGATACCGCTCTTCGACCGTGCGCACCGCCGACACCAGCGCCTGGCCGGCAACCTGTCCGCCGAACGTGCGCGGAAGCTGAGTCTTCGTGGACGCCCCACGGAAGATGTCGCGCTCGAGCCGCTCTATCTCCAGCGCCTCTTCGATTGTCGCCATGGGCTGAGATTAACTCGCCACCCCGCCGGCCTCCTCCTCGGCCGTCGGGTGATCGGCCAGCAATGGGATTCTGGGTCCCGGCCGACGGAGTGCTTGGACGTCCGGCTGAACGAGCAGGCTGGTGGCGCTGCCACCGAACGAGAGGTCGGCACTCCATTAGCTGATGCCGCCGTCGAGGGCCGATCACCGAGTTTGCTCTGATGGACCGGTGCCACAGTTCGTTCCGATCACCCAGGACGTCCTCATCGAACGTCTCGTCGAGCGCCTCCGCGCCCTGCCCGGTCATCGGGTGGTCGCCATCGACGGCGCCGACGCCGCCCGCCCGGCCGATCTCGCCGACCGAGTCGCCGCGGCGTTGCGCGACACCGGCAGACCCGCCGAGGTGGTCTCGCTGCACGACTACGTCCGTCCGGCATCCGTGCGCGTGGAGTTCGGCCGTGACGAAATCTCCTATCGCACTTCCTGGTTCGACTTCGAAGCGCTGCGCCGCGAGGTCATCGACGCCCTGCACACCGAAGGCCGATGGCTCCCCGCCCTGTGGGACGAGGCCACCGATCGCTCGGCCCGCGCCACCATCCGCCCCGCCCCCGCCGACACCGTCCTCCTCATCGCGGGCCCCATGCTGCTCGACCGCTATCTCCAGTTCGACCTGACCGTCCGCCTCGACATGTCCGAACAAGCCCTGCGCCGAATCACCCCACCCGAAGACCACTGGACCATCCCCGCCCTCCTCGGCAACGAAACCCCCTCCACCCCAACCCTCTTCGCCCGCTGGGACCACCCCGACCGCCCAGCCCTCCGCATCGACTAGCCCTCCCCCGTCCTTGCTTTTTTCTGAATGCCATTCTCAACAAGGTATTCGTAGATAGATGCGCATATCAACGTAACTAAATGCACTTCCTGTCCTCCCCAGATTCGCGCGGCGACGTCCCGCTGATCATCGTTACGGTGACCAAATGGGGAGCGAATGCGCTATCTGCGCGAAACATCAAGGCATCGGCCCACTCGTAGGGCCGGTGATCTTCGAAAACGAATTAGTCGTCGTAACGCACCGCCCCCTCGATCAGGGCTCCCCCGTCCCCGGCTACCTATTCGTGGAAACACGCAGGCACACCCCAACCGTGTCCACCCTCACCGACGCCGAAGCCGCAGCCATCGGCGTGGCAGTAACCCGCGCAGCCCACGCCCTACAACAAGAACTAGCTCCGGAATTCGTCTTCTCCGCGATCACGGGCCGCTCCGTCGCCCACTTCCACCAGCACGTCTTCGCCCGCCCCATCGGCACTCCACCAACCATTCCGTGGACCGATGTCGACTCTTGGCCGGACTCCCCGCGCATCACCCCCACCGAGCTGGCACCCTTGTGCGCCCGCCTATCCACCCATTTCTCCCGTCGCTGAATGGCACACCACGGCGCATATCGGAGGCTCACAACGCCGACGGTGCAAGCAGCACACCATGCGTGCTGGGTGTGCTGCTTGCACCGTGAGTGTGCGTGTGGGTTCTGACCCGGCCCTGCCATGGCGTGACTAGACGAGACGGTGGCCACCGTCGACGTGCAGGACGGTGCCGGTAATGAAGGGGTTGTGCATTGCGGCCAGCATGGCTTGGGCTACTTCGGCGGGTTGGCCGATGCGGCCGACGGGGAGGCGGGCGGCGAGTTGTTGGTGGCGTTCGGTTTTGGCGGGGCCGGCGATGGTGTCCCAGATCGGGGTGTCGATCCAGCCCGGGGAGACGACGTTGACGCGGATCGGGCCGAGTTCGACGGCCAGCGCGTAGGCGAGGGATTCGAGGGCGCCGTTGGCGGCGGCGACGATCGAGGAGCCGGGGCCGGGGCGGTAGGCGGCGATGCCGGAGGTGAAGGTGAGGGAGCCGCCGGGGGTGATCTGCGCGTGCTTGGCGAGCAAAGCGGGACCGATCAGCTTGGCGTCCAAGGTCTTTCGCGCCTGTCCGACGTCGAACGATGCGATGGGCTGATACACACCCTCGACGTCGACCGCCGTGGTCACCACGTGGTCGACCGGACCCACCTCGGTGAACAACCGCTCGATATCGCTCTCGCTGGTGATGTCGACGACGAGCGAGCGCACCTTGCCCGGTCCCTCGGACAAGGTGCGCTCCGCGTCGGCCAGCCGCTCAGCCGAGCGGCTGGCGATGATGACCTCCGCGCCTTCGGTTACCAGCGCGGCGGCCAACGCCAATCCCATGCCGGAGCTGCCGCCGACGATGACGACCCGTTCTGTTGTTGCGCTATCTGTCATGTTTCCACCTGACCACCGCGGCAGTCGAGTGTCCATGTCGCGCTAACGAATTCGCGTTAGACCCGGACTAACGCAGCAGGTCAGCCGGTGCAGGCCGGGGATTGCTGGTTGAGGTTGGTGAGGGCGCCGCAGGCCCAGGTCTTCTGGACCTTCCACTTGCCGCCGTCGAGAACGAAGGGCACGTCGACCATGTTCTCGGTGCCGTTTATCGTGAATTTCGCCTGGGCGCTGACGGAATCGCCGAACACGGTGACTCCGGTGACCACTGCCGTGGCATTCGAATCCTTGAACGCCTTCGCAAGACGGTTGGGCAGGTCCGGGTCGGCCTCGATGCCCTGCACCAGGTCCAGCTTCTCCGAGCTGGGCACCGACGGATCCAACGCCTTCTGCAGCAGCGCATTCAGCTCATCGACGGTCGGCGGGGCGGGGGTGTTCGGGTTGGCAGGCGTGTTCGGGTTGGCGGTCGCGCTGGTCGACGTGCGAGGTGACTTCGGCGGATCCGACTTGTCATCGCTGCCGCAGGCCGTCAGGCCCAGTGCGGCGACCACGGCTAAGCCGGCGATCGCCATGCGTCCGGTCTTACGAAGCTTCAACTGCTCGTCCTTTGCGTTCGGCTGGTACATCGACAGTGATGCGGCGCGAGCTACCGACGAGGTGATCGACAGGCATCGAAACATCAAGCTACTCAGCACAATTGTGAGAACAGTAAGACGATGGTGTGGCGCGGAGAAGAGTCGGTCAGCTGCGGCCGTATCGGGTCGAGACGCCCAGGGACAGATTCGTCAGCTCGACATGGGACAGCTGCGGTATCGAAACGGCCAGCTGTTCAAATGCCCACCGACTGACCAGCTCGAAAGTCGGCCGGAACGGGAACCTCTCGGTCCACGAATCAGCCGTCAGCTCGCCAACGAACGCATCGATCAGGCTGTCGAGTTCATCGGTGTCGATGAACCACCCACGCTCGCCGAGCTGCTCGTCGACGAAGGCGAAGCCAACCCGCAACTCGACCGCGAACGGCTCGCCCGGAGACCGAGCCGGAACTCCGCGAGCCCGTCGCGCCGGAGACGGAAGACCCTGCCGCACAGCGAATTTACGCGATATCTCGATGCTGAACATGCGGACAGCGTAGTCAGGTTTGATCGGCGGTCGCGCGCCATTGGGGGCTGGCGGCCAACACGTCGACCAGGGTGCGTACGGCTGGATTTCGGACGGGGACACGCCAGATGGCGGCGTAGGTGACCGCCAACGGTCCACCGCGAAGTGGGCGCCATACGAGTCCGGGGCGGTCGGCGGCGCGCGAGGAGCTGAGGCCGATCACGTCTGGCAGCAACGGCAGCACCGCGAGCATTTGGGCGTGGCCCATGGCGCTGTCGCTGAGCCGCACGTGGGCACCTCGTTCTCGCAGCGTACGCAACAGGTCGTCGTGCAGGCCGGCGGCCGATTCTCTGGCGAACAGGATGAGCTCCTGATCGGTGAGATCGGCCGGTTCGACCTCGGCGGAATCCGCCAGCGGATGTGCCGCGGACATCAGAACGCCGAGTTCGTCGCGGGCGATCGGCCGCTGAGCGAAGCGATCGGGCAGGGCAAGCGGTGCGCGCACCAGGGCGAGATCGACCTCATCGTCATCGAGCAACCGAACCTGGTCGGCGGTGGTGCCCCCGGTCAGCACCAGCCGGGTGCCGGACGGCAGCAGTTCCTCGATTCGCGAAGGGAGCCAAGGAGGTACACCGTTGAGCAACCCGAACCGAACCACCGGCGCCCCCGCGGCAGACGCACGCCTCGTCTCCCGCACCGCCCCCTCCACCGACCGCAACACTTCCTTGCCGGTCCGGAACAACACCTCCCCCGCCGCGGTCAATTCGACCCGAGGATCCCGACTCAGCAGCGCCCCACCCATCTCCCGCTCCAGCACCTTGATCTGCTGACTGAGCGTCGGCGTCGAAATGAACAACCGCTCCGCCGCCCGCCGAAAATGCAATTCCTCCGCCAAAACAACGAAGTACCGCAACTGCCGCAATTCCACGATCGCCTCCGCCGTCCACCCCACCGAAATCCGCACCCTAATGGGAAGTGATCGGCGAGCCTACGACCGGGCGTGAATGGTTGGGGTGAGGCTGGTCAACCGAGCCACCGGCCGGTGAGCACTACTGC